>NZ_JBWJZE010000013.1:0-209890 GCF_056429085.1 Bradyrhizobium sp. CFUWI
CAGGCTGGCTTTGATGATGTCAATGTTGCGACCGTATCCAAGCAAATTAGCTTTCCCTCGGCGCTGGATTACGTCCGCTTCCAACTCACGGCGACCCCGATGGCTGCACTCTTGAAGGACCACGATGGTCCCGGGCGTGAACGCAAGATTGCCGCCATCGCACACGACGCCGCTACTCGCCTCGATCCCGCTATTCTGGCAAACGGCCGGCTCACATTCCCGCAGCAATCTTTCGTAGTGACGGCTCGCTCCACTGAGGTCGGCTGGGGGTCAATAGCGCCGGTTTCGGGTACCATGTGACCGACATCCTCGACCAGATGGAGCCGGGCAAACGCCACGTGCCGCGCCGCGACTGATCGGTCGATGACCGGATAAACCTTCACGCCGGATTCTAACGAGATACAGGAGGCCCTGATACTGAAGCTGCAACTGCGCTGCCCCTGGAATAAGAAGCGCTTTCCTCAGCGGCCGCCCTCAACTGCTTGGGCCGGAGAGCCAACACCCGTCCAAATGCGCGCGCGCCAGACGGTCGCTGCGCGGGCGTGAGGTGCATTTTCGTCCATCCTGACGGCTTGCAGTTATCGTCCCAGGAGAGCCGTGAGCTCTCGAGGCGGCTTGATGCTCCAGAACGAATATGCCGCCAGTTCTTTCGAATGCTCGGCGAACATATCGACCCGTCTGCTTGTAAACTCCGTAATGACGCCGAAAAATTCAGTTGGTGACCTGATCGTCGCAAGTCTCAGGCCGAATTCAAAAGCAAATTGCGCGTTGGCCCCGGCTATCTCAAGAAGCTTCGTTTGATACGCCTGCATGTCTGCCGTCGCTGGAGCAAAGCCTTTCGTTGGATCGCTATCCGTCATTCTCTGACTGAGGTCGTCTACTAAGGCATCGGCCCGACGCTCAATGACAGAAACCTCGTGTTTAGGATCATCATGAAGCTCAGGAGGCGGTTCGATCGAGTCTGCCGCAGCAGAGTGAAGTAAATTCTCTTTCGGGCTTTTAACAATGGCCTGCTTGTTCCGTTGGGCCCGCGCTGCCATTTTCGGATTGCGGGCGCGTTTTGGCGCTGCCGCTGGTTTGCGTTTGCTCATCTGACGCTCCAAGAAAATGGGGGTGCGACCACAACGGTCATTCCTGAAAGGACAACAGGCTTGGTGACGTGGGGTTCCAAGTCCGTGCTGTTGGTCCCGCATGAACTGAGATCAATCGCACGTTCTACGATGTCGACCATGATTTTAGGTAGCAACTCCAACCAACAAACGCTTAACTGGGCGACCCTCCTTGAATGCTTTAGCCGCCGCCGCGCCCGCGCTGGCGGATAGAGACCGGCTTCGGCGACGCCAAATTGATCCGGAAACTCGGCGATGTGCTCGAGGACGACGTGAGCGCCGTGTGAAGCCAGACTACCCACCGAGCGGATGTTCGAGGAAGAAGCGCAGCATTTCCCTGGTCGCATCCGGCCCTTGCGGATCAGTGTAGGATCCGGCGGGGCTGCCGCCTGACCACGCGTGTCCGGCGCCATTGATGTTCCAGTGTTCGGAAATCGCCCGACCGGCCCCGTCGATCAGGACGGTGCGAGTATAGGCATGGCCGTGGGGTACGCGTCCGCGAAGCACCTTCGTCGTCAGGCTCGTTGCCCTGGCGGACTGCTCGATAATCTGATCGCCATTCTTTGGATTCACCGTTGTGTCGCGATCGCCATGGAAAACGATAGTCGGCACAGAAGTGTCCGCGATTGCCATGGAGCCGCCCCCCTGCCGCATGGCGACGAACGCGGAGGGAAGATCGCTCGCGGCTCCGCACGCGAGGCCTGAATGAATACCGACGGCCGCATACAGGTCGCTATACGTTGCGCCCATGATGGCGGCGGCGGCCCCGCCGGCCGACAGCCCCGCGACGTATACGCGCTTCGGATCGATCACATGGTCGCGCATGATCTGGCGGGTAATGCCGGCGATTATCGAGGGCTCGCCCCCGCCGCGGCGCTGGTCGCTCGTGCGAAACCAGTTCCAGCACTTCGACTGGTTGGCTCCGCTCGGCTGCTCAGGATAGGCCACGAAGCAATTCTGCTCTTCCGCCAGGAAGTTCATCCGGGTGCCGGCCGCGAAATCGTCCGGCGACTGGGTGCAGCCGTGAAGCATGACGATCAGGGGAAGCCGTTGTCCCTGATAGCGGCTTGGGATGAACAGCTTGTAGGTCCGGCTTCCCGCGGCGTTACTGAACTTACCGGCCATAAACCGTGTGCCCTCGGGCACGATGTCCGATGGGGACAAAGGAGCGCGTGTGATCGGACTTCGCATGCGGAGCCCGGAAACATCCCGCATGCCATCGAGCAGCAAGGAGCGTCTGCGTCCCTGACCAGAGCGGGCCGGCGCAATCTGCGGGGCTTCCCGCTCGTCGACAACGTTGGCCGTGGCGTCGATGGTAAGCGGATCGCACCGCGGGAGCTGATCCTGAGTGGCGCTGCGCGAGTCCGGTCTTGGAGCTCTACCGCCCTGGAGCATGCGCTGCAACAGCGCGGTGGCTTCGACCAGTTGGCCGGCACGCGTGAGGCGGGTTGCTTCGCGGACTATGTCTTGATTCAGCATCATTCACCTTGTCCTGTCGGCGAGAGCGGCCTTGACCGCGGGAGTGGCGTGAAGCGCCCCCAGCACCGAGACCGACGCGATTGTGGCGCGAGCCAACTCCGGGGTGACGTCCTGGGCGATGGTGGCCAAGCCCAAAACATTGATCTGCAGCATCTCGCCGGCGCGCCGCGCCGCTTCGAGATCCTCGCGAGTGTAGTTGCGGAGCCCGAGGTCCAGGTTCTTCCGGGCCGTGGACTGTCTGACCACCTCTATGTGTCGCTCGAGCTGGTTGCGGATTGCTGTCCGGATGAAATCAGTCCGGTTCGAATAGAACCCTTCCTGCACCATGAGATCGACATGACCGAGGTCGACATAGCCAAGGTTGATCGTGATCTTTTCTGTGTCGGGGACCTTGGGTCGCAGTTCGTGAACGTTAGCGGGCATAGCGGAACATCCATTCACCATCCGACTGGATGATGTCTGGATGTTATCTGGATGCTCGCGGGCACCTTTCAAGGGGAGCCATTCAAATGATCCTGGACGAGCATCTCGCGTGGGTGGGCCGTCTCACGTCGAGAGCGGTCGCCGCCTCGTGAAGGCCAGACAAATTCCTGGCGAAACTAGCTCCACGCGGCGTTGCGGGACGTCTCTGGCTTCTTCTTGCGGCTAGGAGGCTTTCGAATGGGGTCCGCTTGTCCTCTTTATGTCCTTCTCGGAAGTTGCCGGTATAGGCGGTTATTCTCACGTGAATGAAGCCTCCATGGCAGGGCTCCCTGGACGCGGCCAACAATTTCAAATTAGGACAGCGGTGCGCCTTTGGTCGGATACACGGCCTAACCTTTCCCATGCAGGCGGGTATGTTCGGCGGGCGCGACAGGGCCTTTGTTATTCGCGGTGAACTAACAAAGGAGATCACCGCTTGGCATATCAGAGTGCACGATGAGGTGCACACCGCCGCGGGTGATGACTAAGATGCAGGTCCGATCCTTAGTGGACCGTGTTTCTTCTGCCGACAGCGCCGAGTCCTCGCGTGCGTGCCGATTGCAGCACTGACACTTCGCGAAACATCTCGCGGTGCACTTACGGAACAACATTACATCTGGGAAATCGCGGAACGAATCGACTTATCAGTCTTTCTCTGACCTCGGGAGGTGCCCATGACTTCTCAGGCCATAGAAGGCGCATGTGCGTTCGCTTGGCGGAACTACTTGCTGCTCAATAGTGGCATCAGTGAAGACGATAACAGGCGTTCCGCCCTCTTTCGCTACATCACCAATCTTCGCGATACCGGCGAATATGATTTCGACCTCTTGCAAATAGCAGCGGTCGCTTACCTGAAAAAGCTGGACGAACTGCATGACGATCGACGCGCTAGACTCGCGGCAGATCAGGCTTTGGCCGAACGGTCAGCATCACGTGGTGCACAACCTGGCACCTAGCTTTGGGGTTAATCACCGGAGAAGGAGCAAGCCATGGCAGACAACACCACTAACTCAGACCGTCTCGCACGCGACGCCCAAAAGCGCACAACCGCAGCGACAGAAATCGGTATGATTGCCTTGAAGCCAATTATGCACTTTCAGGTCTCAATGCTGAGAATGTGGGCCGACAGCATCGAAAGGTTTGCGGGCAATTACGAAAAGGGGTTCGAAGAAACCGCCACCGCAGTCGAGAAGCAGTCCGACAAGGATCGCGCCGCATAGATCAACGCAATCGTTCGGTGGAGTCGGAGTTAGGTCAAAGGCTGCCCCTGGGAGCTCGCATCACCGTGGTCGGCTCACCTACCGGAAGCGACGACCCGGCGCTCTGAGCCATGGTCGGGCCGTGAAGCTGCGTTGCTGAAGGACGCGCGGCCGCTCCGCGAGTTGTCGCGTCACACCAGGCTTGACTTGCCCCGGCTCAGCACCTCGCCCGCGCCCTTGTCGCCGACGATCTTGCCCTGCTCGTACACCACCCGCCCCCGCGCGATCGTCGTGACGGGCCAGCCGGTAACGTCAAAACCCTCCCACGGCGTATAGTCCGCCCCGTGGTGCAGGTCGGCTTGTTGAATCTTCTTGGTCAGCTTCGGATCCCACAGCACGACATCCGCGTCAAAGCCGACGCCGATCGAGCCCTTGCGTGGATAGAGGCCGTAGATTCGCGCATGGTTGGTCGCGGTCAGCTCGACGAATTTTTGCAGGCTGATACGTCCTTTCGAGACGCCCTCCGAGAACAGGATCGGCAGCCGCGTCTCGACGCCGGGGATGCCGTTCGGCACCCAGCGGAACGAAGTGCGTGCATTCGGCGTCAGCTTGCCCTTGGGATCGTCATAGCGGAACGGGCAATGATCGGATGAGAAAGTCTGGAACACGCCCGTCGTGATGCCCTCCCAGATCGCCTGCTGGCTCTCGGCATCGCGCGGCGGCGGCGAGCAGACATATTTCGCGCCCGTGATGTCCATGTTGAGGCCCTTCATGTCATCGGCCGTCAGCGTGATGTATTGCGGACAGGTCTCCGCATGAACCGGCAGTCCGCGCTGCTGCGCCCAGCGCACCTGCTCCATCGCCTCGCGCCCGGAGACGTGGACGATCATGATGGGAACGCCGATCACCTCGGCATGGCTGATGGCGCGGTGCGTCGCCTCGCGCTCGACCGCCTGCGGTCGCGAGGTGCCGTGATAATAGGGCGCGATGTGGCCTTCGCGCTCCAGTCTGTTGGTAAGGAAGCGGATCGCGTCGTAGCCCTCGCAATGGACCATGACCAGCGCCTCCTCGCGGCGCGCCACCTCGAACACCTCGAGCAGCTGCTTGTCGCTGAGCACGAGGTCGTCATAGGTCATGAACACCTTGAACGAGGTGTAGCCGTCCTTGACCAGGGCCGGCAGTTCCTGCCCGAGCACGACCGCGGTCGGGTCGGAGATGATGAGATGAAACGCCGTGTCGATGTAGCACTCGCCCTCGGCGAGCTTGCGGTAGCTCTCGACGCAGGTGCGGAGCGAAGTCCCCTTCTCCTGGAGCGCGAAGGGTAGCACCATGGTGTTACCGCCAGCGGCGGCCGCGCGCGTTGCCGAGGCAAAATCGTCGGCCATCACCACATCGGGGCCCGAGGGTTGCGAGATGTGAACGTGGCTGTCGATCCCGCCCGGCAGCGCGAGCAGGCCGGTCGCGTCGATCTCGCGGGCCGCGCCCTCGATGCGATCGGCAATGCCGACGATACGGCCGTCGCGAATGCCGATATCGGCGCGAAACTCGTCGCTGGCGGTCACGATGGTGCCGCCGCGAATGGCGAGATCGAGCTGTGTCACAGGAGTCTCCATCACTTGATGACCGCTGATGTCTTGAATATTCGGCCCCACCCTGCAAGAGCCCTGATGTCGCCGCCGGCAAGCTCAAGGGTCCGCCACAGCGTTACCGCGACCGAGTCGAGCACGGCGATGTCCAGCTCCCGCTCCAGCGTGGCCGCCAGCGCCGCGCCGTCGAGATTGGTGCAAAGGATGACGATCGCGTCGGCCCCCTCCGCCGCCACGGCGCGGATCATGCCGGCGATCGTCGCAGGCGCGACCTCGCCGAAGGAAAAATTGTCGCGCAGGCCGAGATGCCGCTCGGCATGCGGGGGGATGCCCTCCTCCGCCCAGACATCGCCGATCCGCCGCTGCACATCATCCGTATAGGGCGAGACGAGACCAACGCGCCTGGCGCCGAGTGCGCGGCCGGCCTCGATGCAGGCGAGCGTCGAGGTCGTCGCGGGCACGCCAGTGCGTTCCGTAATCGCCTCGCAAAGGCTCCTGTCCCTGCCGATGCCAAGCCAGCTCGCGGAGGTGCCGTTCCAGGCGATGGCATCGACCTTGGCGTCCGCCAGTAGATCCGCCGCGGGCAGCATCACCGAGGCGTCGAACTGACTCAACGCGGCCGCGTCGAGTGCAATCTCCGTCACGCGGAAGCGCGAAAAATGCGCAGTAACGTCAGGAGCGCCGGCCAGCATGGCGCTGGTGACGGGCTCGAGCACCGAATTGGAGGACGGCGTGATCATGCCGAGACGCTTGCGCATGCCGAGATCTTACGACGCCTGCGCCAGGCGCGTCGACTCCTCGCGGATCAGCGACAGGATGCGGCGCTTGGCGTCGTTGAACTCGGGGCTGGTGATATCGCGCGGGCGCGGCAGGTCGAAGTTCACAGCGTCGCGAATCCGGCCCGGACGCTTCGTCATCACCACGATCTTGTTGCCGAGCACCAGCGCCTCGTCGACGCTGTGGGTGACAAAGACGATAGTGCAGCGACGCTTCTGCCAGATCGCCACCAGCTCTTCCTGCATCTCCAGCTTGGTCTGGGCGTCCAGCGCCGCGAACGGCTCGTCCATCAGGATGACGCTCGGGTTCATCAGCAGGGCGCGCGCGATGCCGACACGCTGGTTCATGCCGCCGGACATCTCGGACGGATGATGATGCTCGAAACCGCGGAGGCCGACGAGATCGATGAACTCCATCGCACGGTGGTGCCGTTCGGCCTTGGCGACGCCCTTGAGCTTGAGATGGAAGGCGATGTTGTCGATCGCCGTCAGCCACGGCATCAGGGTCGGCTGCTGGAATACCACGCCGCGGTCCGAGCCGGGTTGCTCCACTTGCTTGCCGCCGACCAGTGTCCGCCCTGACGTTGCCTGCTCGAAGCCGGCGATGATGTTCAGGAGGGTCGACTTGCCGCAGCCGGACGGGCCAAGCAGGCAGACGAAATCATTGGTTTCGATGTCGAGATTGATGTTGTCCAGCGTCAGCAGGTCGCGGCCGCGCCGCTTGTCGGAGAACACCTTGACGATGTTGCGAAGCTCGATTGCCGCCATCAGCCCGCCCTGCCCTGCACCGTGGTTGTCTGCTGCCAGCGCAGTGTGCGGGCCATGATCGCCTTGAGGCCGAGGTCGGAGAGATAGCCGAGCAGCCCGATCGAGATCATGGCAGCCAACACGATGTCGTAGCGCAGGAAGTAATAGGAATCCCACAAAACGTAGCCGAGGCCGCTCTTCACCGCGACCATCTCCGCGGTGACCGTCAGCATCCAGGCCGACCCGACCGCGATGCGTAGCCCTGCGAAGATCGAAGGCAGCGCGGCCGGCAGCACGATGTCGGTCAGCATCTGCCGTCCGTTGGCGCCCATCATCGCGCCTGCGCGGACCAGATTATGGTCCACGGTCTTCACCCCGTGAATGCTGTTCATCAGCACCGGAAAGAAGGCGCCGAGAAAGACCAGGAAGATCGCCGGCTTGTCGGCAATGCCGAACCAGATGATGGCGAGCGGAATCCAGGACACCGGCGGGATCGGACGCAGCATCTGCAGCGTCGGCTCAAGCGTCTTCTCGAACAGGCGCGACCAGCCGATCGCGACCCCGGCGAGGATTCCGAGCAGGCTTGCCAGCGCAAAACCGCCGAAGACACGAAGAGCGCTGGCGAGCGCGTCGCGCAGCCAGTGGCCGGAATAGGTCTGCGTGGTCTCGTCGAAGCCGAACACCCAGTCGCCGAGCGCATGCAGCACCGCACTCGGCGCCGGCAGCAGCGCGGGCGGAAGCATGCCACTACGGGCAAACGCCTCCCAGCCCGCAATCAGCAGCGCGGGGACGACCAGGCGTTCGAGCCCCTGGAACGCCCGCGTCAGCCGGAACGCTGGCCTCGCGGGCGAGACGTCAGTAACCGAGGTCATTCTTGGCCTTTCCCGTGGCCTTTTCCAGAAACGAATAGTCCATGTTCTTCTCCGCTTCCGCGGCGACGTCCTTCGAGATGTACTTGAGATCACGCATCATCGCGGCGATCGCGAGCGTCTGTGAACGATGGATCGCGGGATCTGGCGAGGCATTCTTCAGCGCTTCGGTCGCCACGTTCTTGTCGAGGCCGGTGAGCTTGTTGATGACCTCGATCCACGGCGCCTTGTCGGCGATCAGCTTGTTGTCGAGCTCGACCACGGCGGTGACGACGCCCTGCACGCCGGCGCGCTGGCTCGCGATCACATCCGAGCGGGTCACGATCAGATTGGTCAGGTTGCCGGCAGCCTGGTCGTAGGGCAGCACAAAATGCTTGCCGGCACCGGCAAGACGGATCTGCGAGGCGAACGGCTCGACCGAGCAGATCATGTCGACCTCGCCGCGCTGCAAGGCGGCGAGATGATCGGACGGGTTGGGGATGTTGATGAACTGGATGTCCTTGTTGGGATCGACGCCCTGCTTCAGGAACGCGCCGCGCATGTGGATGTCCTGCGCGTTGCCACGGGACGCCGCGACCTTCAGCGGCTGGCTGTCGTTCTTCGCCTTGACAACCGTCGCTTTGAACGTGGCCCAATCGTCGGGCGGAAGATTCAGCTTCGCGGAGGAGAGGCATTCCGAGCCGCCATTGATCTGGCCGGACACGGCGACGACATCAAAACCCTTGTCGAGCGCGGTGATGTAGTGGAGGTAAGTGACCTGAGCGACATCGATGCTCTTCGAGATCAGCGCCGTCAGCACGTCATTGCCCGAGTTGAACCCGGTGGCCTCGACCTCGACGCCCTTCGCCATGCCTGGAATCAGCGACATCGGCAGGCAGTGCGCGCATTTGGCATAGCCGAGCTTGATCTTCGGGGCTTGCGCGATGGCGAAATCGCCTCCGCCGAACATCGCCGCCATCACCACGAGGCCCAGTCGCAAACTCGTCCGCATCGCTTACTCCGTTTCGAAGGCGCGAGATCCCGCGCGTCTTGCTGGGATCATCGGTCGGGCTTCGCCGCAGTGCAATCCGGTTTTTGCATGCTGCATACAATTTGCGCGATATGCCATTGTTTTCAGCGCGATGCGGCGATATTTTGAGCAAGTCAAAGGGCCAAAAACGGCTAGGATGAACTGAAGCAACGAGGCGCGCGTGGAGCAGAAGTCGGAAACCCCGAAGGGCCGAAAGTCGCCCAAACTCAAAAGGATGGGCCTGCACGAGCGCGCCGCCGCGCGGATGCGGACGATGATCATTCGCGGCGAGCTGCCGCCGGGATCGCAGACCCAGGAGACAAAGCTGTCGAAGGAGCTTGGCGTATCGCGCACGCCGCTGCGCGAGGCGATGAAGGTGCTCGCCGCCGAAGGATTGATCGAGCTCCGCCCCAACCGCAGTCCGCGCATCGCCGACATCGCAATCGAGGGCATCTCGGAATTGTTCGAGGCCCTCGCCGGCATCGAGCGGCTGGCCGCAGAGCTTGCCGCGGAGCGCGCCACCGAGCGCGATCTCGCTCGCCTGCGAACACTTCAGACCCGCATGGAGGGCCATCACCGCAACGGCAAGCTCGACGAGTATTTTGCCATCAATGGCGAGATCCACAACGCCATCGTCCGCATGGCCCGCAACACGCCGCTGCGCGAGGCGCACGAGACGCTGATCTCCCGCGCCGAACGCGCGCGTTACCTCGCGCTCGGCGCCGACCGGCGCTGGAGCAATTCGGTCGACGAGCACGCCGGCATCCTCGCCGCCCTCGAGGCGCGCGACAGCGAGGCCGCGGGACGCCTGCTCGGCGCCCATGTCCGCCAGACCGGCACCGCGCTGCTCGAGACGCTCGCCCTCTCGAAACCCAAGCTGACTGCGGCATGACCATGAAGCTGCTGCTGCTCAACCCGAACACCAGCACCGCCGTCACCCAGTTGATGATGGAGGTCGGCCAGCGCGCCGCCGCGTCCGGCACCGAGCTGGTCCCCTGTACGGCCTCGCGGGGCGTGCCTTATATCTCCACGCGCACCGAGGCGCAGATCGGTGGCGCCATCGCGCTGGAGATGCTGGCCGAGCAGCACGGGAAGGTCGATGCGGCGATCATCGCAGCCTTCGGCGATCCCGGCCTGTTCGCCGCGCGCGAGACGTTCGATATTCCCATGGTCGGCATGGCCGAGGCGGCAATGCTGACCGCTTGCATGGCCGGCCGCTGCTTCGCCATCGTCACCTTCGCCCAGGCGCTTGGCCCCTGGTACGAAGAATGCGTCCGCGACCACGGGCTGCGCGAGCGCTGCGCCGGCGTCCGGATGCTCGATACGCCATTCAAGGCGATCTCCGCTGTCGGCACCGAGAAAGAGGATCTGCTCGTTGAGCTCGCCCAACGTGCCGTCATCGAGGACGGGGCCGATGTCCTGATCTTTGCGGGCGCACCGCTTTCGGGGCTCGCCGAGCGCGTCGCCGACCGGATCCCTGTCCCCGTCGTCGATCAGGTCGTCGCCGCCGTGAAACAAGCCGAAGCGCTGGTGGCACAACGGCTGCGCAAGGCAACCGCGGGCACGTTCCGTCGGCCCGCCGCCAAGCCCACTATTGGTCTTGCCGACGCGCTCGCCGCCCGGCTCGAGCATCGCGATCGCTGATCAGAGAGGCGGCCGGCGATGCGAAAAACCCAGTTCGTTCTCGATCATACGGCCGAAGGCAAACAAGCGGGATTCGCTTCCCGGTGGCGCGATGATCTGGATACCGAACGGCAGCTCATTCACTCCTCGCCGCGCCGGCAAGGTCAGGACCGGGAAACCGACCAGCGACACGATGAAGGTTACGGCGAGATAGTCGATCGGCGTCTCCAACTGCATGCCGTCGATGGACATGACGTCACTGATCTCGTTTGGCCAGGGGAAGACGGAAGCGGCCGGCGCGACCAGGAAATCGGCACGGCCGAACAATGCGCGAAAGCTGCGATAGATGGCCGTGCGGCGGCGCTCTGCGTGGAGATAGTCCTCCGCGGACAGGTTTGCGCCGGCCTCGATGTTCCAGATCACCGTCGGCGTGAGCTCGGCACGCCGGGTCCTCAGCAACTCGCCATAGCTGCTCGCGATATGCGCGGCGCGCAAAGTGCGAAAGGTCTCGATCGCCCCGCCGCAATCGGGCGAGGCCTCCGCCACATCGGCAACCCGCGCGAGCGCCTTGCAAGCTTCGCCGAAGCGCACACGAACATCGCGCGCAACCGGCGCGACACCGAAATCGGGCGTGACTGCGATCCGCGGACGGCCCGCAAGCGGCCGATCGTCATTGCCGACGCCAGCAGAGAGCGGATCGTAAGCATCAGGTCCCGCACAGACCGACAACGCGAGCTCGAGATCGTCGACGCCGCGGGCGAGAAAGCCATGGCTGGCCAGCATGTCCCAGCCGAGCGGCCGACGCGGCGACGGGATGCGGCCGGGCGTCGGCCGGATCGAAGCGACATCGCAAAAGCTCGCAGGCGTGCGCACCGAGCCGCCGAAATCGGTGCCATGGGCCAGCGGCACCATGCCGGCCGCGACTGCGACAGCGGAGCCGCCGGACGATCCACCGGAGGTCAGCGCGGGATCGAACGGATTGCGCGTCGGCCCACGCAATCTGTTGGTGCAGACCGCACCGAAGCCGAATTCCGGCGTGTTGGTCTTGCCCAGAATGATCGCGCCGGCGCGCCGCAGCCGCGCCACCACGAGATCGTCCTCGGCCGGGACGTGATCGCGAAACAGCACCGATCCGTACGTTGTCGCAAGCCCCGCGGTGTCGGTGAGGTCCTTGATCGCTACGGGCACGCCATGCAGCGGCCCGATCGACGCGGGTGCGGCATCGCAGATTTGCGCGGCGCGGCGGGCGCCCTCGGCATCCACGGTCACGAACGCCGCCAATTGCGGATCGTGTTCCTCGATCCGCCCGAGATGCGCCTCGACCGCCTCACACGAGGACAGGTCGCCCTTCGCAATGGCGCGCGCAAGGTTTGCAGCGGTGAGGTCGCAGATCGATGGCTTGGGTGTCATCGCACCACCATGCCAAACCTCGCATCGAAAGGCGAGCGCGGCGGGCACGAGACTTGCTTTCTCCTCCGGGGCAACGGGAGGCAACACCATGGTTGAAGCGCAAGGCGGACGTTCGCTCGTCGTCGACGCCGTCACCCACCGGTACCCGAGTGGCGCGCTCGCAGTCGAGAACATCAATCTCGACATCAAGGGTGGCGAGATCATCGCGCTGCTTGGACCCTCCGGCTGCGGCAAGACAACGCTCTTGCGCATCATCGCCGGCTTCATCGCGCAAAGCCAGGGACGTATCATCATCGGCGACGACATCGTCGATGCGCTGCCGCCGAACAGGCGCGCAGTCGGCATCGTGTTCCAGAACTACGCGCTGTTTCCGCACCTGTCGATCAGCGAGAACGTCGGATACGGCCTCGCCGCCCGCGGCATCGACAAGGCGACGCGCCAGCGCGAAGCGCAGCGCCTGCTCGAGCTGGTGCAATTGCCGGCGATGGCCGAGCGGCTGCCGCGCCAGCTCTCCGGCGGCCAGCAGCAGCGCGTCGCGCTCGCCCGCGCGCTCGCGATCAAGCCCTCGATCCTGCTGCTCGACGAGCCCTTTGCGGCGCTGGACAAGAATCTGCGGCTCGACATGCAGATCGAAATCAAGCGGCTGCAACGCGTCTCCGGCATCACCACGCTGATCGTGACCCACGACCAGGAGGAGGCGCTGTCGATGGCCGACCGCGTCGCCGTGCTCAGCCACGGCAAGCTCGAGCAATTCGGGACGCCGTCCGACATCTATGACCGACCGCAGACGCTGTTCGTGAACACCTTCGTCGGCTCGACCAACCGCATGCCCGGTGTCGTGGTCTCGGCCGATCGCACCGCTGCAAAGGTGCGGCTCGATGCCGGCGCCGAGATTATCGCACGGCCGGCGGCGGCCAGCCTCGCGGAGGGCGGCCGCGTCACCGTCTGCATCCGGCCCGAGCATCTGCAATTCGTCGCCGACGAGACCGGCTTTGCCGGCGTCGTCGGCATGTCACTGCCACTGGGGGCCACCGTCGTGCACGAGGTCACGACCGCCGACGGCTCCGGCGTCAAGATTTCCCAGGCGCGCATCGGCGCTACGCACGCACTGGAGAGCGGCGCTGCGGTGCGCCTCGCCCCGCTCGCCCCATCGCTCGCCAACGCCTTTCCCGCAACGCTTTAGATCCAGTCCAGAGGGAGTTCGATCATGATCATGAACCGCCGAAGCCTGATGACCACCGCACTGACACTCGGCGCCATGAAGGCGTTTCCGGGATTGAGTTTTGCCCAGGCTCGCCCGCTGGTGTTTGCGACCTTCACCGGAAGCTGGGAGGAAGCGCACAAGGCCGTGCTGGTGCCGGCCTTCCGGAAAGCGAACGCCGATGCGGCGATCGTGCTCGACCCCATGCTCTCGGTCGACCAGATCGCGAAGGTCAATGCCGCCAAGGCCAACCCGCCGATCGACGTCATGCTGCATGATCCCGGTCCTGCGCTCGTCGCGATCGGCCAGGATCTGGTCGAGCCCTACCCGGTCGAGAAGAGCGCCTATTACAAGGACCTGATCAGCGAGGCGCAGGAGCCGACGGGCCCTGCCCCGTTCTTCCAGGTCGTCGGTCTCACCTACAATCCCGAAGCGATCAAGACCCCGCCGACCTCCTGGGCCGACCTGTGGAAGCCCGAGTTCAAGGGCCGCGTCGGCATCACCAACCTGAACTCGACGCTCGGCACCGGCTGGCTGGTCGAGATCGCCAAGATGCGCGGCGGCTCGGAGGCCAATGTCGACCCCGCTTTCAAGGCGCTGGAAGAGCTGAAGCCCAATCTAGCCGCGGTCGCCGCCAATCCCGGCGCGCTCGCGACCCTGTTCCAGCAAGGCCAGATCGACATCTCGCCCGGCAATTTTAACGCCATCCAGATCCTGAAAGCGCGCGGCGTGCCGGTCGAGTTCGTGGCGCCGAAGGAAGGCGCCATCGCCTTCAAGACCACGATCCACATCGTCAAGAACTCGCCGAACCGCGAGCTCGCCTTCAAGCTGATCGAGGCCGCGCTGACGGCTGAGGTGCAGACCACGCTGATGAAGCCGCCCTACCTGATCGTGCCGACCAATTCCAAGGTCGCGATGAGCGGCGAGATCGCGCGCGTGCTCGCCAAGGACACCGCCGAGCTGAAGCAGAAATTCGTATTCCAGGACTGGAAGAAGATCAACGAGCAGCGCTCGGCCTGGATCGAACGTTTTAATCGCGAGATCAAGATCTAAAGCCACGAAGGTTTGAGCGATGGGCGCGGCGCCTGCATCACGCGACGTGACGTCTTACGGGATGGGATTGGCGGCGCCTCTGGCGCTGTTCTTCCTGATCTTCTTCGTGGCGCCGCTGCTTCAGCTGCTCTGGCTCTCGCTGCACAACGACACGGCCGGGCTCCATTGGGGGCTCGGCCAATACCTGCACTTTCTCACCGATCCCTTCAGCCTCAGCGTGCTCGGCTCGACGCTGCTGCTGGGGGCCGAGGTGACGGCCGTCTGCCTCGCGCTCGGCTTTCCCATCGCCTGGCTCTACCAGCGGGTCGGACCAAAACTCCAGACCATCATCATCCTGATCGTGCTGCTGCCGCTGCTCACCAGCGTCGTGGTGCGTACCTTCGCCTGGATCGTCATCCTGGGCCGGCAGGGCATCATCAACGCGACACTGCAATCCCTTGGGATCATCGATACGCCCCTGAAACTGCTCTACACCCAGTTCGGCGTCGTGATCGCGCTGGCGCAGGTGCAGATGCCGCTGATGACATTGCCGCTGATCACCGCGCTCGGCAGGATCGACCCCAATCTCGACGATGCCTCCTGCTCGCTCGGCGCCGGAAGCTGGCGCACCTTCTTCCGGATCGTGCTGCCGCTGTCGCTGCCCGGCGTCATCGCCGGCTGCACGCTGACCTATGCCGCCGCGATTACGGCCTTCATCACCCAATCGCTGATCGGCGGCGGGCAGATGCTGTTCATGCCGATGTATCTCTATCAACAGGCCTCCACGCTGCAGAACTGGCCGTTTGCATCGGCGATCTCGATCATTTTCCTGCTCGCCGTGCTCGCGGTCGTCTCCGTCTTCACCACGCTCGGCCGCCTGTCGCGCGGCTATGGAGGCGCGTGATGGCTGGCCGCAAGCGCACGCTGGAATCGTTCAGTTTCGAACTGGTGATGACGGTGATCGCGCTGATCGCTCTGGTCATCATCATTTCGCCCTCGCTCGTGGTCCTGATCGTCTCCTTCACCAGCGGCTTCTCGCTGCGCTTCCCGCCGCCCGGCTATTCGCTGCGCTGGTACGCCGAGCTCTGGGATGCCTGGCAGTTGCATTTCGCGGCGAAGAACAGCCTCATCGTCGCGCTGTGGGCAACCGGCCTGTCCGTCGTGCTCGGCGTTGCCGCCGCGCTGGCGATCTCGCGCTCGCCGACGCTGTCGGCGCGGCTGCTCGATTCCTTGTTCATGTCGCCGCTGGTGCTGCCGGCGCTGGCTTTTGGTTTGGCCGCGCTGATGCTGTTCTCGCTGGTCGGCCTGCCGGTCTCGCCGCTGACGCTCGTGATCGGCCACACGGTGGTCTGCGTGCCCTATGTCGTGCGCAACACGGTCGCCGCGCTCGCCCAGCTGGAGCCGACCCTGCTGGAGAGCTCGGCGGTGCTTGGCGCCAGCCGCCTCTACACCTTCCGGCGCATCGTGCTGCCGCTGATCCGGCCGGGCATCATCGCCGGCGCCTTCATCGCCTTCATGTCGTCCTTCGACAACGTGCCGGTCTCGCTGTTTCTGCGCGATGCCGCGACCGACATGCTGCCGATCCGGATGTGGCAGGACCTCGAAGGCAAGCTCGACGTCACAATCGCAGCGTTGTCGGGCGTGCTGATCATCGCGACGGTCGCGCTGGTTGCGGTCATGGAACGCGTCACGGGCCTGTCGCGGCGGCTGACCAATTGATCAGGCGCCGCGGAACAGCGAATAACCCCAGCGCGTGAATTTCAGCGGCAGATGAAAATGCTCGTCAACGTTCTCGATGCGAAAGCGGAACGGCGTCACGGTCAGGAAGCCGTCGCTGCCGCCGAAGAACTCGCCGAGATCAAACCTCACCTCGTACTCGCCTGCCGTCACGCCCGCGCCTTGCGCGACGGCATGATCGAGCACGCCGTTGGCGCCGAGCCTCCCGTCGGCGATGCGCGCGGAGTCCGGATCGATCCGCCATATCTCGACGCGCAGCCCCTTTGCCGGGCGCCCGCTCGCCACATCGACCGCGTGAATGGAAATGCCGCCTGCCACGTTGTTCCTCCCATGAGCAAGCCGCCATGGTAGACGGAAACGCGGCCGTTCGGCCAGCACCCGCATTGCTGCCGGCCCTTGGCGCGATGACCTTGCTGCAGGCCCTCGTTGCGCTTGCCTTGTTCGCGCCTGGCGTGGTCGCGCCGCGCGCCCATATCGAGGTCTGGCAGCTCTCGATGTTCTCCTGCGCTGTGTTCGCCGTCGGCATCCCGGCCTCGTTCTGGGGCGGCGGCTTCATCGCGCGGGCCGGCTCGCTGCGGATCGCGAGCCTGTGCGCGGCGGCCATCGTCGTCGCCATGGCGCTGGCCGCGCTTGGATCGACCGCCGCCCTGCTGGCCGCAGGCATCTGCCTCGGCCTTGCGATGGGGCCAGAGACACCGGCAAGCGCGGCGCTGCTGGCGCGGCTCGTGACCGCCGAGCGGCGCACCTTCGTGTTCTCGGTGCGCCAGACCGGCAACCAGATTGGCGCCGTCTGCGGCTCGCTGGCCCTGCCCGCGATCGCCATCGCGTTCGGGCCAGCCTGGTGCTATGCGGTGGTGGGCCTCTGCGCGCTGCTGGCGATCGTTCTGTTTGAATGGTTGCGACCGGCCTACGCCGTCAAGCTCGTCCCGCCCCCGAAGCTCGATCTCCGCGCGCGGCTGGCGCTGATGACGGCGGACCGGCGCATCGCGATGCTGGCGCTGGCCTCGATGCCGTTCAGCGCGATGCAGGTGTCGCTCAACACGGTGTTCGTCACGCTTGGCACCCGCGAGCTCGGCCTCAGCCATATCGAGGCCGGGATGGCGCTCGCCTGCGCGCAAGCCGGCGGCCTCGTCGGTCGGCTCGGCTGGGGATTTGTGGCGATGCGGCTCGATGCCTCGCGGACGGTGCTCATCGTCATCGGTGTCGGCATGGCCTTCTGCGCCGCGCTGCTCGGCCTCGACGGCGGATCGCTCAGTCGCAGCTGGCAGTTCGCGATTGCGGCGCTGTTCGGCTTGACCGCCTCGGGCTGGAACGGAGTCTTCATTGCCGAGATCGCGCGCCTCGCTCCGCAAGACCGGATCGGCGAAACCACCGGCGCGGTGCTGACGGCGTCGTATGCCGGCCTATTGGCGGCGCCGGCGCTGGTGTCGATCCTGGATGGTGTGGCCGGCCTCGGCGCGGCATTCCTTGCCTTGGCGTGCCTTGCCCTCTGCGGCACGGTGGCGCTGTTCTGGGGAGGCCGTGACAATGCCGGCGTATAGTGCCCGCGAGATCGCGGCCGATGTCGCAGCCGGGCGGACCAGCGCCGTCGAAGCCGCACAGGCCGCGCTCGCCCGCATCGAGGCAGCCAAGGCGTTGAACGCAGTCGTCACGATCGATCCCCTGCGCACATTGGCCGACGCGGCGGCGGTCGACGCGCGCCTGCACGCCGGCGAGACGATGCCGCTGGCCGGCGTGCCCATCGTCGTCAAGGACAACATCTGGGTCGGCGGCTGGCGTGTCACGCAGGGCTCGCGCCTGTTCGCCGATTTCGTCGTACCGCGCGACGCCATCGCGATCGAGCGCCTGCGCAAGGCCGGAGCGGTCGTCGTCGGTATCGGCGCAACATCCGAGTTCGCCTGCAAGGGCGTCACGACCTCGCAGCTTTACGGGCCCACACGCCATCCGCGCGATCCAACGCTGACGCCCGGCGGCTCATCCGGCGGTCCGGCCGTCGCCGTCGCAGCCGGGCTCGTACCGCTTGCGATCGGCACCGATGCGGGCGGCTCCAGCCGCAGGCCGCCCGCCCATGTCGGCGTCGCCGGCTTCAAGCCGTCTTATGGCGCGATCCCCTATGGGCCCGGCTTCGCCGAACCGTTCTTCGGCCTCTCCGTGATCGCGCCGATCGCCACTGACGTTGCCGATGTCGCGCTGGCGTTCGAGGTCATGGCCGGTGCCGATCCGCGCGATCCGGACGCCGCGCACGTCGCGCAGGATGCCGATGATATCGCCGGCTTGCGCATCGCGTTCTCGCCGCGCCTCGGACTCGATGTCGCGGTCGACGATGTCGTCGCGAACGGACTGGTTTCGGCCGTTGAACACATCTCCGCCGGAGGCTTGCAGATCATGCAACGCGATCCGGTCTGGCCGGCGGGTGCGACGGAAGAGACCATCATGCCGCTCCAGCATGCGGGCCTTGCCGCCCTCTATGGCGACGCCTTCCGCAGCGACCCAACTGTCTTCGATCCTGATATCGCCAAGCAGATCGAGCGCGGCCTGTCCTGGTCGGGCGCCGAAATCGCCCTCGCGCTCGGCGCGAGCGCCGCAATCGCCAGCGCGTTTGCGGCATTCTTCGGCGAGGTCGATCTGTTGCTGGCGCCAACCGTTCCATGCGTCGCGTGGCCACTGACACGGCTCGGCCCGGACATAATTGGCGGGAAGCCAGCGAGCCCGCGGTCGCACGCGGTGTTCACGCCCTTCGTCAATCACGCTCGCCTGCCGGCGATTTCGATTCCGTGCGGGTCGGATCGGAACGGATGTCCGTTCGGCCTCCAGATCATTGCCGCGCGCGGACAGGACCGCACCCTGCTTGGAGCAGCGCAACAGATTGAGGCCCTGCTGCGAACATAGATCCTGTGGCCGGATGCTTCTTCAGAAAGTCTGCTCCGGTTAGCTGGTTAGCTGGGGTGAGCCGGATTCACGATCTCGGTTATCCGCGTATCGTCAACTTCAATAGCTCGTCCCGCGACGCGCATTGGCCTCAGTTCAGGCTGCGCGTCAGCAGCTGCAGCACGATTGCAAACAATTCGCTCTGCGAGGAGATGCCGAGCCGCTGATAGGCGCGCTTGCGATAGGTCAGCGTCGAATGCAGGCTGATGCCGAGCGCCTGCGAGATCGCTTCCGAGCCGAAGCCCGCGAGGATGCGCCGGCAGACCTCCTGCTCGCGCGGCGTTAGGCCGGCGAGCGGCGCGCGGGTCGCAAACAATGCGGCGAGAGACTGCTCGGGCGCCGCCTTCTCCTGAAAATGGCGGGCGACGCTCGCGCCGATCGCCGGTGCGATCGCCTGAAGCCGTTCGCGCTGCGGAGCAGCGAAGCGGCCCTGGGCTGCGATGCGATAGAAGTTGACGTAGAAGCAGGTGTCGCCGGCCCAGATCGCGGTGGCGCATTTGTCGACGATGCCGGAATCGTGGAAGAAGATCTTTCGGTAGCGCGTCCCGTACATGCGCGGCGCGAACGCGGGCAACATAATCGGTCCACCGCCCTCGCCTGCGAACAGCGCATCGCGATTGGGGTCGGATTCGTGGAACTGGCCGGCATAGGCGGCGCCGAGATCACCGCCGATCGGAATGTTGCCGGCGTCGAGCAGGCAGTGTGCGGCACCCGCGCGATTCAGCGCGAACACCATGCAATGGCCGACACCGGCGTGGCGGCGCAGCGTGTCGATCAGGATGTCCGGGAAGTCGGGGCGACCGATGGCGAGCACTGCAGGCGTGACGTCGCCAGCCGCTTGGTTTCCGGGCATCCCGTTGGGCCGCATCGCTTCCTCCGTCAGACGCTGTTTTACGGAAGGATAGCAGCAACGATAATGCGCCGAAAGTCGGTGGCGCCTGCATCTGCCGCTTCTAGGTCCCGGCTCTGCGCAGCAGCGCTGCGCGCTGCAGCGCGTCCGGGACACGAGATCGGGTGTGTCGATCGGCAGTCTCGTGCCCCGGACGCAGCGCAGCACCTTAGTGATGCGCTGCTGAGCCGGGGCCCATGCCGGATGCAGAGCTCCCTACCCCGCCGCCGCCTTCACTGGGGCCACATTGATGGCGAGCTTGCCGTAGCGGTCGGTGAAGGCCTGGGTGTCGATCTCTTCCAGCTCGATCTCACCGCTCATCACGCCTCGTTTCCATTCGGCCTGCGCCGGATCGTTCTGGAACTCCGGCATCACCTCGCGGCCGAACAGCTCGAGCGATTCGCAGATATGCTCATGGCTGTTCTTGCCGGCCTGGTTGAGCAGGATGACCTGGTCGATGTGCGAGGACTGGAAGCGTTTCAGTTTCCTGCGGATCGTCTCCGGCGAGCCGATCAGGCCGCCGCGCAACGCCGCCTCCTGCGCCTCGGGATTGTCGCGCTTCCACTTGTTGTACTCGTCCCACATGTTGACGGTGTAGGGCGCGGGACGCTGGCGGTTCTGCGCGGCGCCGTAGAAGCGCAGCGCGAACTGGAAGAAGGTGGCACCGTCGGCACGCGCCCGCGCCTCTTCGTCGGTCTTGGCGCACATGAAGAACGAGACCAACGCCATGTTCGGGTTGATCTCGTAGTCGGCGAGCTTGTGCAGCCGCTTGGTCATGGCGTTGTAATAGGCGTGCACCCAGGCGTGCGCGGCGTCGGCGCTGACGAACTGAAAGCCGAGCGCGCCAAAGCCGTGGCGGCCGGCGCGCTCGATGGTCGGCAGCTGCGAGCAGGCCATCCACAGCGGCGGATGCGGCTTCTGCACCGGCTTGGGCACGACGTTGCGCAGGGGGATGTCGAAATACTTGCCGTGATGCTCGCTGCCAGCGTCCTTGAACATCGGAAAGATCGCGGCAACCGCCTCCTCGAACACCTCCTTCTTGGTCTCCATGTCGCGGCCGAACGGCGTCAGCTCGGTGATGGACGCACTCTCGCCCATGCCGAACTCGCAGCGGCCGTTCGAGAGCAGATCAAGCACGGCCACGCGCTCGGCGATGCGCGCCGGATGGTTGGTGGTGAGCTGGAGGATGCCGTGGCCGAGCCGGATATTCCTGGTGCGCTGGCTCGCCGCGGCGAGGAAGGATTCCGGCGAGGGCGAGTGGGAATATTCCTCGAGGAAGTGATGCTCGACCACCCAGGCGTGGTCGTAGCCGAGCCTGTCGGCGAGCTCCATCTGCGTCAGCGCGTTCTGATAAAGCCTGAGCTCGTCACCGGCCACCCAGGGCCGCGGCAATTGCAGCTCGTAGAAGATGCCGAACTTCATGGCGTCGCTCTCCCGCTACTGTCTTGTTGTTGCGGGCATTGTATTGAGCGAGGCGATCCTGTCCACCACGCCGTCAATTCCACGGCGTGGAAGAACAGGGATCGCGAGCCCGAGCGCGGCCTCAGATCACGTGCAGATGCTCGGTGCCGAACTTGCGCTGGCCGAGCAGAGCCGCGAGCGCCGCGATCGCATCCTGGTGCGGCTCCGGCGTTGCCGCGACCGTCCTGAAGTATTCGCCGCAGAAATCGGTCCAGGCCTCGATGTTGCTGCGGGGAACGCCGATCACGAGGCTCCTGCCGGACTCGATGCAATGGGCAATCAGGTCGCGCAGGCCGCCGCCTTCCGCCTCGGCTTTGCCGAACTTGTTGAGAAAGACGATCTCGGCGTCGGCGAGCTGGGCTTCGACCAATTGCGCCGCTTCGAGCAGGCGCGGCGTGGAGAGACGGCAGGAGGTCGCGCCCGCGCCGAGATCCTCCGAGATCGAGATCGACCGGCCGGTGGCGAGCTCGTGCAGAACCATGTCGCAGCGTGTGCGTCCCGGCTGGGGCACGTCCTCCTGGATCAGGCCGGCCAGGCTCTTGCCCGAGCGGCGAAGCTCGGCGACGAGACCGGCGACCCACCGGTTCACGGCGGGGCCCGAGTCATAGACCAGGGCAACGCTGAGCGCGGCGGAAGGCCTTGCCGCGCTGTCCGCGGTGTCGCGGGATTGCTGAAGCATGTCCATCACCTCGCCGCCTTCGCCTTGGCGACGTCGGCATCCTGCAGGAAGTCGATCATCCGCTGCATGGGGCTGACCTCGTCGATATGGTCGAGCATGTCGCGATATCCCTCCTGTGCCTTGGGCGGCAGCTTATGCGCGATGCCCTGATGGCAATCGATGCAGGTCTTGCCTTGCGCGAACGCGGTCTGGTGCAGCTTGGAGGCGCGCGGCTCCTGCACCGCATATTCCATGTGGTCGAACTTGTGGCAGTTGCGGCACTCGCGCGAGTCGGTGGTCTTCATGGCGCGCCAGACGTTCTTGGCGAGGTCGATACGGTGCGCGTTGAACTTGTCAGGCGTGTCGATGGTGCCGAGGATCTTGTGCAGCACCTCGTTCGAGGCCTGGATCTTGCGGACCACCTTGTGGCTCCACTCCTTCGGCACGTGGCAGTCAGGGCAGCTGGCGCGGACACCGGTACGGTTGGAATAGTGAACCGTGTTGCGATATTCGAGATAGACGTTCTCCTTCATCTCGTGGCAGGAGATGCAGAACTGCTCGTTGTTCGTCATCTCCATCGCCCAGTTGAAGCCGCCCCAGAACAAGACGCCGCCGGCGAATGCGACGATGACGATCAGCCCCCAGGCATAGCGCGCGGTCGGCGAGAAGAACCACCGCCACAATCGTTTCAGGAGGCCCGGCCGCGCGGCTGCGACGGCGGCAGAAGTGCTGGTGTCCTGCATGTCAGCCTCACTTCGCCTGCGTCGCGTTCTTGAAGATGTTGCCGACCAGCGGCTTCGCATCGGCCTGCGGTACGTGGCATTGCTGGCAGAAATAGCGCGTGCCTGCGACCTTATCGAGCCGCACGCCCTGGCGGTCGACGTAATGCGTCTCGGAGATCTTCGGCGCATTCACGCGCGTGTTGCCGGGCCAGTCGTGGCAGCCCATGCACGCGTTGTTCTCCGTGGTGATCTGGTAGCCGTCGACCTTGTGAGGGATCAGCGGCGGCTGCTGGCGATAGGCGCGCTCGAAGCCGCTCGCCGGCACCGACTGCTTGGTCACCTCGGGCGGCGGCGACATCTCGGTCAACGGAGCTTCGCGCAACGCCTTGTGCTGCCTGGCCTCCTGTGCGAGCGGCCCCGGCGCCGCGAACGGAATGACAAGCGCGACGGTCACGGCCGCCGCCGCAATCAACGGGATCAGTCGAACAAACGTCATGAGAGGTCCCTTTCAAGGACGGCCGGCTGGGAAGAGGCGACACGCGCCATTGGCAATGGCGCGGTCATGGAGGGGTCAGGACGCACCGCATTGCGGCCGCGCAGACCGAGATGGAAGACCTGCTTGGAGCAGACGTCGATACAGGCGCCGCAGACCGTGCAGTCGCCCGCGGTGATCACAGGCGTGGCGCCGCTCCGCTCCCCCCTCAGCGCGGGGCTGATGACGTGCGGCTCCGGACAGACTGCGAAGCA
Organism: Bradyrhizobium sp. CFUWI; assembly: GCF_056429085.1. Lineage (NCBI taxonomy): Bacteria > Pseudomonadati > Pseudomonadota > Alphaproteobacteria > Hyphomicrobiales > Nitrobacteraceae > Bradyrhizobium > Bradyrhizobium sp. CFUWI. The sequence continues at coordinate 23,645 of NZ_JBWJZE010000013.1, forward strand.
GTCCATGCAGTCGTTGCAGGCGGCCCGGTTGTCGGCGGTGACGCGAAGCAGCGCGACCCTGCCGATCTGGCCGTAGAACGCGCCGACCGGACAGAGATGACCGCACCAGCCGTGCCTGGCGACCAGGAGGTCGAACACGAAGATCGCCGCGGTACCGCCGGCGCCGAACCAGAGGCCGAACACCAGCGCGCGATGCAGCGCCGTCACCGGGTTGATCAGCTCCCAGGCGATCGACCCTGACAGCACTGATGCCGCGAGCACCGCGCCGACGAAATAGAGCCTGAGCTCCGGGCGGATCTTGGCAGTGAAGGTGATGTTAAGCCGCCGCCGCAGCCAGGCGGCGAGATCGGCCGCCGGATTGACGGGGCAGACCCACGAGCAATAGGTCCGGCCGCCGAACAGGAGATAGGCGGCGAGCACGATGGCCGCGCCGATCACCGACAGACCCTCGGGCCAATGGCGCGCCGCGAGCGACTGCAGCAGCACGAAAGGATCGGTCAGAGGCAGCGTGCCGAGGGTCATGGACGAAGCCAGCGTGCCCTTGGCGATCCAGACGCCCAGAAGCGGCCCCGACAGGAACAGCGCGAGGAAGAGCAGCTGGCTGGTCCGGCGCAGCACCAGAAACCGCGAGGCGGCCCAAAGCCCCTTCTGCGCCCGCGCTTCGACATAGGGCCTGACGTTCGCCGTCATGGCGCGCCTCCCTCGGGTCTGCGCACCGGCAGCTTGAGCGGCGCATCGATCAGGGCTCCGCCGGCCTTGCTCTTCTCATCCCAGCCGCGCTTGTAATGTTCGTCCTGCTTCAGCGCCGCGACCTCGATCGGCAGCACCTTGATCGCGGACTCGGTCAGCACGCAGGACTTCTCGCACTTGCCGCAACCGGTGCAGTACTCGGCGTGGACGACGGGCTCAAAGATCGCATGCTTGGTCGTGCGCGTATTGTGCGAGACCTCGAGCGTGATCGCCTTGTCGATGACCGGACAGACCCGATAGCAGACGTCGCAGCGCAGCCCCTGCAGATTGAGGCAGGTCTCGCGGCTGGTGATCACCGCGACGCCCATCTTGGCCTTGGCGATGTCGGTCAGCGCATGCTGGAGGGCACCGGTCGGGCAGGCCTTGACGCAGGGAATGGTGTCGCACATCTCGCAGGGAACATTGCGCGCCTGAAAGAACGGCGTGCCCAGAGCGGGGCCGTCGGCCCAATCCGCAAGCTTCAATGTGTCGTAGGGGCAGTCGCGGACGCAAAGGCCGCAACGGACGCAGGCCGCCAGGAAATCCTTCTCGGGCAGCGCGCCCGGAGGCCGCAGCGCCTGCGCGGGCTTGGCCCGCGAGGACACGCCGAACGCAGTCAGCATCGTTGCGGCGACGGCTGCGCCGCCGCCGAAACGCGTCATATCCTGCAGCGCCTTGCGGCGGCGCGGATCGCGCGGGATGCCTGAACTGGAATCCGACATGGCTCGTCCATCGAGGGGTTTAGGCCGACGTCACGCGGCAGGCGCACTTCTTGAAGTCGGTCTCCTTCGAGATCGGACAGGTCGCATCGAGCGTGAGCTGGTTGGCGAGCTGGCTTTCGTCGAAGAACGGGAAGTAGACGAGGCCGCGCGGCGGCTTGTTGCGGCCCTTGGTCTCGACCCGCGTCACCACCTCGCCGCGGCGGGTCTGGATCTTCACCGGTTGTCCGCGCAGCAGCTTGCGCTCGGCGGCGTCATCCGGATGCATGAATAGCGTCGCGGCCGGCACGGCGCGGTGCAGCTCGGGCACGCGGCGCGTCATCGAGCCGGAATGCCAGTGCTCCAGCACGCGGCCGGTGCACAGCCACAGATCGAACTCCTTGTCGGGCGTTTCGGCCGCCGGCTCGAACGGACAGAAGATGATGCGCGCCTTCTTGTCCGGCTTGCCGTAGAACGACACGCCTTCGCCCGGCTTGACGTAGGGATCATAGCCCTCGCGGAAGCGCCAGAGCGTCTCCTTGTTGTTGACGACCGGCCAGCGCAGGCCGCGCGCCTGGTGATATTGCTCGAAGTCCGCCAAATCGTGGCCGTGGCCGCGGCCGAACTTCGCATATTCCTCGAACAGGCCCTTCTGCACGTAGAAGCCGAACGCCGCGCTCTCGGAATTGTCGAAGCCCTTCTGGCATTCGGTGATCGCAAACCTGTTCACCTCGCCGTTGGCATAGAGCACGTCGAACAGGGTCTTGCCGCGCAGCTCCGGCTTCTTGGCAATCAACTCCTCCGGCCAGACCTCCTCGATCTTGAAGTGCTTGGCGAACTCCATCAGCTGCCAGAGGTCCGAGCGCGCCTCGCCGGGCGCCTTGACCTGCTGGCGCCAGAACTGGGTACGCCGCTCGGCATTGCCATAGGCGCCCTCCTTCTCCATCCACATCGCCGTCGGCAGGATGAGGTCCGCGGCCAGCGTCGTCACGGTCGGATAGGGATCGGAGACGACGACGAAGGCAGCCGGATTGCGATAACCGGGATAGCCCTCCTCGTTCATGTTCGGGGCCGTCTGCATGTTGTTGTTGCACTGGACCCAATAGGCGTTCAGCTTGCCGTCCTTCAGCATCCGGTTCTGCAGCACGGCATGGTAGCCGACGTTGCCGGGGATGGTGCCTTCGGGCACCTGCCACAGCTTCTCGGTCGCTTCGCGATGCTTCGGGTTGGTGACGACCATGTCGGCCGGCAGGCGATGGGAGAACGTGCCGACCTCGCGGGCGGTGCCGCAGGCTGAGGGTTGGCCGGTCAGTGAGAACGGGCCGTTGCCCGGCTCGGAGATCTTACCCGTCAAGAGGTGCACGTTGTAGATCATGTTGTTGACCCACGTGCCGCGTGCGTGCTGGTTGAAGCCCATCGTCCAGTAGGAGATGATCTTCTTCTTGGGATCGGCGTAGAGCCTGGCGAGCCGCTCGAGATTCTCCTTCGGCACGCCGGATGCCTTGTGGGCGTATTCGAGCGTGTAGGGCTCGAGCAGCTTCTTGTATTCCTCGAAGCCGATCTTGTCCTTGAAGCCGGCCGGATCGAGCGCGCCGTCCTTGCCGGCCTTGTGCGAGGCGTTGACCGCCTTCACCTCGAGCGCATGCGTCGGCCGCAAGCCGTAGCCGATGTCGGTCACGGTCGAGGCGAACTCGACGTGCTTCTCGACGAAGTCCTTGTTCATCGCGCCGGAATTGACGATGTAGTTCTGGATGTAGTTGAGGATCGCCATATCGCTCTGCGGCGTGAATACCAGCGGATTGTCGGCGAGCTCGAACGAGCGGTGCTCGAAGGTGGAGAGCACGTGGACTTCGCAGCCCTCATGCGTCAGGCGGCGGTCGGTGAGGCGCGACCACAGGATCGGATGCATCTCCGCCATGTTCGAGCCCCACAGCACGAACGCGTCGGTCTGCTCGATGTCGTCGTAGCAGCCCATCGGCTCGTCGATGCCGAAGGTGCGCATGAAGCCCGCGACCGCCGATGCCATGCAGTGACGCGCGTTCGGATCGAGGTTGTTGCTGCGGAAGCCGGCCTTGAAGAGCTTGGCGGCGGCGTAGCCTTCCCAGATGGTCCACTGTCCTGAGCCGAACATGCCGACGGTCGACGGCCCGCCCGCCTTCAGCGCCGCCTTCCATTTCTCGGCCATGAGCTTGAAGGCATCGTCCCAGGAAATCGGCGCGAACTCGCCGTTCTTATCGAACTTGCCGTTCTTCATGCGCAGCATCGGCTGGGTCAGCCGGTCCTCGCCGTACATGATCTTGGACAGGAAATAGCCCTTGATGCAATTGAGGCCGCGATTGACCGGCGCATCGGGGTCGCCCTGCGTCGCCACGACCTTGCCGTTCTTGGTGCCGACGATCACGCCGCAACCGGTGCCGCAGAAGCGACACACGCCCTTGTCCCAGCGGATGCCGTCGGTCTTGCCCGCCTGCGCGCTCGCCGCTTCCGGCAGCGTCACGCCGATGGTCGAGGCGGCAGCAACCGCCGCAGCCGCCTTCAGCGCGTCGCGGCGCGTCGCCGTGGCTTCATTCCCGTTCGTCAGTTTCGTAACCATCGTCGGTCTCTCCGGCTCAACGAATCTCAGATTGCGGAAGCGCGCGCATGCGCGCCGGAATTCTGGCAGACGCCGCCGCAGCACGCGGCCGGCTCGGTCTCGGCGGCGCTCTCGTCGTCGTGCGTATCGAATGCGTGAAAGATCAGCGAGGCGCTGACGACGCCGGGCAGGCGATGCATGGCGGCGATCTGGTCGATCGCCAGCGAGGCCGACGTATCGATGACGGTCAGCGCAAGCCTGTTGCCGCCGGACGCGGCCTCCAGCTCGACGCCGGGCAGCGCCAGGATCCGCTCGGTCAGATCGCGCTCCGCATCCGGTGCGAGATAGACGGCAACGCCGCAGATATTGGTGGCTTCAGCCATTGTGCACGACCAGGTTTGCAAGTTCGGATACGAGCGCGATGCGGTCCCGCTGCGCGAGCGCGATGGCTTCGACCGGGCAGACCGGGATGCAATCGCCGCAGCCGGTGCAGGCCGCAGCATCGATCACGGCGCCCAGCTTCTCGCGCGCGAGAATGCGGATGGCGGAATGCTCACAGGCTTCGACGCAACGGCGACAGACCACACCATGCCGTTCGACGCAGGCGCTGGTGCTGGAGACGGTCGCCACCTGTTCGGGACGCGTCTCTTCCAGACGCGGCGCATGCGCGTCGCGGCCGGATGCGAAAGGCAGAACGGCAGAAAATAGTGAGCGTCGTGACATTGGCCTCGGCATATCCGAATCCCCGCGGCAGAGCCGTGTTCAGGAATTGTCCAGGAGAATGCGCCCCATCGGGCACATCTCGGTCGACGCCATTGTCACCGCTTCGGACCATAGGTTCCGGCGGTCCAGATCGCATTGCGCTAGATCAAGCAGCCAGGCGGTCACCCGCAAGCGACGATTAACCCGCGCGGCCGTCGTGGCGTGAAATGCGCCAATCGACCAAGGCGTTCACCCGGCCTTCACGTTTGAGCCGACGAAGCCGGCTCACGCGGGTGAGAAATCAGCCGACAGGAGGGGTTGGCGGCCTCGATCTCCGGTGCCGCATCCGCCTTGAATGGACGGGTTGAATGGTTACTTTGGAGGGCTGCGAATCGCCGCGCGTCGCCCTTTCTCAAGACAACAATGCCAACTTTCACTCCGCATCAGGACGCCGCGCTCAAAGCCGTCGGCGACTGGCTCAAAGCAAAACCCGGCCGTAGCGGCACGCCGCAGGTATTCCGCCTGTTCGGCTTCGCCGGGACCGGCAAGACGACGCTGGCCCGGCACATCGCCGACGGCGTCGACGGCGATGTGAAGTTCGCCGCCTTCACCGGCAAGGCCGCCCTCGTCATGCGCAACAAGGGTTGCGACGACGCTTCCACCATCCACTCGCTGATCTACCGCGCCCGCGAATCCGGCGAGGAGCAGCCGAGCTTCGAATTGTGGGACGACGCGCCCGCCTCGAAGGCGAAGCTGATCGTGATCGACGAATGCTCGATGGTCGACGCCGAATTGGGGCGCGACCTGATGTCGTTCGACTGCCCGCTGCTGGTGCTGGGCGATCCCGCGCAGCTGCCGCCGATCCAGGGCGGCGGCTTCTTCACCAACACCTCACCGGATGCAATGCTGACCGAGGTGCACCGCCAGGCGCAGGACGATCCGATCGTGCGGATGTCGATGGACGTGCGCGAAGGCCGCGAGCTCGACATCGGCCGCTATGGCGAGAGCGAGGTGGTCTCGCGCAAGGAGCTCGACCCCGACAGGGTCATGGGCGCCGACCAGGTCCTGGTCGGCCGCAACAACACCCGCCGCGCCTACAACATGCGGGTGCGGCAGCGCCAGAACATCGAGGACGTCTTTCCGGTCGCCGGCGACAAGCTGGTGTGCCTGCGCAACAACCGCAAGAAGGGCCTGTTCAACGGCGGCCTGTGGCGGGTGAAGTCGCGCAACACCTCGCGCTCGAAGTCGCGCATTCTCTCGATGCGGCTGTCGCCGGACGAGGATTTCGGCCACAAGGTGACGAAGGTCTCAGTGCGCGCCGATTGCTTCGAGGGCGGCGTCGAGCAGATCGCCTGGGAGCAGCGCAAGCCCTACGACGAGTTCGACTACGGCTATGTGCTCACCGTGCACAAGTCGCAGGGCTCGCAATGGGACGACGTCGTGCTGTTCGACGAGAGCTTTGCGTTTCAGGAGAGCCGCGCCAGGTGGCTGTACACTGGAATCACGCGGGCGGCGAAGCGGCTGAGTATCGTTGTTTAGAGTTCGCTCCCGTAGGCGGGAAAAGGCGCAACGCGCCGTGCCCACGCTGTCTCTCTGCAAGCAAAGGATCGTGGGCACGCTTCGCTTTGCCCGCCCTGCAGCACTGAGCATCGTGGTGTGAGGCCGTGGTCCACACTGCCCGGATGCATTCACCAAGCGCTAGGCTTTGAGATGTATCACCACGCTGTCGGCAGGAGGACACGCATGGCTGAACGTTTGGGAAGACCCGATTACCTCGATCCGCGCGATGATACCTTCGGCGCGAGCCGTCGCGGGTTTCTGAAGTCGGCAGGCATCGCGGCCGGCACGCTCGCCGCATCGATCGCGGCACCGAGACTTGCGCACTCCGCTCCGCCGCGTGCCGCGCATGCGCGGCCGGACAAGCCGGTGCGGGTCTCGAAGCAACGCCTCAACGCGCTGGCGGCGCAGTTCTATGCCGTGTTCAACGAACACGACGTCCTGCCCAAAGACTTCTCCGGGAAGCATGAAGCGCGCTACGACGTCGAGCTGCGGCGTATCACCACCATGACGCGCGTGCCCGAGACGGGAGAGCGCGTGAAGGTCAGCGCGCTCGTTGCGCTCCCCGTCGGCGCGCGCGGGGCATTGCCGGTGTTGTCCTGGCAACACGGCACGATCCTGTCGTTCGATCAGGTTCCTTCGAACCTGCTGCGACTTGGCGACGAAGGCTACCAGCTTCGCGACAACATTGATTCGCTGGAGACGCTGTTCAACATCCAGCGCTTCGCCGGCAACGGCTATGCCGTCATCGCCGCCGACTACATCGGCAAGGGCCCGCTTCGCAACGGTCGTGGCGAGGCCTATGCGGTGAAAGGCGCCACGGTGCAATGCTGCCTCGACGTGCTCGATGCCGGCCTCCTCGAGTTGAAGACGCTCGGCCTTCGCCAATCCGCGCTGTTTCTGAACGGCTGGTCGCAAGGCGCGCTGAACACGCAATGGCTCAAGCAGGAGATGCAACGGCGCGGTATCAAGGTGACGGCAAGTGCGACCCAGAGCCCGTTCAACAATCTCGCCGAGAGCTTCCATTATTGGGTCAACCCGACCTCCTATATTCCGTCCACCGAGACGTCCTACCCGATGCCGCCGGCCTGGATCACGCCCTGCCTGGTCGTGCTGCTCGGAAGCTATCGCCAGTATTACGGGCTGAGCGATCTGTTCAAGACCGCCATCAAGCCGCAACACCAGGCGTTCGCGGAGAAATACTGGGCCGACTACAGCCTGGCAGGCGACACCGCCAAGACTGTTCCGCCGGCTGCAGACCTCCTGGTGGACGGGTTTTTCGACCGTTTCACCCAGGACACCAACAGCAGGTTGCTGCGCCAGCTCGGCCGCAACGGCGCGACTTTCTGGGACTACGATTCCCCGATCCGGTTTTATTACGGATTGGCCGACGAGGCGCTGCATCCGCGACTGGTCAAGCCGGCGATTGCCGCGGGTGGACGTTTCGCGGCCGGCGTACCGGTTGCCGGTGCAAGCCATCGCGTCACGTTTCTGGCAAGCCTCTATGGCGACGGCACCGTCCTGAACGGGCAATCGACCGCATTCGACTGGTTCAACTCGCTGATGTGAAAGCGCACGGCAACGCCGGCCTTCACTTGTCCGCGACGAAATAGAAGTCTTCCCGTCCCGGCGGCGAGCCGTAGGTGAACGGCTGCTGCCCGTGCTTGGTCGCGGCCCAGACGTCGTCGCGGATGATGTCGAACAGTTTTCTGATCTCGACGCGGGGCTGCTTGATCTCGCGGGCGAGAGCGGTGGCGAACGGGCTGTTGGGGCTGCCGTCGCCGTCCATCGCGGTCTCGCCGTGCTTGGCGGCGTAAACCACCATGAAGCCGGCGCCGGGCTCGATGTTGGAAAAGCCCTTGTCGACCAGCTTCAGCGACAGCGTGCGCTGCATGGTCGGCGCGAACGGATTGTCGCGGCAGGCATCCAGGACCACGAGACGCATTTTTCGCGCGGCACCGACCGCGGCGATGACCTGCTCGAGGGCGACCGCCTGCGTCTCGGCGTCCTTGTCGGCGGCGAGCTTGGCATCGACGGGAACGAGATAGTTCACCCCGCCGATCTCGAAGCCGTGGCCGGCGTAATAGACCACGGCCCAGTCGGCCTTCTCCGCTTCCTCCGCGAAGGCCGTCAACGCGTCAAAGAACTTGTCGCGGGTAAGGTCGTTGACGGAGATCACGGACTGGAAGCCGACCTCGCGCAGCACGCTCGCGATCAGCTTGGAATCGCGCGGCGGATTGGGCAAGGCATGGACGTTCTTGTAGGCGCCGTTGCCGATCACCAGCGCCACGCGGCGGCCGGTGGATGCGCTCCCCGGCGACTGCGGCATGAGCGCGGCGAGCCGCTCCTGCGCGATGGCACGGGCGCGCGCGACCTCGGTGTCGTCGAACTTCGTCAGCGAATAGGCCGCGGCGCGATAGTCGGCGCGGGCTTGCGCCAGATCCTTCCGGCGCTCGTAGATCTGGCCGCGGCCGGAATGGGCGCGGACGTTGTTCGGGTTGATCTGGATCGCCGTGTTGTAGTCCTTCAGGGCGGCGTCGAAGTCGCCCTTCATCATGCTGACGTCGGCGCGATTGTTGATCGCGAACACGTTCTTCGGCTGTTTCTCGATCAGGCGGTTGCAGTCGGCAAAGGCCTGGTCGAATTGTCTCATCATGCCGTAAGTGATGCAGCGGTTGCCGGCGATCTGCGGTGCGGCCGGATCGATCTTCTCGGCCTCCGCAAAATCGGCGAGCGCACCGTCGAAATCCTTCAGCAGCGTGCGCGCGCGGGCACGATTGGTCCAGGCAAGCAGGAATTTCGGCGTGTACTTGATCGACAGGGTGAAATCGTCGATCGCGCTTTGCAGCGCGCCGCGGCGGGCGTGAATGACGCCCCGGTTGTTGTAGGGAACGCCATAGGCCGGGCGCTTCTGGAGCGCGAGGTTGTAGTCCGCCATGGCGAGGTCTTCCTGGCCCTTGCGCTCATAGGCGAGGCCGCGCAGGTTGAGGGCAACGACGTAGTCAGGATCCAGATCGATCGCGATCGACAGGGTCTCGATCGCGTGGTCGTAATCCCGCTTGTTGATCAGCGTGCTGCCGCGCACGGAGAGCGCGATCGCCTTGTCCTTGCCGCCGAGCTGGTCGGCCTTCAGCAGATTGTCGCAGGCGCTCGCGCGGGCCTGGGCCTCGGCCTGGCGGTCACGGCAGATGGCGAGCTCGTCGGCTTGCGGGTCGGCCGCCGCGCTCGACGCGCCGGCGGCCAGGATGACGAGGGTCAGGGAAACGACGCGCAACATGTTGTCAGGCCTGCTCCAGCCAGCAAGTTCTTCGTGAGTCGATGATCGATCGCCCGGGTTCATCTAGCGCGGAGTTCCAGGTCTCGCCAAGGCGCGCGCTCGCCGGGCCGTCCCGTGCGGCTCATTTCACGGACTCGTGTCCGTCGCGTCGTAACAATCGGCGGCAGCGTCCGTACCTCGAATGATGCGAAAAGGCCGCCGGACAACTGTTCGTCCGGCCCTGATCGCCCTAGACTGTCAGACCTTGCGAAAGAGGACACGCCATGCGCCGACCTACCCTCGCTTCCCTGCTCGCCGCAACCGCCGCCCTGACGCTGGCCTTTGCCATGCCGTCCCGGGCAGCGGAGAATGCGGTCGTGATCCCGGCTCCCGCCATGGATGTAGCGCCCGCGAGCGGGATCCAGACCGCCGTCGTCGCCGGCGGCTGCTTCTGGGGCGTGCAAGGCGTCTTCCAGCACACCGCCGGCGTCATCAACGCGGTCTCCGGCTATGCTGGCGGCACCAAGGCGACAGCTGACTACCAGACCGTCTCGAGCGGCCGGACCAGCCACGCCGAGTCCGTCGAGATCAAGTACGACCCGAAGAAGATCTCCTACGGCAAGCTCCTCCAGATCTACTTCTCGGTGGTGCACGACCCGACCCAGCTCAACCGCCAGGGCCCCGATGTCGGCCCGCAATATCGCTCGGCGATCTTCACCATCTCGGACGAGCAGAAGAAGGTGGCGGAGGCCTATATCGCCCAGCTCAACAGCGCCAAGGTGTTCAGCAAGCCAATCGTGACCAAGGTCGGCGCGCTGGAGGCGTTCTACCCGGCGGAGGCCTACCACCAGGACTACCTGACCCTGCACCCGAACCAGCCCTACATCGCCTATAACGACCTGCCCAAGGTCGAGAACCTGAAAAAGCTGTTCGCGGATAATTACATTGAAAAGCCGACGCTGGTGAGTGCCAGCAAGGCCACCAACTGATCGCAAGATCATCTCAAGAACGGGAGACCCATGCCCGACACCAAGACGAAAACCACCGACGACAAGGTCATCAAGAGCGAAGAGCAGTGGCGGCGCGAATTGTCGCCGATGCAGTATGCAGTGTTGCGTGAGAAGGCGACCGAGCGTCCCTTCTCGGGCGAATATGAGCACGACCACCGCGCCGGCACTTATGTCTGCGCCGGCTGCGGCAACGTGCTGTTCTCGTCGGACGCCAAGTTTGATTCCGGCTGCGGCTGGCCGAGCTTCACCCAGCCCGCGGTCGAGAGCCATATCGACGAGGAGCGGGACGTCAGCCACGGCATGATCCGCACCGAGGTGCTCTGCTCGAAATGCAGCGGACATCTCGGCCACGTCTTCCCCGACGGCCCCGGGCCGACCGGCTTGCGCTATTGCATCAATTCCGCGGCGCTGAAGCTGAAGCCCAAATAATCGTCCTGTGCGGTCGAGTTCCTTCATGGAACCCGACCGCACGATGTGCTTTTCTTCTTTGGCGGTGCGGCCGATCATCGCATTTGGCGGCAGCGAGGGAGGAAGCCATGCTCGGGACCATTCTGATCGTCCTGGTGATCATTTATCTGCTCGGGGGCCTGTCCGGCCGCCTGGGCGGTTACGGCTATGGCCTCGGCCATTCCGGCATGGGGATCGGCGGCGTCGTGCTGGTGGTGCTGGTCGTCCTGCTGCTTCTGGGCAAGCTGTAAACCATTCAACATATTGAAATTATTATACTTATTGCAGCTGCGGGGCTGCCATGCGCGGATTCATCATCTCTCATCGCAGGGGTCGCATTTTTGTCAGATCGGCTTATATTAGGGAGCGAAAATGGCATGTGCGGCGGGCCCGCTCGATTGCGGCCCCTGCCCTCCCAAACCCCACGCGCTTAAAGCCCCAGAGAAGATCACGAGGTCTTTGACCATGCGTCCATTGCGTCCGTTCAACTTCAACACCTCCGCCGAACTCTTCCCCGCCGCGATCCGGAAGAAGAAGCGTGCGGGCTTCACCTATCGCCGGTTCGGCACCGCGGCCGAAGCCGTGCAGTTCGCGATGGAGCAGTTGCCGACGGATTCGCTGAACGGCGCCTATCTCCAGGTCGAGGAAGCGCGCTTCGACCAGAACGGCATCCGCTCGCTCTATGAGAGCGAGGCCTTCCCGCTGCCCCGCCGCCCCAAGCCGGCGCCGGCCGCCGAGACCGACGCCGACGCGGCGTAAGTTTTCGCTGAGCCTTACGATGTGCGCGGAAAGCGCGATGACCGAAAGGTCGTCGCGCTTTTTGCGTTCCGGGCCTTCCGTCTTCTCCCTCGCCCCGCTTGCGGGGATAGGCAAAGGAAGAAGCTCGCTTACATCCGCGGCTGCTTGTCGAGCCAGCGGCGGAGCAGCCGCACATTGCGCATGTTGGCGCGGAACATGACGTCGAAAGCGTCGCCCGCGAACGGCACCAAGCCGACGACGCCGTCGAGCGCGACATTGCCGAGCATGCGCGCGGTGACGTACCAGGGCGCGCCTAGCGCGCGGGCCTCGCGCACCAGCCACAGCGAGATCGCCGTGGTGATGATGTCGCCGACCACGGGGATCAGACCGATCAGCCCGTCGATACCGTAGCGGATGTTGGTGCCGGGCAGGATGAAAGCGATGTCGAGCAGCTTTGCGATCGCCTCCAGCCGCGCGATCCGCTGCTCCCGCGTCAGGTTGCCGAAAGGGCTCCCCGAGAACGGATTGTCCTTGCCAAACTCGACGCGGAACTCGCGAAACCCCTGCTCCAGCGTTTCGGGGCGGATTTCGCGGCCGTCCTGGTCGATGATCGGCCCGCGGGCCTCGGTGCCCGAAAAGGGCGCGCGCGAGCCGCTCCCCGAACGGGGCCTGCGCGGAGCGAGAATATCGTCGTCGGACATGGTCATGGTCTCGAGGGAACGCGCCGGCGCGGCGGAAGTTCTGCGCCGCGCCCGAACGTCGCGCACTCAGGTCGGCGCCGCCACAGCCTGCGGCTCCTTGACGTATCTATGCACGAGCCAGGACGAAATCACCGCCGGCACAAAGCCGACGAGGCCGTACAGGATGAATTGCACCGCGCCGGAATCCGGCCCGCGCGAGCTGTAGGTGAGCGAGGCCAGCACGAAGGCGCACAGGCCGACCAGCAGCATCCGCAAGCCCGGGCCGACCCGCCTGATGTGGACCAGGATGTCGTCGACCGCACCGATCATCAGCGCGGGCAGCAAGCCGAACAGATAGCTGTATTGCAGGGTCTTGAAGAACACCGCGAACAGCTTGCCGACCTCGCCGAGACTGGTCTGGGCCCAATAGCCGGACTGATAGGTCGTCGTCAGCAGCAGCAGAAACCCGCCAACGAACGGGCCAACCAGCGCAAACACCAGATAGCGTTTCATCAAACACCCTCACACTTCCCGGCGGTTATAGCAGCGCCGCGGGAACCTTGAATAGCGGGGCGGGCTCCGCCTTTGGGGGAACAAGTGAGAGGGCGACGAGTTCAGACAGAACCTGAATGATCCCTGGCAGCTGGAGTCGCCGATGGCCCGCAAATTTCTCCTGGCGACAATCGCGCTGGCGGCCCTGACCGGCCTGCCGGACGCACCCGCTCTTGCGCAAGGCCATATGGGCACGCCGCAGGAGCAGCAGGCCTGCTCGCGGGACGCATCGCGGTTCTGTCGCAAGGACCTCGGCAACGACGGCGCGGTGCAGAGCTGCCTGCAAGCCAACCGGGCCAAGCTGTCGAAGCCGTGCAGCAAGGTGTTTCAGAGCCACGGCATGTGAGGGCGAATACCATCCCCAGCGAACGGAGAGTGTAGCCATGTTGCGCGACGAACAGCTCTCGATCCTGCGGGACATCAGCCAATCCGTTGCCTTCGCCGACGACCGGCAAGGCAAGATGGGCCAATTGATCGCCGACGGCTACGTGATGAAGGACGGTGACCTGTTCGAGCTCACCGCCAAAGGCGTCACCGCCGTCGAGGAACACGCCGCCGCGCTTGGCGCGAGCGATGTGGAACAAGCGAGCGCCGATCGGCTGATCTGATCGCACGCGACGTGACTCGCGTGCAACAATTGCGAATTCCTTTGCGCCGACCATTGCAGGCTCGCGACAATGGCGCATACTTCGCTCGGGCGGCGCAGCACTTTTCGATTCGGACAATCAAGAAATCGAGCGACCACATCCGGGCCAAGTTCCCGGCGTGAAGGCTGTGACATGCGGCAGATCAAGTCGCGTGCGGCGCCCCAAGAACCAAGTGGCTCAAGCCTAAGGATTCGGGGATCCATTCTGCATGACACGCTATCAGACCATCGCTTCGCTGCTCAAGACCACCGCTTCGCTGTTGGCCGTCGCAACCGCAGCCATCGCACTCCAGACCTCGCCCGGCATCGCCTTCTCGTCCGAAGCACAGCAGATGTGCACCGGCGATGCGATGCGGCTGTGCTCCAGTGAAATCCCCGACATTCCGCGGGTCAGGGCCTGTATGGTCCGGAACAAGGCGCAGGTCAGCCCGGGCTGCCGTGCCGTGATGGACCGCGAGGCGGTTGCCTCGCGCAAGCGGGAAGCGGCGGCGCAGTAATCATCCATCCAGGATGTCATTCCGGGGCGGTGCGCAGCACCGAACCCGGAACCCATTTGCTGACATCACCCGCTGCACGTTGGATTCCGGGCTCGCGCTCCGCGCGCCCCGGAATGACGAAGGATTATAGAAAGCCTGCTAATCGCCCCACTGCGCGAAGGCGTCGTTGAAGGCGCGCTCGCCGGGGGCGCCCTTCTCGATGGCGATGATGGCGCGGCGCTGGTTGGCGTAGACCAGCGGCACGTCGAACCACGAACGCTCCTTCAGGAGCTGGACGTTGCGGGAGCGGTCGGCATCGACGTTGGACAGGCCGACCAGGAAGAAGCCGTCGGTGACCTTGACCGCCAGCCCTGCGAGCGGCGTGCCGCGCGCCTGCTCGTTCGACTTCATCAGGATGCCCGGCACGTTGGAGACGCTGCCGCCCGGAAAATCCGGCGGCAGGATGAAGGTCAGCTCCGCCGTGTGGCTCGCCGGCAGCGAGGAGTCGGTGTTGCGGCGGAACGACATCGTCATCTTGAACTTGCGGTCGGGAATCTCGATGTCGGCTCGCACGGCGACGTCGGCCTTCTGGTTGCCGGAGGCCTTGATCGGCTCCAGCCGCCACACCACCGAGCCGACATATTGCTTGCCCTTCGGATCGGACGGATCCTCGTCATAGAGCACGACCTTCTGCGCCACCGGCGCGACCGGCTGGTCGCTCGCCGAGGGCTGGCCGACGCGATCGGGAATCTTCGGCTTGGTCTGCGGCTGCGAGGCAGTGTTCGGCGTCTCCACCACCTGGGTCGGCGAGGACTTGAACAGGTTGGTCGCGATCTGGAGCAGCGGCTTGCCCCAGAGGATGCCGGCACCGACCAGGATCAGGACGATGCCGACGGCGATCGCGCTCTTGAACGGGAAGGCCGAGCCGGTGCGGACGCGCTTCTTGGCCTCGCGCTCGGGCGCGATGCGCGGACGCGGCGAAGGCGGCGGCGCGTAGCGCTCGGCCTCCTCGATCGACTCGTCGTAGGAGTAGGGCGCGTCCTGCTCGCCGGCGCGGTTTTCCAGGCTGGGCTCGAGCCGGTCGAATTCCGGCGAGGGCGAGGGCACGTTGGCGTAGGTGCGGCGCGCGGCGCGGCTGGCCTGCGCGGCCGCACCGCCGAGGTCATTGGCATCGGCCGTGATGTCGCGGAAGCCGCGCACGCCCGGTGCCGGCGGCAGCGACGGTGGTCCGAGATCTGGCTGACGGCGGGCGCCAGCGCGATCGCGTCCAGCCGCCGGCGGCTCCGGCATCGGCGGCGGCGCGGCCGGTCCGGCTTGGCGCGGGGCGTCGAAACGGGGAGCGCGCGGCGGGCGCTGGGCATCGCCCTGGTCGTCGAGGTTAACGGACGGTCGGTCGGCCCGCGGCGGCGGAGCCGGACGCGTCCGCGGCGGAGCCGGCGAGGCCGCAGCCGCGTTGCCTTCAGCGGCTCTGGTGCTGGCGCGGCGAAAGGCATCCCCGCTGCCGCCGCTGCGCCCGCCGCCACCGGGGCGCGAGGCCTCGCGGGCGCGCTGGGCCGCCTCCGATTCGACCTTGCGGACGGCCTCTTCCAGCGACAACCTTTCGCGGGTGATCTCGGATTCGGAGAGCGGCGGCTGCACGCTGCGCAGCTGCGCGATCAGCGCCGTGCGCGCCCGCTCATAGAGCGCGCGACGGCTTTCGCCGGGAGCGTTGGGGTCCAGGGCGGCAATAGCGCGGGCGATCAGCGGATAGTAATCAGCCATTTCTACTCAATTATACGCGCGTCCTGGTAAGAGATCGTTAAGCCTCAAACGGGTTTTGCACGAGGATAGTATCTTCGCGTTCGGGGCTGGTGGAAAGCAGTGCGACCGGGCACCCCACCAATTCCTCGATCCGCCGGACGTATTTGATGGCCTGGGCCGGCAGGTCGGCCCAGGACCGCGCACTCGCGGTCGGCTCCTTCCAGCCCTCGATGGTCTCATAGATCGGCTCGACCCGGGCCTGGGCGCCCTCGCCGGCCGGGAAATGGTCGATCTCCTTGCCGTCGAGCCTGTAGCCGGTGCAGACCTCGATCGTGTCGAAGCCGTCGAGGATGTCGAGCTTGGTCAGCGCGAGGCCGTTGATGCCGCAGGTCCGGACCGCCTGGCGGACCAGCACGGCGTCGAACCAGCCGCAGCGGCGCGGACGGCCGGTATTGGTGCCGAACTCGCGGCCACGCTCGCCGATCTTGCGGCCGGTCTCGTTGTCCTGCTCCGTCGGGAACGGGCCCTGGCCGACGCGGGTCGTATAGGCCTTGCACAGGCCGAGCACGTAGCCGACCGCGCCCGGCCCGACGCCGGCACCGGTCGCGGCCTGCGCCGCCACCGTGTTGGACGAGGTGACGTACGGGTAGGTGCCGTGGTCGACGTCGAGCAGCGCGCCTTGCGCGCCCTCGAACAGCATGCGCTTGCCTTCGCGGCGCTTGATGTCGAGCAGCCGCCACACCGTCTCGGCGTAGGGCAGCAATTGCGGCGCCAGCGCGCTCAATTCCTTCAGGATCTGCTTGCCGTCGAACTCCGGCAGATTGAGGCCACGGCGGAGCGCATTGTGGTGGGCCAGCAGCCGGTCGATCTTGTGCGGGAGCGTGTCGAGGTCGGCGAGGTCCATCAGACGGATGGCGCGGCGGCCGACCTTGTCCTCATAGGCCGGGCCGATGCCGCGGCGGGTGGTGCCGATCGCGGTCGCCGCATTGGCGGATTCGCGGTGCGCGTCGAGCTCGCGGTGCAGCGGCAGGATCAGCGTGACGTTCTCGGCCACCCGCAGATTGTCCGGAGAGACCGCGACGCCTTGCGAGCGCAGCTTGGTGACCTCGTCGAGGAAGGCGGCGGGGTCGAACACCACGCCATTGCCGATCACCGACAGCTTGCCCTCGCGCAGCACGCCCGAGGGCAAGAGCGCGAGCTTGTAGGTCTTGCCGTTGATGACCAGCGTGTGGCCGGCGTTATGGCCGCCCTGGAAGCGAACGACGATGTCCGCCTGCTCAGACAACCAGTCGACGATCTTGCCCTTCCCTTCGTCGCCCCACTGGGCGCCGACGACGACAACATTGGCCATTCGCGGGTAATCCTTCGAAGATTTTAGATGCGCCAGCCAAGCTGACGGCCGGGAGCCGCTCGCACGCAAGGCAGCCAACCGGATAAAGGAAGCAGCCGCTCTAGGCAAGCAAGAACGAGGCTTTTTCGGGGCTCAAGAGACACTTTAAGCCTTTGATATCCCCGGAAAATCCAGAGACCTTCCAGGGCTGCTCGGCAAGCTTCGACCAAAGCGTGAGACCGATCTCGGCCGCTGCATGGTCGCGATGCGTCCGCCCCCTGTTGATGCAGCCCCGATTTCCGTGTCTTTGGACAGCGCCGGGCGATCAGCCGGCCCGGATCCCGCCGGGCCGGAAGCCTCGGTGCACGCGGGGCCCTACCCATCACAATGTCCGCCACCGGTCAGAGCACGAGCGCGGAACGATCCGGTCACAGCTGGATCGCCAACCAGCCTTACCTGCTGCTCAGCATCACCGCACTGTGCTGGGCCGGCAACGCCATCGTGGGACGGCTCGCCGCCGGCCACATCCCGCCGGTCACGCTGTCGTTCCTGCGCTGGTTCTTCGCCTTCCTGCTGGTGCTGCCATTCGCCTGGAAGCATCTTGCCCAGGACTGGCCGGCGATCCGCGGCAAGCTCGGCCTGATGGTCACACTCTCGATCACCGGCATCGGCGCCTTCAACACCCTGCAATATTGGGCGCTGGAGCATACCCAGGCCCTCAACACGCTGCTGCTGCAGTCAGCCGCGCCGCTGCTCGTGGCGCTGTGGTCGCTGGCCATCCTCGGCATCCGCCTCACCGCGGCGCAGGCGTTTGGCGTGTTGCTGTCGATGTGCGGCGTGCTCACGATCCTGCTGCACGGCGATTTCACCACGCTGTCGAACATCGACTTCAACAAGGGCGACCTGATCTTCCTCCTTGCGCTCCTGATCTTCGCGCTCTATTCGGTGCTGACGCTGAAGCGGCCGCCGATGCACGGCCTCTCGTTCCTCGCCTTCACCTTCGGCTGCGGCGCCGCCTGTCTCATTCCGCTGGAGATCTGGGAACTGTCCGCACGCCCGGTCATGAAGCTCGACGGGCCGAACCTGCTGACCCTGTTCTACGTCGCGGTGTTCCCCTCGGCGCTCGCCTATCTCTGCTTCAATCGCGGCGTGCGGCTGATCGGCGCCAACCGTGCCGCGCCGTTCTTCCACGTCGTGCCGGTGTTCGGCTCGATCATGGCGATGGTCTTCCTCGGCGAGCATCCGCAAGCGTTCCACTTCATCGGATTTGCGCTGGTGCTGTCGGGCGTGTTCGTGGCGTCACGGAAGCAGGCGAGCTAGTTTCTTCCCTTTCCCCTTGTGGGAGAGGGGAAGGCGCGTGCCGCGCGACGGACAGTCCTACTTCACCTTGAACTTGGTGTAGGCTTCGCTCGTTGCAATGATCACGTGCTCGGCGCAGCCGTTGAGGCGGTGCGGATCGGCCTCGCGCTCGTAGGCCTCCGACGTCATCATGTCCAGGAAAGCCGCAACGGTCGGATAATAGACCAGCGCGACGAAATCCCAGTCGTTGCCGGCGTGCGGTCCGAGTGCGACCGCCTTGGCCTCGCCCGTCCAGAGCAAAGTGCCGCCGCGCGCCTTGATCATCGGCACCGTGATAGCGCTGTAGCGCAAATAAGCGTCCCAGCCGGATCCGTCGCCGTCGCGCGAGCGCGCGTTGAAACGCATCAGGTTCAGCATCACCACCGGCGCCTGTGGATCGAGCCGCTCCAGGCCCTCGATGTTCAACATATTAACCGCCAATGGCACCTCCCCGGATCATGGTTGCATTGTAGCATTGCGGCCCCGTGACTTGTGCCACGACGCCGATCCGGCGCAAGCTCGTATGCAAACCAATGACGATCGCTTCGCCCGCGCCAAAGGCCTCCAATCCGGCCAGTTGGCTCAACAACCAGCCTTATCTGCTGCTCAGCCTGAGCTCGCTGTTCTGGGCCGGCAACATCGTGCTCGCTCGCCATGTCGGGGCGCATGTGCCGCCGCTGACGGTGACCACGATCCGCTGGTACGGTGTGTTCCTGATCCTGTTGCCGTTCGCCTGGCCGCATCTGAAGCGGGACTGGCCTGCGTTGCGGAGCAGCCTGCCCTTGATGCTGTTCCTGTCGCTGGTCGGCTTTGCCTTCAACAACGCGATCTCGTACTGGGCGATGCAGTACACGGAGGCGCTGAACGCGCTGCTGATCCAGTCGGCGGGTCCGCTGTTCGTGGCGCTGTGGTCGCTGGTGCTGTTCGGCGTGCGGCTGACGGGTGCGCAATTCGCCGGCATCGCGATTTCGCTCGTCGGCGTACTGATCATCATCCTGCGCGGCGATCTCGCTGCGCTGGCCGGCATCAGCTTCAACAGGGGCGACATCATGTTCGCCTCGTCGCTGGTGGCGTTCGGGCTCTATTCCGCCTTCATCCCGCGCCGGCCAAAGATCCATCAGCTGTCCTTCCTCTCCTTCACCACCTGCTGCGGCGCGACGATGCTGCTGCCGACGGCGATCTGGGAGGCGGCCAGCGGCCGCGTCCTGCAATTCGACGGGATCACGCTGGCGACGCTGGGCTACATCCTGATCTTTCCGTCGACGCTGGCCTATCTGTTCTTCAACCGCGGCGTGGCGCTGATCGGGCCGAACCGCGCCGCGCCGTTCTTCCATCTGGTGCCGGTATTCGGCTCGGCGATGGCGATTCTGCTGCTCGGCGAAAAGCTGCAGCCGTTCCACCTGATCGGCTACGCCCTGGTGCTCGCCGGCGTCGTGATCGCCTCGCGCCAAGGTTCGGCCGTGAAGTAATTCCGCGTGACGGACGTGAGCGCTATCGCGTCCCGGGCAAGCGAAGCGCAGACCCGGGACCCAGTTCGCCGCAGCATGGGCTCCAGCTCTGCAGCGCATCACTTGGTGCTGCGCAGCGTCCGGGGCATGAGACAAACTCCCGTCTTCCGATTTCAACGTAGAGACGCTAGGTTCCCCGCCAACCAAAAAGAGGGAACGTCTCAAGATGATTTCAGGGCTGATTCGAAATTTGCGTGCCGTGGCTACGGCCGCATTGTGCTTCGCCGCCGCATCCTCGGCCCAGGCCGACAATTATCCGAGCCGCAACATCACGCTGGTGCTGCCGTTCGCGGCCGGCAGCGGCACGGACACCACCACACGGCTGATCTCGCAGCATCTGTCGCAGGCGCTCGGCGTCGGCATCGTGATCGAGAACAAGGCGGGCGCCAACGGCATGCTCGCCGCAACCTATGTCGCGAAGGCCGCCCCCGACGGCTACACGCTGCTGGTGACCACCAACACCACGCATTCCGCCAATCCCTATCTGCTCAAGAGCCTCACTTACGATCCGGTCAAGGACTTCACGCCGATCGCGCGCACCGGCGATTTGCCGTTCATGCTGGTGGTCAATCCGGAGGTGCCGGCCAAGACCGTCGCCGAGCTCGTCGCCTATGGCAAGGCCAATCCGGGCAAGCTGAGCTACGCCTCGGGATCGTCCTCGGCGATCGTCTCGGGTGCGACCTTTGCGCACAATGCCGGGCTCGACCTCCTGCACGTGCCCTACAAGAGCTCGCCGCCGGCGCTCAACGACGTCATGGGCGGGCGCGTCTCGATGATGTTCGTCGACATCCTGACCGGCCTGCCGCACGTCAACGGCAACGCGCTGCGCGCGCTCGCCGTCACCACCAAGGACCGCTCGCCGCTGGTGCCGCATCTGCCCTCGATGCAGGAGGCCGGCGTGCCCGACTTCGACATCTCGTCCTGGCAGGGCTATTTCGGGCCGGCCGGCCTGCCGAAGGAGATCGTGACCCGGCTGAACACGGAAATCAGGAAGATCATCGAGAATCCGGAGATCAAGGCCAAGCTCGCCACGCTCGGCATGGACGCCTTCTCGGGCACGCCGGAGCAGCTCGGGGCGTTCGTGAAGGATCAGCTCGTGCTGTGGGACAAGCTGATCACGAACGCGAAGATCGAGAAGCAGTAGGGTCCACGGCACGGCTCTCGTAGGGTGGGCAAAGCGTAGCGTGCCCACCAGTTCCCGCGACTAAAAAATGAGGTGGGCATGACGCTTCGCGTCTTTGCCCACCCTACGAATTCAGAGCAAGAAATTTACGCCGCGCGCACCTTGGCGAGGAAGCCGTCCACCGCGCTGCGCAGCGCGCCGGACTGGGTGTCCAGCTCGCGGGCATTGGTGAGCACGTCGCCTGCCGCCGTGCCGGTCGCTTCCGCGGCCGAGGTGACGCTGCCGATATGGGCGTTGATCTCGCTCGATCCGGCCGCGACCGACTGGATGTTGCGGGCGATCTCGCGGGTGGCCTCGCCCTGCTGCTCGATCGAGGCGGAAATGCCCGCGGTGATCTCGCTCATCTCCGCGATCGTCTGCGTGATGCCGCCGATCGCCGCCACCGCATCGCTGGTCGAGGTCTGCATCGCCGCAACCTGGGCCGAGATTTCCTCGGTGGCCTTGGCGGTCTGGTTGGCGAGCGCCTTGACCTCGGAGGCAACCACGGCGAAGCCGCGGCCGGACTCGCCGGCGCGTGCCGCCTCGATGGTGGCGTTGAGCGCGAGCAGGTTGGTCTGCGCCGCGATCGAGTGAATGAGCTTGACCACCTCGCCGATCTTCTCGGCGCCGGTGGAGAGCTCCTGCACCGTGGCGTTGGTGCGCTCGGCGTCGCTGACGGCGCGGCTCGCAACCTCGGTCGAGCGCGTCACCTGGCGCGAGATCTCCGCAACCGAGCTCGACAGCTCTTCGGCGGCGGCCGCGACCGTGCCGACATTGCCGGAGGCCTTTTGCGAGGCAGCGCCGACCGTCGCCGCGCGCGAGGAGGCGTCGCTGGCGGTCGCGGTCATCGACTGCGCCGTCGTCTGCATGCCGGCCGCAGCCGAGGAGACCGAGCGGACGATGCCGTTGACGCTGCGTTCGAAGTCGTTGGCGATCTCTTCCATCGCGCTGCGACGTTCCGCAGCGGCGCGCTCCTTGGCATCGGCCTCGGTCTTCTCAAGGGCACGGATACGAACCGCGTTGTCCTTGAAGATCTGCACGGTCGAGGCCATCGCGCCGACCTCGTCGCCGCGGCCGACGCCCGGAATGTCGCCCTCGAGCTTGCCGTCGGCGAGGTCCTTCATGCGCGCGCCGAGCAGCGCCAGCGGGCGGCTGATGCCGCGACCGATCAGCCAGGCGACGCCGCCGGCAACGATGACGATGCCGAGCATCGCAATGCCGAGCATCCAGTAGACCGGCCCCATCTTGGCATCGATGTCGTCGAGATAGGCGCCGGTGCCGAGATACATGTCGAGACCGGGCACCGCGACCGCGTAACCGATCTTGCGGATCGGCTTCTCCTGACCGGGCTTCATATATTCATAATGCAGCAGGATCGAACCGTTGGCCTTGACGCCGTCCATCAGCTCGAGGGACAGCTTGCGGCCGTTGGTCATGACGTCCATGCGGTTCGCGCCGATCACCTTCGGATCGGGTGCGAGCTGGGTGATGCCGTCGTATGAGGTGCCGAACAGGTAGCCGGCGCCGTTGTCATAGGTCATCGCGTTGCCGTAGCGCCGGAGCTCGGCCATCGCCGCGTCCTTCGTCATCTCGCCGGCGTCGACACGCTTCTTGAGCGCGGCAGCGTAGTTGCGCGCCATCTCCACGATCGCCTTGGCTTGGTCGATGCGTGCGGTCACCATCTCCTGCTTCATCAGGTAGCCGGCGAGGACGCCGGAGATGCAGAGACCCAACAGCGTGACGCCGACGAGAATGCCGAGCTTCGGGGCGATCTTCAGATTGCTCAATTTCACGGGATGGCTCCGGCAATAAAGGATACGGGCACGCGACGAGATCGCTCGAAATCGAATCAAGCTTTAGGGGGAAGCCCTTAGCAAGTTACTTACGGAGCTCCGTAGAAGCCCGGACCGAACGTCGAAAACTGGCAACAACAACCTGGAATTGTACGCGCAAGCTGCGATTTCGCGTAAAAGACGCAAAGGCTCGCCACGAAGGCGGGTCGCAACAAGAAACCAAATCGGGAGCAGGACATGCCGAAATACAGGGTGGTGACGCCGAAGGGTGCGAGCTTCACCGTCGCGGGCAGCGATTATTCCTTTGAGCGGGAGGCGCTCGATCCGATCGACGCCGAGATCGTCGAGGCGCCTGCCGACGAAGCCGGGTTCATCGCCGCCGCGAAGAATGCCGACGCGATCTATGCCAAGGGCATCCCCATCACCAAGTCGATCATCGACGCGCTGGACAATTGCAAGGTCATTACGCTCGGCTCGGTCGGCGTCGACAGCGTCGACGTCAAGGCCGCCACCGCCCGTGGAATCCCGGTGACCAACATTCCCGACACCTTCATCGAGGAGGTCGCCGACCACGCCATGATGCTGCTGCTAGCCGGCTTCCGCCGCCTGGTCGAGCAGGACCGCATGGTGCGCGACGGCCGCTGGGCCGAAGGCCGGCCGGCGTTGCTCAAGATCCCGCGCCTGATGGGCCAGACGCTCGGCTTCGTCTCGTTCGGGCGCGTCGCGCGTGCAGTCGCGAGGCGCGCGGCACCGTTCGGCCTGCGCATGATGGCCTACGATCCCTTCATCCAGGAAACGCTGATGTACGACCACGGCGTGATCCCCGCCACGTTGAACGAGGTGCTGTCGCAATCCGACTTCGTCTCGATGCATGCTCCGGCACGGCCCGAGGTGCATCACATGCTGACCGAGAAGCACTTCCGGCAGATGAAGAAAGGCTCGATCTTCATCAACACCGGGCGCGGCGCCACGGTGGACGAGGAGAGCCTGATCAAGGCGCTGCAGGAGGGCTGGATCGCGCACGCCGCGCTCGACGTGCTGGAGAAGGAACCGCCCTCGCACAACAATCCCCTGCTCGGCATGGAGAACGTGACCCTGACCGCCCACGTCGCCTCGGCCTCGGCACGGTTTGACGAGGCGCGCAAGCGCCGGGTGGGCTACGAATTGTCACTGGTGCTGCAGGGCATGTGGCCGGTAAGCTGTGTCAATCCGTCGGTGCTGCAGAACACCACGCTCCGTCGCTGGCAGCCCGTCAGCATGGACCGGGGACCGAACAGCTAGGCGGGCGGCGTAGAACGCGCCGAGGCCGAAACGACCCTTCACCGGCGGTCAACGCCGGGAAGGGAAAACATATAGGGAGGTACTGATGAGGAACGACATCACCCGTCGTGATGCCTTGGCGCTGGGCCTATCCGCTGCAACCTTCGCCGCCACTGGTGCTGCAGCGCAAACATCCACTATCAAGGCTGCCGACGTTCCGGCACCCAAGCGCGAGATCGAGAAGGGCGCATCCTTGCGCATGCTGCGCCCGGTGCGTTTCGTCCAGGCCGACGAGGATGTGTTCCGCGCCAATGCGGCGAAGTTCACCAAGGAGACCGGCGTCGAGGTCAAGGTCGACTTCGTCGGCTGGGAGGACATCAACCAGCAGACCGCGGTGACGTCGAATTCCGGCGCCGGCCCCGACATCATCATCGGCTTCTCCGATGCCCCCCACATCTACATCGACAAGCTGATCGAGCTGACCGACGTCGCCGACTATCTCGGCAAGCGCTATGGCGGCTGGCTGCCGCTGGCGCAGCGCTACGGCAAGAAGAACAAGAGCGACGCCTGGATTGGCTTGCCGTTCGGCGCCACCGCGGGGCCCCTGATCTACCGCAAGTCGATCCTGCAGTCGGTCGGCTTCGACAAGGTACCGGAGGACCATGCTGGAATCGTCGATCTTTGCCAGAAGCTGCACAAGGCCGGCAAGCCGGCCGGCTTCGCGCTCGGCAACGCCAAGGGCGACGGCAACGGCTTCGCAAACTGGGCGCTATGGTCACACAACGGCGCCCTGCTCGACGAGGAAGGCAACGTCGTCATCAACAGCAAGGAGACCATTGCGGCGCTGAACTGGGTCAAGCAGCTCTACCCGACCTTCATCGCCGGCACGACGTCATGGAACGACGTCAGCAACAATCGGGCCTATTCCTCGCAGGAGATCTCGCTGACGGCCAATGGCGTTTCGCTGTACTTCTCGCTGAAGAACGATCCGGCGACCAAGGCGATCGCCGACGACAGCGAGCATCAGCTGCTGCCGAAGGGCGTGGCCAAGGTCTCCCCGATGGCGGGCCTGACGCTGAACGCGATGGTATTCAAGCACAGCCAGTACCCCAACGCGGCGAAGGCCTTCCTGCAATTCATGCTGGAGAACGATCAGTACGAGCCCTGGCTCAATGCCAATTCCGGCTATTGGTCGCAGCCGCTCGCCGCCTATGCCGACGCAGCCGTCTGGAAAGGCGACCCCAAGGTCTCGATCTTCAAGGACACGATGAAGAGCACATATTATGACGGCTACAAGGGCCCGATCTCCACGGCGACGGGTGCAGTCAGTGCCGACTACGTGCTGATTCAGATGTTCTCGGCGGTTGCGACCGGCGCGGCCACCCCGGAGGTCGCGGCCGCGGAAGCCGAACAGCGCTGCAAGCGGTACTTTCGGCGGCAGAAGTAGCGGCCGCCATTGCGCGCGAAGCGAAGCAATCCAGTCCGTCCCCGCGGCTACAGCCTGGATTGCTTCGTCGCTACAGCGCAAAAATTGCTACGCAATTTCGTCGCGAGCTCCTCGCAATGACGGTAGCGTAACTTACACAGACGGGACAACGACCTGATGTCCGTGACGACGCTTTCCTCCTCCGCCCTGGCGCAGCGGCAGCCGAACTGGCTGGTCCGGCTGTTCGACTACAAGCCGTTCCTGATCGTGATGTGCCTTGCCCCCGCGATCGGGCTGCTCACGGTGTTCCTGACCTATCCGCTCGGCCTCGGCATCTGGCTCGCCTTCACCGACACCACGATCGGCCGACGCGGTGACTATGTCGGCCTCGAAAACTTCCAGTATCTGCTCACCGATCCGCTGTGGTGGAATGCCGTGTTCTACAGCGTGGTCTATACGGGGATCGCGACCTTCGGGAAGTTCGCACTCGGCTTCTGGCTCGCGCTGCTGCTCAACAACCATTTTCCGTTCAAGAGCCTCTTGCGCGCGATCATCCTGCTGCCATGGATCGTGCCGACGGTGCTGTCGGCGCTGGCGTTCTGGTGGATCTACGATCCGCAATTCTCGATCATCTCCTACCTGCTCGTCGACGTGCTGCACTGGCGGTCGAGCAATATCGACTTCCTCGGCTCGCCCTGGCCGGCCCGCTTCTCGCTGATCGCCGCCAACATCTGGCGCGGCATTCCCTTCGTCGCGATCTCGCTGCTGGCGGGGCTGCAGACCATCTCGCCTTCGCTCTACGAGGCCGCGATGCTCGACGGGGCCAGCGCCTGGCAGCGCTTCCGCTATATCACCTTCCCGATGATGATGCCGATCCTCGCCATCGTCATGACCTTCTCCATCATCTTCACCTTCACCGACTTCCAGCTGGTCTACGCCATCACCCGCGGCGGGCCCGGCAACTCGACGCATCTGCTGGCGACGCTGGCCTTCCAGCGCGGCATCGCCGGCGGCGAGCTCGGCGAAGGTGCGGCGATCGCGGTGTCGATGATCCCGTTCCTGGTGTTCGCGACGCTGTTCTCCTATTTCGGCCTGGCGCGCCGCAAATGGCAGCAGGGAGAGGACAATGATTGATACCGTCGCGCAAACCGGCGTCGCTGACGCCAAAGCCGCGCCCGACACCATGGCGTGGGATTCCGGCCTGCGGCGGCTGATGATGATCTATTTGCCGCTCGGCTGCTTCGTGCTGATCCTGCTGTTCCCGTTCTACTGGATGGCGATCACCTCGTTCAAGCCGAACGCGGAGCTGATGAACTACAAGGCGCACAATCCGTTCTGGATCTCCTCGCCGACGCTCGCCCACATCAAGCATCTTTTGTTCGACACCGCCTATCCGCGCTGGTTGACGACGACGATGCTGGTCGCGATCGGCTCGACCACGCTGTCCTTGATCGCATCGACGCTCGCCGCCTATGCCATCGAACGACTGCGCTTCCGCGGCAGCCCCTATGTCGGGCTCGGGATCTATCTCGCTTATCTGGTGCCGCCGTCGATCCTGTTCATTCCGCTCGCCACCGTCGTGGTGCAATTCGGCCTGTTCGACAGTCCTCTTGCGCTGATCCTGGTCTATCCGACCTTCCTGGTGCCGTTCTGCACCTGGCTCCTGATCGGCTATTTCAAATCGATCCCCTACGAGCTCGAGGAATGCGCGCTGGTCGATGGCGCGACGCGGCTACAGATCCTGCGCCGGATCACGCTGCCGCTCGCGGTGCCCGGGCTTATCTCGGCCGGCATCTTCTCCTTCACGCTGTCCTGGAACGAGTTCATCTATGCGCTCGCCTTCATCCAGAGCGGCGCCAACAAGACCGTGCCCGTCGCGATCCTGACCGAGCTCGTCACCGGCGACGTCTATCAGTGGGGCGCACTGATGGCGGGATCGCTGCTCGGCTCGCTGCCGGTTGCGGTATTCTACTCGCTGTTCGTGGATTACTACGTCTCGTCGCTGACCGGCGCGGTGAAGGAGTAGATCGCGCCTGCGGCGTTTGGCCCGGCTTCACAAAACTGCAACGTGCCGTCCGCATAAGGCGTGCGTCCGCCAACAGGAGACGCACATGCGCGCGACTTTTCTCAGCACCGTCGCAACGATCGTTCTCACCGCGAGCACAGCGCTCGCGCAGAGCGAAGGTGAATTCCCGGCCAAGCTCGCCGGCCACGTGGTGATGCCGGCCGAGTCGTTCATCGACGCGCCGGCTGACGCCCCCGCCGATCTCAAGACCCCTGGCAAATATACCACCGGCAAGCGGGTCGACGCGCTTGGTACCGTGATGGGCAAGTCCTACGAGCGTCCCACCGGCGTGTCGCTGCCGTTCAAGGGCCAGCCGCTCCAGGGGCATTCGGGCATCAAGACCATGGCCGACGGCAGCTTCTGGGTCATCACCGACAACGGCATGGGCGCGCGCGCCAACTCGCCGGACTCGATGCTGTATCTGAATCGTTACAAGATGGATTGGGCCAGCGGCAAGATCGAGCGACAGGAAACCATCTTCCTGCACGATCCCGACAAGAAGGTGCCCTTCCGAATCGTGCATGAGGATACCCAGAAGCGCTATCTCACCGGGTCCGATTTCGACACCGAAGGCTTCCAGATCGTCGGCGACACCTTCTGGATCGGCGACGAGTTCGGCCCCTATATCCTGAAGGCTGACAAGTCGGGCAAGATCCTCGGCGTGTTCGACACGGTTGCCGACGGCAAGCCGGTGCGCTCGCCGGACAATTGGGCCGTCGCGACGCCGGGTGCGCCGGGCGCGACCTACACCAACGTCAATCTCCGCCGCTCCAAGGGCTATGAGGGCTTCGCCTCGTCGAAAGACGGCAAGTTCCTCTATGGCCTGCTCGAAGGACCGCTGTGGGATGCCGAGAAGAAGGACTGGGAGAAGATCGACGGCAAGGAAGCCGCCCGCATTCTCGAATTCGACGTCGCCGCGGAGAAGTTCACCGGCCGCTCCTGGCAGTATGTGTTCGAGCAGAACGGCAACGCCATCGGCGACTTCAACATGATCGATCAGGCCTCCGGCCTCATCATCGAGCGCGACAACGGCGAAGGCACCGCCGACAAGGCCTGCCCGCAAGGCACCCGCGGCGAGAACTGCTTCCCCGACCTCGCCAAGTTCAAGCGCGTCTACAAGATCGAGCTCTCCGACGCCAATGTCGGCAAGCCCGTGCGCAAGATCGGCTATATCGACCTGATGAAGATCAAGGATCCCGACAAGAAGGCGCGGAAGCCGCTCAACGACGGCGTTTACACCTTCCCGTTCTTCACCATCGAGAACGTCGATCGCGTCGACGACAGCCACATCATCGTCGGCAACGACAACAACCTGCCGTTCTCCTCCAGCCGCGATCCCAACAAAGCCGACGACAACGAGTTCATGCTGCTCGAAGTCGCGGATTTCCTGAAGGCGAAGTAGGACGAGTTCTCTCCTCTCCCTCTCCCCACCTGCGGGGAGAGGGTTGGGCCTCATCCCCGTCATTGCGAGCGCAGCGAAGCAATCCAGGATCTTTCCGCGGAGACAGTCTGGATTGCTTCGCTGCGCTCGCAATGACGGGGACAGAACTTCAGTCCTACACTCTCAATGAGGTCGCGGAGACAACCCCTCGCACCCTTTACACGTCAGACCGTGAATGGGTGTGAGCGAGCATCCTCACCTCACCGTAAACTCCACCGGAATCGTAAAGCTCATCGAGCCGGACTTGATCTCGTCCGGCACCGGCGGAAACGGCGAGGCCTGGCGGACCATCGCCGTGGCCTGGGTGTCGAAGGCAGCGACGCCGGATGAGCCGGCAAGGCGGCTGGACGTGACCTGCCCGCTGCGGCTGACGGTGAAGCTCAGCCTGGCGACGCCGCGCTGGCCTCCGCCGCCGGCAGGATAGGAGTGAAAGCGCATCAGATGGGCGCGGACTCGTTGATTGTAGGATGCGATCACGGAGGCCAGCGCGCCGGCGCTCTGGACCGACGCCATCGGCGCCTCGCGCTCGGCGCGCGGGGCTGCGCTGGTGCGCGGCGCGGGCGTCGCCTCCGACGGCTTCCTGGCTTCGCGGCGAACCACCTTGGGCTTTGCGGGTGCGGGTTTTTCGTGCGGTACGATCTTCACAGGCTCCGGCCTGGCCGGCGTCGGCTCCAACTTCTGCTCCGGAGGGGCCACGACATCAGGCTTGTCCTGCGGCGGCGTCGGCGCGATGGTCTCCTCGACGGCCTGCTGCTGCACTGGCTCCGGCGGCGAGGCGTCGGCTTCCTGCATCACCGGCCCCGGTGCGACGTCATCCTGCGTCGATTGCGGCGCCGAGGTCAGCGGCGCCATATCGACCATGATCGCCGGCAGGCTGACGCCCTGCTCCGGTTGCGACCTCTGCCAATTCATCGCAAGCAGCGCGGCAGCCACATGCAACATCACGATCGCTGCCGCCGAGAGGCTCCAGCGCGCCGTTTCATGCTCGCCGAGCGGCTCGTGCAGGGCAAAGGCGTTGGCGGCCATCAGCTGCGTCCGTCGAGGCCGACCAGCGCGACCTTGAGATAGCCGGCATTGCGCAAGGCGTTCATCACCTCCATCAGGTCGCCATAGGAGACGGCCTTGTCGGCGCGCAGATAGATGCGCTCGTCCTTGCGGCCTTTGGTGGCGGCATCGAGCGAGGTGCTGAGCGCCTCGCGGGCGACGACATCTTCGCCGACCGCAACGGACAGGTCCGGCTTGACGGTGACGAAGACCGGCTTGTCCGGCCGCGGCGCCGGCTCGGCCGCGGTGGCCGGCAGATCGACCCCGATGTCGACGGTGGCAAGCGGAGCGGCCACCATGAAGATGATGAGGAGCACCAGCATCACGTCGATGAACGGCGTGACGTTGATTTCATGGGTAACGTCGAGATCGTCAAGGTCGCCGCGCTTGCGCGGCGATCCGGAGTGCGTACCGAGCTTCGCGGCCATGGCTCTACTCCGCCGCCCGCGTCAACCGGAATTCCCTTTGGTCGCGTTGGCGGCTGACCAGCAGCATGAGCTGAGCCGAGGCGTCGCCGAGCAGGGCCCGGTAATTGGCGACGCCGCGGACGAGATGATTGTAGATCACGACCGCCGGGATCGCCGCGACGAGGCCGAGCGCGGTGGCGAGCAGCGCCTCCGCGATGCCAGGCGCGACCACTGCGAGGCTGGTGGTGTGGCTCTCGGAAATGCCGATGAAGGAGTTCATGATACCCCAGACCGTGCCGAACAGGCCGACGAAGGGCGCGACGGCACCGATGGTTGCGAGCACGCCGGTGCCGCGCGCGATCTGCCGTGACATCGCCGCCTCGACCCGTTCGAGCCGCAGCGCGACACGTTCCTGAAGGCCGTCGTCGAGCACGCCGCCGGAGAGCTCGGCCTCCCTGGCGCAGGACTGGATCAGCTGGACGACGGCGTCGTTCGCGTCACCGGCACGTGCGGATGCCTCGGCCAGGGTCAGATTGCCTTCGAGCGCGCGCGTCCGCTGCAGCGCGAGCGCGCCCTTGCGGCGCAGCTCGATAATCTTGGCGAGCCACACCGTCCAGGTCACCAGCGAGGCGACGGCGAGCCCGACCATCACCGTCTTCACCACCACGTCGGCGCCGAGGAACATGCCCCACGGCGACAGGTTGCGCGGCAACAAGGCCTGGTCGATCGCGAGGGCCGGTGTCGGCGCGAGCGCCAGCGCGACGGTTAGGATCACGTGCCGAAGCCCAAAATTGCTCTGCATCCCGGTCTCCCGACAGGTTGAAGCGAACTAGCGCGCTGGTGCGATTCGGTCCGCAAGCTGGCGGAACCGCGCCAGTTGATCCGCCCGCAGCGCCCTTGTCTCGTCGCGGCCGACGAACACCTTGAACATGATGCCGCCGTCGGCGTTCACGAACGCGACGAAGGCCGAGGTCTTGCCCATGAACGGTCGCTCGACGAAGGCAATTGCCGCGCAACGCTCGTGGCGGAGATGGCCGTGCAGGCCCTTCGGCTGCATCAGGTTGAAATAGCCGCGACCGATCTCACCGGCAGGAATGGCGCCGGTGAATTCGAAGATCGCATCATCCGTGTGCACGATCAGCGTGACCTCGCCCCACGCCGCGATGTCGTGCATGACGGCGGCAAAGTGCTCGCCGCCACCGATGCGCACCATGGATGACGGCAGCGCCTCGACCACCGCGCGCGGGGGGACGTTGCGCTCACGCGCCACGTCCTCGATCACCGCGCCGGGATTGTCGGCCATATAGGCCCTGAGATCGGCGAGACCCGTGCTCAACATGTCCGGCTCCTCTGGTGCGCCACTGCCTCAGGCCGCCGCTGCCTTGCGCTCACTCTGGATCACCTCGAAGCCCTCGAACTTGGGGTGACCGAGATACAGGCTCTCGCCGGTCCTGTTGTCGGCACGGGCATGGGCGCGGCGGAATTCCTCGGAGCGCGTCCAGGCCTCGAACGCGGCCTTGTCGACCCAGCTGGTGTGCGACGAATAGAGCGTGTGGTCCTCGGCCTCCGGTCCCTTCAACAGATGAAACTCGACGAAGCCCGGCATGCTGCCGAGATAGGATTCGCGCGTAGCCCAGACGGTCTCGAACGCGGTCTCCGCGCCCTTCTTCACCTGGAAACGATTCATAGCGATGAACATGAAAGTCTCTCCTTCTGATCAAAACGAAACGCACCGAGGCCGCGCTGGAGCATCAGCGCGGCCCGACGGATGTTTGTGGTGTTGCGACGCGCCGTCCCTTACGCACCTCCAAAGTGGATCTTCATGCCGGCCTTGTAGACCCTGCCCGGTCCCGGGCTCGACCACAGCACGTCGTTCTGCGTGGTGCCGTCGGTCGAGCTGCCGGGAATGGCGTAAGGCCGGTAATACTGGTTCAGGAGATTGTCGATCGAGGCCGTGAACACGATGTCCCTGGTCGCATTGTAGGTCAGGTACAGGTTGACCAGTTCGTAGCCGGTTGCAGGCAGATAGCCGGCGGGGACGTCGTTGTTGGCCCCGAATGAGGCCCACTGCGCCGACAGGATCAGGGTGCGATCGAGCAGGCGGACACCGCCGGTCGTGACGACCTTGCGCGGGGTGATGGTTGCAAGCCCGATATTGGTGGCGACGTTCTTGCCGTGGATGTAATGACCGGCGACGCCGATGAACCAATTGCCGGCATCGTACATCGTCTCCGCCTCGAAGCCCTGGATACGGGCGTTGGCGATGTTCTGGTACTGATAGTACTGGCTGAACGAGCCGAACCCGGTCGGCACCGGCGTCGAGGCGACGAGGTCGATGTAGTCGCTGACATCGTTGCGGAACAGATTGATCTTGCCGCGGAATGAGTCATTGGCGCTGAAGATGTTGTCGTATTTCAGGTTGATGCCGACTTCCTTGTTCCTGCCGACCTCAGGACGCAGGTTCGCGTTGGGCAGGAAGCAGAACAGGCCGGCGGTGCCGCCTGGACAGGGGAAGAGAGCCGGCCCGCCGCCGGTCGCGTGCGCGCCCGAGATCACCGTCTCGGTGATCGACGGCGCGCGATAGCCTTCGGCATAGCTGACATAGGTCTGGAAGCCCGGGACCGGCGTGACGCCGAGGGTGATCTTCGGCGAGAAGCGGTCGCCGCCGGCATGCGTCTTGCCGGAATCGAGGTCATAGCGGTCATAGCGGATCGCGCTCACCGCCTCGAACCAGGTGCTGTAATTCTGCTTCAACTGAAGGAAGCCGCCCGACACGGTGCGGATGCCACTCGGCGTGGTGATGTTGGAGTTGCCGCGGCTGTCCGTCGTGATCACGTCGTCCTGGAAGGCGTCGATGCCCCAGGTGACGGCGTTGCGCCAATCGCCCACGTTGAAGCGCGTTGTGTTGTTGGCATCGATGCCGTAGGTATTGAGGACATAGCCGCGCTGGTCGCCGACGCAGCCCGAGACGTTGTTGCCGAACCCGCCGTTGCAATAGGCCGACGGCATCGTGCCGTAATGGTAGGTCTTGGTCTGGTCGTTATCGGTGCGATTGCCATAGACCGACATGTGCCAGTCGAACAGATTGTCGCTCGGGAGCGAATAATTCCAGGTCACGGTGCCGGTGTAGTTCTTGGTATCGGACGCATAGACCGACGAGCCGCGATTCAGGGCAATCAGCGCTGGGGTGGTGGTCGGACCGCGATTGAACTGGCCGATATCGTATTGGTAATCTTGGAAGACGGCGCCGAACTTGACCTCGTGACCGAGCGCCGGCCGCACCGTGAGCTTCATCAACCCGGCCTCGACCTGATTGCCGGTGTTGCCGATCTCGGTGCCGTTGCCGTCCTTGTAGTTGCCTTGCGTGCGATAGACCGCGCCGCCGAAGATATCGACGTCGGGTGTGGCGCGGACGCCGCCGAACACCGAGCCGAGACCGCGATTGTTGTTGGACCCGTAAGAACCGGAGAGATCGACGCCCCAGCGCTCGCCGGGACGCAGCACGTCATTGATGTCCTTGGTGCGAAACGAGACCAGGCCGCCGATCGCGCCGGAGCCGTAGATGTTGGCGGTCGGCCCGCGTACGACATCGACGCCGCCGATCAATTCAGGGTCGAGGAAGAAGGAGCCGTTGGCATTGTGGCCGGTGCGCTGGTAGTTCTGCCGGGCGCCATCGACGACGACAGCGACGCGGCCGAAATCCTGCAGGCCGCGGATGTTGATGACCGTTGCGGGATCGTCGCCGCGCTCCTGGAACGACACGCCAGGTACCGCATAGAAGATGCCCGACAGCCGGTTCGGCTGGATCCCCTGGATCTGGTCGAGCGAAATCGAGCTGACCGGCGCGAGCGCATCGATCGCGCGCTCCTTGGTCTTGGTTGCAGCGACCGTGATGGTGTCGAGCACCTGCACCGGCGCCGTGCTGCCGGCCTGGGCGCGAGCGTTCAGGATTTCAGGCGTTGCCTGCTGCGCGACTTGCGGCTTTGACGGCTTGCGTTTGGCCTGTTTCGGCCGTTCCGTGGACGCGTTTTCGGCCTGCGGCGATGCAGTCTGCGCGAGACCGCTCTCCGTCATCACTGCCGCAAATGAAACCACCGACGCGCCCAAAATCAGGGCGCGCGAATACCTAGCCCCGTCAGCCATATCAGCCCCAGCCTGCACTTCACTTCAAAATTTGGAATCTTTGGCTGGCTGGCGTGCGTTCGCAACGCGAACGGCTGGCTGGCTGACATCTCAAGTCGCGCGGGCAAGTTCCCCGCCGCCATAATTGGTTACGTGGCAACACCCTGACGGTCAATGACATCAGGTTGCAGTTTATATCGATTGTAAA
Organism: Bradyrhizobium sp. CFUWI; assembly: GCF_056429085.1. NCBI lineage: Bacteria > Pseudomonadati > Pseudomonadota > Alphaproteobacteria > Hyphomicrobiales > Nitrobacteraceae > Bradyrhizobium > Bradyrhizobium sp. CFUWI. The sequence goes on from NZ_JBWJZE010000013.1 coordinate 58,552, forward strand.
TTGCAGCCGTTGGAATGCGCTCGGTGCCGCCTATACAAACAAGCAGCACTCCAAGGTTTCGAAGGCGCATCACACTTCACATGTCAGCAACGTCCGCAGACAACGACGGCGACGCGGCGGGGGCAGCAGGAAGCTCTTCTGCGACAACGAGAACCGTGACCATGCGGGGCGGCCAGATCGACAGCCGCGAGCTGTTCGCGGCCGCCCGCGAGATCATCATTGCGCATGGCGAAGACAGCTATCGGCTTCGCCTGACATCGCAGAACAAGCTGATCCTGACGAAGTAATCCGCAATGGTATTTTGCCGCACCATCGCCAGCCTCCTGCTCTCCAGCGGAATCGCGCTCACGCCGGCCGCGCACGCCGCCGGCATCACCGTACATGACGCGCGCAATCGCGAGATCGCCGTGACCGATTCCGGGCGCACGGTCTCGATCGGCGGCGCCATCACCGAGATCCTCTATGCGCTCGGGCTCGAGAGCCGGCTGGTCGGCGTCGACACCACCAGCCTTTATCCGGCGGCGGCGCTGCAGGACAAACCCAATGTCGGCTACATGCGCCAGATCTCCGCCGAGGGCGTGCTGGGCCTCAATCCGACCCTGATCCTGGCGATCCAGGGCTCGGGTCCGCGCGAGACCATGGACATCCTGGAAACCGCGAAAGTGCCGTTGGTGCTGGTGCCCGACACCTTCACCGAGGCCGGCCTGATCGAGAAGATCAAGCTGGTCGGTCACGCCATGGGCGTCGACGCGCGCGCCGCGTGCCTGAGCGCCGCGGTCAGCGCCGATTTTGCGCAGCTCCGCGCCCTGCGTGCCAAGGTGACCAAACCGGTGCGCGTGATGTTCGTGATGTCGCTGCAGAACGGGAGAGCGCTGGTAGCCGGCCGCAAGACTGCGGCCGAGGAGATCATCCAGCTCGCCGGCGCCGCCAATGCCATCGACGATTTCGACGGCTACAAGATCATCGGCGACGAGGCGATCGCGGTGGCAAGACCCGACGTCGCGCTGTCGATCGAACGCGGCAAGGACCCGGTCCAGGCCGAGGCGATCTATGCCCATCCCGGGTTTGCGCTGACGCCGGTCGCAGCCAACAAGAGCTTCATCGCCATGGACGGGCTCTATTTGCTCGGCTTCGGACCCCGGACGGCGGCAGCGGCCCGCGATCTTTCCACAAGACTCTATCCAGCGTTGGCCGAACGGGGCGACGGATTCACGTCGGCGCTGTCGGCAGCGAATTGCCGGCAATGAGCGTGGCAGTCGAGACTGGAGCGCGCAGCCCGGAACGACACGCCGGCGCGAGGCGGCCGTCTGCATCATTAGCGATCCTGCTCCTGATCGCGGTGCTCGCGGTCACCGCGATCGTCGCGCTGACGCTCGGCGCCGCCGGCATCCCCCTCTCCCGCCTGCCTGCCGCACTCGGACTGTCAGGCGAAAGCACGGCGATGACCGCCCGCGACCAGCTCGTGCTATGGACGATCCGCGTCCCCCGGATCGCGGCGGCCGCGATGATCGGCGGCCTGCTCGCCGCGGCCGGCGCGATCATGCAAGGACTGTTTCGTAACCCGCTCGCCGATCCTGCGCTGGTCGGCGTCTCCAGTGGCGGGGCGCTCGCAGCCGCAAGCGCGATCGTCTTCACCGATTCGTGCTTTGGCGAGACGCTGCGCTTCCTTCAGGCCGAGCTGCTGCCGCTCGCTGCATTCGCGGGATCCTTGGCCACGACCGCAATCCTCTACGGCATCTCGAGCCGTTCGGGGCGCACCTCGATCGCGATTTTCCTGCTCGCCGGCGTCGCCATCACCGCCATCGCCAATGCCGGCATCGGGCTTCTGGTCTTCGTCGCCGACGATCGCCAGCTCCGCGACATCACGTTCTGGATGCTGGGCTCGATAAGCGGCGTGACTTGGACCAAAGCCGCCGTGCTCGCACCGATCCTCGTCATCGGGCTCGGCGCCTGCACCTTCATCGCGCGCGGCCTCGATCTCCTGGTGCTCGGCGAGGCCGACGCTTTTCACGGCGGGGTCGATGTCGAGCGTCTGAAGCGGATCTCGATCGTCATGGTCTCCGCCATGACCGGCGTCGCCGTGTCGATCAGCGGCGTCATCGGCTTCGTCGGCATCGTCGTGCCGCATCTGCTCCGCCTCGTCATCGGACCCGCGCATCGGCTGCTGCTGCCGGCCTCGGTGCTGCTCGGCGCGATCCTGATGGTCGGCGCCGACACCCTGGCGCGCACGATCGTTGCGCCGGCGGAGATGCCGATCGGCATCCTGACCGCGGCGGTCGGCGCGCCGGTCTTCCTCTTCATCCTGCTGCGGCAGCGCGGGCTCGCCTCGCTATGAGTGCCGTGATCGAGGCGCGATCCCTCAGCAAGCGCGCCGGCCGCGCGACGCTGCTCGATGGCGTCGGCCTGACGGTTGCGGCCGGCGAGATGGTCGCCGTCATCGGTCCGAACGGCGCAGGCAAATCGACCTTGCTGCGGCTGCTCTCCGGCGATCTGCGGCCGAGCGCAGGCGAGGTGCGCCTGAAGCAGCGCGACATCGGCAGCTTCACGCCGCGCGAGCTCGCCGCCCGCCGCGCGATGCTGTCCCAGCACATCAGCGTCTCCTTTCCCTTCACCGTCGCGGAGATCGTGCGGATGGGCGTGAACGATCGCAGCGCGCGTGACGCGGGCCCGCTCGTCGATGCCGCCCTCGAGGAGGTCGGCCTTGCGCATTTCCGCGAACGGCAATTGCCGACCCTGTCAGGCGGCGAGCAGCAGCGCGCCCATTTCGCCCGCGTGCTGGTGCAGCTCGCCTGCGGCGAAGCCGAGCATGGCCCGGGGCTTCTGCTGCTGGACGAGCCGACCTCGAGCCTCGATCTGCGTCACCAGATCGACCTCGTCGAAGCGGCGCGCCGCCGCGCCGGCAGCGGCACGGCGGTGATCGCGATCCTGCACGACCTCAACCTGGCCATCCGCTTTGCCGACCGGCTGATCGTGCTGGCTGGCGGCAAGCTTGCCGCAGACGGCTCGCGCGCAGACATCGTCACGCGCGAGATCATCCGTGACATTTTCGAGATCGAGGCCGTGGTTCATCGGGATGACGACGGCGTGCCGTACGTGCTGCCGCAGTCGATGCGCGCGCCGCCGACACCGCGGTGAAGGTGTCCTCCCTCGCCCCGCTTGCGGGGGGCTGGAGTGAGGGGGAGCCTCCGCGGGGACGGTGAGAGTTGGACTCGCGGAGAGTCCCCCTCACCCGGATTGCATCTTCGATGCAATCCGACCTCTCCCCGCAAGCGGGGCGAGGTGGAAGGCGCAACCTACCCCGCCGGCACGATCACCATGCTCTTGTCCTTCGGCCAGCGGATGCGCCAGGCGAAGTTGATGTCGCGGACTTCGCCGGGCTTGGCGTCGAACGACCATTCCAGCACGCCGCGCTTGTCGCGGATGTTGCTCGCGGTCGGCGTCGTGGTCGACGGCAGCATCTCGACGACGATGTCCTCGCTCTCGCTGACCGGCAACTGATCCTCGATGGCAACGCGAAGCGGGAAATCATGACCGTTGCGGATGGTGGTCTTGAACGCACGCTCGTCGGTCTTGGACGTCGTGACCAGCAGGCCGGCCGAACCTTCATTGCGCTTGAGCACGGCGCGCTCGATCCTGACCTTATCGTCGGCGCCGAAGCCGAGCCGGACAATGTCGTCCTTGGCCGACGCCGAGATCTTGCCGCGACCGACAAAGACGCCGTCGCGATAGATCGCGACCTTGCCAGGCAGCAGGGCCGTGTCGTCGGTCTGCTTGAAGCTGGCTTCGAGGAAGGCGGTCGGGTCCAGCACCGGCGCGGCACGGACGGCGAGTTCGGCGGGCACCGTCATGGCCGCGATGCGCATGCTCTTGGCTCCTTCCGCGGCGCCGAGGCTGACGCGGCCGGGAATCTTGAACGTCGCCTGGAAGCCGCCGATCTCGGCCACCGCCTGCTGCTCGTCGGCGCGCTCGGTCGCCTCTGCGACCTTGGACATGGGCTCGAACTGCGCCGAACGCTGGCGGGCGGTCGGCGCAGGCCGCGCCAGGTCCGAGGCGGTGCCGAGCGCCAGCGGCTTGGGCGGCTGCGGATATTGCGCCACCAGCGAGCCGAGCTCCGGCGCACTGCCGCCACGCCCGATACGCACCGTGGAGACACCGAGCGCGACATTCGACCAGTCCTCGCCGGTCGACTGCGTGATCTCGGCGCGACGAACGAGTTCGAGCTGCGGCTTGCGATCCTTGGCGCCGGTGTCCAGCCGGGCGTCGTAGAGCGGCACCCAGCGTGCGTTGCGCACGGCGTAAGTCACCCGCAGCGTCGCCTTGGTCGCGGCGGCCGAGGCGACGTCGATTCGCACCTCCAGCTTGCTCGGCGGCTTGGCCGAGCGCTCGGCCTCGAGCTGCGCGATCTGGCGGTCGATCTCACGCTGCTTTCGCGTGGCGTCGCGGATCGTCGTGTCGGCGGTCGCGGTCTCCTCGGCGACCGCGGCAAAGGCCGCGCGCCATTCGGTGATCGGCCGGGCCTCGCCCTTGTCGCCGAGGCCGGCGGGCGAGGCTTCGGCAAAGCGCTGGGCAAAGCTGCGCCTTGCGTTTGCCGAGTCGATCGCACCTTGCAGGTCGGCGCGTTGATCCCTCAGCGCTTCGATGCGCTTGTCGAGCTCGGAGAGGTTAACGGGCGGCGCGGCCCGCGGCGGCCGGGCATCGATCGTGCCGATGGTGAGCTTGGCGCCCGCCTCGCCTTCGACGCGAAGGGAGGACGGATCGAGCGAGAGCGGAAAATCCCTGGCGACCAGTGTCGAATCGCCGGAGGCGAGGTCCAGCGCGATGATGCGGGTGACGGTGGCGCCATCGGGATAGACCGTCACGGTGTCGATCGCCGAATTGGCATCCAGTTCGGCGGCCCATGACGGCACCGCGAGGACCGTGGTCACCAGGACCAGGCTCGTGGTTGCCAGACATTTTGCGGTGATGCGCATGAAATTCCTCCCTGCCGATATCGACGCGTCACCAGCCGGACGCGCGAAAGATGCCTTGCCAAGATGATTGGACGCGGCAGGGAAGGAACCGGTTCGATTGGGGTTTCCGTTGGGCACCGCTGCGGCGGCACCAAGGCTGCGGAACGTATGGCAATCCCGCGGGTCTTAAGCCTGGGTCGGCGAGCCCTGGCCGAAGATGCGTCGGAGCAGATCGGTCACGTTCTTGGCCCCGGCCTTCTTCAGGATGCCGGCGCGGTAACCTTCGACCGTCCGCGCACTCAGATGCATGCGGCGGGCGATCTCCTTGTTGGTCAGGCCGGCGGCGAGGTGCTCGAGCACGTCGGCTTCGCGCGCTGTCAGCGGCTCGCAGCCGGGCAGCCAGCCCTGTCGGCTCGTGCGGGGCTGCGCGAATTCATCGATGGCGGCATCGATCCGGCCGACGATGTCATGGGTGCGGAACGGCTTTTCGATGAAGTCCGCTGCGCCGCTCTTGATGGCGTCGACCGCCATGGCGATGCTACCGTTCGCCGAGGTCACCAGCACCGGCGCCATGCAGTTTTCCTGGCGCAGCCGCCTGAGCATGTCGAGGCCGGAGCGATCGGGAGGCAGCTCCATCAGCACGCAGGCCGGCATCCGCGCCTTTGCCTCGGACAACAGAGACGCACCGTCAGCGAAGCAGATCACGTCATAGGCGCTCTGTTGGAGCGCGGCTGAAAGTTGTTCGCGGGAGGCCGCGTCAGTCTCGATGACGAATACCTCACCCTTGGAAAGCGTGTTTCCCGGCATAATCCCGATCCAGCAATGTCTTGGTCAAATGGTCCGAGACGGAAAGCAGGCCCCATCGCCACGCCGCGCCGTCATGAGCACGGCATTCACGCCAGTGCCTCGGTTTCCCTTATGTATGTTCCGCCCGGTTCCTCGATTTGACGGACCGAGACAGAAACTTTACATTTCGGGACATCTGCGGGAATGGCTGGCAGGAACGGTTCGCATGACCGACCTCGTTCGCAGCGCAGGCTTGAGCTATTACCCGGAAGTTGCCCGGTCGGTGGGGCTCGATCCCAGACAGATGATGCGCAAGGCCGGGCTGCCGCTGGCCTGTCTCGACCAGCCCGACACTCCCATTGCCGTCGCCGGGCTACGCCGTCTGCTCGAATTGTCGGCAGCGGCGTCCGGCGCCGAAGATTTCGGCTTGCGTCTCGCCGAGCGCGGTGGCCTGACCAATTTCGGCGCTGTCGGCCTGATCGTGCGCGAGCAGGCGACCGTGGGCGAAGCGATCGAAGCGTTCTCGCGCTTCATCCATATCCATCATGACGGCATGCGGCTGGATGTGACGCGCGGCAGGCAGACCGTGACCGTCACGCTGCATCTGCGCGGCCGGCAGCCGAGCGCGCCGCGCCAGTCGATCGACATGGCGCTCGGCAGCGTCCACCGCATCATCCAATCGCTGTTCGGCCATGACTGGCGGCCGCAGGAAGTGCATCTGCATTATCCGCCGCCGAAGGACCGCAAGCGCTATCGCGACTTCTTCGGCTGCCGCGTGACGTTCAACGCCGAGGACGATGCGATCCTGCTGTCGGCGCACGACATGGAGCGCCGGATCGCGGGCGCGCATCCCCTGATTGCGACTTATCTGCGCAAGCGGATCGAGGCAATCGAGACCCGCCCGGCAAGTTGGGAAGGAAAGGTCGACGAGGTCGTGCGGACCCTGCTCGCGACCGGCGACTGCACCGTCGAGCGCGTCGCCGAGCATCTTGCCTGCACCCGCCGCACCATCCACCGCCACCTCGCCGCATCAGGCACCAGCTTCTCGGCAATCCTGGATGCGCAACGCGCCGATCTCGTCACTCAGCTGATCGACGACCCTGGGCGGCCGCTGGGCGACATCGCGGTGCAGCTTGGCTTCTCCGCGCAGAGTGCCATGGCACGCTGGTTCCGCGGCCGCTTCGGCTGCACCATCACCGACTGGCGCAAGGGCCTGAGGCCAACGGCACCGCCGGCCGATGCGCCCTCGGCGAGCGCTGCTTGAGTTCAGCGCGCCGGAGCCGGCACGCCCATGATGGCGAGGGCGCGCCGCCGGCTGCCGGCGAGCAGCGGGCCGAACGCGACGGCAAATCCGAGGAACGCGACGAGCCAGCCGCAGGCGGCGATGTGCAACAACACATAGCTGTGCGCGGGAAACATCACGGCCGCGACCCGGGCCAGTGCCGCGATGATGATCGCGGCATAGATTCCCTGGATCGCCGGCGAAGCCGTCAACGCCTGTCCGGTATGGCCAAGGCTCGCGCGGGTCATCACCGCCAACGTCATGGTCCCCGCCGCACCCGTCATCCAGGTGTGGATGCCGGCGCTCGGCGGCAGCGCGCCGACAACCGCCAGCGCGTGCAAGATGAAGCCGAGCGGCACGAAGACGTAGCCAATATGCAGGATCACCAGCAGTCGCTCGCGAAAAGTGCGATCGCCGGCCCAGCGCGCAAGCCGCACCAGGTGCAGCCCGCCGACCAGCGCCATCAGCACGCCGGTGACGGCATTCAGCGGCGCCGCGATCCAGGAGATGAGCGCGAGCGCGCTGCATCCGATCACTGCGCCGTCGAAGCGCCCGAACGGGACCGGCAGACGGCCGGGATTGAACTTGACCAGCCAGTTGCGGGTGAAGCTCGGAATGATGCGGCCGCCGATCAGCGCGATCAGCAGCACGACCACACCGGTGCCGACGCGGATGCTGACATCGGCCGCGCCCTGGTAATGCGCCTCGAGATGGAAAGCGACGTTGCCGGCGAGCAGAACGGACACCAGTCCCACCACCGGCAGGTTACGCCAGTTGCCGCCTGCGATGATCTCCCGCGCCGCGGCGGCGACGACCAGCGCCAGGAAGGCGGCGTCGACGGCCAACGCGAACGCCCAGCCGGTATCGGCCGACAGCGTCACCGCGACCCGCCCGGCAAGCCAGACCGTCACCAGCGCCCCGAGCGAGATGCCCTGGATCGGCAGCCGGCCGGTCCAGTTCGGAATGGCCGTGAACAGGAAGCCGGTGATCACCGCCGGCAGGAAGCCGTAGAGCATTTCGTGGACGTGCCAGTCGCGCGGCGCGAATGCGGAACTCACCGACAATTCGCCATAGAACATCGGCAGCCAGGCCAGGATCGACAATCCGGCCTGGATCGCGGCGAGCAGGAAGAAAGGCCGAAAACTGTGCGCAAACAGCGGCCAGCCCTGATAGTTGCGGGATCGGGCGCCAGCCATAGGGTCAACTCCAATGAATTTCAGTCCGTTGCCTGGAAAAATACTGCCAACCGATCGTCGCGTTTTGCGCTATCGCAAACTATCGAACGATTGCAGGTGCCATCACACTCCCGGCGCCAAGGAGGCAGAATGGCCAAGGTCGACACATCGCTGGTTGCGCATTTGCCGCTGTTTGCCGGGCTCACGCCAGAAGCTCTGGACGAGATCCTGCGTGAGGCCCGTTCGGCGCGATATCCCAAGAACAGTGCCATCTTCGAGCAGGGCGCGGACGCGCAGTCCTTTTTCCTGCTGCTGCACGGCCACGTCCGCGCGGCCAAGACCACGCCGACCGGCGAGCAGATCGTGGTGCGCTACGTCGCGCCCGGCGAAACGTTCGGGCTTGCCATGGCGATCGGCGCCGCGCGATACCCGGCGACCGCGACCGCAGCCGACGACAGCGTGGTGCTGATCTGGCCGACCTCGGCCTGGCCGCGGCTGGTCGAGCGATTTCCCTCGCTTGCCGCCAACACGCTCCAGACCGTCGGCACGCGCCTCCAGGAGAGCCACACCCGCATCCTGGAAATGTCGACCCAGCAGGTCGAGCAGCGCGTCGCGCATGCGCTGCTGCGCCTCGCCAAGCAGTCCGGCAAGAAGCTCGACCACGGCATCGAGATTGACTTCCCGATCAGCCGCCAGGACATCGCGCAGATGACCGGCACCACGCTGCACACCGTCAGCCGTATCCTCAGCGGCTGGGAGAGCCAAGGCCTCGTCGAAAGCGGCCGTCAGCGCATCATCCTGCGCGATCCGCACGGGATCGTCGTGTTGGCGGAGCGGAGCGCAGACAGCGGGGCGGCGTGACGGCTGCACCAAGGCGCCTCCGTCCAAGATAGGGGTGGGGGCTTCCGCTTACGGCGAAAGCCGCCCCTCACCCAAGAATCCACGCGCGCCCGCGCGAATTCCAGACCGTTTCACGCCGGCACGCGATCGACCAGCGCGGCGAGGAATTTTTCGCGGTCGATGCCATGCTCGCGGCAGGCATCATCCACCGTGTGGAAGGTTGCGATCGGGCAACCGACACAGGCCATTCTGAAGGCCAGAAACACGCGGATGGTGTGCGGCGCCGTACGCATGATGTCATCGACCAGATCGTCGGATCCAAAGGACATGGACAACTCCGTTCGGAGATGACGATAACGGCGGGGGTGGTGCTTTCTTTGTTGGAGCGCAAGTAGTTGCCGGTTCCCTCAGCTCGTCATTCCGGGGCGCGCCGTTTGGCGCGAACCCGGAATCCATCGGGCGTCGGATGACGTACAGAAATGGATTCCGGGCTCGCGCTGCGCGCGCCCCGGAATGACGAATTACACCGCCCGGCTGTGCAGCTGCTTTGCCGGGTTGAGATGCGCGTCGAACGCGGCAGCGACGCTGCGGACCAGGAAGCGCGAGTCTTTTGCGACTGCGAGGCGATTGCCCTCCAGCCTCACGACGCCATCGGAGATCAGCGGCCTCAAACGCGCCGCCGAGCGCAACATCGCCGTGGCCTCGGCGCCATGGCGGGCGCAGATGTCGCCGAGATCGGCGCTGAACTCGCACATGATGCGTTCGATGATGTCGGCGCGTAGCCGGTCGTCGTCGGTGAGCCGATACCCCTTCGCGGTGGCGGGACGGCCGGCGGCGATGCTCTGCGCATAGGCGCCGATCTGCACCTCGTTCTGGACGTAACCCTGCGGCAGATGCCCGATCGCGCTGGCGCCGAAGCCGAGCAGGACTTCACCCTTGTCGGTGGTGTAGCCCTGAAAATTGCGTCGCAGCGTCCCCTCCTCGAACGCCACCGCCATGGCATCGCCGGGCCGGGCGAAATGATCGAGCCCGATCTGCACGTAACCGGCCTCCTTCAGCGCATTGGCGATCGCGCAAGCCTGGTCATGCCGCGCGAGGCCGTCTGGCAGCACGGCTTCGTTGATCATGCGCTGGTGCTTCTTGAACTGCGGCACATGGGCGTAGCCGAACACGGAGAGGCGGTCGGGCGCGAGGGTGAGGCTGCGCCGAACCGTATCCAGGCACGATGCGACGGTCTGGTGCGGCAACCCGTAGATCAGGTCGAAATTGATTCCCGCGACGCCGGCGCGCCTGAGCATGTCGACCACGGACGCCGTCTGCTCGAAGCTCTGCACGCGATTGATCGCCCGCTGCACCACGGGATCGAAGCTCTGCACGCCAAGGCTCGCGCGGTTGACGCCGGAGAGCCGCATCGCCTCGACCATGTCGGCGGTCAAGGTGCGGGGATCGATCTCGACCGCGATCTCGGCCGAGGGGAGCACGAAGAACTTCTGGCGCATCGTCGCCATCAACTCGGCGAAAGCCTCCGGAGCCATGATCGTCGGCGTACCGCCGCCGAAATGGATGTGCTCCACCTTGATGCGGCGGCCGATGGTTTCGGCGATCTGCGCGATCTCGCTGCGCAGCGTCCGCTGATAGCCGGCGATGAGCTCGTCACGGCGGGCGATCTGGGTATGACAGCCGCAATACCAGCACATCTCGCGGCAGAACGGCACGTGGAGATAGAGGGACGCGCTGGCGCCCGCGGGCAGTTCCGCCAGCCAACGGGCGTAGGTGTCCGGGCCGACCGCCGTCGAGAAATGGGGCGCGGTCGGATAGCTCGTGTAGCGTGGCAATCGCTCTTCGCCGTAGCTTGCCGCCAGATCAGCTCTCATATCTTACCCATTCGTAAATTTCGGCCGTGTGCAGACATCACGGCAAATCACGGAATGAGTTCAATTAACCCGGATGCGCCGAAGGGACTTTGCGCTCGCGCAAAGCCCGGCAGCCGGTTCCCGGCCATGATCAGAAACATTCGTGCGGCCATCCGGAGCGTTGCCATGAGGCTTCTCGCACTCGAACTGATCCTTTCCCTGCTCGACGTCCGCGGCCATATCCCGCGTTTCGACGACTTCCGCCCGACCCCGGTCGCACCGGCCGGCGCCGCGCGCGCCCTGGCCGCCGTCATCGCTGTCCTCGCCGTGCTGTCGCTGGCGATCTGGGCAGCGGTCTGGCTTGCCAAGCATCCGTTCTAGTCGCGTCTTCTCCAAGGCCGCAGCCGCCGAGCGCGTCGGCAACGATCCGTGGCGCGTCAGAAGTGTCGGTACCGCCGTGCGGCCGCTGGTCGCTCCGCCGCGACATCCGCATCACGTCATCGGATGCGGTTAATGTGGCGCGCCGATCCTGCTCCGTTGAGACACCTAGGCGCTGTTGCGTAGCTGAATCCGGCAAAACCTTGTTGCAGCGCAAACACCATCGCCGAGATCGGAGCACACTGCATTCCGTCATCAAAAACTTTTCAGATGAAGGATGCTTCCGATGTTCACCCGCAGAGCCGCATTGATCAGCGCCGCCGCGACCGCTTTGATGCTGGCGACCCCGGCTTTCGCCGCCAGCGATCTCAAGCTGCCGCGTCAGAAGGTCGAGCTGGTCGCTCCGCCCTTCGTGCACGCGCACGAGCAGGCCACGACCCAGGGCCCCAAGATCGTCGAGTTTACGATGACGGTCGAGGAAAAGAAGGTCGTCATCGACGACAAGGGCACCACCTTCCAGGCAATGACGTTCAACGGCTCGATGCCGGGACCGCTCATGGTCGTGCACGAGGGTGACTATGTCGAGCTGACGCTGGTCAATCCCGCGACCAACACCATGCCGCACAACATCGACTTCCATTCCGCGACCGGCGCGCTCGGCGGCGGCGAACTGACGCTGATCAATCCCGGCGAGCAGGTCGTGCTGCGCTGGAAGGCGACCAAGACCGGCGTGTTCGTCTATCACTGCGCACCGGGTGGTCCGATGATCCCCTGGCACGTCGTCTCCGGCATGAACGGCGCCGTGATGGTGCTGCCGCGCGACGGACTGAACGACGGCAAGGGCCACGCTCTGAAGTACGACAAGGTCTACTATATCGGCGAGCAGGACATGTACGTGCCGCGCGACGCGAAGGGCAATTTCAAGTCCTACGAATCGCCCGGCGAAGCCTTTACCGAGACCGAGGAGGTGATGAACAAGCTGATCCCCACCCATGTCGTCTTCAACGGCAAGGTCGGCGCGCTCACCGGCAAGAACGCGCTCACCGCCAAGGTCGGGGAGAACGTGCTGATCCTGCATTCGCAGGCCAATCGCGACAGCCGTCCGCATCTGATCGGCGGCCATGGCGACTATGTCTGGGAAACCGGCAAGTTCGGCAATGCACCTGAAGTCGGGCTCGAGACCTGGTTCATCCGTGGCGGGTCGGCGGGAGCTGCGCTGTACAAATTCCAGCAGCCCGGCATCTACGCCTATGTCACGCACAATTTGATCGAGGCGGCCAATCTCGGCGCGACCGCGCACTTCAAGGTCGAAGGCAAGTGGAACGACGATCTGATGACCCAGGTGAAGGCACCTGCCGAAATACCGGCTCCCAAGACCAACTAAACGCGAAAAGGGGGCCGGTTATCACCGGCCCCTTCTTTCTTCGAGGAATGACCATGCTGATCGCATTCAAGCTCAAACTGGCACTCGCCTGCGCCGCCGGGCTCGCAGGGCCGATCGCGATGGCACCCCTGGTTTCAACCATGGCGGTCCGCGGCACGGCGACGGAGCCTGCGATCGCCAGGGTCGCGCCGGGCAGCCTGTCCTATCGCGAGGCCGGCGATTTCACACGCGGCGGGCAGCAGGCGGAAGCGCCGCTGCGCGCGATGCGCGTCGACCGGCCGCTGCACATCATGCGAAACCAGGTCTCGTCATCCGACTATCAGCTTTGCGTGCAGGACGGCGCCTGCCGCGCCCTCGATCGCGACGTGGCGGTCGCCCCCGATCGCCCTGCGGTGCAGGTGAACTGGCACGACGCCGAGGCCTATGCGGGCTGGCTGTCGCGCAAGACGGGCCACCATTACCGGCTGCCGAGCGATGAGGAATGGGCCTTTGCCGCCGGCTCCAGATTCAAGGACGACGGTGTCGCGGTCGATGCGAACGATCCTTCAAAGCGCTGGATCAGCCGCTATGAGCGCGAATCCGAACGCGACCTCTCCGACACCAAGACCTATCCGTTCGGCAAGTTCGGCCCGAACGAACACGGCATCGAAGATCTTGCCGGCAATGTCTGGGAGTGGACGTCGACCTGCTTCGTGCGCTCGCGCGTCGACGCTTCAGGCAATGCCGGCCGCCCGACCGTGAACTGCGGCGTGCGCGTCGCCGAGGGCGCGCACCGCGCCTATGTCACCGATTTCATCCGCGACGCCCGCGCCGGCGGCTGCGCCCAGGGCGTGCCGCCCGCCAATCTCGGCTTCCGCCTGGTGCGCGAGGAGACGTCGTGGGTGGCGAGCGTGTCGGCGCGCTGGAGCAAGGTGTGGGCGGCAAGATCATTATCATAGCGGCGCACATACGTTTTCCCGTCAACGTCTCGTTGATTAGAATCGATCTAAAATAATAGATCTTGGAATCGCTCTAAGTCGTGCTCCTCGCGACATCGGGTCGCTGACGTTGTCGCATCGCCTGCGCTACTCAATCTGGCGTCAATCGCCCCTTGGAGCAGCCCTTATGATCAATCTTCGCGTCCTCGCCGCCTCCGCGGCGGTGTTGAGCCTGACCTTATCCTTCGCGTCGAAAGCAGCCGCCAATGGCGAGGTGAACGTCTATACCTATCGCGAGACCAAGCTGATCCAACCGCTGTTCGACGCCTTCAGCAAGGATACGGGCATCAAGGTCAATGTCGTCTCCGCAAGCTCAGGTCTGGAGCAGCGCATGAAGGCGGAAGGCGCCAACGGTCCGGCCGACGTGCTGCTGACGGTGGACATCGGCCGCATCGACGAGGCCGTGCAGGCGGGCGTCACCCAGCCGATCAAGTCGGAGGTGGTCGATAAGGTCGTGCCTGCGCAGTATCGCGATCCGGACGGACACTGGGCCGGCATCTCCATGCGCGCGCGCGTGATCTACGCCTCGAAGGATCGCGTCAAGCAGGACAAGATTACCTATGAGGAGCTCGCCGATCCCAAGTGGAAGGGCAAGATCTGCATTCGCTCGGGCCAGCACATCTACAACAACGCCCTGTTCGCGGCCTATACGGCCAAGTACGGCGAGGCCAAGGCCGAGGAGTGGCTACGCGGCGTGAAGGCCAATCTCGCGCAGAAGCCGTCGGGCGGCGATCGCGAAGCCGCGCGTGACGTTGCCGCCGGCAAGTGCGATATTGGCATCGGCAACACCTATTACTGGGCGCTGATGATGAACAATGATCCCGAGAAGAAGCCGTGGGCGGAGGCGACCCGCGTCATCCTGCCGACCTTCGAGGGCGGCGGCACCCACGTCAACCTTTCCGGCGTGCTGCTCGCCAAGCACGCACCCAACAAGGCCAACGGCATCAAGCTGATCGAGTGGCTCGTTAGCGAGCAGGCGCAGCAGATGTATGCCGACCAGAACTACGAATATCCGGTTCGGAGCGGCGTCCCCATCAACTCTACCATCGCGGGCTACGGCAAGCTCGGCCCAGATCCGTTGCCGATCGCAAAGATCGCTGCCAACCGCAAGGCTGCGGCCTCGCTGGTGGACAAGGTCGGCTTTGACAACTGATCTCTGGCGGCCCTCGTCACTCAAGCTGGCAGAAGATACGGGCGCACGGCCTCGTTTGAGAGGCCGCGCCCACGCCGGGCGCGCCGCGACCGCAATCGCGATCGCAACCGCGATCCTGGTCGCGGCGCCCGTGATCTCGATCGTTTCGCTGGCTTTGCAGCCGGCGCCCGATGTGTGGCACGACCTGATCAACTACGTGCTGCCGGCCGCCCTCCTGGACACAGCCCTCCTGCTCGTCGGGGTCGGCGCGCTCACACTTCTGATCGGCGCCGGCACTGCATGGGTGATATCGCGCCACGATTTTCCCGGCCGAGGCATTCTGCTGTGGCTGATGCCGCTGCCGCTGGCGATTCCCACCTATCTTGCGGCTTACGTCTATGCCGACCTGTTCGAACCGCTCGGCCTGATGCATCGCACCCTGGCGATCTGGCTGCCGCTGCACGATGCCCTCGGCCATCTGCCCAACCTGCGCTCGCTGCCCGGCGCCATCTTCGTGATCGGGCTCGTGCTCTATCCTTACGTCTATCTGTCGGCGCGCGCGACGTTTCAGGTTCAGTCTGCCGAATTCGCCGAGGCGGCTACGACGCTGGGGGCCGGCCGATGGACTGTTTTCTGGCGCGTTTCACTGCCGATGGCGCGGCCGGCGCTCGCGGTCGGCGTGGCGCTGGTCGCGCTGGAAACGCTCAACGACATCGGCGCCAGCGAGTATCTCGGCATCCGCACGCTGACGGTCTCGATCTTCACCACCTGGCTCAACCGCGGCAGCCTTGCCGGTGCGGCGCAACTCGCATGCCTGATGCTTGCGATCGTCGCCGGCCTGATCGCGATGGAGCGTTACGGCCGTCGCAACGCCAACGCCGAATTCTCGGCCGAAAGCCCGCATGTGAGGCAGCGAACCCCGCTTTCGGGCGCAAGAGCATGGATCGCGTTCGCGGTCTGCGTGCTGCCGGTGCTGATCGGCTTCGTCGTGCCGCTGTTCTATCTGGCGCATCAGGCTCTCGGTCGCGGACTGCTTGCAAACTTCGACCCGCTCCTGTGGCGCCACACCTTCCATTCGTTTGCCTATGCAGCGCTCGCGACGCTCATCGCGCTGATGCTTGCGCTCGCCACGACGATCGCGCACCGCTTTCGGCCGGACCCTCTGCGATATCTGGCGATGAGCATCGCGCAGACCGGCTACGCGCTGCCGGGTCTCGTGATTGCCCTTGGTCTGCTGACCCCCGTACTGGCGGTCGACAACGCGCTGAGTGCGGTCGCTGCCTGGACGGGACGTTCGCTACCCGGGCTGATCCTGGTCGGCTCGGGGACGGCCGTCGTCATCGCCTACACGATTCGTTTTCTGGCCGTGCCGGTCGGCATGATCAAGGCCGGGTTCGACAGCATTCCGCGCGACTATGACGAGAGCGCGCGCTCGGTCGGCGCGGGCCAGGCGATCATGTTGAGCCAGATCTATCTGCCGTTGCTCCGGCCCGCGATGCTTGGCGCCGTCATCATCATGTTCGTCGACTGCCTGAAGGAGCTCCCGGCAACGCTGCTCCTGCGGCCTCTCAACGTCGAAACGCTAGCGACATCGGTCTACCAGTTCGCAAGCCGCGGCAATTTCGAGGACGGCGCGCTCGCGGCCCTCCTGATCATCGCCGCCAGCATCGGTCCGGTGGTCTGGTTGACCCGGTTCTCCGAGGTGCCGAGCGGCCCCGCTTGAGGGCATGCCCGTCGGGGGAGGCCGTGCGAGCTGGCTGTCGCGCAAGAGCGGCAAGACCTACCGCCCGCCGAGGGACGAATTGGAGCAAGGCGCCGCTGCAGCACACGCCGTCATTGCGAGCGCAGCGAAGCAATCCAGAACCTTTCCGCGGAGGGAGTCTGGATTGCTTCGCTGCGCTCGCAATGACGCTGTTGAGAGAGCTGCGCTCTACAAACTCAACCGCCATCACCGACTTGATCGGGCGATCGCTTACGTGTTCTTCAACGCCACGCGGAATTCGGCTTCGGTCTTGGCCTTGACCTCGTCGAGCGAAACGCCGTCGGCGAGCTCGATCAGCGCCATGCCGCCATTGCCGTGCTTGTCGATGGTGAAGACGGCGAGATCCGTGACGACCATGTCGACCACGCGCTCGCCGGTCAGCGGCAAATTGCACTTCTTCAGCAGCTTCGGGCCGTCCTTGGCCGAATGCTCCATCACCACGACGACGCGCTTGACTCCGGCGACGAGGTCCATCGCCCCGCCCATGCCCTTGACCATCTTGCCGGGGATCATCCAGTTGGCGAGATCGCCGTTCTGGGCCACCTGCATGGCGCCGAGGATCGACAGGTCCATGTGGCCGCCGCGGATCATGCCGAAGGAATCCGCGCTCGAGAAATACGAGGTCGACGGCAGCTCGCTCACCGTCTGCTTGCCGGCGTTGATGAGATCGGCATCCACCTCGTCCTCATAGGGGAACGGTCCCATGCCGAGCATGCCGTTTTCGCTCTGCAGGCTGACGTCGACGCCATCCGGAATGTAGTTCGAGACCAGCGTCGGGATGCCGATGCCGAGATTGACGTAATAGCCGTCGCGCAATTCCTTCGCGGCGCGCGCGGCCATCTGTTCACGGGTCCAGGCCATGTGAGTCTCCTGATACGCCTAGGCGGCGGTGCGCGGGCGGGTGTTGCGGAATTCGATGCGCTTCTTGGCCGTGCCGACCTCGACGATGCGCTTCACGAAGATGCCGGGCGTGTGGATGTGGTCGGGATTTAGTTCACCGGCCGGAACCAGATGCTCGACCTCGGCCACCGTGATCTTGGCGGCGGTCGCCATCATCGGGTTAAAGTTGCGCGCGGTCTTGCGGTAGATGAGATTGCCGGCGGTGTCGCCCTTCCAGGCATGCACGATGGCGAGGTCGGCGAACAGGCCGCGTTCCATCAGATATTTCTCGCCGTCGAACTCCTTCACTTCCTTGCCTTCGGCGATCAGCGTGCCGACGCCGGTCTTGGTGTAGAAGGCCGGAATGCCGGCGCCGCCGGCGCGGATGCGCTCGGCGAGCGTGCCTTGCGGATTGAATTCGAGTTCCAGCTCGCCGGCGAGGAATTGCTGGGCGAACAGCTTGTTCTCGCCGACATAGGACGAGATCATCTTCTTGATCTGGCGCGTTTCCAGCAGGCGGCTCAGCCCGATGCCGTCGACGCCGGCATTGTTGGAGACCACCGTCAGGCCCTTGACGCCGGACTCGCGGATCGCATCCGACAGCTCCTCGGCGATGCCACAGAGGCCGAAACCTCCCGACATGATCATCATGTTGTCTTTTAAGATGCCGTCGAGAGCCGACTTGGCGTCGGGATAGACCTTGTTCATACAAATTACCTTCGACTGAACCTTCGGTTTGGAGGCGACGCGCCGTATTGGCGGCGATTATTAGGCGAAATCCTCCAAAGCCGTCAATGATACGGGGTTCTCCGCACCGCGTCCGGGTGATAGAAGCTGCCCACGCCGTGGGCAGAACCGTCCACGGCCTTGAAAGCGACAAGAAAACCCATCAAGTTGCGGGACTTAACATAATAGGGCTTGGGCGCGGCCACGCAGGTTTCCCGACCGCCCTTCCGGCTCCAACGACCAACCCGATCAGGACACGCCATTGACCATGGCCCAAGGAATGAAGCGCCTCGGGACGCCGATCGCGGCGCTGCTCGGCGTGGCGCTCATCGCCCTGATCGCGACCTCCTGGCTCATCAACCGCGACGCGCTGCGCAAGGCGGTCGAAGCGCAGATCCGCGACGTCACCGGGCTCGAGCTCAACGTCGCGGGCAGCATCGACATCTCGGTGCTGCCGGCGAGCTACATTTCCTTCCACGACGTCGGCCTCAAGGGCGGCGGCACCAGCGATTCCGCGCTCCACGTCGACGTGCTCACCGCCAATCTGCGGCTGCTGCCGCTCCTGCTGCGGCGGTTCGAGATCGCCGACCTGACGCTGCTGCGGCCGCGCATCCATGTCAGCCTGAAGCCGGACGGTGAGAGCAACTGGACGCCCTTCATCCAGACCATCGCGCGCACCATGAAGCCCGGGGCGGAGAATCAGGTCTCGTTCTCCGAAATCCGGATCCAGGATGGCGTGCTCGACTACGAGGACGCAGCCACCCGCGCCACCGAGCAGCTCGGCGACATCGACCTGTCGCTGGCTTGGCCCTCGATCTCGCGCTCCTTCGCCGCGACGGGACAGTTCGACTGGCGCGGCGAGCGCGTCGACGGCTCGATCAGCTTTTCCGATTTCGTCGCCGCTCTCTCCGGCGAGCGATCGGGTCTGAAGGCGCGGATCGCCAGCGCGCCGCTCAAGCTCGCCTTCGACGGCAGCGTCGCCAACCGCACCAGCCCGATGATGGAGGGTACGCTGACGATCGACAGCCCCTCCTTGCGCAACGCGTTGCGCTGGACCGGGCAGCCGCAGCCCGCCAGCGGCGGCTTCGGCCGCTTCGCGCTGAAGGCGCGCGCCAACGTCGTCGGCGCCTCGATCGCGCTCACCAATGTCAATGTCGAGCTCGACGGCAACGCCGCCGAGGGCGTCATGACCTACGCCAACAACGGCCGGCAGACGCTGCAGGCGACGCTTGCCGCCGACGCGCTCGACTTCACGCCCTATATCTCCACCTTCCGCCTGCTGGCGAGCGGGGCGCGCGACTGGAACAGGCAGCTGTTCGATCTCCAGGGATTGTCGACCACCGACCTCGACATGCGCCTGTCGGCGGCAAGGCTGACGGTCGGGCCGACCAAGCTCGGCCGCACCGCGATCGGCGCCAATTTGCGCAACGGCACGCTGGCGCTCTCGGTCGGCGAGGCGCAGGTCTATGGCGGGATCGCGAAGGGCTCGTTCGGCATCGCGCGCTCCGACACCGTCGCCGACATCAAGGCGCAATTCCAGTTCACGGATGTGGATTTGCAGGCTTGCGCAACGGAGCTGTTCGGCCTCAACAAGCTATCCGGCCGCGGCAACATCAACGTCTCGCTGTTCGCCTCCGGCTCGAGCCCGTTCGGCCTCGTGCAGTCACTCGACGGCAGCGCCACCATCACCGGGCATGACGGCGCGATCTCGGGCTTCAATGCCGAGCAGCTCCTGAAGCGCCTGGAACGGCGGCCGCTGTCGGGCGGCGGCAATTTCCGCAACGGTTCGACGCCGTATAACAATCTCACCATCGCGGTGAAATTCTCCGACGGGATCGCCACCGCCGAGGACATCCGAATCGAAGGGCCGGCGGCGAAGATCACGCTGACCGGCACCGCCTCGGTGCCGACGCGCGAATACGACATGAAGGGCGTGGCGAGCCTCAATACGACGTCCGGCTTTCAATTGCCCTTCATGGTGCAGGGCCCCTGGGACGATCCGCTGATCTTCCCCGACCCCGAAAGCCTGATCCGGCAGTCGCCCGCGGCGTCCCCCTTCCTCGATCTCCTGAAGCAGCGCATCACCGGGGGCGGCAAGCGCCCCGCGCAGGACGGATCGCCGACGGCGGACAATGCCAAGGAGAATGCGAAGTCCAACTGAGGATCGCGCGATTCTCTGCCGCTGTTCGACCGTCGCGAATTGATCGGGGCGAATTGATGCGGCGATTGGATCGATGCACGCGTTAAGCACCTCCACCAGCCTCTGTTCTCACGACCTAGGTCTGACAACATGCCGCTAGATCGGATTACCGCCATGCGCTAGTGTTTTATACGACCGGTTAAAAACACCGGCCGTTTGAGGGAGAAAAACGTGAAATCCAAGGTTATTGGCGCAATATCACTGGCGGTCGCTGCGGTTGGGCTGTTTGCCGCCACTGCACCCGCATTTGCGCAACAGAAGACGATCACGGTCTGGTGGGTCAAAGGCTTTTACAAGTCCGAGGACGAAGCGCTCGCCGAGACGATCAAGAAGTTTGAAGCCAAGACCGGCATCAAGGTCGAATTGTCGCAGTACGCGATCCAGGACATGATTCCGAAGACCGTCGCAGCGCTCGATGCCGGCACCGTGCCCGACGTCGCCTATTCCGACAGCTACGACGTGCAAGTGCAGGGCAAGTGGGCCTATGAGGGCAAGCTCGAGGACCTCACCGACGTCATGGACCCGATCAAGGGCCGGTTCGTGCAGAACACGCTGGACGCCTCGATCCTGTACAACGACGTCGCCAAGAAGAAGGCCTATTACGGCTTCCCGCTGAAGCAGCAGAGCATGCACGTCCAGATCTGGAACGACATGCTGGAGAAAGCCGGCTTCAAGCAGAGTGACATCCCGAACGACTGGACCGGCTACTGGAGCTTCTGGTGCGACAAGGTGCAGCCGGCGATCCGTAAGGCCACAGGCCAGCGGATCTATGCCGTCGGCCAGCCAATGGGCGTGGAATCCACCGACTCCTTCCAATCGTTCTACACCTTCATGGACGCCTACCACGTCAAGCTGGTCGACGACGACGGCAAGCTGCTGGTCGACGACCCCAAGGTCCGCGACGGCCTGATCAAGGCGCTGAAGGACTACACCGACACCTACATCAAGGGCTGCGCTCCGCCCTCCGCGACCACCTGGAAGGACCCGGACAACAACGTCGCCTTCCACAACAAGACGATCGTGATGACTCACAACTTCACGATCTCAATCGCGGCGAAGTGGTACGAGGAGTCACAGAATCAGAACCTCACGCCGGAACAGCGCGAGGCCGGCAAGAAGGCTTATGAGCAGGACATCGTCACGGCGTCCTTCCCCAAGGCTCCCGATGGTTCGACCATCAAGTATCGCTCCGACGTCAAGACGGGTCTGATCTTCACCGCGGCCAAGAACAAGGCCGAGGGCAAGCAGTTCCTCAGCTTCCTGCTGCAGGAAGAGAACATCCGCCCCTACATCGAGGGCGCGCTCGGCCGCTGGTTCCCGGTGACGAAGGAAAGCCAGGAAAGCCCGTTCTGGCAGGCTGACAAGCACCGCAAGGCCGTCTACACGCAGTTCAAGGGTGGCACCTCTCAGTTCGACTTTACCAGGAACTGGAAGTTCACCATTCTGAACAACGAGAACGTGTGGGCGAAGGCGATGAACCGCGTCGTCAGCGAGAAGATTCCGGTCGACAAGGCCGTCGACGAGCTGATCGCCCGCATCAAGCAGGTCGCGGGCTAAGTCGTCCGCCCCTTCTCTCCGCGTTGAGGCGGAGAGTGCAACAACACACCGGCCGCGTCTCGCGGCCGGCTTCTCTTTGAAGAGTCCGAAAGAATGGCGATCACGCTCTCTGGCGATCAGGCAATACCCGGCCCGCCCCTGTCGTCGCGGCTGACCCCGGCGCAGGTCTGGGGCATCCTCCTGCTAACACCCTATCTGCTCGTCTTCCTTGCCTTCGTCGTCTATCCCGTCTGCTACGGGCTCTGGCTGGCTCGCGATCCGGCGAACTATGTGGCGCTGTATCACGACCCGATCTTCGCGCGCGCTGCAATCAACACGCTGATCTTCCTGGTCGTCGGCATCAACATCAAGATGATGATTGCGCTGTTCCTGTCCGGCTTCTTCGCCCAGCAGCGCACCTGGATCAGATGGCTCTCGGTGATCTTCATCCTGCCCTGGGCGGTGCCGTCGATCCCGACCATCCTGTCGGTGCGCTTCATGCTCAATCCCGAATGGGGCATGGTCAACCATTTCATCTTCTCATTGACCGGCGATGACGGCCCGAACTGGCTGAACGATCCGACCGTCGCGCTCTGCATGGCAATCGCCGTGCACATCTGGAAGTCGCTGCCGTTCTGGACGCTGATCCTGATCACCGGGCGCCTTGCGATCTCGCACGATCTGTTCGAAGCCGCGGAGGTCGACGGCGCCAGCTGGTGGCAGAAATTCCGCTACATCACCTGGCCCTCGATGCAGACGCTCTACGTCACTTGCACGCTGCTTTCGATGATCTGGACGCTGGGCGATTTCAACAGCGTCTACCTGCTCACCGGCGGCGGACCTGCCGACCTCACGCACGTGCTGGCGACGCTCGGTATTCGCTATCTCCGGCTCGACCAGCTCTCGCTCGCGATGGCATCCATCGTCTGCGCGATGCCGTTCGTGCTGCCGCTCGTTTACTTCATGATGAAACGGTTGTCGCGATGAAGCTTCCTTCTCTCCGTGACGTCGCGACGGAAGCGCGGCTGCTGCTGATCGGCATTCCCGTCTTCCTGTGGACGATGATCCCGATCTACCACATGTTCCTGTTCGCGATCTCTCCGAAGGAGGACGCGTTCTCGGGCAAGCTGTGGCCGGACCATCCGACGCTGCACAACTTCGAGATCGTGTTCAAGCAGCAGCACTATTTCCTGCGCGACTTCTACGCCCAGTTCTGGAATTCGGTGGTGATCGCGGCATCCGTCGGCGTGCTGACGCTGTTCATCGCGACTGCGGCGGCGTTTTCGATCTCGCGGCTGAAGGTGCCGGGCGGCCGGGTGGTGCTGAACCTCGCGCTCTTCACCTATTTCATTCCGGCCGCGTTCCTCGCCGTGCCGATGTACCGGACCATGGGCAATTACGGCCTGCTCAACAATCACTGGTCGCTGATCCTGGCGATGGTGACGATCGCCTCGCCTTACGCGATCTGGGTGCTCAAGCAGGCCTCCGACAAGCTGCCGGTCGAGCTCGACGAGGCCGCGGTGATGGACGGCGCGACGACGCTGCAGATCTTCCGCCTGGTCTATTTGCCGCTGATGATGCCCTCGCTGGTCGCGATCGGCACCTATGCGGTGCTGCTGGCCTGGAACGAATATCTCTACGCGTTCCTGCTGCTCTCCAACGACCGCGAGATCACCCTGCCCGTCGCGCTCGGCAATTTCCTCGCCGCCGACGATTCGCCTTGGGAGCTGCTGATGACCACCGGCTTCATCTATGCACTACCGCCGGCCGCGGTGTACTACGCCTTCCGCCGCTACATGGTGGGCGGACTGACGGCGGGTGCGGTGAAGTCGTAAGCCCCCTTCGTCATTGCGAGCGCAGCGAAGCAATCCAGGATCTTTCTGCGGAGAGACTCTGGATTGCTTCGTCGCAAGGGCTCCTCGCAATGACAGCCCGATCCTACAGCGGCGCTGCGCTCTCGCCCCGCGAGCTCGACAATTTTGAAGCCAGCGAGGCGATGACGATGACGACCGCGATCAGGGCGATCACCAGCGTGCAGATAGCGTTGATCTCCGGCTTCACCCCCAAACGCACCTCCGAATAGATCCGGATCGGCAGCGTCGCCGAGCCGGGACCGGTGGTGAAGCTTGCGATCACGAGATCGTCCAGCGACAGCGTGAAGGCGAGCATCCAGCCGGCGACGATCGCGGGCGCGATCAGCGGCAGCGTCACGGACACGAACGCGCGGACCGGGTCGCAGCCGAGGTCCATCGCGGCCTCCTCCAGCGAACGGTCGAGCGAGCCGAGCCGCGACTGCACCACCACGGCGACGAAGCACATCGTCAGCGTGGTATGGGCGATGGTCACGGTCCAGAAGCCGCGCTCGGCGTTGAGCGCCACGAACAGCAGCAGCAGCGACAATCCCGTGATCACCTCGGGCATCACCAGCGGCGCATAGAGCATGCCGGAGAACAGCGTGCGGCCGCGGAACCGCTCGCCGCGCGACAATGCGACCGCGGCGAGCGTGCCGAGCAGCGTGGCAATGGTCGCGGAGGAGACCGCGACCCGCAGGCTCATCCAGGCCGCCTCGATCATGGCGCGGTCGTTGAAGAACTCGTGATACCAGCGCAGCGACCAGCCGCCCCAGACCGTCACCAGACGCGAGGCGTTGAAGGAATAGATGACGAGGATGAGGATCGGCAGATAAAGGAACGCCAGTCCCAGCGCCAGCGAGGCGACGTTGAAGCGGGACAGGCGGGAGGCCTTGCGCATCATCTCAGCGCCCCTGTTCCAGCTGCCGCTTCTGCAGGCGCTCATACAGCAACAGCGGCACCAGCAGCACGGCCAGCAGCATGATGGCGGCGGCAGAGGCGACCGGCCAATCCTTGTTGGTGAAGAATTCGAGCCACAGGGTCTGGCCGATCATCAGCGAATTGGAGCCGGCCAGAAGATCCGGAATGACGAACTCGCCGACGATGGGGATGAAGCACAAGAGCACACCGGCGCCGACGCCGGGCAGCGACAGCGGAAACGTGACCAGCCAGAACACCTGCCAGGGCGGTGCCCCAAGATCGGCGGCTGCCTCCTCCAGCGCCGGCTCCATCTTGGCGAGCGTGGCGTAGAGCGGCAGGATCATGAACGGCAAGTAGGAATAGACGATGCCGATATACATCGCGCTGTCGGTGGAGAGCCAGACCACGGGCTGGCTGACCAGGTGCAGCGCCAGCAGGATCTGGTTGAGCAGGCCGTCGTGCTGGAGGATGTTGATCCAGGCATAGATGCGGATCAGGAACGAGGTCCAGAACGGCACGATCACCAGCACCATCGCCACCGCCTGCCAGCGCTTCGGCAGCCGCGCCATGCCATAGGCGATGGGATAGCCGATCAGGAGCAGAAGCGCGGTCGCCGTGACGGCGACGGTGAGGCTGCGCAGATAGGCGAACATGTAGATGTCGTCGGAGGCGAGCAGCCTGAAATTATCGAACGACAGCGCGGCCAGGGCCGCCTTGAGTGCGTCCCACCCCGCCGTCAGATCGAACACCGGCTCGTAGGGCGGCTGCGCGATCGCCGTCTGCGACAGGCTGATCTTCAGCACGAAGGCGAACGGCACCAGGAAGAACAGCACCATCCAGACATAGGGAGCGATCGCGGCGAAGCGCGCTGGGCGCGCGAAGATGCGGCGGGCGCTCATGATTGCAGCACCACGCAATCGTCGGGCGTGAACCAGGCGACCACATGCTGGTTCAGGCTGTAGGCATCGACGTCGATGCGCGCATTGTTGGCGACGGACGCCTGCACCGTTCCGCCGGCGTCGAGCTTCACCTTGTAGGTCGTGGTGCCGCCGAGATAGCAGATGTCGGCGATCACGCCATCGAGCCGGTTGATCGCCGTCTCACGGCCGGCCTCGCTCACCGGGCCGTGCCGCGACAGCTTGACCTTCTCAGGACGGATCGCGACCGCCAATCTTCCCGCGCCGACCGGCTCACGCGGCTCGGCTACCACCAGCGCCCCCGCATCGCGCGTGCCGATGATCAGACGATGACCGTCGCGCAATTTGGACTCGCCGTCGAACAGATTGACGTCGCCGACGAACTCCGCGATCCAGCGCGAGCGCGGCGCCTCGTAGAGCTGGCGCGGGCTCGCGACCTGCGCGAGCTTGCCTGATTTCATCACGCCGATCCGGCTCGCCATCGTCATCGCCTCCTCCTGGTCGTGGGTGACGACGATGAAGGTCATGCCGAGCCGGCGCTGCAGCGCCATCAGCTCGCCTTGCGTGCTCTCGCGCAGCTTCTTGTCGAGCGCCGCGAGCGGCTCGTCGAGCAGCAGCAATTGCGGACGGCGGGCCAGCGCGCGGGCCAGCGCCACGCGCTGGCGCTGGCCCCCGGAGAGCTGGTCCGGCTTGCGCTTCTCGAGCCCTTCGAGCTTCACCAATGCGACCATCTCGGTCACACGGGTGGCGATGTCGCCGCGCGCCATCCCGGCGCGCTTCAGGCCGAAGGCGATGTTGTCGCGCACCGACAGATGCGGAAACAGCGCGTAGTTCTGGAACATCATGTTGATCGGCCGCTCATGCGGCAACGCCTGCGCGATGTCCTTGTCCCCGAGCAGGATTCGCCCCTCGTCCGGCGCCTCGAAGCCGGCGAGCATGCGCAACAGCGTGGTCTTGCCGCAGCCGCTGGGCCCAAGCAGCGCGAAGAACTCGCCGGCCTTGATGTCGAGCGAGACGCCATCCACGGCGCGGAACGTCCCAAAGCTCTTGGCGACGGCCTCGATGCGCAGCAGC
Source organism: Bradyrhizobium sp. CFUWI (assembly GCF_056429085.1). NCBI lineage: Bacteria > Pseudomonadati > Pseudomonadota > Alphaproteobacteria > Hyphomicrobiales > Nitrobacteraceae > Bradyrhizobium > Bradyrhizobium sp. CFUWI. Next base: position 85,173 of record NZ_JBWJZE010000013.1, read on the forward strand.
GGCTGGCCTGCTGCGACCGCGTCTCCATCGGCCGCACCCGTCGCGCCGTGCGTTTTCGGCAATTCGTCCGTCATGTTTCCTGCCAACCCCGATTCCGCCGCACGCTAGCGTTCGATCGGCTTTTGCTCAACCGGGTCGGGGTGGATCGTTCACACCCGCCATGAACGCGGCCAGCGCCTCACGATCCGCGGCCGGCATGGTCAGGCCGAGCTTGGACCGGCGCCACAGGACATCATCCGGAAAGCGCGCCCATTCGCGGGTCATGAGATAGCGCACCTCTGCCCCGGTAAGCTCGGGCCCGAAGGCGGGCCCGAGCTCGCCGCGGGTCTTGGCCTCCCCCAGCACGACGGCCAAGCGTGAGCCATAGGCGGCGACGAGGCGCTGGGCCTGCGCTTCGGAGAGAAAGCGCCAGCGATCGCGCGCAAGGTCGACTTCGGTGTCGAAACGGTCCCAGGCGAAATCGCCCCCGGGCAGCGCTGCCCCCGCAGTCCAGGGTGGTGACATCGGATAGAACGGCGTCAGCTTCGTCACCGCCCGCTCGGCGCGCAGACGCGAGGTGGTGACGTCGCCGCCGAACATCGTGATCAGCGGCGCCTTGCGCCGGCGCGCGTGGAACAAAGTCGTGCCATGACCTCGCCGTGCGGACGCCGGCACCAGATTGACCCCGGAGACCGTCCGGACCACATCGGCCGGGGCGACGCGCTCGCGGAAATAGCGGCTGACCGCCTTGCAGAGATAGCTGACATCGGCCCCCCGCATCGCGACGATGGCGGGATCGCCGGTAAACTCGTTCGTGACAGTGCCGATCAGCGTGAACTCCCGCTCGAAAGGGGAGGCGAAGATCAGGCGTCCGTCGCTGTTCTGGAAGACGTAGACGTTGTCGGAATCGAACAGCCTGGGCACGATGATCTGGCTCATCTGTATGGGCGCTGCGGCGGGTTGCGGCAGGCGCAGCACCGTCTCCGCGACCGTCGACGCCCACGCCCCGCTGGTGTTGGCCAGCGCCCGGGCCGTGATGGTGCGGCGATGGCCGCGATCGACCACCGCGAGCCGCCAGATGTCGGTTCGATCGGCACGCACGCAGCGCGCGCCGGTCCGGACCGCAGCGCCGCGTTCGGCCGCGTCCAGCGCCGTGAGCACCACCAGGCGGGAATCGTCGACGACGCAGTCCGAATATTCAAAGGCCGTGCCGAACGGGCGCTTCAGCGCGTTGCCGACCGGATGATGCGTGATGTCGATGGAAGCTGATGGCGGCAGGCCGCTTGGGCTGGAGAGCCTGTCATAGAGCAACAGGCCGGCGCGCAGCAGCCACGGCGGACGCGCGTCGGAATGCGCGGGGATCACAAAGCGCATCGGCCGGACCAGATGCGGCGCGATGGCGAGCCAGATCCGGCGCTCGGCCAGCGCCCGACGAACCCGGCAGAACCCGCGCCGCTCCAGCACCGACAGATCGCCGTGGATCAGCCGGGGTGTCGCCGAGGACGCCGCGCCACCGAGATCGCCCTGCTCGAACAGGACGACCCGCAGACCGCGGCCGGCCGCATCGCGCGCGAGGCTGACACCGTTCAGACCGCCGCCGATGATCGCAAGGTCGTAATCCGCCATGAGGCCGTCGAGAAGGAGCGAAGCGCCCCATCATCTCTAGAACGATTTCCGTTCCGATGAAATCAGAACGGAAATGGCTCCAAATTCCTATTTCGACGCGTTTTCTTGACGCGAACCGGTGTCCACTTCGCTCGAAAACGCTCTAGCCGGTCTCGAGCGCAAGCTCCATGACCTCTGCGCGACCGACCAGACCGGCATATTTGCCGATCGGCAACGGCTTGCCGAGGAGATAGCCTTGCACGCCGTCGCAGCCCTCCTTGGCGAGGAAGGCGAGCTGCTCGATCGTCTCGACACCCTCGGCGATGATCGACATGTCGAGGCCGTGGCCGAGATCGATCACCGCACGGACGATCGCAGCCGATTGCGGGTTGCGGCCGAGATTGATGATGAAGGCGCGGTCGATCTTGATCTTGTCGAACGGGAACGCCTGGAGATAGCTCAGCGAGGAATATCCGCTGCCGAAATCGTCCATGGAGATGCGCACGCCCAGCGCCTTGAGGCGTCGCAGCAGCGCGAGACCCCGGTCGAAATCTTCGATCAGCACGCCCTCGGTGATCTCAAGCTCGAGCCGGCCGGGCGCAAGGCCGGTCTCGATCAGGATCGAATGGACGAGGCCAACCACGTCGCCGTGCATGAACTGCGCCGGCGACAGATTGACCGCGACCTGAAGCGGTTTCGGCCAGGACGCCGCCTCGCGGCAAGTCTCGCGCAGGATCCACTCGCCCATTTCGACGATCAGGCCGCTTTCCTCCGCGATCGGGATGAATTCGGCCGGCGAGACCTGGCCGCGCACCGGATGCTGCCAGCGCGCCAATGCCTCGAAGCCGATGATCTCGCTCTCGGCGACGCTGCCGCCCGCGGCCCCCTGCGGCTGGAAGGCAAGCGAGAGCTCGCCGTTCTTGATCGCCATCGACAAGTCCTGATGCAGCACGCGGCGATCGCGGATCTGCTGGTCCATCTCCGGCTGGTAGAGGCTGATCGTGCCGCGGGACTTCTGCTTGGCGCGGAACAGCGCCGCACCGGCATTGGCAAGCAGCGAGGCGCCGTCGGTGCCATTGTGCGGGAAGACCGCCATGCCGGTGGTGGCGCCGGCGCGGACCGCCCGGCCGTCGATCTGGAATTCCTTCGCGACGGCTTCGCCGAGGTGCCGCGCCAGCGCAAGGCCGGAATCCGGCTGCTTGCCGTCGATGATGAGGCCGAATTCGTCCCCGGAGAGGCGCGCGACCACGCCGCCGCGAGCGGAGTCCTGAAGCCGCTGGGCCACCTCGATCAGGAGCTTGTCGCCGAGTGCGTGGCCGAAGACGTCGTTGACCTCCTTGAGACCGTCGAGGTCGACGCAGAGCACGGCGAACTCCTCGTCGGTACCCTCGCAGGCCTCGATCATCTGGGTCAGCGCCTGAAGGAAGGCCGCCCGGTTCGGCAGGTCGGTGAGGCCGTCGTGATAGGCCATGTGCGCCATGCGCGACTCGGTCTGCCGGCGGTCGGTGACGTCCTCGTGGGTCTTGATCAGATATTGCGGCTCGCCGGTGTCGCCGAGCACGGTGGCGCGGCGGGTCAGGAACAGCCGCAGGCCGTCCTTGGTGGAGATCGGATGCTCCTCGGTGATCATCCCGCGTTTCTTGATCGCGGCCTCGTCGCGCGCGATGATCAGCTTGGCTTCCTTGGGGTTGAAGATGTCGGACGCCGTCAGGCCCGTGGCTTCCTCGCGCCGGCGATTGAGGATCGTCTCCGCGCTGCGGTTGGCGAGCAGATAGCGGCCATCCTTGACCTGCTCGACGATCAGCGCCACCGGGATGTTGTCGACCACCAGTTCGAGGAACTTCTTGGTGCTCTCCAGCTCCTTCGACAGCGAGCGGCGGTCGGTGATGTCCTCGAACACGAGCATCAGGAATTCAGGCTTGTTGCTCTCGTTGCGGACCACGATCCGGATCGAGGCGACCATGCGCCGCTCGCCGCCCCGGTCGACCTCGAATTCGTTGCGGAACTGGCCGTCCGGCGAATCGAGTGCTGCCCGGTCGGTCGCCTCGATGCTGTCCGCCGAAGCGGATTCGAACAGCTCTCGCGCGTTCTTGCCGACGACGTGGTCGCGCGAGAAGCCCCAGAACCGCTCATAGGCGCGGTTGGCGAAGATATAGCGGCCGTCCTCGATGTTCTTCGCGGCCACACAGGCCGGAACGTTGTCGAGCAACGTTTCGAGAAACTGCTTGGTCGAGGCGAGCTGCCGCGACAGCTTGCGCTGCTCGCTGACGTCGAGATGCGTTGCCACCGAGCCGCCGTTCGGCAGCACGAAATATTTCACCAGGATGGCCCGACCGTCCGGAAGTTCGGTGATCAGGCCATTGGTGCTGGCCGCCTTCTCATAGAACTCGTCGTCGGAGGCGCCGCCGAGCACCCCGCGCTTGCGTCGCAGGTCGAGCAGCTCATAGCCGTTCATGTTAGGCCAGATATCCGAGCGCGTCAGGCCGTAGATCTCGAGATAGCGGTCGTTGCAGAAGATGATGCGGCGCTGCGCATCCGTCATCACCACGCCCTGATTGAGATTGTTCATGGCGGAGGAGACGAAGGCGTTGCGCCGCAGCTGCAAACGTCTGGTCCGGCGCAGCGAGGAATGAATCCACAGCGATATCGCGGCAAGGAAGGCGCAGACGACGATGCCTGCGATCAGGGCTTCCCAGACCACGTTGGGGTCGAGCTGACCAAGATAGCTCGGCGCGGCAAAGCCGTCCGACAGCGCAAGGGCGCGCGCGGGCGCAACCGTGCCGGCGAGGCACACAACGGCCTGCACAGCAATCGGAAGCGTGCTGCCCTCGTGCCAGTTCTTCTCAGCCATCAGCCACCCGCGATTTCAACGTCGGATTGTCTGGCTTCACGGGTTTGGATCGGGTAAACGCCTGTAAGCGCAACAGAAAAATGTGACGTGAAATACGGCAATTGGCCTGACATGATAAATTCTTCCTTAACGGAAAACGGCCCCGCGCCATTCGCTCCAGGTCTGACGCCACCGGCGCTCCCAGCGGACATGCTGCACAACCATGGATAGCGTCGATTGCGTCGTCATCGGAGCCGGCGTGGTCGGGCTCGCGGTGGCCCGAAGGCTGGCGCAGGCCGGGCGCGAGGTCATCGTGCTCGAGGAGGCCGAGGCGATCGGCACCATCACCTCCTCGCGCAACAGTGAGGTGATCCATGCCGGCATCTACTACCGCGCCGGGAGCTGGATGGCGCGCATGTGCGTCGCCGGCAAGCACGCGCTCTACCGCTACTGTGCCGAGCGCGGCATCCCGCACAAGAATTGCGGCAAGCTGATCGTCGCGACCAGCCCACAGGAGACCGCGAAGCTGCAATCGATCAAGGCGCATGCCGAGGCCAATGGCGTGCTCGACATGCAGCTGCTCGCGGGCGAGGCGGCACGCGCGCTGGAGCCGGCGCTGGCCTGCGACGCCGCGCTGCTGTCGCCCTCAACAGGCATCATCGACAGCCACGCCTACATGCTGTCGCTGCGCGGCGAAGCCGAGGAAGCCGGCGCGGCCTTCGCGTTCCGCACCCCGCTGATCCGCGCCAAGGCGGCCGGCGGCGTCATCGAGATCGAGGCCGGGGGCGCGGCGCCGATGACGCTGCAATGCAGCCTGCTCGTCAACGCCGCGGGGCTGTCGGCGACGATGGTGGCGCGCAATATCGACGGCATGCCGCTGGACCGCATTCCGCCGGCCTATCTCGCCAAGGGAAATTACTTCAGCTGCAATGCCAAGGCGCCGTTCTCGCGCCTGATCTACCCGGTGCCCGAACCCGGCGGTTTGGGGGTGCACCTGACGCTGGACATGGCCGGCCAGGCGCGCTTCGGGCCTGACGTCGAATGGATCGAGACGATCGATTACGAGGTCGATCCGTCACGCGCCGAGCGCTTCTATCCGGCGATCCGCAAATATTGGCCGGCGCTGCCCGACGGCGCGTTGATGCCGAGCTATTCAGGCATCCGGCCGAAGATCGTACCGCCCGCGGTGGCCACGCAGGACTTCCTGATGCAGGGTCCGCGCGATCACGGCGTCGCAGGCCTTGTGAATTTGTTCGGGATCGAGTCCCCTGGACTGACGTCATCGCTCGCGATCGCAGATCACGTCGCCGAGCTCGCAGAGGTCTAGAGCGCAGACAGGTCCAAGCATCGCGCAAGCACGTTGTGCGATGCTTCCCTTGCAGCAGGGACGAGCGCAATAACTCTCATCCCTGCATAAGGAAGGTACGATCAACTCTACGCTGTTATGGGGGTTACTAGTGGAGCGTGTCGCCGTGCTTCAGACGCTCGATCTGGTCCTTGACCATCAACTTCCGGCGCTTCAACTCAACAATTTGCAGGTCGTCTGTTGAAAGGTGCACGAGAGCGTCGTGCAATTCGTTTTCGAGAAGTTTGTGCTTCCGTTCCAATTCAACGAGATGTGCCTGAATTGTCATTCGAAACCTCCTCGGTAGGGTTGAACCTCAGGATTCGATCCGGACAACGAAGTCTACATCACCGATTCGTTCTGTCGATGGGTATCCGTCATTGCAGCTTCATTTTTGAAAATTCATATGTAACGAAGCGTGAGTAAAGGAACCGCGCCGGAAAAATCCGTGATATCAATGCGCTTGCACGGTCGCTCGGCGCCCCCGCAGAAATATGTTGCGGGAGATCGGCGAGCAAGGAGCGCAGATCGCTTGCGATCACGCCGCGCAAGGACGATAATTTCCACAGGGCATCCACAGCCTTAGTCTCACGCCTATCGGTTTTCGGCCACCGCAGACATGACCAATGAAGACGAGCGTGAGCTCGAAGCCGAGCTCACCCGGTTGCAGCAGGAACACCGAGATCTCGATGCGGCGATCGATGCATTGCATCAATCGCCCGCCCCCGACCTGTTGCGGTTGCAGCGGCTGAAGAAACGCAAGCTGTTGTTGCGCGACCGCATCGCGTTCATCGAAGACCAGATCACGCCCGACATCATCGCCTGATCCACAGACTGCGCGACAAGCCCACCTGGTATCGAATCCGCTTGACTCGAAAAGAACAAAATAAGAACATTGGGGTGCCCAACGCCCCCAGGAACGCCCGAGGAAACGCAGATGTCGACAGCCGCCCTTCTCGACAACAGCCACTATGAACAGGCCTGCGACCAGGCCATCGCGATGTGCGACGGCAATCTGCGCAGCACGATCAAGGCGCTGATCATGGCCAACGAATATCTGGAGGCCGAACTGGAGGAATTGCAGGCGGCAATCTCCGCCGGCTGCATCCCCGAAACCTCGCACAGCAAGATGCGGAGCAAGAGCAGCGCCGCCTGAGTTCAACTTTGGAGCAACGCCATGTCGGACGTGACCTATTACGTTGCAATGCCCTTCTTGATCGATGCCGACGGCTCGCCTGTCGCAGGTGCAGCGGAAGAATGCCAGAGTTCGACGGCCGCGTTGCGGCGCGCCGAGGCCCTGTCGCATGGCGCAGGCCACATCGGTGCGGTCGCGTTCAGCCGCAGCGGCGATCCCATGACCGGCGAATTCGGGGACGCCACGCTGCTGCGCAAATTCGGCAACGTGCCGGAAGATCTCGCCACGTTGTAGGAATCAGCTGCTGACCAGCCTGATCCGCGGCTCGTGCCGCCGGTGGGCCTTGCGCACATACATCGCGGCATCCGCCTCCTCCAGGGCGCGGCCTGCATCGGATTGCGCCCCCAGCAGCGCAACACCGACGGAGGCACCCGCGGTCACGTGCTGGCCGCGAAAGACGAAAGACAATTCGTCGATCGCCTGTTCGAAGGCGGCGGCCTTCGCCTTGGCATCGGTCTCGCTCAGATTCCAGAGCAGCAGCGCGAACTCGTCGCCCCCAAGCCGGCCGACCACGTCGGAGGCACGGACCTGCCGCGTCAGTGTGGCGACAATCGCCTTGAGCACCTCGTCGCCGGCGGCATGACCGAACGAATCGTTGATCGGCTTCAGCCGATCGACGTCGAGCACGATCAGCGCCCCGCTGGCGCGGTAGCGCTTCATGTAGGCGACAGCGCGCGCGAGTTCGCGCTCGAAGCCGCGGCGGTTGGGAATCTCGAGCAGGAAATCGGTATCGGCCGCGGCTTCCAGCTCCGCGACCCGGCGCTGCGCCGCCTTGAGCTTGGTCCGCAAGTCCCGGATCGTCGCCCTGAGGGTCTCCTTGGCGCCATCATCGCCCGCCGCGGCGCGCCGCAGCGGCTTCGCCGGACGCTTCGGGGCGGCTTTGGAACGGCCGGCGCTGGTCCTCCGGCCCGCCTTGGCCTTCGCAGCACGCGCCCTTTTTGGTTTCTTCATGGGCATCCTGCTCAATGAAGGCTTGCGGGGATTCACCAAGACAGGATAGTGGATTCCCTTCTCCTTGCCACCGCCTTGCGAGCCGCCGGCCGGAACCGTTAATCTGGCCTATCCTTCTGTTTTTCGGGCACAATTAACGTCATGACCGCGCCGATCGCCATCATCATGGGAAGCCAGTCGGACTGGGACACGATGCGGCACGCCGCCGACACGCTCGCCGCGCTCGGCGTTGCAGCCGACAGCCGCATCATTTCGGCCCACCGCACCCCCGACCGGCTGTTTGCTTTCGCCAAGGGCGCCAAGGCCGCGGGGTACAAGGTCATCATCGCCGGCGCTGGAGGCGCTGCGCACCTGCCCGGCATGGCGGCGGCGCTGACCGAGCTGCCGGTGTTCGGCGTTCCCGTCGAATCCAAGTCGCTCAAGGGCCTCGATTCGCTCTATTCGATCGTCCAGATGCCCGCCGGCATCCCGGTCGGCACCCTCGCCATCGGCAAGGCCGGCGCGACCAACGCCGCGCTGCTGGCAGCATCCGTCCTGGCACTGTCCGACCCGGCCTTGTCCGACCGCCTCGCCGCCTGGCGCAAGGCTCAGACCGAGGCGGTCGCTGAGCGCCCGGAGGGCAAGGCGTGACTGACACCCGGCACGTGAAGCTGAAGCCCGGTGACACCATCGGAATCCTCGGCGGCGGACAATTGGGCCGGATGCTGGCGATGGCTGCGGCACGGCTCGGCCTGCGCTGCCAGGTGTTCTCGCCCGATCCGGACTCGCCGGCTTTCGACGTCGTCTTGAACGCGACCTGCGCCGAATATGCCGATGTCGAAGCGCTCGAACTGTTCGCGGGCGACGTCGACGTCATCACCTACGAATTCGAGAACGTCCCTTCGGCCGCTGCGATGGTGCTGGACGCACGCCGCCCGGTGCTGCCCAATCGCAAGATCCTCGAGACCACCCAGGACCGGCTTGCCGAAAAGGATTTTGTCACCCGCCTCGGGATCGGCACCGCAGCCTACGCCGACGTCACTTCCGTCGCCTCGTTGCGCGAGGCGATCGCCAGGATCGGCCTTCCGGCCGTGCTCAAGACCCGCCGCTTCGGTTATGACGGCAAGGGCCAGGCCATCATCCGCGAGGGCGACGACATCGCCAAGGTGTGGACCAGCCTCGCTACCAAATCGGCGATCCTGGAAGCCTTTGTGCCCTTTGAGCGCGAGATCTCCGTGATCGCCGCACGCTCGGTCACAGGCGAGGTCGAGTGTTTCGACGTCACCGAGAACGAGCACCGCGACCACATCCTGAAGATATCGCGCGCGCCGGCCCCGATCCCGGACACGCTCGCCGAGGAAGCGCGCAGCATTGCCGGAAAGATCGCGGGCGCGCTCGACTATGTCGGCGTGCTCGCTGTCGAGATGTTCGTGCTGGCCAATGGCACCGGACCGAAGGTGCTGGTCAACGAGATCGCCCCGCGCGTGCATAATTCCGGGCACTGGACGCTCGACGGCGCGTCCGTCTCGCAGTTCGAGCAGCACATCCGCGCCATCGCCGGCTGGCCGCTCGGCAAACCGGTGCGGCACGGCGAGGTCGTCACGATGACCAACCTGATCGGCGACGAGATCAACGACTACGAGAAATGGCTGGGCGTGCCTGGCGCGACCGTGCACATCTATGGCAAGGGGGCGCCGCGCCCGGGCCGCAAGATGGGCCACGTTACCGAAGTCAGGCCATCGCAAGGCAAGTGAGGGGACCGCAGCAATCGCTGCGATCCCGCTTGGCAATTTCCTTCTGACGCGTTCTCTTGACGCGAACCGGCATCCACTTCGCTCGAAAACGCTCTCTACGCCGTCTTCGCGCCCGCGACGACGCCTGCGGGCTCCTCGCTGAGCCAGCGATAGATCACCCCGCCCAGCGCGCCGCCGATCAGCGGTGCGACCCAGAACAGCCAAAGCTGCGCTGTCGCCCAGCCACCGACGAACAGCGCAGGACCCGTGCTGCGCGCCGGGTTCACCGACGTGTTGGTGACGGGAATGCTGACGAGATGGATCATCACCAGCGCGAGCCCGATCGCAAGCGGCGCAAAGCCCGCGGGCGCGCGGCCGTGGGTGGCGCCCATGATGATGAACAGGAACATCATGGTCATCACCACCTCGGTAAGGAAGCACACGATCATGCTGTACTGGCCGGGCGAATGCGCGTCAAAGCCGTTGGATGCGAAGCCCTTGCCGACGTCGAAGCCGGGAGCCCCGCTCGCGATGACATAGAGAAGCCATGCAGCCACGATCGCACCAGCCACCTGGGCAATCACATAGGGCAGGATCTGCCCGGCGGGAAAACGGCCGCCGGCTGCAAGACCGACGGTGACCGCCGGGTTGAGATGGCAACCCGAGATATGGCCGATCGCATAGGCCATGGTGACCACGCTGAGTCCGAACGCGAGGGAAACACCGACCAGGCCGATTCCGACCTGCGGAAAGCCGGCGGCGATCACCGCGCTCCCGCAGCCTGCGAATGTGAGCCAAAAGGTCCCGATGGCTTCTGCAGCGTATTTCTTGATATCCATGTGTAGTCCCCTGCTTGCAAGATTCCGGAACAAAGCTCCGGAAACGGCCCCATCATTGGCGTCAAATCTCCCAAATCAGGGCCGCACGGAGGTATTTTGCCTCATTTAATGGCTGAACTTGGCCCGAATCCCCGCTTGGCCGGTGGACATTGCAGGTTTTGTCTGATACATGGGCGCCCTCAAGGTTAAGGGCTTGCGCGTTTCGCCATCCCCTTCGTCTTACCAGAATTCAAATCCGATCCACTGAAGAGGATGCCGCGTGCAGGTTCTCGTTCGCGATAACAATGTCGATCAAGCCCTCAAGGCGCTGAAGAAGAAGATGCAGCGCGAGGGAATTTTCCGCGAGATGAAGCTCCGCGGTCACTACGAGAAGCCCTCCGAGAAGAAGGCCCGCGAAAAGGCTGAAGCCGTGCGCCGCGCGCGCAAGCTGGCCCGCAAGAAGCTGCAGCGCGAAGGCCTGCTGCCGATGAAGCCGAAGCCGGTGTTCGGCGCCGGCCCCGGCGGTGATCGCGGCGGCCGTGGCGGCCCGGGTGCAGGTCCGCGCGGACCGCGCTGATCTACCGGATCTTGCAAGACTTCAGTTTCCGATGACGCGGGCCCCTGGCCCGCGTTATTGTTTGTGAGCGGTGCCTTTCTGGGACGGGGCACTACCAGTGCGGCACGAGCGCGAGCGAACCGTAAATGGCCTCCCCTTTCCCCGAGCGCGGCTTGACGCGGCGACGCCGGATCTGGCAGCCGTTCGCGCTGGCTTTGATGGGGACTGCACTTTGCGGCTGCTCCTTCGATCTGGGATCGTTGATGCCGGAGAGGGACAAGCCGCAGGAGGCGCCCAAGGCGGCCATGCCCGCTGAGAGCGCGGTGAGCTCCGGCAACGTCACCGAAGCTCAGGCCCACACCGCAAAAGCCCAATCCCTGGCGAAGTCAGGCGAGACCGCGGCAGCGCTCGACGAGTTCAATCGCGCGGTCGGTCTCGACCCCTACAATGCGCAGGCGCTTTATGGCCGTGCCCTGATCTACCAGGCCAATCATCAGCACGACTTCGCGATCGCCGATTTCAGCGCCGCGAGCGGACTCAACCCTCAGAAGGTCGAACCACTGCTCGGCCGCGCCACCAGCTATCTCGCGCTCGGCAAGATCAAGGAGGCCGCAGCCGACCTGGATGAGGCCTCCGAGGCGGATCCGCACAACGCGCAGGTCTGGACTACGCGCGGACAGGCCTATGAACGGCTGGGCGACAAGGCCAAGGCGGCGGCATCCTACACCAGGGCCGTCTCGCTTCGTCCACGCGACGACACCGCACGCAGCGGCCTCGCCCGCGTCGGCGGCTGACGGCTTGGACCCGGCGCAGACGCTGTCTTAGTCCGGAGTGGCGCTCTTGGGCAGAACGGAGTGGAACATCGACTTCATGCCCGACAGCATCTCGTCGGCCACATTGGTCTTCTTCGGCCGGGGCATGGTGGCACCGGCATCGGCGCGCAGATCGAGCGGCGGCGCGATCACCGGCACGGGAATGTCCGCCGGCGGCGAGATCCGATTCGGGTCGTCGTTGCCGACCGAGGCCGTGTAAGACGGCGACGGACCGCCATTGCCATAGGTCTCCGACGAGGGCGTGGACACCGTGATCGGCGGCGGCAGCGGACGGACCGCTGAGGGCTCCGTTGTGATGACGCGCGGAGCCTCGGGAACGCGAGTAGCTTCGCGCACCGCGGGCTCGGATGTCCGCTCGACCGGCTTGGTCTCGGCAGATTTGGCTTCGGCAGCTTTGCCCTCAGGCGACTTGCGAAGACGCTCGATGGCGGCGCGCGCCAAGTCGTTGGCGTCGGGGGTCGCAGCCTGGGACGCTCCGGCCGGCGCGGCATTGGCCTCCGCGACCGGTGCAGTGGTTGGCGGGGTCGCCTTCGCGGCGGCCTTCTCGCGCGCGGGGGGGCGGCCATGCGAGGGGGCGTCGGCAGGCGCGACGTCTGCAGCCTTGCTCTCACGCTTCTCGGCGGGCTTCTCGGCCGGCGCCTTGTCCGTCATACCCTTGTCGGAGACGCTCTTCTCCGAGATGCCCTTGGCCTTGACGCCGGGCCCAGGAAGGTTGGCGGTGTCCGTCGGCTTGCCGTCGCTGCCGGCCTGGGAAGGGGCCACCACGGCCGCAGGGGCATCAGCCGCCGGCTTGGCGTTGATGTAGTGGTTAACGATGTACGCCCCGATGATCGTCGCGAGCACCGAGGGGAAAATATCCATCGAAATTTTAGCGAGGTATTTCAGCATTCCGGCCACTCCCCGCGATCTGATGCGGGAACTTTGGGGCATTGTAAGGGATCAACTGCGACGGATCGATGGCAAGTGTTAAGGCCGGACTTACGGCTTCAGCTCGATCTCAAGGAACACGATCTCGGTTGAGGTTTCGTTAAGTACGTCATGTTGGACGCCCGCCTTGCGGAAATAGGATTTCCCGGCCGCAAGCTGCGCCTTGGACCGCTCGCCATTGGGCGCCACGATGGTCATTTCGCCGGCGACCACGGGAACAATCACGTAATCCATGCCGTGGGTGTGATGCCCGGTGGCGCTGCCCGGACCGAGCCGCCATTCGGTCACCCGGACCTGTTCGTTATCGACCTGAACCTCGGATCTGGCGGCAAGCATCGGAACTCTCCTGGGACGCGATCCGGCCGGTGAGGGCGGCGGACGCGCAAAATGGGTTCAGGGCACGAAAACCATGAATACGTAGACGGCAAATACCACCATATGGACCAGCCCGAACAGGACGTTTGTTCTGCCTGTGCCGAAGGTCAGCATGCTCAGGAAGAAGGTCAGGAGCAGGAGCACGCTGCCCTGGTCGCTGAGGCCGAGCTCGAGCTCCTTGTCGAGCGCGTAGGTGGCGATGCCGACGGCCGGAATCGTCAGCCCGATGGTGGCGAGCGACGAGCCCAGCGCGAGGTTGATACTCTTTTGCAGATCGTTCCTGCGGGCCGCAGCTACGGCCGCGACGCCTTCCGGCATCAGGATCAGGAGCGCGACCAGAAGGCCGGCAAAGGCCGGGGGCGCGCCGATCCTGACCGCAACGGCATCGACCACCAGCGAGAACTTCTTGGCGAGCAGCACCACCGCCAGCAGTGCAATCAGCAGCAGCAGGATGCTGAGCACGAGCTTTCCGCCCGACAGATGCACCGCGCCGCTGTCCCCGTCCGCCCGTTCATGGACGAAGTAATCCTTGTGCAGGACCGTCTGGGTGTAGAGAAACACCCCGTACAGCGCGAGCGTGACGACGTCGACGAAACCGAGCTGAGCTGCCGAATAGACCGGCCCCGGCGTGCTGGTCGTGTAGTTGGGCATGATCAGCGTGATGGTCGCGAGCGCGAACAGGACGCTGAGATAGACGTTGGCGCCGGAGAGCTGAAAACCCTGTTCGCGATAGCGCAGGCCGCCGATGAAGATGCAGAGCCCGACGAGGCCATTGCAGACGATCATGACCACGGCGAACACGGTGTCGCGCGCCAGCGCCGGCGCGGGCTTGTCACCGAGCATGATCGTGGTGATCAGCGCCACCTCGATGATGGTCACCGAGAGCGTCAGCACCAGCGTGCCATAGGGCTCGCCGACCCGTTCGGCGATCACTTCGGCATGATGAACCGCGGCGAACACCGTGCCGAACAGGATGACGAGCAGCACGGTCGCGAAGACGAGCCCGCTCGGCGAGAGCGTGAACGCGTAGCCCGTCGCGCTGACGGCTGCGAACAACAGCACGGCCAGCCCCGGGAAGATCCAGGCCGACCGGGGCATCGGACTATGCGCGCTCATCCACCACTTCCATTTGCTTGAATGAGCAGTAGCAAATCGGCCGACAGATTCAATGCCAGTGCAGGATCGGGGCGACCGGCAGCAGCGTCAGCAGCAGGAACAGCGGGATCAGCACGGCACTCGCGCGCAGGAGATAGCCGAAGAAGCTTGGCATCTCGATGCCGCTCTCGCTGGCAATGCTGCTCACCATGAAGTTCGGCGCGTTGCCGATATAGGTGAGCGCTCCCATGTAGACGGCCCCCATCGAGATCGAGGCAAGCGTACCCGAGAGCTCGTGCATCAGCACTTGCGGGTCGCCGCCGGCGAGCTCGAAGAACAGCAAATAGGTCGGAGCATTGTCGAGGAACGCGGACATCAGGCCGGTGAACCAGAAATAGGCGACCTCGCGCGGCGCGCCGTCCGGCCCCGTCACGGCGGAGAGGAGCCATGCGAACGCACCGTGATGGCCGGCATTGAGCATGGCAATGACCGGGATGATGGCGACGAAGATGCCGGCGAACAGCTTTGCGACCTCGCGGATGGGCTCCCACGTGAAGCCGTTGGCCTGCCTGTGCTCGTCGGGCGTCAGCCACACCGACAGCGCCGCAATGGCCAGCAGCGCCAGATTGCGGACGACGTCCTCGAGGTCCAGCTTGGTGCCGAGAATGTCGAAGGCTACGCCGGGCTTCCACATCGCCGAGGCCAGCAGGCTCGCGACGATGGCCGCGATCAGCACCAGATTGACGAGGCCGCGGATGCGGACCGGCTGCGCCGGGCCGGTGTCACCGACCGGCTCGCTCCGGAAATGCCAGACGTCGACGGCGACGAAAATCGCGAGCAGCAGTCCGGCTACGATCGCGGTCTGCAACCAGAGGGCCCGCGTGGTCCAGAAGAAGTCGACGCCGTGCAGGAAGCCGACGAAGAGCGGGGGATCGCCGAGCGGGCTCAGCGCGCCGCCGACATTGGCCACCAGGATGATGAAGAAGATGACGACATGGGTGTTGTGGCGCCGCGGCCGGTTGGCACGGATCAAGGGGCGGATCAGGATCATCGCGGCACCCGTGGTGCCGACGACGCTCGCCCCCAACGTGCCGAGCGCGAGGATGCCGGCATTGATCGCCGGCGTGGCCTTGATGTCGCCGGTGATGAGAATGCCCCCAGCCACGACATAGAGCGAGAACAACAGCACGATGAAGCCGAGATATTCGGCGAGCATGGCGTGGACGAGCGCCGCCAGCGTCGCCATGCCGCCGGCGAAAATCACGAGCGAGACGAGCGCGGCCAGCGACCAGGCGGCGGCGATCTTGCCGTAATGATGGTGCCAGATCTTCGGAAACAACAAGGGCCCCAGCGCGATCGACAACAGCAGACCGGCAAAGGGCAGCGCATAGGGCCAGCGCATCGCCGCACCGTCGAGCCCGGTTGCGGCCCAGGCCTGCTGCGGCAACAAGGCGAGCATGGCGACGAGGGATACGCCCCTGAGCCGCGTGACGAATCGTCTAATATCCAATGAAGCGCCTTGCCGTTTCGACCGCACCGAAACTGTCGAGATCGTCATGTCCGCCGCCCGCAAAGCGAACGAACTGCTTCGGTTCGCGCGCGAGCGCGAACAGACGCTCTCCGAACATGATCGAAATGACAAGGTCATTGGTGCCATGCATCACCAACAGCGGCACCGTGACGCGCGCGATCCGTTCGTCGGAGCGAAACTGGTCGCGCATGAGAAGGCGCACTGGCACATACCGGAATGCCAATGCTGCAATGTCGGCGGTCGAAGTGTACGGCGCCTCCAGGATCAATCTGCCGATGGCGTGTTCGGAGGCGAGCGCGATCGCCACGCCCGTCCCGAGCGAAAAACCCCAGGCGACGATTCGTTCCGTCCCATAGCGCGCGCTGGTGAAAGCGTAGGCGGTGGCTGCGTCGCGCAGCAGGCCCTGCTCGCTCGGCGCGCCGCTCGAGCCCGCATAGCCGCGATAGGACAGCGCGACGAGGCCGGTGCCGTCAGCAATCATGCCCTTGAAGCGGCTGACACGACCCGCAAGAAAATCGCCGTTGCCCGGGAAATACAGGATCACGGGACGGCCGGACTTCGCCGGCACGTGCCAGACAATGACCTTCTCGCCATCCGAGGTGGTCAGGACATGCTCTTCTGCCTCGGGCAGACCTGCGGCATCGGGTGCAGTGCGACCGACGGGCGGGATCGGAAACAGCATCTCGCGCTGCCGGAGATACAGCACGACGAGCCCGGCGAGATAGACGGTCACGAGCAGGATGACAGTCCATTTGGCGATGGTGATCATGGCGCGGCCGCCCCGGTTTGAACTCAGGGCTTGCGACGGCTCCGCAGCAATTTCATGACGTCAGGCCGAAGGCTTGGCGGCACGTCGCGACAGCCGCACGCCGCCTTGTGGGCCGCGTGCCATTTGACGCGCTGCTCGCGCCTCGCCTTGGGCGGCATGCGATGGGACCGGTGCCATTCCTTGTCGATGGCCACGGTCCGCTTCCTTCGCGCCTACATCGCCTTGACGATGTTCTCGGTGACCTTCTTGGCGTCGCCGAGCAGCATCATTGTGTTGTCGCGATAGAACAGCGGATTGTCGATGCCGGCATAACCGGAGGCCAGCGAGCGCTTGATGAACATCACGGTGCCGGCCTTCCAGACCTGCAGCACCGGCATGCCGTAGATCGGCGAGGTCTTGTCCTCTTCGGCCGCCGGGTTGGTGACATCATTGGCGCCGATCACGAAGGCGATGTCGGCCTGCGCGAATTCGGAGTTGATGTCCTCGAGCTCGAACACCTCGTCATAGGGCACGTTGGCTTCGGCGAGCAGCACGTTCATGTGGCCGGGCATACGGCCTGCCACCGGGTGAATGGCGTATTTCACCTCGACGCCTTCCTTCTTCAGGATGTCGCCCATCTCGCGCAGCGCGTGCTGGGCCTGCGCCACCGCCATGCCGTAGCCGGGCACGATGATGACCTTCTGCGCGTTCTTCATGATGAAGGCCGCATCGTCCGCCGAGCCGAGCTTGGCGGGCTTCTGCTCGCCCGTACCGCCGCCGGCCGCGGCGGTCTCGCCGCCGAAGCCGCCAAGGATGACCGAGATGAAGGACCGGTTCATCGCGTGGCACATGATGTAGGACAGGATCGCACCGGAGGAGCCGACCAGCGCGCCGGTGATGATCAGCGCGGAATTGCCGAGCGTGAAGCCGATGCCGGCCGCGGCCCAGCCGGAGTAGGAGTTCAGCATCGAGATCACGACCGGCATGTCGGCGCCGCCGATCGGGATGATCATCAGCACGCCGAGCAGCAGCGCGATGATGGTGATCAGCCAGAAATCGACCGCACTGCCGGAACGAACCAGGCCGAAGATGAAGAACACCAGCGCCAATGCAAGCACGATGTTGATGATGTGGCGGAACGGCAGGATGATCGGCGCTCCGCTCATGCGCGCGGACAGCTTCAGGAACGCGATCACCGAGCCGGTGAAGGTCAGCGCGCCGATGGCGACGCCGAGCGACATTTCGATCAGACTGGAGGCATGGATGTTGCCGGGCGTGCCGATGTCGAAGGCTTCGGGCGCGTAGAACGCGCCGGCGGCGACCAGCACGGCGGCCATGCCGACCAGTGAATGGAAGGCTGCGACCAGTTCCGGCATCGAGGTCATCGGCACGCGGCGCGCGATCACCGCGCCGATGGCGCCACCAATGGCGATACCGAGGATCACCAGGATCCAGGCGACTCCGTCCGCCGGCGGATGACTGGCGAGCGTGGTCGCGACCGCGATGCCCATGCCGATCATGCCGAACAAATTGCCCTGGCGCGACGTCGCCGGGCTCGACAGCCCGCGCAGCGACAGGATGAACAGCACCCCCGCCACGAGATACAAGAATGCAGAGAGATTGGCGCTCATCTCAGGTCCCCATTGATCCCTTCAGCCCGAGGTGGCCGCTTACTTGGCTTTCTTCTTGTACATCGCCAGCATGCGCTGGGTGACAAGGAAGCCGCCAAAAATGTTGACGCAGGCAAAGACGAGCGCGACGAAGCCGAAGCCGCGCGCCCAGCCCGAGCCGCTCGAAACCATGCCGACGCCGACCGCGAGCAGCGCGCCGACCACGATCACCGAGGAGATCGCGTTGGTCACGCTCATCAGCGGGGTGTGCAGCGCCGGCGTCACCGACCACACCACGAAATAACCGACGAAGACGGCGAGGACGAAGATCGACAGCCGGAAGACGAAGGGGTCGACGACCTGTGCAACATGCTCCATGGCGGCTCTCCTTATGCCCAATTAAGCCGATTTGGGCTGGAAGTTCGGGTGGACGACGGCGCCGTCTTTCGTCAGCGCGGTCGCCTTGACCAGCTCGTCGTCCCAGTTGACGGCGAGCTTCTTCTCCTTCTTGTCGACCATGGTCTCGATGAAGGAGAACAGGTTGCGCGCGTAGAGGCTGGAGGCCGAGGCCGCGACGCGGCCGGCGACATTGGTGTAGCCGACGATCTTGATGCCATCGAGATCGACGACCTCGCCCGGCTTCGCGCCTTCGACATTGCCGCCGCGCTCGACGGCGAGATCGACCAGCACCGAGCCCGGCTTCATCGACCTGACCATCTCGGCGCTGACCAGCTTCGGCGCCGGCCGGCCCGGGATCAGCGCGGTGGTGATCACGATGTCCTGCTTCTTGATGTGCTCGGCGGTGAGCGCGGCCTGCTTGGCCTGATATTCCTTGGACATTTCCTTGGCGTAGCCGCCGGCGGTCTGCGCGTTCTTGAACTCTTCGTCCTCGACGGCGAGGAATTTTGCGCCGAGCGATTCGACCTGTTCTTTCGTGGCGGGACGCACGTCGGTCGCGGTCACGACGGCCCCTAAGCGGCGCGCGGTCGCGATGGCCTGGAGGCCGGCGACGCCGACGCCCATCACGAACACCTTGGCCGCAGGCACGGTGCCGGCCGCCGTCATCATCATCGGAAAGGCGCGGCCGAAGGCCTCGGCGCCCTCGATTACGGCGCGGTAACCGGCAAGGTTCGCCTGCGAGGACAATACGTCCATCACCTGCGCGCGGGTGATGCGCGGCATCAGCTCCATCGCGAAGGCGGAGACGCCGGCATCGGCGATCGTCTTCAGCGCGGCCTCGTTGCCGTAGGGATCCATGATGGCGATGACGAGCGCGCCGCGCTTGTACTGCGACAGCTCCGAGGCTTCGGGGCGCTTCACCTTGATGATGATGTCGGCATCTTTCAGCGCGTCGGTGCTGACCGTGGCACCTGCGGCAGTGAATTCGGAATCCGGCAGGCCCGACTTGATGCCGGCGCCCGGCTCGACGGCGATCTCGGCGCCTAACGCCTTGAACTTCTTCACCGTATCAGGCGAAGCGGCGACGCGCGGCTCCGACGGATCGATTTCCTTGGCAACGGCAATCTTCATGAGGCCTCCGGCGACGCGGGAAAAAGCGCGCACGCGAACTTAGCGTTACTCCCGCAACGTTGGATACCGGTTTTGGGACCGGCTTGAATGCAAATTTTATGGGCACCGACGACGCTGGCGGCGCGGCAGGCGATGGATCAGGTGAGGAAGATCGCCATCAGGATCACGATGAGCGCGACCGAGGCCGTGCCGTACTTCACCAGCTTGATGAAGCCCTCATAGGTCTGCTCGTGGGCAACATAGTCGTTGCCGTCGGCGGTGGTGTAGGCCACTTCGCTATGGTCAGCCATGGATTGTCCCCAGTCGAAAGTCGAATTCCTGGGTGGCAATACCGCAAAGCTTCGGGCAGGGCAACGGCACGCAGGCGGGGTTTTCCCGCAAATCGGCTCATTTGGAATCCCAATTGTCGCGGATCCAGCGCGCAAGGCTCTCCTCGCTGACTTCGCCAGCAGCAAGTGATAGGATGATCGCTGTCGCCTCCGCAGGATCGGGACTGAAGGCCGCGCCGTTCTTGTGCAGGAAGACCATCATCGCCATGAAGGCAATGCGCTTGTTTCCATCGACGAATGCATGGTTCTTCGCGAGACCAAACGCGTAGGCTGCGGCAAGTTCATCCAGCGGAGCCTGCTGGTAGCGCCATTTGTTGATCGGCCGGTCCAGCGCCGATCGCAGCATGCCGTCATCGCGTAGCCCCGGCGCACCGCCAAAACGGCGAAGCTGGCGGCTGTGAATTGCGACAGCCTGCTCATAGCTGATCCAAAGCGGCTCTTCAGGCTCGCTCATCCGGTCAGCCGGCTATTTTGCGAGCGCAGCGAGCGTATCGCGATACTTGTCCATGATCTCGTCGGCGATTTCCATCGTCCGCTCGAAATCCGGATCGTAGGGCAACGCCTGGAAACCGCCGCCGGGCAATTCGACGATATGCAATTGCTGCCCGCGCTTCAGATCGAGCCGCTGCATCAGTTCGCGCGGCAGCAGCAACCCGTCCGAATTGCCGATCTTCTTGATCTCGATTTTCATGGCTGCTCCAGCGCGTTATACATATGTATAACACCCCGAGAGACCCGGTTCAACAGATGTTTTACTTGCGCCAGCACGAGGCTCAGCCCATCGCCTCGAGCTCGTCGATCATCCCGGCGATGACGCTAAGCCCGCCCTCCCAGAATTTCGGATCCTTGGCGTCCAGCCCGAACGGCCGCAGCAGCTCGGAATAATGCTTGGTGCCGCCGGCGGCGAGCATGTCGAGGTAGCGCTCGGCAAAGCCCTCGGCCGCATTCTCGTAGACGGCATAGAGCGAGTTCACGAGGCAATCGCCGAAGGCGTAGGCGTAGACGTAGAACGGCGAGTGGATGAAGTGCGGGATGTACATCCAATAGTTCTCGTAACCCGCCTTGATCTCGATCGCCGGCCCGAGGCTCTCGCCCTGCACCGACAGCCAGATCTCGCCGAGCCGCGTCGCCGTGAGCTCGCCGTTCTTGCGCTCGGTGTGGACCGCGCGCTCGAAGGAATAGAACGCGATCTGCCGCACCACGGTGTTGATCATGTCCTCGACCTTGCCGGCCAGCAGCGCCTGGCGCTGCTTGGCGCTCTTGGTCTGCGCCAGCAGCCGTCGGAAGGTCAGCATCTCGCCGAACACGCTTGCCGTCTCCGCCAGCGTCAGCGGCGTCGGCGCCATCAGCGCGCCGTTCTTCGCGGCCAGCACCTGATGCACACCATGGCCGAGCTCGTGAGCAAGCGTCATCACGTCGCGCGGCTTGCCCTGGTAGTTCATGAGCACGTAGGGGTGCGCGGACGGCGTGGTCGGATGCGAGAACGCACCCGGCGCCTTGCCCGGCCGCACCGGCGCGTCGATCCAGCGATCGGTGAAGAAGCGCTCGGCGATATCGGCCATCTTGGGCGAGAAGCCGCGATAGGCCGTCAGCACCATGCTTCGCGCCTCCGGCCAGGCGATGACGTCGGTCGCGGCAAACGGCAGCGGCGCGTTGCGGTCCCAATAGGCCAGCCGCTTCTTGCCGAACCACTTCGCCTTCAGCGCATAATAGCGATGCGACAGCTTTGGATAGGCCGCACGCACCGAGGCCACCAGCGCGTCCACCACCTCGCGCTCGACCCGGTTGTTGAGGTGCCGGGAATCCGCGACATCCTGAAAACCGCGCCAGCGGTCGGAGATATCCTTATCCTTGGCGAGCGTGTTGGTGATCAGCGCAAAGGTGCGCTCATTGGCCTTGAACGTTTTCGCCAGCGCTTCCGCCGCGCTCTTGCGCTTTGAGCCATCGCGGTCCTGCAGCAGGTTCAGCGTCGGCTCGATCGCGAGCTCCTTGGACCCGACCTTGAAACGCAGGCCGGAGATGGTCTGGTCGAACAGCCGGTTGAAGGCGGAATAGCCGGTCTGCGCCTTCTCCAGGAAGAGCTGCTCCAGCTTGTCGTCGAGCTGATACGGCTTCTCCTTGCGCAGATCCTCGATCCACGGACGGTAATGCGCGAGCTCGGGAGTCTGCATGGCGCGGTTCAAAATATCGTCATCGACGCGATTGAGCTCGAGCGCAAAGAACAGAAGATGCGTCGATGCCGCCGTCAGCCGCTCGGAGACATCGCCGTAAAACTTTGAAATCGCAGGGTCCATGCTGTCGCCGGCATGGACGAGCCCGGCATAGGAGCCGAGGCGACCGGCGAGATCATCGATCGCCTCATAGCGTCGCACGGCCTCCGCGAGCCATTTTCCGCCATCTTCGTTTGCTGTCCCTGTCGCCAGCTTGCCCTTGTAGTCCGTCTCGAACGCGACGCAGTCGGCAGCCATCTTGTCGAGATCGCGCGTGACTTCCGGCGCATCGATCCCGGAATAGAGATCGGCCAGGTTCCATTCGGGAAGCCTGCCGGTCTTGCTCGCGGGCTTTGCAAGTGAGGTCTTGGAGGGCTTTGTCTTGGCGGCGGATTTGTCGGCAGCGGGGTTCTTGGCGGCTGATTTCTTGACGGCGGATGTCTTGGTGGCGGGCTTGCGGAGAGCGGGCATTTTGAGAGCAGATTTCTTGAGAGCAGACTTCCTGAGAGCAGACTTCCTGGGAGCAGACTTGGAGCGCGAATTCATTGTGTGGGAAACCTGTGTTCAACAAGCGCGGCGGCGGGCGGGGACGTCAAGGTTTAAGAGTGCGTTAATCGGCTTCGGCCAGAGTGCCCCGATTCGAGACAGATAGTAGTAGCGTGCGGGGAACACCATGGCTGCCAGTATTTTGATCGCCGACGACGACGCCGTGGCTCGCCGGCTGGTCGAGAACATGGTGCAGAAATGCGGCTATGAGACGGTCGTCGTGGACTCCGGCGATGCCGCGATCGCCGCCCTCACCGCTCCCGATGCTCCGGCCATCGACGGTGTCATCCTCGATCTCGTGATGCCCGGCCTCGACGGCATGGGCGTGCTGGCGAAAATGCGTGAAGCTGGCCTCAATGTCCCCGTCATCGTGCAGACCGCACATGGCGGCATCGACAACGTGATCTCGGCGATGCGCGCAGGTGCGGCCGATTTCGTGGTCAAGCCGGTCGGCCTGGAGCGGCTTCAGGTTTCGCTGCGCAACGCTCTCAACGTCTCCGCGCTCAAGGGCGAATTGCAGCGCATCCGGCACAGCCGCGAGGGCCGGCTGACCTTCTCCGATATCATCACCCGCGCCGAGGCGATGGCGCCGGTCATGCGCGCCGCGCAGAAGGCGGCGAACTCCTCGATCCCCGTTCTGATCGAAGGTGAGTCCGGCGTCGGCAAGGAGATGTTCGCGCGCGCCATCCATGGCAGCGGCGAGCGCAAGGCAAAGCCGTTCGTCGCCGTCAATTGCGGCGCCATTCCCGACAACCTCGTCGAATCCATCCTGTTCGGCCACGAGAAGGGTGCTTTTACCGGCGCCACCGAGCGGCACATGGGCAAGTTCGTCGAGGCCCATGGCGGCACGCTGTTTCTGGACGAGGTCAGCGAGCTGCCGCTGGCCGCTCAGGTCAAGCTCTTGCGCGCGCTCCAGGAGGGTGCCGTCGAGGCGGTCGGTGGCCGCAAGCCGGTCAAGGTCGACGTCCGCATCGTCTCGGCAACCAATCGCAAGCTGCTGGAGCGGGTGAAGCAGGGACATTTCCGGGAAGACCTGTTCTATCGTCTGCACGTGCTGCCGCTGACGATCCCCTCGCTCCGGGCCCGGCGCGAGGACATCCCGCATCTGCTCAGGCATTTCCTGGTGCGCTTTGCCGCCGAGGAGAACCGCCAGATCGCCAGCATCAGCGGCGAGGCGATGGCGCATCTCGCCCAGCTCGACTGGCCCGGCAACATCCGCCAGCTCGAGAACGCGGTCTACCGTGCCGTGGTGATGAGCGACGGCGACCAGCTCGGCCTCAGCGATTTCCCCCTGCTCGCTTCGCAGCCGCATCCCATCACAGAGATTCCGACCGCCCCGCTGATGCTCGAGCCGGCGGCCACTCCTTCGGTCGTATCGGGTAATGAAATACCAATCGCGCCGCTCCCAACCGCCGGAACTCTCGCCATGCTGACCCCGACCGGCGAGGTCCGCCCGCTCGAGGACATGGAGAACGAGATCATCCGCTTCGCGATCTCGCATTATCGCGGCCAGATGTCTGAGGTGGCTCGCCGCCTCAAGATCGGCCGGTCGACGCTCTACCGCAAACTCGACGAGGCTGGGGTTCCCGGACATGGCGGGAAAAGCGGCGAGGAGACGCACTAAGCCTGATGCGAACACAGCTTCGCGGGGCGATGCGAGACCGGCTGTAAACCGTTCGCCCGACGACAGAATTCGACTGCGTCTTGAACCGTGACTTGGAAGTGACAGACACAGGGAAAAGCGCGTGACGCAAGCGCA
The DNA here is from genome assembly GCF_056429085.1 of Bradyrhizobium sp. CFUWI. NCBI lineage: Bacteria > Pseudomonadati > Pseudomonadota > Alphaproteobacteria > Hyphomicrobiales > Nitrobacteraceae > Bradyrhizobium > Bradyrhizobium sp. CFUWI. The sequence goes on from NZ_JBWJZE010000013.1 coordinate 109,657, forward strand.
CAATCCGTTGCCAAGAGGCTGCCTTGAAGTCAGTTTGGCGTGAATTGTCCCGGGTAGCGCTGGCTGCAAAACCGGGGCCTGTATATCGTCTGCGTGGGAATCGTTGCGTGCAGGCGTGCAACTTTCGAGAGGCCGGCGCGATTTAGCCGAAGCTCAATAGGCGATAACGAAGCTGTTCCATGAGGGACAGTTCACCCGAGGGGTGCGACACAATGCGGAACTGTTTAAACCACCGTGCGGGCTTTGACCGTGTCTTGATGACGGTCGCGGCCACCTTCCTCACGGTGTCGGCCAGCTCGGCCCTGGCGCAGGATCAGGCGCGCAGCAGCGCGGCAGAGCTAGCGATCGAAGCCGCGATCCCGCGTCCCGAGCCGGCCAACGTCCCGCCCCCGACCGCAGCCGACATCAGGCTCGACACCACCGCCACGCTCCAGGATTCCGCCAAGGAGCCGACAAAGGAGCCCGTGAAGGCTGACATCGCCCCCGCCCCGGACAAGGTCGAGACCAAGCCTTCCGACCTCGCCACCACGCCCGCCACCGCGGCGCCGAAGAGCGAGACCGCCAAAACTGAGCCTGCCAAAACCGAGCCTGCGAAGACCGAGCCCGCCAAGGCCGACACCGCGACGGCAGCCCCCGCTCCGGCTGTCGAGCCGGTGAAGGCCGCGAGCAATGTTCCCGCCGCCGACCAGCCGGTCGCCGACAAGCTCAAGGACATCATTGGCGCCAAGACGTCGCGCCATTTCGACCGCAAGAACGAGCGCGCGGCGATCGAGAAGTTTTATGGAGCCCGGGACTTCGCGCCGGTTTGGACGCAAGGCGGCAGCCTGACCGCCGCAGCCAAGGGCGTCATCGCCCGGCTGAAGGACGCCGCCTCCGACGGCCTCAGCCCCGCCGATTATCCGGTGCCGGATTTCGCCGCCGCCACCACGCCCGATGCGCTGGCCGATGCCGAGCTCAAGCTCACCGCCAGCATGTTCGACTATGCACGCCACGCGCAGAGCGGCCGCATGCACTGGTCGCAGGTCAGCGGCGACATCCTCTATCCCGAGCATCCGGTCGACCCGAACGAGGTGCTCGCCAAGGTCACGACCGCAGCTGACACTTCCGCAGCGCTCGACAGCTACAACCCGCCGCACAAGCTCTACAAGGAGCTGAAGGCCAAGCTCGCGGAGCTTCGCGGTCAGGGCAACGGCCCGGTGATCGAGATCGCCGACGGTCCGGCGCTGAAATACACCGCGGCCACCAAGAAGCAGGCCGAGATCGTCGTGGAAGATCCGCGCGTGCCGCAGCTCCGCGCCAAGCTCGGCCTCGCCGAGAACGCCAGCGACACCCGCTATGACGCCGCCGTCGCCGACGCGGTGCGCAAATTCCAGAGCAGCGCCGAGATGAAGCCGACCGGCATTCTCGACGACAAGACGGTCAAGGCGCTCAATACGCCCAAGCGCGACAGGCAGATCGACGTCGTGCTGGTCAACATGGAGCGCTGGCGCTGGTTGCCGCGCGACCTCGGCGCGCCCTCGCTGGGCGATGCCTATGTGATTCTCAACATCCCCGACTACACGTTGAAGGTGATGCAGCGCGGCCAGCAGGTCTGGACCACCCGCGTCGTCACCGGCAAGCCGGGTTCGCATGCGACCCCGCTGCTGACCGAGACGATGAAGTACATCACGGTCAACCCGACCTGGAACGTGCCGCCGTCGATCGTCTACAACGAGTACCTGCCGGCGCTTCAGCAGGACCCGACCGTGCTCCAGCGCATGGGCCTCAAGCTCGAGCAGAACCGCGACGGCTCGGTGCACATCTCGCAGCCGCCCGGTGAGGCCAACGCGCTCGGCCGCATCCGCTTCAACTTCCCGAACAAGTTCCTGGTCTATCAGCACGACACGCCGGACAAGAACCTGTTCGCCAGGGAAGATCGCGCCTTCAGCCATGGCTGCATGCGCGTGCAGAACCCGGATCAATACGCCTCGGTGCTGCTCAACATCGTCATGCCGAACGAGAAGTACACGCCCGAGCGCGTGCGCAGCATGTACGGCAAGAGCGAGATCGACCTGAAATTCCCGACGCCGATCCCGGTCAACATCACCTATCAGACCGCCTTCGTGGACGATGCCGGCAAGTTGCAGTTCCGCAAGGACGTTTATGGCCGCGACGCGACCATGATCAACATCCTGAAGAACAACCGCGGCAAGGATCTCGAGGCCGTCGTTGCGCACTCGCAGCCGAGCTATTCGCGCCCGGCGACCACCCTGCCCTCAGGCGTGGCGGTGGCCAACAATGGCGGTGGCTTCGGCTCCTCCGGTCCGAACTTCTTCGAGCGGCTGTTCGGGGCGCCCACCCCGCCACCGGCTCCGGTCGGCCGCCGGCCCCCGCAGCGGGTGTTCACCCGCTGAGCCTGAAGCGGCCCCACTCTAAATACCGCAACGAAATCAACGGCTCCTCCCATGGATGGGGCCGTTTAACGTTAACCATTGTAGATCCGGGTCCGGGCAGCGGGCGTTTTTTTGCCACAGTCAACCGGTTAGGATCGTATTCTGACTTGGTTTGGGGGCGGGAAGGTCAACCTCGAATTAACCTTCTTGCTTTAAGAAAGCGTTCATCCTCTTCACGCTGCTAACGGGGTTGGCGGGAGAGTCCATTTTGAACGCTCGTCGACTGGGTGGGCTCATACGTGCTGACTGGTCTCGCACGCAAATTCGCTGTGCTATCGTTGTCCCATGCGGGAGTGAAGGCCGGTTCGCGGATCGGCCTCACTGCCGCATTGCTGCTTGCGGGCGCGGGCTCGGTTCATGACGCCGCCGCGCTGAACGAGACCAAGACGCTCTCCTTCCATCACACCCATTCCGGCGAAGATCTCACGGTCACCTTCAAGCGCGACGGCCGCTACGACGAAGCGGCACTGAAGCAGCTCAACCACTTCCTGCGCGACTGGCGCACCCAGGACGAGACGGTGATGGACCGTCGCCTGTTCGACATCCTCTGGGAAGTCTATCGCGACGTCGACGGCAAGCAGCCGATCCAGATCATCTCCTCCTACCGCTCCCCCGCCACCAACGCCATGCTCCGCCGCCGCTCCTCCGGCGTGGCGCGCTCCAGCCAGCACATGCTGGGACATGCGATGGACTTCTACATCCCGGGCGTGCCGCTGGAGCAGATCCGCTTCGCCGGCCTGCGCCTGCAGCGCGGCGGCGTCGGTTTCTATCCGACCTCCGGCTCGCCCTTCGTGCATCTGGACACCGGCAGCGTCCGGCACTGGCCGCGCATGACGCATGACCAGCTCGCCCGCGTCTTCCCGGACGGCAAGACGGTGCATCTGCCGACCGACGGCGTGCCCCTGAAGGGTTATGAGGTCGCCAAGGCCGAGATCGAGCGACGCGGCAGCGGCGACGACGCCGGCAGCAAGCCGAATTTCTTCGCCGCGTTGTTCAGGAGCAAGCCGGCTCCCGCCGCGAGCAGCGACGAGGATGACGAGGGCGCGCCCGCAACGGCCGCGAAGCCGTCCGCGCCGACCGTGGTCGCAGCCGCCGCCAAGCCCGCCGAGCTGGTGCCGACGCCCCGCGCCAAGCCGCAGATCGCCGCAACCTTCCAGCTCGCTTCGGCCGATGCGCAGCTCGTTGCGCCGCCCAAGCCGAAGCCCGCGCCGGTGGCTGACAAGCCCGCTGCCGGCAAATCCGTTGACGGCAAGCCGGAAACCCCGGCCGACATCATCAATGCACGCGGCTTCTGGGATGATGTCCCGGCCGCGCCGCAGCAGGCGACGCCGGCCCAGGTCGCCGCACTGAAGGCCCGCCAGGCCCTTGCCGCCGCCACCGATCCGCAACCAACCGCGAGCCTGCCCAACGCGGCTCTTCAGGCGCTGGCTTACGCGCCGGCCGCCTCTCCGGTTGACCGCGCCAATGTCGTCGCAGCCTCCGCGCCGATCCCGCGTTCGGCCCGCCCCGCATCGCGCAGCTTCGCTCAAGCGACCGAGATCAACACGGTGGTCGGCAAGAGCACCGACGGCATGGTCGCGACCGCGACGCGCCTCTCCGCCGCCAAGGGCGAGAGCATCTGGCTCAAGATCGTGATGCTGTCGCCGAGCGCCAGCCGTGCGATGTCGGTCACGCTGATGGGCGAGCTGGATACGGCGGCGCTGCGCGCCTATTTCGTCAAGCCGCGAGCCGTGATCGCGATGGGTTTTGCCGACGATCCGATGCAGGGCCTGTCCTGCGAGACCTTCTCCGGCAGCGCCACCGCCAAGCTCCAGACGACGTCATTCGTCGTGCGCACCGCCGCGTTGCGCTGATCGAAGCGACTGTTTCCACAGACTCGGTCTCGTAGCCCGGATGAGCGAAGCGACATCCGGGAAAAGCTGCGCACGCCGAAACATCCCGGATTTCGCTTGCGTTCCATCCGGGCTGCGGCAGCGGTGTCCGAGGCAGGACGCCTCAGATCATTCCCAACGCCTGCATGTAGGTCTCGAGGATCGTCTCGGCCTCGGCGCGCTCGTTGGGGTCCTGCTTGCGCAGGCGCACGATGGTGCGCAGCGCCTTGACGTCGTAACCGTTGCCCTTGCTCTCGGCATAGACGTCGCGGATGTCGTCGGAGATCGCCTTCTTCTCTTCCTCCAGCCGCTCGATGCGCTCGATGATGGATTTGAGCTGGTCCTTGGCAAATTTCGTCGCGGGCTCGTCGTCGCGGACGGCGGCGGAGGTGGCCATCTAGGTACTCCCAATGGAACTGGCAAAACGAGGTGACGCCGGCATCCTCACCGCGCGTGCTGGCTAGAACCCTTAGGGTCGGCGCCGACTGCGTTCAAGGCACCATCGTGCTCGTCCACAGCGCGCCCACACCTTCCTGCTGCGGGGCGCAGAAAGCTGTTGTGTGGTGCGACTCAGGTGTGCGCGAACTCAGTGGCCGTGGGGATGCACCTTCTTCATCGTCTCGAGCTGCTCGGGCGTCGCCGTGCCCTGGTATTTCGCTTTCCAGGTCTCGTAGGGCATTCCGTAGACGGCCTCCCGGCTCTCGTCCTTGCTCAAAGCGACGCCTTGCGCGTCGGCGGCTTCCTTGAGCCAGTTCGACAGGCAGTTGCGGCAGAAGCCCGCCAGATTCATCAGGTCGATGTTCTGGACATCCGTCCGCGTCTTCAGATGATCGACCAGACGCCGGAAAGCGGCCGCCTCGAGCTCGGTTCTGGTCTTGTCGTCGATTGCCATGGCTGTATCCCCTTAACCCTGCCCCGATGGAGGTCACCCTTACGGGATCAGGTGGGCACTGTCACAGATTTTGCCATATCCCGGCGCAAACCGCCCCGAAACTGGCGTTGCCGCTCTTTGGGGGTGGTTCCTGGCCCTACGCCAAATCGTCAATGATCTGGTATAGCTTCCGCGACAATGATTGCCGAATCTCCCCGCTCCCCGCTTCGCCTGCTCGCCCGGTTGGTCCCGGTGCTGGTGGTTGTCTGGCTGTGCCTTTGCGCCAGCCCGGCCTCCGCCGATTTCCGCCTCTGCAACAACACGTCGAGCCGGGTCGGCATTGCGCTCGGCTACAAGGACGCCGAGGGCTGGACCACCGAGGGCTGGTGGAACATCTCCTCCCGCTCCTGCGAGACCCTGCTGCGGGGAACGCTGGTCGCCCGTTACTATTACATCTACGCGATCGACTATGATCGCGGCGGCGAGTGGTCGGGGCAGGCCTTCATGTGCTCGCGCGACAAGGAGTTCACCATCCGCGGCACCGAGGATTGCCTCGCGCGCGGCTACGACCGGACCGGCTATTTCGAGGTCGATACCGGCGAGCAGCGGGCGTGGACGGTGCAGCTGACCGACGCCAACGAACAGCCGACGCAACAGCGCGTGCCTGGCCTGCCCGGCCCGGTTGGCCCGGGCGGAGTTCCCGGTTTGCCCAATGGTCCGCCCGGTGCTACGCCCCCCGGCTCGCCCGGCCTGCCACCCCCGTCTGGAAATAAGCCATGAGGCGTCTTCGCCGTATCAAGATTCTCGCGACCCTGGGACCGGCGTCGTCAGACCTCGCCATGATCCGCCGCCTGTTCGAGGCCGGCGCCGACCTGTTTCGCATCAACATGAGCCACACCTCGCATGACAAGATGCGCGAGCTGGTGGCGACGATCCGCAACGTCGAGTCGAGCTACGGCCGGCCGATCGGCATCCTGGTCGACCTCCAGGGCCCGAAGCTCAGACTGGGTGCCTTCGCCGAAGGCTCGGTCCAGCTCCAGAACGGCCAGACCTTCACGCTGGATTCCGACAAGACGCCAGGCGATGCCACGCGCGTCCACTTGCCCCATCCGGAGATCCTGGCCGCGCTCAGGCCCGGCCATGCGCTGCTGCTCGACGACGGCAAGGTGCGTCTGATCGCAGAGGAGACCTCGAAGGAGCACGCGGTGACGCGTGTCGTGGTCGGCGGCAAGATGAGCGACCGCAAGGGCGTCAGCCTGCCCGACACCGACCTGCCGGTCTCCGCCATGACGCCGAAGGACCGCGCCGACCTCGAAGCCGCGCTCGTCACCGGCGTCGACTGGATCGCGCTGTCCTTCGTGCAGCGCGCCGACGACGTGCTCGAAGCCAAGAAGATGATCCGCGGCCGCGCCGCCGTGATGGCCAAGATCGAGAAGCCGCAGGCGATCGACCGCCTCGCCGACATCATCGAGGCCTCCGACGCGCTGATGGTGGCGCGCGGCGACCTCGGCGTCGAGCTGCCGCTGGAGCGCGTGCCGAGCCTGCAGAAGCAGATGACGCGCATGGCGCGCCGCGCCGGCAAGCCGGTGGTGATCGCGACCCAGATGCTGGAATCGATGATCCAGTCGCCGGTCCCGACCCGCGCCGAAGTCTCGGACGTCGCCACCGCCGTCTATGAAGGCGCCGACGCCATCATGCTGTCGGCGGAATCTGCCGCCGGCAAATTCCCGGTCGAGGCGGTCTCGACCATGAACCGCATCGGCGAGGAGGTCGAGCGCGACCCAACCTACCGGTCGGTGATCATGGCCCAGCGCCCGGCGCCGGAATCCACCGCGGGCGATGCCATTGCGGATGCCGCGCGGCAGATCGCCGAGACGCTCGATCTGCCCGCCTTGATCTGCTGGACCTCGTCGGGCTCGACCGCGGTGCGCGTGGCGCGCGAGCGGCCGAAGCCGCCGATCGTGGCGATCACCCCGAACATCACCGCCGGCCGCCGGCTCGCGGTGGTCTGGGGCGTGCACTGCGTGGTGGCCGAGGACGCACGCGATCAGGACGACATGGTCGGCCGCGCTGGCCAGATCGCGTTCCGCGACGGCTTCGTCCGCGCCGGCCAGCGCGTGATCATCGTCGCCGGCGTACCGCTCGGCATTCCCGGCACCACCAACATGGTGCGCATCGCCTCGGTCGGCCCCGAGGGCGACGCGAATATGTAGGTCTGTAGGTCGGCCGCGACCCCGGCCAACACAAATATCGCAAAACAACCCCATGCAAAGTAGCCGGAGCGTCCGGGACGATTGCTGCGGTTTCACGAAAAAGCTTGCCCGTTCAACGACCTGAGCGGGATCAGGCCGCCGCCTCGCTCGCGCGGCGATGTTACGCGCCAACCAGCGCCTTCGTCGTCGGCAGCAGTGTCTGCTGCACCACCAGGCCGCGGGCACGGGCGTCCATGACGCCGACCGCGCGCAGCGCCAGCAGGGTCACGGTCTGCACCGCATCGCGCAGCTTGGCGGGATCGTCGAGATTGTCGGGCGCCAGCGGCCCGACCAGCGCCTCATGCAGCGCGCCGAGCAAGGCGGTGGCGGCGAGCGCGGTGTCCTGCGCCGGCAGGTGACCGGCCCGCACCGCAGCATCGATCCGGGCGGCCATCTCGCCCGCGATCTCGCGCCGGCTGGCCAGGCGCGAGGCGCTGACATCGACATCGACGGGCTCGGCCAGGATGCCCCAGGCGAGCCTGCGCTGCGACAGGGTATGGACCGCAACAGTCGTCACGGCCGCGGCCAATGCCGAGGACGGACCCGGGGCGGCGTCGGCCGCCCGCCGGATCGCCGCGAGCTCGTCCCGGGAGACCTCGGCAATGAGTTCAGAGATCAGCTCGGCCTTGGAGGGGAAGTAGCGGTAGACCGTCCCGGCCGCGACGTTGGCCCGGACCGCGACCGGCGCGATCTGCACCGCCGCCATGCCGCCCTCCGCTGCCGCCTCCCGCGCCGCCGCCAGAATCGCGCTGCGCCGCGCCGCAAGGCGCTTCACCACTTGATGCGTCCGCCGATAAACCATGGCGCGCTTCCTGTCCCACACGCCGGCCGCACGCCCTGCGGCCGAACGCTTCGTCACGTCAAAGATGCAAATCGCCCCGCAAGGACTGAACAACTATTCAGGGGAGATGACAAGATGGGAAATGCGTGGTGCGTCGCGGCGACCGGGACTGGAGCGCCAGCCCTGACGACGAAGGCTGATCAGGCCTTGCTCGCTCTCCCTCGCTGCGGATCCTGCTTCCCGAAAATAGCCAAGATGCCGCCCCGCGGGGTTCCTGGGATTCGCGACGAGATGCATGGCGCGACAGTGACGAACCAAACGCGTGGCACGCTCCGCAGCGCAGCCGCTGCCAACACATAAAACTACCGTGCCAGGGTTGTAAGATCGATAACTACACTTCTTACCGAGATCTTAAAGCGGGCTCGTAACAATACGGAGGCAATGCAGCTGGCAAGCCCTACGGACAAGTCTCGTCAAAAAGAAAAGAGCCCCGTCAAGAACGAGGCTCTCCGAAATTCTAAGGTCGTCCGGCTTTACTTGAGGCCGGTCGAGATCGCGGTGAACTTGGTGTTCAGCGTGCTGCCGAGATTGTTGACGACGGTGATAATCGCCAGCGCGATGCCGGCGGCGATCAGGCCGTATTCAATGGCGGTGGCGCCGGATTCATCCTTCACGAAACGCGCAACGAGGTTCTTCATAGAGTGCTCCAAATGAGTACACGAGGCTTACAACTGATCTGGTCTCTCCGGCTTCCCAGCGCCGCCGACCATGGAACCGAACGTAGAGGCAAAGAATTGCGCCGCAGTTAATTCGACTGCGTAAACACCGGGCGGATCGCGTGTGTGGGTCGATGGTAAAATCGAATCTAAAACAATCTGTTAAATTGTCGGGACATGGCATGGCGCTGCGGGTTTACCCGAAGTTATGACCGCCGTGGTCCAATGCCACCGGCTCGAACTGAAGCGCGACGAGATCAATCGTTCGTCGCGTTTCACGTCGTTGTTCGAGCGTGATCTCTCGGAAAGGCCGCACCACACTTTGCGCTAACGCGGCGCTGCGGGTCCGGATCATGCTCGACCGACAAGAACAACAGGACGACGAGGCGGCATGTCGCTTTCCTTTGCCGACGGCATCGCGGTGCAGAGCCGCGCGAGGGCCCTGGTGCCGCTGTGCGCCGGTGCCGCCGCCTATCTGCTGTTCCTCTATCTCGGCGATACGCGGCTGCAGGATTCCGACACGTTCTGGCAGATCAAGATCGGGCAATGGATCCTCGATCACCGCGCCATGCCCACCATCGACTTCTATTCCTTCACGCGATCGGGCACGCCGTGGATTTCGACGTCGTGGCTGTCGCAGGTGCTGTTCGCCTCCTCCCATGCGCAATGGGACTGGGCAGGTCCCGTCATCCTCACCGCGCTCGGGGTCGCGCTCGCGGTAGCGATCTTCGTCCATCTGCTCGGCGCCCAGATCGAGGCCCCACGCGCCGTGCTGTTCGCGATGCTGGCGCTGCTGCTGTCGGCCCACCACGTGCTGGCGCGTCCGCATATCCTGGCGCTGCCCGTCATGGTGGCGTGGATCGGCCTGCTGATGGCGGCCGCCGACCGCAGGAGCGCGCCGTCCTGGTACTGGCTGCCGCTGATGGCGCTCTGGGCCAATCTGCACGGCGGTTTCGTGCTGGGCCTGGCGCTGATCGGCCCGATCTCGCTCGAGGCGGTCGAGCATGCCGAGAGGGGACGACGACTTCGACTGTTCATGCGCTGGGTGCTGTTCGGAATCGGCGCGCTGATCGCGAGTTGCTGCACGCCCTACGGCTGGCGGACGCTCCAGGGCGCGACCAGCATCCTCGGCCTCGGCGAGCTGCTGTCGCTGATCTTCGAATGGATGCCGGCGAACTTCGCCACCTTCACCCCGTTCGAAGGCGCCCTGCTCGGCCTGATCGCATTCGGCTATTATCGCGGTCTGGTGCTGTCGGCGCCCCGGATCTTCCTGATCCTGTTCCTGACCTGGAGCGCACTGACCCATGTCAGGAGCATCGAGGCATTTGCGTTCCTGGTACCGCTGGTGCTGGCAAAGCCGCTCGGCGAGATGTTCCAGCGCGCGCCGGCTGACGCCACGGGCGCCGATCGCTGGCCGGCCCGCTATGTCACCGTGACAGGCGCGCTGATGATCGTGGCGGCTGGCTGGACCTCGACGTCGCTCTACATGGCGCACCACCGCTTCAGCTTCACGATGACGCACACCCCGGTTGCGGCGGTCGACCTGCTCGAGCAACGCAAGGTGCAGCGCATCTTCAACGCCTATCAGTTCGGCGGTTATCTGATCTCGCGCGATATTCCGGTCTTCATCGACGGCCGCGCCGAGCTCTACGGCGAGAAATTCGTGGTGGACTTCTTCAAGGCGACGGAAGGCAAGAAGCCCGAATTGCTGCCGCGCCTGCTCGATGAGTACAAGATCGACGCAACGCTCCTGGTCGCCGATGCGCCCGGCCCGCAGATCCTCGACCAGCTCAAGGGCTGGAAGCGCATCTATGCGGACGACATTGCCGTCATTCATGTCCGGGACCACACCGAGGGCGCGGCCGCGACGCCTCCGGATCCGACAGGCCGGCCTTGACAATTCCGGCTCCTGTCGGCTCGGACCGATCGGTGGCGATTGCCGTTCTTGCAATGCTGGCGGCCGTCTCGCTTCTTCCGGTGCTGCTGACCCCCATTCCCGCGATGGTCGATTATCCCAATCACCTCGCCCGTATGTACATTCTGAGCCAAAGCGGCACCCCCGATGCCAATCCGCATTACGAGGTGGCCTGGGCGTTCTATCCCAACCTTGGAATGGATCTGCTGGTCCCGCAAATGGCGCGGCTGATCAGCGTCGAGAGCGCCACACGGCTGTTTCTGCTGCTGAGCCAATTGCTGATCGTCTCCGGCGCGATGCTGCTTGAATGGGTCCGGAAGGGACGGATTCAGCTTGCCGGCTTCGCTGCACTGGCTTTCCTCTACTGCCTGCCGTTCAGCTGGGGCTTCGTGAACTTCGAGTTCGGCCTCGGCCTCGCGCTCTGGGGCATCGCCGTTTATCTGATGCTGGCAGAAGGCCCATGGCCGCTGCGCTTCGCCGCCAATTTGATCTTCGTCGCCGCGCTGTACGTGGCGCATTTCTTCTCGCTCGGCATCTACGGCGCGACGCTCGGCCTTTTCGAGCTGTCGCGCATTCGCCAGCGGCAAGTCGCCTATCCCGTCGCGGCCGCGCGGCTTGGCGCGTTGGCACTCCCGGCGCTGGCGCTGTTTGCGATCATGCACGTCACTGCAGGCTCGGTCGGAAGCGAAGGCACCAGCTGGTTCCTGGGATTCAAGCCGGTCTGGCCGCTCCGCATCATGAACGGCTACAATCTGACGATCGCGGCAGCGACCGGGCTGGCGCTGACGATCGCGCTGCTTCTCGCCGCAAGACGCGGCGCCCTCAGGCTCGATACGGCCGGGATCTGGCTCGCGGTCGGCTTTACGCTGCTCTATTTTGTCATTCCTTCGAAGCTGTTCGGAACCTCGTTCGTCGATCTTCGCGTGATTCCCGCCGCGGCTCTGATCCTGCCCGCCTTCTGCTCACTGTCGCTGCCGAACCGGGCGTGGAGAATGGCTGCGCTCGCCGGTATCAGCGGCATTATACTGCTCAATCTCGCCGTCGTTCTCTCGGTGTGGCTGCCTTACCGCGCCGATTACGCGTCGATCATCGCCTCGTTCCAGAAGATCGATCGCGGCTCACGTATCCTCGTCGGCAGCACGGACGACAATGGCGACCCGCCCTTCGCCGACCTCACCTCGTATCCGATGTATTATGCGCCGACGCTGGCGGTGCACTACGCTGGCGCATTCGTCCCCAACCTGTTCACGGAGGTGGGCAAGCAGCCCGTGCGGCCGCATGAGGCCGTGCGCAAGATTTCCATTCCCTATGGAGGGCCGGTACCGTCGGGCCTGCTGGCCGCGATCGCGACGGGCCAGGCACCGGCGGACATTCCGCCATTTGTCCGCACCTGGTACCAGGATTTCGACTACCTCTATGTGCTGGGATCGCCGGCCGCAAATCCGCTGCCGGATCGGCTGGAGGTGCTGGAGACCTCGGCGCGCTTTGTTCTCTACAGGATCCGGCGCAAATCCTAGACCGAAGCCGGCGCGTCCCACGCGTGGTTAACCGACCTCCACCTCTCGGTCCGTCCCTCCAGCCAATGTCCCGGGCCCTAGACCCTTAACATTTGCGGCAAGGCGACCTTAACCACCGGCTTGTAGACTCCCGCCCCTGCAACCCAGCCGGAACCCTTCGCATGGCGGCCAATTCCAGATCGATCCGCTACAGCCTCGTCATCCCCGTGTTCAACGAGGAAGCCGTGCTGCCGGTCCTGTTGCGCCGGCTCGACCAGGTCATGTTCCGGCTCGACGGGCCGGCAGAAGCGATCTTCGTCGACGATGGCAGCAGCGATTCCAGCTCGATCGTGCTACGGGCGCTCGCTGCGCGCGACTCGCGCTTTCGCTACATCGGCCTGTCGCGAAATTTCGGCCACCAGATCGCTATCACCGCCGGCATGGACGCCGCGCAAGGTGACGCGATCATCGTCATGGATGCCGATCTGCAGGATCCGCCCGAAGTGATCGAGCAATTGATCGCGAGGTGGAAGGAGGGCAACGACATCGTCCACGCCCGCCGCCTGTCGCGCGAGGGCGAAAGCCGCTTCAAGCGTGCGACCGCGCATCTGTTCTACCGGCTGCTCGGCAGGATGTCCTCCGTCGGCATCCCCGCCGATGTCGGCGACTTCCGCCTGATCGATCGCAAGGTGCTGGAGGCACTCCGGCAGATGCCGGAGCAGGATCGCTTCGTGCGCGGTATGATCGCCTGGCTCGGCTTCCGCCAGGCCGAGGTTGCCTTCCACCGCCTCGAGCGCGCCGCCGGCGAAACCAAATACCCGCTGTTCAAGATGGTCCGGCTGGCGGTGAGCGCCGCGCTCGGCTTTTCCGATCTGCCCTTGCGGCTTGCCATCTGGTGCGGATTGACGGTGTCCGGGCTCGCGCTGCTCTACGGCGGCTGGGTTGTCCTGTTATGGCTCGGCAAGGACAGCCATCTCGTGACCGGCTGGTCCTCGACGATCGTCGTCGTGTCGCTGCTGTGTGGCATCAACATGCTGATGACGGGCATCGTGGGGCTCTATGTCGGCCGCATCCATGCCGAGGTGAAACGCCGCCCGCTCTACGTGGTGCAGGCACGAATCGGCTTCGATCGCGACGAGACGGCGGCGACGCCCGCGATCCACGCCGTCAACGAGTGATCCAGCGCATGGCCGAACTGTTCGACGGCTATCACGACAATTACCGTGATGTGGTCCAGTCCTCGATCGACTTCTCGGGTCTGCCGCATGATTTCTTCATGCGCGCAAAGGCCGATCTGCTGCGCGATCTGATCGCGCAGCGGCTGGACGTTGAGAAGCCCGACATGCTGGACGTCGGCTGCGGCGTCGGCAGTCTTCATCCGCTGCTGCACGGCATGGTCGGCCGATTGAGCGGCATCGACGTTTCCTCGGCCAGCCTGGCGCAGGCGCGCGCTCACAACCACGGCGTCGACTACCGGGAGTTTGACGGCGCTACTTTCCCGTTTAGCGATGCCAGCTTCGATCTGGTTACGACCATCTGCGTAATGCACCATATCGTGCCGGCGCAATGGGCGCAGTTCATCGCCGAGATGCGCCGCGTGACGCGTCCCGGGGGACTCGTCTGCGTGATCGAGCACAATCCGTACAACCCGCTGACGCGGCTTGCCGTTGCGCGCTGTGAGTTCGACCGGGACGCCGTCTTGCTCGGGGCCGGCACGACGCGGAAGTTGATGGCAGCTAGCGGCCTGCGCGAGATCGGCGCGCGGCATTTCCTGCTGCTGCCCTGGGACAGCAAGCCGGCCCGGCGCCTCGAAGACGCCTTGAGCGGCGTGTGGCTCGGAGGCCAATACGCCGCCTTCGGGACCGCTTGAACCTATCGTTGCGGCGTATCCCGCCGCTTGTGCACAACCGCCACATCGTCGCTGTAGACGCGCTGCCACTCCGGCAGCCGGTCGAGCATCGCGACCGCCGGTGTGCGCGGTGCAAGCAGCGTCGCGCCGATGTTGTATTGGTCGAGCAGCTTGAGAAAATCGTCCAGGTCGATCAGCGCCAGGGCGCGATTGTAGCGTTCGATGAACGGGCCCCCGTACAGTTCGCCGCGACCGTCGATGAAGGTGGGAATGCCGGCGAAGATCAAATAGCCGCCGAAGGAATAATCGTTGAGCACGGGCCCCGCCTTGGCGAGGTTGGCTTGGGCGACGGCGGCCTCTGGGGTGATGGCCGGAGCCGGCCGGACGTCACGCGCCAAGGCCAGCCCGCTGATTGCAATCGACAGACCGAGCCCAACCCAATTCAGGCCGCGCGGCAAGACCGTTGCACCATTCTCGGTCGGCCCGCCGAACGTCCGACCCAGCGGAGCCGCCAGATAGAGCGGCGCCAGCGTGGCCAGCAGATCCGCATTGCGGATTTGCGCCAGCGCAAAATGAAGCAAGCCGATTACCACCAAGGCCCGCACGACCGGCAGCGTGACGCCGCGCGAGAGCGCAAAGATGCCGGCGAGCAGCAGCAATTCGAAGCCACTGACGTGGCTGAAGTCCTGCGGCCGCCATTCTCCGATCCAGGCGAGCGCGGAGCCGAGGCCGAGCGTCGTCAGCGGCATCAGCAACGGTTCCGGCCCGTGCGGCGTCAGGCAGGACGCCGCGACGGCAAGTGCCCCAAATGGCAGCCACCGCAGCAGCACGCGCGGCCATTGGGCGCGCTCTTCACGCAGCAATGCCTCGAGCACCGCCGGGCCGATCAAGCCAAGCGCCAGCACCACGCTGCCGTGCAGATTGGCCCACAGCACCAGAAGCGGCAGGGCCCAATATGGCGGAGGGCCGCCGCCGTCCATGCAGCGGACCAGCGCCGCGGCCCAGGTTACCATCAGCGGCAGTACCAAGACATGTGGCCGCGCCAGCATATGCGGCGCCAGCAGCACGATTGCCGCGATCACCATGAGCAGCGTCAGGGTTGGCGAGAGCTCGCGCAGCAGGAAGGACGTGAACAGGCCAAAAGCGAGCGCGATCGCCGCGGCCGCGAGGGCAACGACGCCTGGCCAGCCGGCAAGCGCATAGATCCCGGCATAGATGACCTCGGACAGCCATTCGAAGGTGATCCAGGGTGCGCCGTGCATCGAAAAGGAAAAGGGGTCGCTCGCCGGCAGCGTGCCGTGTGCGATGATCCACCGCCCGACCTCGATGTGCGAATAGCTGTCGGGATCACCGAGCAGCCGCGGCCCGGCCACCAGCAGCATGGCATAGACCACCAGCCCTACGGCCCAAGGCAGCGTTGCACGTGCCGAAAACGGTTGAACCGCGCTGTGGACGACCTGGTCAGTCATGGCGGGCCAAAGTAGGCCGCAAGCGTTAAGTTCTTCTTGAGTGTTTCGCGCATTTGCCGCGCGAAGGCGGGTTCAGGCGCTCCGCGTCGGCCGCCCTTAGGCGTCGCGCTGCGCTCGCGCCTGGAACGCGCAGCCGGCCAACAAAAAACGCGGCGTTTCCGCCGCGTTTTTCAATCTCATCTGCCGCTTGCGATCAGGCCTGCGGCTGCGGCTCCAGGCCGGGATCCGCATCGGGCCGCGGGCGCGGCGACTTGCCGGCCGGAGGCACCGCGGAGGCACGCGGCGTGGTCGGCTCGAGCACGGATTCGCGGTTCGGCTTCTTGCCCTTGAGCAGATCGACGATCTCGTCGCCGCTCAACGTCTCGAACTCCAAGAGGCCCTTGGCCAGCGCCTCGAGGTCGGCATGCTTCTCGGTGAGGATGCGGGTCGCTTCCTTGTAGCCTTCCTCGACCAGACGGCGGATCTCGGAGTCGATCTTCTGGACCGTCGCCTCGGAGGCGTTCTGCGTCCGCGACACCGACATGCCCAGAAACACCTCGTCCTGGTTCTCGCCGTAGGAGACCGTGCCGAGCTCTTCCGACAGGCCCCAGCGCGTCACCATCATGCGAGCCAGCCGCGTGGCCTGCTCGATGTCGGAGGCGGCGCCCGAGGTCACCTTCTCGCGGCCGAAGATCAACTCTTCGGCGACGCGGCCGCCCATCATGATCGCGAGGCGCGAGGTCATCTGCTCCAAAGACATCGACAGCTTGTCGCGCTCGGGGAGCTGCATGACCATGCCGAGCGCACGGCCGCGCGGGATGATGGTCGCCTTGTGGATCGGATCGGTCGCGGGCACGTTGAGGCCGACGATGGCGTGGCCGCCCTCGTGATAGGCCGTCAGCAGCTTCTCTTCCTCGGTCATGACGAGCGACTTGCGCTCGGCGCCCATCATCACCTTGTCCTTGGCCTCCTCGAACTCGGCCTGCGTCACCATCCGCTTGTTGCGTCGGGCGGCGGTGAGCGCGGCCTCGTTGACGAGGTTCATCAGGTCGGCGCCGGAGAAGCCCGGAGTGCCGCGCGCGATGGTCTTGAGGTTGATATCCGGCGCCAGCGGCACCTTGCGGACGTGAACCTTGAGGATCTGCTCGCGGCCGACGACGTCAGGATTGGGCACCACGACCTGGCGGTCGAAGCGGCCCGGACGCAGCAGCGCGGGATCGAGCACGTCGGGGCGGTTGGTCGCAGCGATCAGGATCACGCCCTCGTTCGCCTCGAAGCCGTCCATCTCGACCAGCAACTGGTTCAGCGTCTGCTCGCGCTCGTCATTGCCGCCGCCGAGGCCGGCACCACGGTGACGACCGACCGCGTCGATTTCGTCGATGAAGATGATGCAGGGCGCGTTCTTCTTGGCCTGCTCGAACATGTCGCGGACGCGGCTCGCGCCGACGCCGACGAACATTTCGACGAAGTCCGAACCGGAAATGGTGAAGAACGGCACGTTGGCTTCGCCCGCCACCGCACGTGCGATCAGGGTCTTACCGGTGCCGGGAGGGCCGACCAGCAGCACGCCGCGCGGAATGCGACCGCCGAGGCGCTGGAATTTGCCGGGGTCGCGCAGGAACTCGACGATCTCCTGCAGGTCCTGCTTCGCTTCGTCCACGCCGGCGACGTCTTCGAAGGTGACGCGGCCATGCGCTTCGGTCAGCATCTTGGCGCGCGACTTGCCAAAGCCCATCGCCTTGCCGGCGCCGCCCTGCATCTGCCGCGACAGGAAGATCCACACGCCGATCAGCGCGATAAACGGCAGCCAGGAGACCAGCAGCGAGACGAACCACGGGACGTTGTCACCCGGCGGCTTCGCGGTGATCTGCACCTTGCTGTCGTAGAGACGCTTCACCAGCGTCGGATCGTTCGGCGCATAGGTCTGGAAGCTCGATCCATTAGTGAAGGTGCCGTGAATGTCCGGCCCCTGGATCACGACGTCGCGCACATTGCCGCGGTCAACCTCGCTCAAGAGCTGCGAGAAGGCGATGTCCTGCGAGGAGGCCCGCTGGCCCGGATTCTGGAAGAGCGTGAACAACGCCAATAGCAGCAAAACAATGATGACCCAGAGGGCGAAATTGCGCAGATTGGCGTTCATCGATCTTCCTTCGTGGTCGCGCGGATCGCGGCCTGGTCCTTCAGGAGTTACTTGGGCAAGCTAGAGAAAATCCCCAAGGAATCCTCTCGGTTAGACGCATACAATCTAGGTGCCGCCCGGGTCGCTGCCAAGGGAATGAGATGGGACTATTTAGCCCATCTTAGCGCGATTCCCGCTGAAAAAATGGCGCCCAGAGCGGGGTTTTTCCTGCCTGGTTAAGGTGTCCTGACGGTGCGGGCCCGAAATGGCTGGTGTCATGATCCGCCCACGCCTATCCGCCCTTGCGGCGCCTAGCCGGCGCCGGTGCGATGTGGATACGCCCGCCGGCAAGGCTGATCAAGGCTCCCGCAAGCGTCTGCTTCAGGACCGGGCGACGACTGGCGCGGGCGCGCAGACTTGCCGCAATGGCCTGATCCAGCACGGACATCAGGGTTTCGACCTTGCCGAGTTCCGCAGGCCCTTCATGCCCGAGCGCGTTGATGGCCCGCAGCAGGAGCCGCAGCCGGACCTCATCCGGCAGGGCGGCAAAGGCCGAAGCCTCGAAGCTTCGCTCCCCCGCCTGCGGCGCTTCGCCGCGATCCCGCAAACGGAGGAAGCGCTCGGCGCCATCGGCCAGCACCTCGACCGCCGCATTGGCCCGCGCAAGCCTGGTCGCAAGCCGCGCCAGATTCCTGCTATCGCCGCCCTCGGCCGCGAGAAGCGGCAGCAGCGCTCGCAACCGCGGCCGGGTGAAGGCGGGGTCGCGGTTGGTGGGATCGTCGGCAAAGCCGATTTTGGCCCGCCTCAAGGTCGCGACCAGCTGCGCCTTCGGGACGTCGAGCAGCGGCCGCGCCAGCACGATGCCGTCGCGCTCGCTGAGAGGGGCCATGGCCGACAGTCCCGCAAGTCCGCTGCCGCGCAACAGGCGCATCAACAGCGTCTCGGCCTGGTCGTCGCGGGTATGGGCGGTCAGCACATGGCTCGCGCCGACGGCACGTGCGGCTTCCGCGAGCAGGCGGTAGCGCGCCTCGCGCGCGGCCGCCGGCAGCCCCGTCTTCGGCTTGGCGCCGCGCCAGCGCAGGGTCCGGTGCGGCAGTCCGAGTTCGGCGGCGAGCCGCTCGACCTTGCGCGCCTCGCACCCCGCCTCGCGCCGCAGGCCGTGATCGACCGTGACGACGGTGAGCAGCGGCGCGCGCGCAAGGCTGCGCTGCCAGCGCGCCGCAAGCCACATCAGTGCGACCGAGTCGGGCCCGCCGGAGACGGCGAGCACCAGCGCCGGCGCGCTCTTGAGGCCGGCGAAGAGGCGGCTCGCCTCGCGGGTGGAGATCGGAGAATTGTCATCGTCTGACATGACGCTGCCCAGCAATCGCCAGCGAAAGGCGGACGCAATCTAACGCAGCGCCATCGGCTTTGTCAGTGATCCGCGCGGTGGATCAGCACTTCACCCGCTTCTGCTCGCGGTCCACGGCCGCTTTGACGCCGGCAGAGGCGCGCGGATATTTGCGGCCGACCTCGCCGAAGGCGGCGCAGGCGGCCTCCTTCTCCTTCAGGGCGGCGAGCGACTGGCCGAGCCGGAGCAGCGCATCCGGGGCCTTGGCCGATTTTTCGTATTTGGTGGTGACGGCGAGGAAGGCTTCCGCGGAGTCGCGATATTGCTGGCGCTGGAAGTAGCTCTCGCCGAGCCAGTATTGCGCGTCTCCGAGCAGCGGATCGCTCGGATATTTCTGCGCAAAATTCTTCATGGTCTGCTCGGCGAGCGCATAGTCCTTGCGCTGCATGTAGCCGATGCCGAGGTCGAACTCGTCGCGCGGCGTTGCCGAGGGCGGCAGGGTGGTCAAACCGGTGGCGCCCGCAGGCGCCGGATAGCCAGGCTGGGCCGCCGGGGGTGCTGCCTGCGGCTGATAGCGCGGGCTGGTGTTGGCGAGATCGAGCGGCTCGCCGGCGCCGCGACCGCCGGGCGAGCCGATCTGGCCGCTGGGCGAGCCGATTTGGCCGCTGGGCGAGCCGATTTGGCCGCCGGGTGCTCCGACCTGACTGCCTGCCGGCATCGGCTGCTGCCCGCCGCCGAGCGCGCGCGGCGCGCCGGGCGCATTCGGGTTCTGGTTGGGGTCGAAGGCATCGCCGCGGCGGCGTGTGCCAGGGGCGCCGGGCGCCGGCTGCTCCTGAACGATCGGCGCGGGAGACGCGATCTGCGGCTGCTCGTAAGTTGGCTGCACGGCCTGCTGCTGCGGGTGGCGATAGCCCGGCGCGACCTGACTTGGTGCGATCTGGGCGGGCGGCATGGCGGCGACATTGGGCGCCTGTCCGGGCGCGGCCGGCGCGCCGCCCTCGAGCGCCCGCAGCCGCTCTTCGAGCTGGCGGTTGCGGTATTGCAGCTCTTCGTTCTGGCCGGTGAGCTGGCGCAGCTGGTTCTCCAGCCGCTCGATCCGCATCTCGGGGTCGGCATCATCCGACTGCGCGAAGATCGACTGCGCGGGTGCGGGCGAGCACAAAGAGAGCAGCGCGGCGGTCGCCACGGTGCCGGTAATTGCCTTGAATTTCGATGACATCTTGCCCTGACGACGAAAGCGACGTGGCGCGCGGCGGACCATTCGCCGCGCCACACAATGAGGAAGGGAGTACGCCAAAACTGTGACTGCCACCAAGGGGTTTTAGGTCACGGATTGCTGAAACGAAACCGGCGCCCGAGAGGGCGCCGGCATAATCGGTTTCTGAAAATGAACGGCGCCTGACTGAGCGTCAGGATCTCCGTCAGGAGCTCGCGTTCAGCACGGTGACGGCGCGACGGTTCTGCGACCAGCACGAGATGTCGTTACAGACGGCGACCGGCCGCTCCTTGCCGTAGGAGATCGTGCGCATGCGGTTCGGATCGATGCCGCGCGAGGCGAGGAACGAACGCACCGACTGGGCACGGCGGGCACCGAGCGCGATGTTGTATTCGCGGGTGCCGCGCTCGTCGGCATGACCTTCGACGGTGAAGGAGTAGCGCGGATAGGTCTGGAGCCACTGCGCCTGCTTCTCCAGGGTCACGATCGCCTGCGGAGTCAGATCGGTCTGGTCGCTTTCGAAGAACACGCGGTCGCCCACGTTCACCACGAAGTCCTGCTGGCTGCCCGGCGTCGCCGCATTGGCCATCGCATCCGTCGCGGCATTCTTGTTGGCGCAGGCGCCCATCGACAGCGCGACGGCCAGCACCGCGACCAGCTTCAATCCCTGGAGGATACGCATAGGATGTTTCATTCCGGAGCCTCCACGCTCACGTTAGTCCACTGCTGTCCGGTCTACAGGGGGTTGGTTAAGCGAACGTTCCGTCAACCTTGACGGAACCTTGCCTCAGCCGATCAAATGCCCCCAACCCTCGAAAAGCACCCGTTATGGTTAATGGGTTGTAAATGTGGCGCGAGGGTGAAGGCAAGCGTCGGCACCGGCGCAAACCGGCTAAAATTAAGCCCGGTCCGGGCCTGGTGCCGGACCGGAGCCCGAGGGCTCTCAGGAATAGACGACCAGCTTTGGACGTTCGGAGGCCAATTTCGGCGAGACGATGCTCTGGGATGGCTCACCGCTGGGCCCAAACAGCATTCGTCGCTCGAATGCACTTGAGCGCATGATCGGAAAACGCGTTAAGACCTTTTCCCGCACGGCACGGAAGTTGGACGCCATCAATGCGACCTTTGCCAATGCATTCGGGAACAAGCGCGGTTCTGCGATGGTCTCGTTGAGAAAGACTCGGCGATAGAACGCCTCGTGCGCGGGACGAACCAGCGCGAGCCCGGTATCGGCATTAAAATGCTCGCAGGCCAGAAAGACGAGCCGCACCGTCACATAAGGCAGCTCCGGAAAACACTTGGCTTTTTCCGGGCTCGCAACAAAGCGGGCCGGGTCGATGAAAACTTCGCCGCGATCAAGGCGGGGGTGAAGAACGTCGCCGAACAAGTCGGTCGTGCAGGACGCCCGATGTTCTGACGTCAGGACGTGGAGACGGATGGAGCTGCAGAGCTCTCCGTCAACATACACTCCGAACGTCCGGGCGTTGGGGGCATCGTCGTAGCTATCGCTGTAGCGCTCGGACTCTGACGGCGGAATCAATCCGCCGCGCGTATAGGCCCTATAGCGCATCTGATAGAGCTGATCTTTCTCCTCAGGAGTCTCGATGGATCGGTAGTCGACGCGATCGAACAGCGCTCCCCCCCGCACAGAGAGCGAAGCACGCGGTTCGGCTTCGGGCTTCATCCAACATTCCTCAACTGACAAACAACCCTTGCGGGTGGAACAGGATTAACACCTTCTTAACGCCGGCGCAATTGAAGCGCCCCGTTAGGGTTAACCCTGCCGGTTGCAAAGATTCAGGGATTTTCCCGCAATTCTACGGAGGTGTCAGGCGATCGATCGCGAGGCGATGGTCAGCTGATCGTCGGGCGAGCGGCGGCCGTGCGAGGCATTCAGCAACTGCCGAACCCGAATGGCGGGCACCGGCCGGCTGAAAAGATAGCCCTGCCCTTCGGTGATGGTACCGTCGGCACTGATCAGCTCGAGCTGCTCGTTGGTCTCGATGCCCTCGACCACGACCGACATGCCGAGATCGGCGGCTAGCCGCGCCACCCCGCGCAACAGCGTCAGCGGCCGATCGGCATCGATGCCTTCGAGGAAGGAACGGTCGATCTTCACCTTCTGCATCGGGAAATTGTGCAGATAGCTCAGGCTGGAATAGCCGGTGCCGAAATCGTCGAGCGAGATGCGCACGCCGAGCGCATGAAGCTGCGAGAGGATGTCGTGCGTGAGCTGGGTGTTGCGCAGCAGCGAGGACTCGGTGATCTCGATCTCCAGCCGATGCGTCGGCAGGCCCGAGACTTCGAGCGCGTAGCGGATTTCGCTCAGCACGTCGCGCTGGTGGAATTGCTGAGGCGAGAAGTTGACCGCGACGCTGACGCCGTCCGGCCACTTCATGCACTCCATGCAGGCCCGCCGCAGGATCCAGCGGCCGAGATCGACAATCAGGCCCATGTCTTCGGCGACCGGGATGATGTCGACCGGCGAGACCGTGCCGCGCACGGGATGGTTCCAGCGCAGCAGCGCCTCGCAGGTGGTGATCTTGCCCGACTTGAGGTTGACCAGCGGTTGATAGAACAGCTCGAATTCCTCGTTGGCGAGCGCCTTGCGCAAGTCCAGCTCCAGGATCCGGCGCGCCTCGACGGTCGCCGCCATCTCGTCGCGGAAGAAGCAGAAAGTACCGCGGCCGTCGGCCTTGGCCCGGTACAGCGCCATGTCGGCGTTCTTGAGCAACGTGTCGGCGCTGGCGCCGCCATCAGGCGAGGTCAGCGCAATGCCGACGCTCGCGCCGATCTCGACGAGGTGATTGTCGATGCGATAGCGCTCGCTGAGGCGCTCGACGATGCGGCGGGCGAGGCTGGCAGCGTCCTCGGGCGAGGAGATGTTCTGCTGGAACACGACGAATTCGTCGCCGCCGAAGCGGGCGACGAAATCCTCGGGCCGCAGCATCTCGCGCAGGCGATTGGCAACCGCGCACAACAGCTGGTCGCCACAGGGATGGCCGAGCGTGTCGTTGACCTGCTTGAACTGGTCGAGGTCGACGAACAGGAGCGCGGAGAGGCGCTCGGAATGATGCGAATTCGCCAGCAGGCGCTGGATCTCGTCGTGGAAGCTGACCCGGTTGGGCAGTGCCGTGAGCTCGTCGTAGCGGGCAAGATGGCTGATCCTCGCCTCGGCGTTCTTTCGCTCGGTGATGTCCTCGAGCAGCACGACCGTGCCGCCATCGGCCATTGGTTGGAAGGTCCAGGACAGCGCGCGCCCACGCGCGAAATCCGGATCCGTGGTCAGGAGCTCGCGGACCCGTCGATCCTCGATCTCCCGGAGGATCAGATTGCCGTTCTCGCTCGAGACAGAGCCGCCGCTGACGCACGCCGCGATGATTTCAGACGCATTGGGGCCGCTCTGCACGAGATCGTCAGGCAGATTCATCATTTCGCTGAAACGATGATTCATCACCGCAAGCTGTCCGTCGACACGGAACATGCACAGGCCATGGGGCATGTTGTTCAACGCGCTGTCGAACTGGCCCGCCAGGGCCGCTTCGCGCTCACGCGCGACGAGCGCGCGCATGAATATCCTGTGCAAGTTGGCCGAGATTTGTATGACGGCCACCAGAAACGCGGCGCACAGGACTGACATGACGATGTAATAGGGTGTGCCGCGTAACGCCAGCGCGACCACCGTCGAACCGAAGCAAAGCGTAGCCTGCAGCTGGTATATCCATTGCCGTCCGTAGGCCCTGCCTGCGCCTCCCGCCACGAAGCCCGTGGTCGTGGAGAGAGAAATCATATGGGCGACGGCATCGTCACTGACCAACAGCGTGGTCGTGCTCCAGATGCCGACCGCGGCGGCCTGGATCATCGCCCCGATCTGATGCCGGTTCTTCCATCGCGCAGCTTCGTCGGCGGTCAGCGTCGATTTGCGCATCTGGTACCGCCGCAAGTCGAATGCCCGAATAGCGCCGGCGAGGATCAGAAGCCCGACACACGCCCAGATCGAAGGTTCTCCCGTCTTCAGCGCGGTCGCGGCCGCCGCAACGACGCCGAAGATAAGCCCCGTCAGCAAGGGAGCAGGAGTTTCGAACAGCGAATCGATCAGCGCGGCCGAAATCCTCGGCGACGCCGGCTCAGGTTCTCCGCTCTGGCTTGCGAACTGCATTGGTGTTTGTACGCGCGTCCTGTTTGGCGCGTACTTTTACCCATCTCAGGTGAAGTCTTTCTGAGGGAACATCGTTAAAGTCGAGTTGTTCTTCCGCACCACCGAACCGATTTCGGCTTACCCATCAAGCAATTAGGCAAGTCCTGCCGGGCGCAAGGTAAAGAAAAGCTTACCTTCCTCGCCAAACGCAAGGAAATCGGTGCGATTTTCGACAAGATCGCGCATTCCCAACGCGCGATCTATTGACCCGCCGTCGAGGACAGCAACGGCGACCAGGCCGGGTCGGAGGCGAAGCCCGGCGTCGGCACCTTGAGCTCGTTGCGACCGGAGATGTCGACGCTGTACAGCGAGGGCCCGCCATTGCCGCCGGGATCGCGGAAGAACATCAGCACGCGGCCGTTCGGGGAGAAGGTCGGACCTTCATTGTGGAAGCCGGAGGTCAGCAGCCGCTCGCCGGAGCCGTCGGGCTTCATGACGCCGATCGAGAACTGCCCGCCGCCTTGCCTGGTGAAGGCAATGTAGTCGCCCTTCGGCGACCACACCGGGGTCGAATAGCTGGCGTTGGTGTCGTCCTTGGAGAAGGAGATGCGCTGCGCCTGTCCGCCGCCCGCCGCCATCACGTAGATCTGCGACCGGCCACCGCGATCGGACTCGAAGCAAATGCGGGTGCCGTCCGGCGAGTAGGATGGAGAGGTGTCGATCGCCGGCGTGTCGGTGAGGCGCGTGGTCGAGCGCGAGCGCAGGTCCATCACGAACAGGTTGGAATTGCCGCCCTGCTGCAGGCTCATGATGACGCGCTGGCCGTCCGGCGAGAAGCGCGGCGCGAACGTCATGCCGGGGAAGTTGCCGACGATCTCGCGCTGGCCGGTCTCGATGTTGAAGAGATAGACCTTCGGATCGCCCTGGCCGAACTCCATATAGGTGATCTCTTGCGAGTTGGGCGAGAAGCGCGGCGTCAGCACGAGGTCGGAGCCGCGGGTCAGATAGCGCACATTGGCGCCGTCCTGATCCATCATCGCGAGCCGCTTGACGCGGCGCTCCTTCGGGCCGCTTTCGTCCACGAACACGACGCGGCTGTCGAAATAGCCCTTCTCGCCGGTCATCCGCTCGTAGATCTGGTCGGAAATGATGTGGGCGATGCGGCGCCAATATTCCGGCGAGGTGAAATATTGCTGGCCAGCGAGCTGCTGGCCGGAGATCACGTCCCACAGACGGAATTCGGCTTTCAGGCGGCCATCGGGCTGGCGCGTCATGCGGCCGGTGACGAGGGCCTGCGCGTTGAGGGTCTTCCAGTTCTGGAATTGCGGCGCGACGTCGATGTTGCTGATGCGCTCGATGAATGCGGCCTGGTCGATCGGGGCGAACAGGCCCGAACGCTTGAGATTGTTGGTGATGACTTGCGTGACGCCGTTGCCGACGTCGCCGTCCGACGGCGAGCCCGGCACGAAATTGCTGATCGCGATCGGGATCGGCTGAAACTCGGTCGGATCGATACGAAGTCTCGGCTGGGCCTGCGCGAAGGCCTGTCCGCCCCCGAGCATCGCGAGCGTCGATCCGGTCAGTGTC
Source organism: Bradyrhizobium sp. CFUWI (assembly GCF_056429085.1). Classification (NCBI taxonomy): domain Bacteria; kingdom Pseudomonadati; phylum Pseudomonadota; class Alphaproteobacteria; order Hyphomicrobiales; family Nitrobacteraceae; genus Bradyrhizobium; species Bradyrhizobium sp. CFUWI. The sequence continues at coordinate 135,678 of NZ_JBWJZE010000013.1, forward strand.
ATGAAGCGGCGGCGGTTCATCGATCGAACGTCATTCATTGCAAAGTTCTTTTGTTCGGATGTCACAACATATCTTTCAGGCCGAAAGTCATCGGAATGAGCTTCCAGCTCTCGTACTGCTGCTTCGGCATGAACGAGTAGATCTGACACTGCACGATGGCGCGCTTGGCGCTCTCCGCCACCGCCTGCGCGATCGACCGCGACGGTCCTCGCACCGCGACGACAATCGGCTCGGAGGCGAGCGATCCGTCGATCTTCATGGGAATGTCGATGTCGGCCTCGTACTGATCGGCATCCTGGCCATTATAGGTCGGCGTGAAGCAGCGCTTGACCGCGCCCTGGAATGCACCGCGCCAGGTCGCGACGTTGTTGGCGGCAGTTCCCGTCGCCGATCCCAGCGCGGCCGACGCATTCAGCGCGGAGCCAGTCAGCTCGTGCCGGGTCGCGGCACGCTTGTCGAGGTCGCGCTGGATCTGCGCGGGATCGAAGCTGCGCTCCTTGGGCTTCGGCTGCTGCTGCGGCTGCACCGCCGCAATCTTCTGCTCCACCGGCTTGGGCGGCGGCTTCTTGGTGTCCAGCTTCTTTTGCAGCTCGGCGATCGGATCTTCCTTGGCCGGATCAGGCTTCTTTTCCTGCGGCTTCGGCTCCTCTTTCGGCTTCGCTTCGGCGACCGGCTTCGGCGGCTCGGGCTTCTTCTCGACCGGCTTTTCGACGGGCTTTGGCGGCGGCTCGGGCTGCGAGTTGGTCTTGATCAGCTCTTTCTTCTCGGTGACCTTGCCGACGGCGTCTTCCTCGGGCTTGGGCTCCGCGATCTTCTCGACCTTCGGCTTCGGCTCTTCCTTCTTGCCGGTCTTCTGCCCGGCCATCATCTTGGCGAGCTGATCGGTGGAGATGATGTCGACCGGCAGCGACTCCTCCGGCGCGATGTAGGCCTTGCTGCTGAAGGTGACGAGCCCCCATCCCAGCACGAGGACATGGAGGGCAATCGACGCAACGAGTGTCTTGTCGACGTTCACCTTCACGGCTTACCCCTGATCCGCTTCGGTGACGAGGGCGAGCTTCTTGAATCCGGCGCCGGACAACAGGCCCATCACCCTGGCCACGGTGCCGTAATCCGCCTTCTTGTCGGCGCGCAGATAGATGCGCTCCTCGAGGCCGCCGCGCGCGTCCGTGATCGCCTTCAGCTTGGGGATCAGCTCGTTGATTGCGATCTCGGAATCGTTGATGAACACCTTGCCCTTGATGTCGACCGACATCTGGATCGGCTTCTGGTCGTTGTTCTCGAGGCTCTTGGCCTGGGTCTGCGGCAGGTCGAGCGGAACGCCGACCGTGAGCATCGGCGCCGACACCATGAAGATGATGAGCAGCACCAGCATCACGTCGACCATCGGCGTGACGTTGATCTCGGCCATGACAGGCTTGCGCCGGCCTCGGCGCCCGCCGCCGCCGGACGAACTCGCAACGTTCATCGCCATGATCGCGTGCCCAAATTGCCCTTCACACTATACATGCCGCCGGTCAGCCCCGCTCGTCGATCTGACGCGACAGAATGGCGGAAAATTCATCGGCGAAGCCTTCCAGCCGCTGGGCCTGCCGGTTCACCTCGGACGTGAACTTATTGTAGAAGATAGTGGCAGGAATGGCGGCGATAAGGCCGACGGCCGTCGCAAACAGCGCCTCCGCGATGCCCGGCGCCACCACCGCCAGAGAGGTATTTTTCGACGCCGCGATCGACTGGAAGCTCGACATGATGCCCCAGACCGTGCCGAACAGGCCGACGAAGGGGCCGGCGGAGCCGACCGTCGCGAGCACCAGCAGGCGCCGTTCCAGCCGCTCCACCTCGCGGGCGATCGAGACGTTCATGACCTTGTCGATGCGCATCTGCAGGCCCGCGACCGAGCGGGCGTGGCTCTCGAACGACCGTTTCCACTCGCGCATCGCCGCGACGAAGCATGCCGCCATCGAATGCGTCGGCTTGGCCGAGAGCGTGCGATAGAGCTCCTCGATCGATTCGCCGGACCAGAACGCCTGCTCGAAGCGGTCCATCGAGCGGCGGGTGCGGGCAAACAAAAAGATCTTGTCGATGGCGATGGCCCAGACCCAGACCGAGCAGGACAGAAGTCCCAGCATCACCGCTTTCACGATCCAGTGAGCCTGCCAGAACAGCGCGATCAGCGACACGTCCGCGGAAGCGGCAACCGGAAGGGCTGACTGAGCCACGTCGGCCGGATTCATAAGCAGCATCCTCTCAAGGCGATCGTTACCCGATGTGCCGGCCAGCAAATGGCTGCCGGTTCCCCAATGACCGCGCTAGAACCGGCGCGGCCGGCAAGCCCGCTCAAAGCCTTGTCTTTCTGGGGTGCAGGGGCTCGTCCAAAGCCGGCCGCCTGCATTCCCTGCCAAGATGTCAAAACTATGGGCCTTTGGCCCCGGGCCTTGACGGGCCTCGGCTTCGGGCTTTGGGCACGACTGTCCGCCCTTACCAGAGCCCGGCGTTGGTTAATGCGAGGTTACCAGGGGTGAATTGGGCTGCAGGAAGGGCAGGCGGCGCAGGCGGTTGGCGCCCGGACGAGCTCGGGCCGTGTCCCGGCTCGGCAGCGCATCGTCGGGCAGATGCTGCGCTGAGCCGCGGCACGATGGTTATCCCTGCACCGTGGACCGGAGGAACCACCCCTCCTCCGGAAAATTGTCCCGAAAATCACTTTCCGCGAGGTCTTGCCATGACCATCAACCCCAAGACGACCGCCGCCATCGGCGATCACCCGCTCCACCCAATGCTCATCCCCTTCCCCATCGCCTGTCTGGTCGGCGCGCCCATCGCTGACCTCGCCTTCATCGGAACCGGCGACAATTTCTGGGCCAGGGCCGCGATGTGGCTGATCGGCGCCGGCATCGTCATGGCGCTCGTTGCGGCCGCGGCCGGCTTTACCGACTTCTTCAGCGAGCCGCGCATCCGCCGCCTCGACACTGCCTGGTACCACATGGTCGGCAATCTCGCCGCGGTCGTGCTTGCCCTGGTCAATTTCTACCTGCGCTACGCGCAAGGCACGGAAGCGGCCGTCACGCCGTGGGGCGTGGTGCTGTCGCTGATCGTCGTCGGCATCCTCCTGTTCACGGGATGGAAGGGCTGGGAGATGGTCTACCGGCATCACGTCGCGGTGCTGGATGCGCCGGGACAGACCAGTTCGGAGCCGGTCACGCCGCAGCACGGCGGCGAGAGCCGCCGCCGCGCGGCCTGAATCAACGGCACGTCGCGGCCGGCACCGGCGACGATCCGCGCGCTACTGGCTGGCGCGCTGGCGCAGTCCGAGCGCACAGAGCCAGCCGCCGCCCGCCTTCATCGATGGGCGTCAGGCCGCGGAAGCGGGCTCGGGGCAGTTGATCAATCGTGCGGGATTTCCGACCGCGGTGCAGCCACCGGGAACGTCGGAGGTCACAATTGTATCGGCGCCGATCCTGGCGAAATCGCCAATCCGGACATCGCCCAAGATGGTCGCGCCCGCACCGATGAACACGCCGCGGCCGATGCGCGGCGAGCGCGGCGGCAGCTCATTGCTGCGGCCGATGCTGACATTCTGAAGGATGGTGACCGCGTCACCGATCACGACATTGGCGCCGATCACGACGCCCGTGGCATGATCGAGATAGACGGACGAGCCGATGCTGGCCGCCGGATGAATGCTGACCTGCAGGACGTTCGACGCCTCGTTCTGAAACAGCAGCGCCGCATCGCGCTGATCACGATGCCAGAGCCAGTTCGAGACGCGCCAGGCTTGCAGCGCGACATAGCCTTTGAAATGCAGCAGCGGCGCCAACAGGCCGGCGATGGCGGGATCGTTGCGCACGATGGCCTGCAGGTCGCGGCCGGCCGCTTCGATCAGTTCCGGCGAAAATTGAAATGCGTCGCGGGAAAAGGCAGCGAAACGCGCTTGCTCGGCGGCGTTGCCGCCAAGCCTGCACCCGATGAGATCGGCCAGAGCCGCCGCAAGGCCGTCATGGGCGAGGACGGCCCCGGCAAGCGACTTGCCGAAGACGGGATCGGATGCAGCCGCACGCTGCGCCTCGTCGCGGATCTGCTGCCAGAGGCGATCGTTCGTCGCGGTCAGAGCTGCCGTCATCGCCGCCTCCGGGGTGTCGGGCTTGCTTCACGTCTCAAACATAGTCCGCGCGCCCCCTGCGCGCCATGCCGCAGGCGGAGCGGCGCGACCTGAGCAGCACGCCGCAGCTCCCCGTGAGGCTACGAGCTTGCATGCCAGGCATCCGCAACCATATAGTCAGTTTAATCCTCGGCCGATGCTGCTTTGGCCGGGATGTCCATGCAAAGCAGCTCTTTCGAGCCCCGCGGTGGTCCGCCATCCGCGGGTTTTTCGTACCCCGGTGGCCCTCGCTGCTGCCGACACGAATCCCGCATTCCAATACCTGAGGTCACACCAAGACATGTCGCCTAACGCGCCCGCCGACGACCACCACGACGACATCATGTATCCCTCGGCCGTGCCGTTCCTGCTGGTCCACCTCGGCTGCGTTGCGGCGATCTGGTCGGGCGTCACGTGGCAGGCCGTCGCAATCTGCATCTCGTTGTACGTCGCGCGGATGTTCGGCATCGGCGCCGGCTACCATCGCTATTTCTCGCATCGGACATTCGCGACCAGCCGGGTGTTTCAATTCATCCTGGCGTGCCTCGCGCAAAGCAGCGCGCAAAAGAGCGTGTTGTGGTGGGCGGCCAAGCATCGGCACCATCATCTGCATTCCGACACCGAGATCGACGTGCATTCGCCGCGTCATCGCGGCTTCGTGTACAGCCATCTCGGCTGGATCTTTTACCGCCGGCACGATGCGACCGATCTCGTCAAGGTCTCCGATCTCGCGGCCTATCCGGAGCTGATGTGGCTGCATCGGCTCGAGCTGCTGCCGGCCGTTGTGCTTGCGTCGCTCTGCTTCCTGGTTGCGGGATGGTCGGGTCTGGTGGTCGGCTTCCTGTGGAGCACGGTGCTGCTCTATCACGCGACCTTCTGCATCAATTCGCTCGCCCATGTGCACGGACGCAAGCGCTATGTGACCGGCGATGATTCCCGCAACAACTGGCTGCTGGCGCTCTTCACCCTGGGTGAAGGCTGGCACAACAATCACCACGCCTACCAGAGCAGCGTGCGACAGGGTTTTCGTTGGTGGGAGATCGACGTCACCTATTACATCCTTAAAGTGCTGTCCTGGCTCGGAATCGTCTGGAACATGAAAGCGCCGCCCGAACAGGTGCTGCGCAACGAGCAGCCGCTCGGCGCCCGGGTCATCAATCGGGCGGCCATCGAGCTCGCCGAACGGTTCGATGCACAGAAGCTGGCGCAAGCGATCTCATCGGCGCGACGTCGGGCCGATCTCGCCCAGCTGCAACTGCCGACGCTGCACGACATCCTCAATCGCGCGCATGAAAGCGTCGATGCACTGGCGCATCTGCATCTGCCGAAGATCCCGACCCGCGAAGAGTTTCTCGCCGAGGCCAAGGCGATCTTCGCGCGAACACGATCGCTCAACGAGATCGTGGATCACGCCTACGAGCACTTCCTGGCTTCGGTTCACGCCCAGCTCGTGACAGTGCGCTGAACTCTCGGGGTCATGCGCCTTCCATCAAACGGGTCGCAGGCCTGTGCCCACGCTCCCCCAGAACCAAACCGCCCGCCTGCGGGTTGCGCAGACGGGCGGCTCGGGGCCATCAGGACTTTGGGGGCATGCGCCTGAAGGCTTTGAGAGGTCAGGCTTGAAGGTCAGCCCTGCTGCTGGTCAGTCGGCGGCGGGGTCGGACGCGTCTTGTGCTGCGCCATGAACTGGTCGAACTCTTCCTTGTCCTTGGCGTGACGCAGACGGTCGAGGAAGTTCCTGAACTCGACCTGCTCTTCCTCGAGCCGGCGCAGCGTTTCAGAGCGGTACTCGTCGAAGGCACGGTTGCCGGAGGACGGCGGGCCGAAGCCAAAGCCGAAGCCACTGCGCTCCATGCGGCCGCGCATGCGGTCCATCTTGTACTGCATCCGCTCCATCTTGTTCTGCCAGCGATCCTGGCTGCTCCAGCACGACATTCTTCTGCTCCCGAGTGTGAAAAAGAGAAGGGCAAGTCCGATCGGCCACCAGATGATGAAGCCGAGGATGGTCACGGCGATCCAGCCGGGATGCCAGGGCGTATCCAGCATCCGGGGGCGCTCGTACTGTTGGTATTGATCCGAGGGGCCGCGCCATCGATTGACATCAGCGGTGTAGGCCATTTCCCATCTCCATCACGGCACCTGCGCCGTTGTGAATGTAAATAACATTTACATAGCTAGACGATCCACGGATTTTGTCAAGCTGGGCGCAAGACACGCCCGCGTGATTATTGCGTCACATTATTTCGGCTTGCCCCAGGGGCCCCCGGGCGGCACGCCGGAACCGGAGGAGGCCTCCGGTGGCACCGGCGGCGGCTCGGCGCCTTTCGCCGGCGGACGGCGATCGGTCGGGAAGCCGAGACCGCGCAGATAGATCAGCACCTCGGCCTCGAGCAGCTCGTCCGGAGACATCGGCAGTTTTCGTCGCGCGGCGTCGCCACGGGAGAAGAGCGAAGCCACGCCGTGCGCCATGGTCCAGATGTGCAGCGCCATCATCATCGCCGGCGGCCGCGGCATGCCGGGCGGCGCTAGCGCTGCAAGCCGCTCGGCTGCGGCGCGAATGATGTTGAACGCACGTTCGCTCGCGGCCTGCAGCGCCGGATTGACATCGACCGGCAGACCGGACTCGAACATCGCATTGTAGAAGGCCGGCTCCTCGCGGGCGAAGGCGAGATAGGCCTTGCCGACGCGTTCGAACGCGGTGACCGTGTCGGGACGACCGTCGTCCCAGGCCGCGGTCAGGCGCGCCTCGAATTGCTCGAAGCCGCGCTGGGCAATCGAGGACAGCAGTTCGTCACGGTCGCGGAAATGCCGGTAGGGCGCCGCCGCGCTGACGCCGGCCATGCGTGCGGCATCGGCGAAGGTGAAGCCGGCGGCGCCCTTCTCGGCGATCAGCCCGAGAGCGGCCTGCAACAGGGCCTCCTTCAAATTGCCGTGGTGATAGCCGCGCTCGGCGCGGCGCTGTTCCTTGCGCCAGCTCATGTGAACGAGCTTTACATGAGCCCGGCGTGAAGGTCACTAGCGCGAGGCGGATTGGTTAACCCGTATTTTCACCGTCGTTCCAGGGCGATGCAAAGCCTCCAACCCTGGTGCTGCAATGGCGCACCAGGGAATCTCGGGATTTCGGGTCAAGCCGCCCCGGAATGGCGATCGCGGAGACTACATCTGCGGAATCGGCAAGACAGGCATGACCTCGATCGCCTCGCCCGGGAAGATCGCAAAATGCGGATGGTTCTCGAACAGCTTTGCGGCTTCCTCTTGCGAGGCAGCTCGCACCACCGTGAAGCCGGTCAGTGCGTTGCTGATCTCGGTGATGCCGCTTCCGTCGATCCTGCGGGTTTTGCCGAGCGGACCGCCCAGCTCGACGATGACGTCCTTGTGCTTCTCGACCCAGCCATGCCAGGCGGCCATGCCCTCGCGCTCTTTTGCCTTCCGTTCGGCCTCAGGCATCGCGTGCCACGCCTTCATCTTCTCGCCGCTCATGCTGCCGAGATAGACGGCGAGGAATTTGTGTTCGGTGCTCATCGGTCTCTCCTTTGGTGATATGTTGACGCCAGCCGCGATCTGATCGCGACCGCGCCGCTACCTCTTCAGGTCGCCGAAACCGGCCGCGGCGGCCTGCACGTCAGGCGGAAAGTCGGCCAGCTCCTGCACCTGCCGGATCTCGATGATTTCGTTCGCCGACGCCGGGCACTGCTTTGCCCAGGCAATCGCCTCGGCCCGCGAGGCAACCTCGATCATCCAATACCCGCCCAGGACTTCCTTGGCCTCGGCGAATGGGCCGTCGGTGACAATCGGCGCGCCGGTCGCAAACGAAACCCGTGCGCCCATCGAGGGCGGGTGCAGGCCGTCGAGCGTGATCAGCACGCCCGCATCCTTCAGCGCCTCGTTGTAGCGCATCATCGCCGCGACCCGCTCGGGATCGAGCTGGACGTCCGGCGGCGCCGTTTCGTAACCGAGCGGGATCATCAGCATCATGAATCGCATGAAATGTCCTTGTTCTTCCTCGTCGTTTCCCGAGGCGTCGAAAGGCGCATGCTCGGGATGACGGCAGATTTGCGCCCGCCGCCTGCGCGTAACGTTCCTCGTGCGCGGGCCAAGCAGGCCGCGCTCCCCTGCAAGACGAACGATCTCTGCCGGAACCGACATTGGGGCAGGAATTATTTTGGGCGGCCAGGTTCCTCATCGAGACCAAAGCGAAGTAAAAGGAATCCCGCGCTCGCGCGACCAATTTCGACAAAGGACCGATCAGCCGATGCCCCCTCCCCCGCAAAAAGTCGCCCTCGTCACCGGAGCTGCGCGCGGTATCGGGCTTGCGACCGCGAAGAAGTTTTTGGCCGAGGGCTGGCGTGTGGCGCTGCTCGACATCGAGGGCGAGTTGCTCGGCCGGGCGGTCGCCGAGATTGACCAAGGTGAGGCGACGCTGGCGCTGACCTGCGACGTCTCGGACGCAGCCGCAGTGAGCGATGCGATGGCGACGGTCGAGCGCCGGTTAGGCCGGTTAGATGCGCTCGTCAACAATGCCGGCATCGCGGTGTTCGCGCCGCTGATGGAGACATCCGAGACCGATTGGCGGCGCGTCCTCGAGGTCAACCTCACCGGCCCCTTCCTCTGCACCAAGGCGGCCGTGCCCTTGATGCGCGAGGGCCATGGCGGGGCCATCGTCAACATCACCTCGATCTCGGCGGTGCGCGCCTCGACGCTGCGCTCGGCCTACGGCACCAGCAAGGCCGGGCTTGCGCACCTGACCAAGCAGCTCGCGGTCGAGCTTGCCTCTCTCAACATCCGCGTCAACGCGGTCGCGCCGGGGCCGGTCGACACGGCCATGGCCAAGCAGGTGCACACCAAGGAGATCCGCGCGGACTATCACGACGCCATTCCGCTCAACCGCTACGGCCTGGAGGAGGAACTTGCGGAAGCGATCTACTTCCTGTGCTCGGCAAATGCGAGCTACATCACCGGCCAAATTTTGGCCGTTGATGGCGGCTTCGATGCGGCCGGCATCGGCCTGCCGACGCTGCGCGGTCAAAGGCGGAACGGGTAGACACGGAATTGTAGGGTGAGCGTAGGCGCGTGAGCGCCGCGCCCACCACATCACAATGGTGGGCACGCTGCGCTTTGCCCACCCTACGAAAACCGAGCTTGTGGAGTGCTCCATGCGACGCGCTGCTCTTGTCCAAGCTCTGATGCTTGCAGCCACGCTGCTGGCCTCCACGCCCGCCTCCGCGGAAATCCGCATCATTCAGTCGCCGGGCGGACAAGTGGGGCCGTTCCTCGATTTGTTCGAGAAGGTGCGTGAGAGCGGCGAGCGCGTGGTGATCGATGGCCCCTGCCTGTCTGCCTGCACGCTGGTGCTGAGCATCGTGCCGGGCGAGCGCATCTGCGTCACCAAGCGCGCCGTGCTCGGCTTCCATGCGGCACGTTCGGTCGACCGCCGCGGGCGCCTTTATGCCGAACCGGAAGCATCGGTCGCGGTGCTTGCCGCCTATCCCGGCCCGGTCCGCGACTGGATCAGCCGCCGCGGCGGCCTCAGCTCGCGATTGCTTCTGCTCAAGGGCCGTGATCTCGCCGCGATCTATCCGCGCTGCCGCTGACGAATTCGCCAGCCGCAGGCAGGTAAGGCGAATGAGCTCTTATGTGAACCGCGTCACATCAAAGGCATCTGGCGTGGCTGGCCCGAGGCCATAAGACAGGTTCCCTGTGCTCGCACCCAATGTGCGCACCGGGTCTCTACGCCATCACGCTTTGGCTGCCTTCAATAAAGAGTCTGAATCACCGGCACCAGCTTCATGCTGGCGCAGATGAGCATCCCCCAAAGAGCAAAATTGATCTGTAGCGCCGCCGCCATCGGTCGCTCCCTTGCAAGTGACGTCCACCCCAGTTTGTAGATTTTATGAATCACAAATAGCGATTCTGACGTGCAGATCACAGCCCAATATTGCGCCAATTGTTGTGCGATGCAGTCCGCACGATTTCACGAAGCGGCCTCACTGCTCCCGCAAAGTATGCGAATCGTAAGTTCATTCCTCGGCCATGCCGGCCAACTCGTTTGCCTTAAGTTCCATTTGACCGACGCTGTGCAAGTTTCCTGTGCGGGACTTGCGCATTGCGCAGTGAAATTTGGGTCCCGGCATGATGCGACACGGCTTCATCTTGCTCACTTTCTGCACAGCGCTGCTTGGATGTGCAGTCGCGCCCGCGCAGGAGCGTCGTCCGATCGCCTGGGATGGCCTCGGCCAAGATCCGAACAAGAGCCCGAGGCGCCCTCATATCGCGAAGCAGCGCGCAACAAATCCTCCGCCCGCAGCAAGCGATCCCAATCAGGAGCGGCAGCGCGTGCTCGGCACCTTGCGGCCATATTCCGAGGCGTGGTGGGCGGTTCACGACGAGATCGAAGCGGAGAACGACAGGCAGCTCGGCACCAAGCTCGTGATCTGCCCCCGCTGTGTTCAGCCGCGGCAGGACGAAGACGTGACCGGATCGATCCGCTGAGCAAGCCCACCACAGATCCGGGCACGATGCGATAGGCCCATGGATCCCCTCTCGCGCAAAGATGGAGAGAGGGGATCGCGGCTCAACCAATCATGCGCGCGGTCGCGCGCGTCACATTTCCTCGGGACAATTCACCATCCAGGGAATGCCGAACTTGTCGACGCACATGCCGAAGCCCTTGGCCCAGAAGGTCTTGCTGAACGGCATGGTGACGGTGCCGCCGTCGGCGAGCGCGTTGAACTTGCGCTCGCCATCGGCGGGATCCTTGACCGTGAACGAGATCGAAAAGCCTTGCGGCTTGCTGAAATGCTCCGGCGGCACGTCGGAAGCCATCAGCACGCTGCCGTCGGGCAGCGACATTCGCGCATGCATGATCATCTTCTCGCGGCCGGGCGCGGCAGGCATGTCCGGCGGCGCGTCCGATGACCGCATCATGGCGTCGATCTTGCCGCCGAGAATCCTGGCGTAATGATTGAACGCCGCTTCGCAATTGTCCTGATAGAACAGATACGGATTGAGCATCGTTTCTCTCCTCTTCGTTTGCGCTGAGGCTTAGTGCTTCTCGGTCAGCTTCTTCAGGCTGGCGAGACCGGCCTCGAAATCCTTGCCGATCATGCTGTCCATGTTGATGAACACCTGCATGATCTTGGACATGAACGGAGCCGGACCGTACATCGCCCAGGTGACGAGTGTGGCATCACCTTGCGGCACAAAGGTGAACTCGGCGGTATTGTGACCCTCGAACGGCCGCTCGAAATCGAGCTTGATGCGAACCTTGGACGGCCCGTTCGCCTCAAGGATCTCCATGCGGCCGGCGCCGACATTGTTGTTGCCGTCCCAGGCATAGGTCGCGCCCTTGCCTTCCGAGGGTCCACCGAAGCTGCGCGTCATGGCGGGATCGCGGTTCTCATAGGGGGACCAGCCGGTCCAGCGGTGGAAATCGGCGACTAGCGGATAGATCGCACCGGCTGGCGCCTTTACCGCGAGGCTGCGCTCGACGCGGAAGGTGTCGGGCTTTGTCAGCGCGAAGACGAGGACGCCCGCGATTCCGGCGACGAGCAGGATGGCGATGATGGCAATGGCTTTCAGCATGAGAGGCTCCGTGGATACGGGCCTAGGACGAACGGGAATGGCTGGGGCCGACAATTCGAAGGCGAAATTATTCTACCGTCATTCCGGGGCACCCGAAGGGTGAACTATGGTGCGCAATTGCGCACCTGAGAATCTCGAGATTCCGGGTTCGGTCCTGCGGACCGCCCCGGAATGACGGCGACCATCACTTCACCTTCACGCTCCCTTTGCCTTCGGCTGGCTGTCCCGGATCAGGCGATCGAGATGCATGCGGATATGAGCGGCTTCCGCGGACGTGTTGGCGAGCGCAATGGCGCGGTCGAAGGCGATGCGGGCCTCGTCGTTGCGGCCGAGCTGCATCAGGAAGGCGCCGCGCACGCCGTAGAAATGGAAATAATTGGCGAGCTTCGGGGCCAGCGGCTCGATCAGATCGAGCGCGGCTTGCGGCCCCCGCACCTTGGAGACCGCGACCGCGCGGTTGAGGGTGACCACAGGAGAAGGTTGCACGACTTCGAGCGCGCCGTAGAGCAGGTCGATCTGCGCCCAGTCGGTCTCCTCCGGTGCCGACGCGCGGGCATGCAGCGCGGCGATCGCGGCCTGGATCTGGTAGGGCCCGCTGCGGCGATGGCGCATCGCCTTGTCGATCAAGGCAAGCCCCTCCGCGATCATGGTCCCGTTCCACAATGAACGGTCCTGATCGTCCAGCAGGATCAGCGTGCCATCCCCGGCGAAACGCGCGGCGCTGCGTGCATGCTGCAACAGAATGAGCGCGGTCAGCCCCATGATCTCCGGCTCGCTCGGAAACAGCCGCAGCAGCAGCCGTGCCAGCCGGATCGCCTCCTCGCAGAGCGGCTTTCTGATCTCTGCGGTGTCACCGCTCGCCGAATAGCCCTCGTTGAAGATCAGGTAGATCATCGCCGCGACACCGGCGAGCCGCTCGGAGCGCTCGACCGCGCCGGGCGTCTCGAACGGCGTCCCCGCCTCGGCGACCTTCGCCTTGGCACGGGTGATGCGCTGCTCCATCGCCGCCTCCGAGACCAGGAAGGCACGCGCGATCTGCTTCACGGTAAGGCCCGAGACGATGCGCAGCGCCAGCGCGATCTGCTGCGTCGCCGGCAATTGCGGATGGCAGCAGATGAACATCAACCGCAGGATGTCGTCGCGGTAGTGCGAACCGTCGAGCCGCTCGGCCAGCGCACCCTCGGCGTCGTCGAGATCGGAGATCGCCTGGTCGTCCTCCGGCAGCGGCTGCTGTCTGCGCGTGCGTCGCACCTCGTCGATGGCGACATTGCGGCCGACCATGATCAGCCAGGCCGCAGGATCGCGCGGCGGCCCATTCTGCGGCCAGGTCTTCAACGCGCGCAGACACGCGTTCTGGAAAGCCTCCTCGGCCGTATCGAGGTCGCGGAAATAGCGCAGCAGCGCGCCGACCGCCTGGGGGCGCGCCGAGGTCAGCGCGGTCTCGATCCAGGCGGTGTCGGCCTCGCTCACGTCAGGTTTCCTCCGGGCCGGAACACGCCGACGGGGCGCACCTCATAGGCACCGCCCGGATTGGCGGCGCCGAGATCGCGCGCGACGTCGAGAGCCTCGTCGAGATTCTTGCAATCGACGATGTAGAAGCCGAGCAGCTGCTCCTTGGTCTCGGCATAGGGGCCGTCGAGCACCAAGGGTGGGTCCTCCTTGCGCAAGGTCGCCGCCGCTGTGGTCGGCAACAGCCGCGCCACCGGACCGAGCCGGCCTTGGCTCGTGAGCTTCTCCTGCACCACGGCGAGCTTCTTCATCACGGCCTCGTCCTGCTCCTTGCTCCAGGAGCCGACGAAGTCCTCATCGTGATAGCAAAGGATGGCGTAAAGCATGGGCGGCACTTTCCTCGTCTGTTCTAAGACGCGCCAATATGCCCCGCCCCGACAGGACTGCGGAAAAAATTTGCAAGAAAAATCCGGCAGATCGTGCCAAGGAAGGCCTTCTTGAGCGGAACCTTGACGAGGCACTTCGAATGACCACGGGCACACTGGCCGTCCTGATCAACAGCACGCAGCAGAACTGGTTGCCGGAACGCTGGAAGGCCCGGTTCGACGCGGTCTGCGGCGATCGCCGCGTGGTGCTGCTGCCGGATGCCGGGCTCGATCCGGCCGAGGTGCACTATGCCGCGGTATGGAAGCCGGTGCCGGGCGATCTGGCCTCCTTCACCAATCTCCGCGCGATCTTCAATCTCGGCGCCGGCGTCGACGCGCTGATGGCGGACAAGAGCCTGCCTGACGTGCCGCTGGTGCGCGTCGCCGTGCCCGACCTCACCAACCGCATGACCGAATATGTCGTGCTGCACGTGCTGATGCACCACCGCCAGGAGCTTTATCTCAGGCAATCACAGCGCGAGAAGCGCTGGGAGCCGAAATATCAGTGGCCGGCGAGCGCAGTGACGGTCGGCGTCATGGGGCTGGGAACGCTGGGTGCCGATGCCGCCGACGTGCTGCGGCGGCTCGGCTTCGGTGTCGCCGGCTGGAGCCGCAGCCCGCGCACGATCGACGGCATCGACTGTTTCCATGGCGCCGCGCAGATCGATGCCTTCCTGCGCAAGACCGACATCCTGGTCTGCCTGCTGCCGCTGACGCCGGAGACGCACGGCATCCTCAACCGCGACGCTTTCGCCAAACTCAACCGCAACAGCCCGCTCGGCGCGCCCGTGCTGATCAATGCCGGCCGCGGCGGCTTGCAGAACGAAGCCGACATCCTGGCCTGCCTTGACGACGGCACGCTGGGCGCAGCCTCGCTCGACGTCTTCGTGCAGGAGCCGCAGCCGGCGGACAGCCGGTTCTGGACCCATCCCAAGGTGGTGCTGACGCCGCACAACGCAGCCGATACCGATGCGGACGCGATCTCGGCCTACGTCGCCGAGCAGATCGCGCGGTTCGAGGCTGGCGGTGCGCTGGAGAACGTGGTGGACCGAGCGCGGGGGTACTAGGCGTTGGCTGGCTGGAAGAGGCGCTGCCGCTCCATACTCGCTGTCGTCCCCGCCTAGTGCGCAATTGCGCACGGGGGCGGGGATGACACCATTGGCTGGGCTGGCAGCCCGGGCCATCCTAACGATCCCCCACAACCTCCGCGCTCCACCGGTATCCCGTTCACCCTCTCTTAGCGAGAAGTTGATAAGCGTCGTCAACCAACGCTCACACAACGAGTCGGACATGCGCGCGAGCCTCGGCCTCAGGATGCGGATCACGGTTGCCCTTGCGGTGACGGCGGCGGCGACTGCCCTGTTTGCCGTGCTCGGGGCGATGTGGATCATCGCTGGGATCATCGACCGCGCCGATCAGCGCGAGCTGCGCAGCCATTATGATGCCCTTCAGTCGCGCATTGCCGAGGAATCCCACCGCGCCGCCGCCATGAGCGCGGTCGTCGCCGCGATGCCGGCGACGCAGGACGCGATGGCCAAACAGGACCGCACCGCCCTGGTCGGCCTGTTCGGGCCGGTGTTTGCCGCCACCAAGTCGGAGTACGGCGTCGATCAGTTCCAGTTCCATATCGCGCCGGCGACCTCGTTCCTGCGCGTGCATCAGCCGGCCAAATTCGGCGACGACCTCTCCGGCTTCCGCAAGACCGTTCTGGTCGCCAATCAGGAGCATAAGGTCGTGGTCGGGCTCGAAGGCGGCGTCGCGGGGCTTGGCATCCGCGGCGTGGCACCGATCGCGCAAGGGGCCAAGCATCTCGGCACGGTCGAATTCGGCCTGACCTTCGGCCAAACCTTCCTCGACGATTTCAAGGCGAATCGCCGCGTCGACGTCGCCTTCCATCTCGCCGACGGCTCGGGCTTCAAGTTGTTCGGCGGCACGCTGAAGGGCAAGAGCTTCTTCGACGCGGCCGATTATGGCCGCGCCACCGCAGGCGGGTTCACCGTGAGGCAGGCCAAGCTCGACAACACGCCGGTCGCGGCGCTGCTTGGGCCGATCAAGGACTTCTCCGGCAAGCCGCTCGGCGCCGTCGAGCTGGTGATGGACAACGCCGATTACGAAGCCTCGGCCGACCGCGCCTGGCTGCTCGCCATCGGCATCGCCGCGCTCGGCCTCGTGCTGGCCGCGATCGTCGGCTATCTCATTGCCCGCAGCATCTCGCGTCCGATCCTCTCCATCACCTCCGTCATGCGCGAGCTTGCGGACGGGCGCCTCGACGTCGCCGTCCCCGCCAGCAAGGCGAATGACGAGGTCGGCGCGATGGTGAAGGCGGTCACGGTGTTCCGCGACAATGCCGTGAGATTCAACGAGCTTCAGGCCGAGCAGCTGGAAGCCAAGGCGAAGTCGGAAGCGGAGAAGCGGCGCGCCTTCGCCGCGCTTGCCGACAATTTCGAGGCCAGCATCCGCGACGTCGTCACCACGGTGTCCTCGGCTGCGGTCGAGATGGAGCATACGGCGCGCTCGATGTCGGCCATCGTCGAGCAGTCTCGACAGCAAACGGGCGCGGTGTCGTCCGCATCGGCGCTGGCCTCTGAGAATGTGCAGACCGTCGCGGCAGCGGCGGAAGAATTGTCTTCTTCGATGACCGAGATCAGCCGCCGCCTCGCCCATGCGACCGAGGTGGTCGGCAAGGCCGCCAGCGACGGTCGGCAGTCGAATGCTCGCGTGCAGAGCCTGGCGGAAGCCGCACAGAAGATCGGCGACGTCGTCTCCTTCATCAACGGCATCGCCGGACAGACCAACCTGCTGGCGCTGAACGCGACGATCGAGGCGGCGCGCGCGGGCGAAGCCGGCCGCGGCTTTGCCGTGGTCGCTTCCGAGGTCAAGGCACTGGCGACACAGACGGCGAAGGCGACCGAGGAGATCGGCGCTCAGGTCACCGCGGTGCAGGGCGAAACCACCGGCGCGGTGGATGGCATCCAGTCGATCTGCGCGACGATACAGCAGGTCGACGAGATCTCCGCCGCGATTGCGGCTGCGGTCGGCCAGCAGGGCACGGCGACGCAGGAGATCGCACAGAACGTCCAGCAGGCCGCCGCCCGCACCGGCGAGGTCTCGCAGAACATCGCGGGCGTCACCGACGGCATCGCAGCCACCGGCACGGCGGCAGAGGAAGTGCTGGGTTCGGCGATCGAGCTGTCGAAACAATCGCAGCGGCTGCGGGACGAGGTGGATCGCTTCCTCGCGCAAATCCGCGCGGCGTAAGTGGGCGAAGACCGCCGCGCCAAACTCCTTCCTGTGGTTATGGATCCCGGATCTGCGCGCGCTTAGGCGCGCTCGTCCGGGACGACAGCTCAGGGCTTGGCCCCCACCATCAGATCGATCGCGCCCTTGACGATTGCCTCCAGCTCCTGGCGCGACACGCGCGCGCGGGAGCGGACGGCGATGCTGTGGACGGTGGCTGATGCGATCTGTGCCAGCACGAGCGGATCGGCATTCTCCGGCAGCTCGCCCTTCTCCTTGGCGCGGCGGAAGCAGCCCGCAAAGGCCTTGTCGAGTTCGCTGAGGCCGTCGAGCACCATGGCGCGGATCTCGGGATCGCCGACGGCTTCCGACGCCGCCGTCACCACCGTGAAGCAGCCGCGCGGGCCGGTCTCGCCGGACAGATAGATGTTCAGCGCCGAGGCGAAGATGCGCTCCAGCCGTTGGCGCACCGGCATTTCCTCGCGAAAGATCGCAGCCATGGATGCGCGCGCTTCCTCGCGGTAGCGCTGATAGCTCTTGATATAGAGCTCCCGCTTGTCACCGAAGGCGCCATACAAACTCGGTCGGTTCATGCCGGTCGCTTCGCTCAAATCGTCGAGCGAGGTCGCGGCGAAACCTTGCTTGCGGAACAGGTCCAGCGCCTTGCCGAGCGCGATATCGGGCTCGTAAGCGCGCGGACGGCCGCGGCGCTTCGGCTCATTGGCGGCAATCGGCGGCTTTGACTTTTGTACCATTTCGCAAAATAATCCTTGACCGACCATATAATATGCAAGACAGTACAAAAATCAATCTGGCCAGGTTGAGCGAAACCTCAAGAATTGCCCAAGGAGGCTACAGATGGATCTCTATTTCTCGCCGCTCGCCTGCTCGATGGCGACGCGCGTCGCGCTGTATGAAGCCGGCGCCGAGGCGAACTATCTCGAGGTCGACCCGCCGACCAAGACCGTGCTGAGCGACGGCTCCGACTTCCGCGCCGTCAATCCGATCGGCCTGGTGCCGACGCTGCGCACCGACGACGGCGTGGTTCTGACCGAGAACGCGGCGATCCTGCAATACGTCGCCGACCGCTTCCCGCAATCCGGGCTCGGCGCCGCGGAGGGCATCGATCGCACGCGCCTGCATCAATGGCTGTGCTTCATCGGCACGGAGCTGCACAAGGGCCTGTTCGTGCCCGTGCTCGACCGCAAGGCGCCGCAGGAGGTCAAGGCCTATGTGCTGGAGAAGAACCTGTCGCGGCTCGACTATCTCGACAATTACCTGAAGGGGCGCGACTTCCTGCTCGATCATTTCAGCGTGGCTGACGCCTATCTCGTCACCGTCATCAACTGGACCATGGCGACGCCGCCGATCGAGCTTGCGAAATGGCCGAACGTGAAGGCCTATTACGAGCGTCTGCGCCAGCGGCCCACAGTCGCAAGAGCGATCGCGGAAGAGTTCGAGCTGTACAAGGCCGAGCTGGCGCGCAAGAAGGCGGCGGCATAGGTTGGATTCAACGCCGCATAGCCATGCCGATCAAGTCGTTGTCCCCACGAGGCGGGGACAACGACCCTTCTTTGAGATCGCCGCTTTTCCCGGCGGCCGGGAAGAGCTGCGTTCGTTCAGGCGGCGCGGACGCCGTCGAGAAAGCGGCCGACCTCCGTTCGCAGCCGATTGCTGTCGGTTGAAAGCGCTTGAGCTGCATCGAGCACCTGCGCGGACGCGGAGCCGGTTTCGGTCGCTCCACGCTGGACGTCGGCGATGTTCGACGAGACCTGGTGCGTGCCTTGCGCAGCCTGCTGGACGTTGCGCGCGATCTCCTGGGTCGCCGCGCCCTGCTCCTCGACCGCCGCCGCGATGGCCGACGAGATCTCCGACAAGGCCTTGATCGTACTTCCGATCGTCTTGATGGCGTTGACCGAATCCTGGGTCGCGCTCTGAATGCCGGAAATCTGCTGGGAAATCTCGCCGGTGGCCTTGGCGGTCTGCTCGGCCAGGGCCTTCACTTCGGAAGCGACCACGGCAAAGCCGCGGCCGGCTTCGCCCGCCCGCGCGGCCTCGATCGTTGCATTCAATGCGAGCAGATTGGTCTGGCCTGCGATGGTGGTGATCAGCTCGACGACGTCGCCGATCCGCGCCGCAGCCTTGGAGAGCTCACCGACCTTGTGATCGGTGAGGCGTGCCTGCTCCACCGCCTCATTGGCCATCCGCGCGGATTCCTGCACCTGCCGGCCGATCTCGTTGACGGAGGATGACAGCTCCTCCGTCGCGCTCGCGACGGACTGCACGTTGGTGGAGGCCTCTTCGGAAGCCGCCGCAACCATCGTTGCAAGCTTCTCTCCGCGCTCCGCGGTCGAGGTCAGCGTGTTCGCCGAAGCCTCCAGCTCCGTCGAGGCCGACGAGACGGTCTCGATGATCTCGCCCACCGCGCTCTCGAAGCTGCCGGCGAGCTTGTTCATCTCCATCTTGCGCTGGGCAGCCGACCGTCTCTCCGTCGCCTTCAGCTCGTCGCGATCAAATCGAACGATGGCCTGCAACGTCTGCAGATTTCGAAGAGCCTCGCCGAGTTCGTCGTCTCGCTCGACGACGATGCGGTTGTCGAGCTTGCCCTGGTTGATGCTGAGCATGGCGTCGTTCAGGCGCTGAAGCGGGCGGACGATGGCACGGATGGTCTGCCGGCTGACGAGTCCGCCGATGGCGATGCTCGCCACGAGGAGGGCAAGCGCACCGCCGACCAGCCAGCCGTATTCGCGCTCGGCCGCATCGTATTCCGCCTTGGCTTCCTTGACCTGGATTGCCACAAGCCTGTCGAGGTCGGCCTTCGCCGCCTGATACAGTTCGCGCGCCCGCCCGGCCAGCAAGGTGGCGAGCTCCTCATACTTTCGCTCGGCAGAGAGCGACAGCGCCGGCTTCAGACCTTGCTCGACATAATTCATGCGCTTGGGCGTGAAGCTGTCGGCAACGCTTTTTTCTTCCGGCGTCAGGTAGGTCGCCATGTAGTCAGCCCAGGCCTTTCCGACCTTCTCCACGTTGGCATTGACCTTGGCTGCAATTTCGTCGACCGGCTTTCCAGCCCGTCCGTTGGTGGCCGCCTCGAACAGCAGCACCGTGTTGTCTCTCATCCGGTCATTGATCTCGAAGAGCTGTGCCAGCGGCACCGCACGATCTTCGTAAATCGATTTCAGCCGCGAATTGCTCTGGCGCGTGCCCTGCAAGCCCATGACGCCGATCACGAGCAGGAAGAGCGAGAGGATGGTGACAAGCGTGACCAGGCGCGCATTGAGCGTGCCGGTGAAGATGGCCAATCGATCGCCAAACGAACGTCGGCGGAGCACGCCGGCATCCAACCTGTAGTCATGCGGCTTGTTCTCGCGGATCTTCGCATACACCTGCTCGGCCTCGGCGCGCTGGTCGGCGGGCAGCTTGGTGCGGATCGAGCTGTATCCGACGATCTGTCCGTTCTGCCGAATTGGAGAGGCGGTCGCCAACACCCAGTAGAAGTCGCCGTTCTTGCGCCGGTTCTTCACCGCGCCCGACCAGGGCTTGCCTTGCTGGAGCGTGGCCCACAGATTTTCGAAGGCCGCGGGCGGCATATCCGGATGGCGGATAATGTTGTGAGGCTGCCCCATCAGCTCGGCTTCGGAAAATCCGGAGGCTTCGACGAAGTGATCGTTGACGTAGGTCAGCTTTCCTTTCGTATCGGTGTGAGAGACGATGAGTGTCTCATCGGTAATCGGATATTCGACGGGCGTGACCGGAAGATTGGTCCGCATGAGAGCCTCCAGCGCGGCATTCGCAAAAATCGAACCTGTGAACTTCAGGTAAGCGCCGAAAGGATTTAATTTGCCTAAATTTCCCGAACTCATCGCACGCTGAAATGACGCTGCAACTGACTATTTTCGGCAAAAACGCACTCAACGCGCGAGCCGGAGAGAGCCAGGCAACCAGCGGATGGTCAAAAGAGAATCACGGCGCTGCGGTCGTGACACATCGTCGGCCTACGACATGCGCGGTCGCGCGGCGCGCTTGCGGCTCCTACCCGTACAGCAGCCGCGGTAGGATCGTGACGATGCCCGGCCACAGCGTCAGCAGCAGCACGAAGCCGATCATGATCATCAGGTACGGCATCGTGACGCGCGCGATGTAGCCGAGTCCGTCTTCGGTCAGGCCCTGGATCACGAACAGATTGAAGCCGACCGGCGGGGTGATCTGCGCCATCTCGACGGCGAGCACGAGGAACACGCCGAACCAGATCTCGTCGAAGCCCGCTCCCTTCACGATCGGCAGCACGATCGGCAGCGTCATCACGATCATCGAGAAGCCGTCGAGGAAGCAGCCGAGGATCAGGTAGAAGACGATCAGCACGACGATCAACATGAAGGGCGACAAACCGAGCCCCTTGACGAAGGCGGCGACCGCCTGCGGGATGCCGAGGAAGGCCGCGGCATTGCCGAGGATCGAGGCCCCTAATACGATCAGCGCGATCATCGAGCAGGTGACGACCGAGCCGATCAGCACGTCGCGCATCACCTGCTGCGACATCGCGCCCTGCGCCCAGGCCACCAGCGCCGCGCCGAGCACGCCGACGGCGGCGGCTTCTGACGGCGTGGCGAGCCCGCCATACATCGAGCCGAGCACGCAGGCGATCAGGAACAGTGCCGGCGCGAGGTCCTTCAGCGCAGCGAAGCGTTCGCTCCATGGCACCTGCGAAAGCTTTGCTTCAGTCTCCGGCACCATCGTGCGGTCGAGACTCGTATGCAGCATCACCCAGGCCATGAAGGTGGCGGCGAGCAGGAACCCCGGCAGCACGCCCGCGGTGAACAGCTTCAAAATCGAGACGTCGCCGAGCACGCCGTAGATGATCATGATGTTGGAGGGCGGAATCAGGAAGCCGAGCGTGCCGGCACCGGCGAGCGAGCCGATCGCGATGTCGCGCGAATAGCCGCGGCGCAGCAGCTCGTTGAGCGACATGCGGCCGATCACCTGCGTGGTCGCCGCCGACGAGCCCGAGATCGCGGCGAAGATGGTGCAGCCGATCACATTGACATGCAGCAGGCGGCCCGGCAGCAGGCCGGCCCAGGGCGCGAGGCCCTGGAACAGCGACCGTGACAGGCGGGTGCGAAACAGCAATTCGCCCATCAGGATGAACAGCGGCAGCGCCAGCAGCTCCTGCGTGGTCAGGATGTTCCAGGCGTATTGCGGCAGCAGCTTGTCGAGCGGGATCGAACGGAACATCGCGAGCAGCAGCGTCGCAGTGAGTGCCAGCGTGAGGCCAATCCAGACGCCGCACGCCAGCAGCGCGAACAGGATCGCGAACAGTGCGACGACTTCGATGGTCATGCGATCTTGAATCCGGGTGCGGGCAAGGCGATCATTCGACGGGCGAGGCCTTCATGCGATGATCCTCCAGGGGCAGGCCGAGCGCGGCCTGGATCGCGCGCGCCAGGAACTGGAGCGTCAGCAGCAGCATGCCGAAGGTGACGATCGCCTGTGGAAACCACAGCGGCGTGTCGCTCGAGGTCGAGACCTGGCCACGCACGAAGGCGCTCCAGGCGAACTTCGCCATGGCCGAGGTCAGGAACGCCATGAAGGCGAATCCGGCCGCGGCTGAAAGGATCTCCAGCGCGCGCTGCACTGGCGCCGGCACGTTCTTCAGCAGCAGCACGACACGGATATGGCCGCCGACGCGCAAGGTCATGGCGGCGCCGAAGGTGAAGGACGCCGCCATGAGATAAGAAGAGTATTCCCACGCGATCGAGATGCTGGGCGGGAAGAACGGCAGGAAGTTCGACAGGAAGCGCGTCGCGACCTCGCAGAGCATCAGCAGCGTCAGCATCAAGAGACAGCCGCCGCCGATCCAGCCGTCGAGCCGGCCAAGGCGATCGATGCCGTCGAGCAGGATGCGCAGCGGCGCCGGCGCCGCTGCATTCAGGCTCTGCGGAGCTTCGGGCGAGATGCTCACCACGACATCATCCTCAGCCACGCTTCATTTCGGCGAGATAGGCCCGCACTGGCTTGTCCGCTGCCGGCACGCGCTTGAGGAAGGCGTCGAGCTGCGGCGCAGTCTTGGCCCGAATGTCCGTCATCATGGCTTGCGAGACCGGCACCACCTCCATGCCGCCTTCCTTCAGGCGGTTGAGGCTGTCGACGTCGGCCTTGAGCGAATTGGCCCAGAAGCCCGGCTCCATCTTCGCCGCAATATCCGCGACGAGCTTCTGCTGGTCGGCGCTGAGCGCCTTCCAGGACTCGAGATTGACGGTGAGCATCTGCGACGACCAGACGTGATTGGTCGGGTAGACGTATTTCAGGAACTCCCAGAACTTGCCGTCGACGCCCGACACCGACGAGGTGGAGACGCCGGCCACCGCGCCGGAGGCCAGCGCGGGGATCGTTTCGCCCCAGGGGATCATCACGGCCGCCATGCCGACCGCATTCAACATGTCGACCGCATTCTTGTCGGGCACGCGAATCTTGATGTTCTTCAGGCCCTCGACGTCGGCGACCTTCGCCTTGAGGTGCAGGTACTGCGTCGGCCATGGCACGATGTAGAGAATCTTCTGGTTGTTGCGCGCGGCGATCTTCTCGTATTCGGGCCGCACGTATTTGTGCAGGACCTTCAACTCGTCCACCGAGCCGCAGAGGAACGGAATGCTCTCGACGCCCATGAAGGGCTCGTCGCCGACCTGCTGGATGTTGAGGACGTCGGCGAGCGGCACCAGGCCGTCGCGCACGGCGCGCAGGTGCTCGGGCCCCTTGAAGCCGAGCTGGCCGCCGGCCTTCACGGTGATCGCGACCGAACCGCCCGTCTGCTTCTTCACCTCCTCCGCGAAGGCCATCGCGTTCTGGGTGTGGAAATTGCCGTCGGGCCAGACCGTCGACATGTCCCAGCTCGTCGTCGCCGCCCGCGCACGGGTCGAGATGTGACCTGCGGCGAGCAGCGTCGCTGCGCCCGCGGTGAAGTTCCGTCTCGTGATCATTGCACCCCTCCGTTGATCCAAGCGCCCTGACACGTCAGCGCGCGTACCCGTAAACTGCAGCGGCGTTGCCGGCGGACACGAGCCCGCTTTCGATATCTTCCTTGACTGCCGCACGCTCGCGCGTCGCGGGATCGCCGATGCCGGCGCCGCCGGGCGTCAGCACCACCAGCCGATCGTCCGGCGGCACCTGCTGAAAGCCCTTGCCGCGCAGCTTCTTGCCGGACTTGAGGCCGACATAGCCGGCCTCGCCGTTTCGGCCGCCATCGCGTCCGCGCGGTGGATGATCGATGCGGTCGAATGCCGCCAGGATGTCGAACGGCGCATCGACGCCGCTGCCGACCTCGATGATCTGGCCGAGACCGCCGCGGGTGCGCCCTGCCCCGCCGGAATCCGGGCGCAGCTCCTTGCGCCAGAAGATCAAAGGCGTCTGCGTCTCCGCGATCTCGACCGGCGTGCCGCGCACGCCGCTCGGATAGGCGGTGGCCGACAGGCCGTCCTTGCCGAAGCGCGCGCCGGTGCCGCCATTGGAGGTCACCGCCATCGAGAACCCGTAATTGCCGCCGACGCCGGAGCGGGTCTGGCCGCGCACGTTGAGATTCCACAGGCAGGAGGTGCCTTCCGCCGGCACACGCTCCGGAATGATCTGGCGCAGGCAGCCGAACACCACATCCGGCAGCATCTGGCCGATGATATGGCGCGAGGCAACCGGCGCGGGCTTGGGCGCATTGAGGATCGCACCCGCCGGCGCCGACACCGTCAGCGGCGAGAGCGAGCCGGCATTGTTCGGAATCTGCGAGGCGACCACACAGCCGAGGCCGAACACGGTGTAGGCGGTGGTGTAGGACAAGGGCACGTTGATGCCGAACTTCGAGGCTGCGGATGTGCCGTCGAAATCGACGTGAATGCCCGCATCCGAGATCGTCAGCGTCGCCGCCAGCGTCACCGGGGCATCATAGCCGTCGACCACCATGGTGTTGCGCCAGCTGCCCTTCGGCAGCTTCGCGATCTCGGCCAGCACGGCCTCGCGCGAGCGATCGCAGATGTAATCGCCGAGCTCGTCGAGCGTGTCGATGCCGAACTCGCTCATCATCTCCACCAGTCGCTCGCAGCCGACGTCGTTGCAGCCGGCCAGCGAATAGGTGTCGCCCTCCGTATCGATCGGCAGCCGCGTATTGGTGCGGATCATCGCCATCAGCGTCTCGTTGACGACGCCCTGGTCGATCAGCTTCAGCATGGGGATGTAGAGCCCCTCCATGAACACGTCGGTGGCGTCGGGGCCGAAGCCGATGCCGCCGATATCCATGAGATGGCTGGTGCAGGAGAACAGCGCCACCGGCTTGCCGTCCTTGAAGCAGGGCGTGGTGACGACGAAGTCGTTGAGATGGCCGGTCCCCATCCAGGGATCGTTGGTGATATAGGCATCGCCTTCCTTCATCGTCTCGATCGGAAAGTGGGCGATGAAGTGCTTGACCGATTCCGCCATCGAGTTGACGTGGCCGGGCGTGCCGGTCACCGCCTGCGCCAGCATGCGGCCCTTGAGATCGAACACGCCGGCCGAGAGGTCGCCGCATTCGCGCACGATCGGGCTGAAGGCGGTGCGGAGCAGCACCTGCGCCTGCTCCTCGACCACGGCGATCAGCCGGTGCCACATGATCTGAAGGTCGATCAGGCTCGCGCCATTTGCCTTGCTCATGATCAGGCCGCCTTTCGTTCCATGACGATGCTGCCGGCACCGTCGATATGCGCGTCGAAACTGGTGGAGACGAAGGTGGAGGTCTCATCCTCCGCGATCACGGCAGGGCCCGCGATAGTCGCGCCCGGCGCCATGTCTTCGCGGCGATAGAGCGGGATCTCGATCACCTCGCCGGCGCGGCCGTCGAAGAATTTGCGGCTGCCGGCCGCCTTGCCGGCGGGCTTGCGCGCGACGGCCGCAACGGTCGGCGGATTGCGCGCCTCGGTGGTCGCGAGCACCGACCAGCTCAACACCTCGATCGCCGCCCCCGGAATCGACCGCTCGAACATCGCTGCATAATCGGCCTCGAACTTCCGGCGCAAACCGGCGAGATCGGCCGCCGTCAGCCGCCGGTTCGGCAGCTCGACGGAGATCTCATGGCCCTGACCGACATAGCGCATGAAGGCAGCACGACGCTCGCGCACCGGCGCGCCGGCCGCGCCAGGCTCAACCAGCGCGCGCGCTTCGGTCACCATGTCCTGCAACAGGTCGGAGACCGCCTCGGTGTCGAAATCGTCGAGCCGGACATGGCGGCTGCGCACCAGCTCATAGGCGATCGGCGCGGCCAGGAAGCCGACGGCCGAGCCGACGCCGGCATTCGAAGGCACGATCACCCGGGAGACGCCGATCTTCTCGGCGACACGCGCCGCATGCAGCGGCGCAGCACCACCAAAGGCGATCAGCGTGTGCTGGCCGACGATCTCGCCGCGCTCGACCGCATGGACGCGCGCCGCACTCGCCATGTTCTCGCAGACGACCTCGTGCACCGCATAGGCCGCGGTTTCCGCGGACAGGCCGAGCGGCTCGCCGACGTCGCGCAGCAGTGCCTGCTTCGAAAGCTCAGGGTCGAGCTTGATCGTGCCCGCCGCGAATGCATCGGGATCGATCATGCCCAGCGCAACATCGGCATCCGTTACCGCCGGACGCTGGCCGCCGCGACCGTAACAGGCGGGGCCAGGCTCCGACGAGGCACTCTCCGGGCCGACAGTGACACGCTTCATCGCGTCGACATGCGCGATCGAACCGCCGCCGGCGCCGATCTCGACCATCTCGATCACGGGAATGCGCACCGGCAGGCCGGAGCCCTTGAGGAAGCGCGCGGCGCGGTCGACCTCGAACACGCGCGAGGTCTCGGGCTGGTATTTCTCGATCAGGCAGATCTTTGCGGTGGTGCCGCCCATATCGAAGGACAGCACCTTGCTCTCGCCGAGCCTTGCCGCGATCTGCGCCGCGAAGATCGCGCCGCCGGCGGGGCCGGATTCGACGAGGCGCACCGGAAAGCGCCGCGCGGTCTCGATCGACGTGACGCCGCCGCCTGAAGTGACCAGGTAGATCGCGCCGCGGAATTGCTCGACCTGCAAGGCGTCGGCCATGCGGGCGAGATAACCGTCGATCAGGGGTTGCACATAGGCATTCGCGACCGCAGTCGATGTACGCTCATACTCGCGGATCTCGGGACAGACGGCGGAGGACACGGTCACGGAGACGCCTGGCATCTCCTCCGCCAGGATCGCAGCTGCACGTCGCTCATGCTCGGGATTGGCGTAGGAGTGCAGGAAGGCGATGGCGACGCTCTCGACGCCCAGCTCGCGCAATTTCGGCGCGAGTGCGCGCACTGAAGCTTCGTCAAGCGGGAGGCGGACGGCGCCGTGGGCGTCGACGCGCTCGGGCACGGTAAAACGAAGGCTGCGCGGCGCCAGAGGCCTGGGCTTGTCGATACTGAGATCGTACTGGTCGTAGCGGCTTTCGGTGCCGATATCGAGCACGTCGCGAAAGCCTTCGGTCGCAATCAGGGCAGTCTTGGCACCCCGGCGCTCGATGATCGCGTTGGTCGCCAGCGTGGTGCCGTGAATGAAGACATCGATGTCGCTGATATGGGCGCGGGCATCGGCGAGGATGAGACGCATGCCGTCCAGTACCGCCTGCTCGGGCCGCTGCGGCGTCGTCAGCACCTTGCGCGTCTTGCGATCCAGGCCAACGTCCAGCACGATGTCGGTGAACGTGCCACCGATATCGACGGCAAGCCGCACTTCGGCTCCCTCAAGCATTCCAAATTCTCCGTGCTGATCGTCAAGACTGCGGTCGAAAACGCAGCAATTTCCATGCCATGAACGGCAAGGACCAAGCCGCGTCCGGCTATTCTGCTTGGCACCTATGCAATAGGCAAGGCGTGTTCGGCACTGGCGCGATCAGAGCAGGAATGCAAGCGCCGCCTCGCAGCGCTCCTCGACTTTCAGCGTCAGCAGATCGTCGGCGCGGGTGCGGCCGAGATTGACGGCCGCAATCGGAATGCTGCGTTGCGCTGCAGCCTGTACGAACCGAAATCCGGAATAGACCATCAGCGACGAGCCGACGATCAGCATGGCGTCGGCCTTAGCCAGATGATCCTGCGCTGTGGCGACGACGTCGCGCGGGACGTTCTCCCCGAAGAACACGACGTCAGGTTTGAGAATGCTGCCGCAGGCTTCGCAAGGAGGCACCTGGAAGGACGAGAATTCCTCGTGCTCCAGATCGGCGTCGCCATCGGGAGCATCGGCGGCATCGAGTGTCAGCCATTCCGCATTGGCGCGGCCGAGCGCATCCTGGAATTCGCTCCGCGGCGTCTTGCGGCCGCAGCCCATGCAGCGAACCAAGTCGAGCCGGCCGTGCAGGTCGATCACCTGGCGGTGGCCGGCGGATTGATGCAGCCGATCGACGTTCTGGGTCAGCAGCATCTCGCACCGCCCGTTCGCCTCGAGCCGGGCCAGCGCGTGATGCGCGTCGTTCGGCTTGGCCTGGCCGAACCGCCGCCAGCCGATCAGGCTGCGTGCCCAATAGCGCCGCCGCGTATGCTCGTCCGACATGAAGGACTGGAAGTTGACCGGCTGGGTCCGCTTCCACTTGCCAAAGCTGTCGCGATAATCAGGAATGCCCGAATTGGTGCTGCAGCCGGCGCCGGTCAGCACGAACAGTTTGTCGTGCCGGTCGATGAAGTCCTGGAGCGGCGGGTTTGACATGGCCCCTATGTAGTCTGCGCGCCGCGGTCTTGCCAGATCAATGCCGCCCATCGTGGCGGCCTGCGATAGCGGATGGGCGGGATATCTCCGGGTCTGCCTTGCGCGCGGCTTGTTGCAGCGTCAGCCGGAATTCGTCCCGCTTCTCGTGCACCGAGGCTATCGCGGGCCCGACCGCAACTCCGAGGCCGATCAGCGCGGCTTCGGAAAGCTGCAGGCTTGCCTCGATGGTTTCGGGCACAGCATCGGTTGCCCCGATCGCATAGAGGTGGCGGGCATGCTCGGCATCCCGCGCACGCGAGACGATCAGCACATCCGGGCGCACCGCGCGAACCCGCTCGACGACGGCGTCGATCGCCGACCGCGACTGGATGGTGATGATCACGCCGGTCGTCTGCATCAGGCCGCAAGCTTCGAGGAAGCCCGGCTCCGTCGCATCGCCAAAATAGACCTTGTGACCGTCGCGGCGGTCGCGTGCCACGGCGATTGCCTCGTGATCAACCGCGATGTAGTTCAGGCCGTGGCCGGTCAGCAGCGAGCAGACGACCTTGCCAACGCGGCCATAGCCGACCACGATGGCCTGCGCCCGGTCGCCGGGCGGGCGAACCGCCAGTTCAGGATCTGGCGTGCGCTCGCGACCCAACTTCGCGGCCAATCGTTGCCCGAGCATGCCCAGGAGCGGCGTCAATGCCATCGTCACGGCGGTGACGGCAACGGCAAAGCTCGACACACCAGGCTCGATCAGGCCGCCGGCTGCCGCCATTCCGATGCTGACGAAAGCGAATTCGCCGACTGGACCCAGCAGGAATCCGATCTCGATCGCCGCGGACCATGACAGCCTGAAGAGGCGGCCCAGGACGATGAGCACGATCGCCTTGCCGGCGAGAATACCGATAACGGCGGCCAGCAGCCAACCCGGCTCGCGCAAGAACACGCGAAAGTCGATGGCCATGCCGACGGTGAAGAAGAAGATGCCGAGCAGCAGGCCCTTGAACGGCTCAACGGTGGCCTCAATGGCTTTGCCATACTCCGTTTCCGCCAGCATCAGTCCTGCAACGAAGGCTCCGAGCGCCATCGACAGGCCAGCTTGGTGGGCGGCCAGTCCTGCGCCGACGATGACGAACAAGGTCGCGGCGACAAACAACTCGGTCGAATGGGTGCCCGCAACCATCTGGAAGAGCGGACGCATCAGCAGCCGTCCGAGCAGAATGAGGACAGCGACCGCCAGCGCGGCCTTGAGAATTGCACTGGAGATGTGCGCCAGGACGGAGCCGCCGCTGTCTGCGCCGAGCACCGAGACGAAAACCAGAATGGGAACCACCGCGAGATCCTGGGCAATCAGCACCGCGAAGCTGGCACGCCCGGTCGTGGTCGCAAGCCGCTTCTCGCCGGACAGAAGCTCGAGCACGATCGCGGTAGAGGACAGCGCAAGACTGGCGCCGAGGATGACGGCC
Organism: Bradyrhizobium sp. CFUWI; assembly: GCF_056429085.1. Lineage (NCBI taxonomy): Bacteria > Pseudomonadati > Pseudomonadota > Alphaproteobacteria > Hyphomicrobiales > Nitrobacteraceae > Bradyrhizobium > Bradyrhizobium sp. CFUWI. The sequence goes on from NZ_JBWJZE010000013.1 coordinate 165,658, forward strand.
ATATCGGAGCTCTGCCCGGAGAGAAGCGCCACGCCGAAAATCATCGCGGACGTCACCAGCACCTGCAGGCCACCGAGCCCGAACACCAGACGCCGCATCGTGACGAGCCGCCGGAAAGACAGTTCGAGGCCGATCAGGAAGAGCAGGAATACGATGCCGAGATTGGCGATACCCTCGACGTTCTGCGCATCCGTCACCGTAAACCAGTACAGGAACGGTATTTCTCGAACGAGCGAGCCGAGCCCGAGCGGACCGAGAATGGCGCCGGCGCCGAGATAGCCCAGCACGGGATTGATGCCCCAATGGCGGACAATCGGTACCACGACGCCGGCGGTCGCGAGGACCACCAGTGCGTCACTGTAAGCGTTGATGTTGATGGGTGTGGTCACGAGCCCTTCATGTGTCGGCACCCGCAATAGCGGTAGCGTCGTCGAGGGTCGATAGCACACGGCGCCGCAGGCCCCTGCCCGGTCGCGACCACCATCCCGGAGGTCCGAAGCCGACGTTCAGCTTGCCCAATTCTCCCGGAATTCCGGGAACAGTGTCAGGCCTCCGCACGCATAGAGGGTCTGCCCGGTGATGTAACTCGCATCGTCGGAGGCGAGGAAGGCGAAAACGGCGGCGATCTCCTCCGGCGTGCCGACGCGCCCCATGGGAATGTGGCTGGTGACGACGCCGCGCTTTTCGGGGTCGCCGGTCCAGGCCGCATTGATCGGCGTATCGATCGCGCCGGGCCCGACAGCATTGACGCGGATGCCGCGGCCGGCAAATTCGAGCGCCAGCGTGCGGGTCAAATTGGCCATGCCGCCCTTGCTGATCGAATAAGCGAGATAGCCGGGCTTGGGAATGATCTGGTGCACGCTGGAGCAGTTGATGATGCTGCCGCCTCCGCCGCGCTTGACGAAATGCGCAAGTGCCCTCTGCGCGCAGAGCACAGCGCCGTTCAGATTGACGTCGATGATGCGGCGATAGGTTTCGACGTCCAGCGCCTCGCTCGGCGATTCCTTCTGGAAGCCGGCATTGTTCACGAGACAATCCAGGCGCTTCCAGCGCGAAAGGATCGCCTCGAACATCGCAGCAATGTCCTGCTCGTCGGCGACATTGGCCTTGACGATACAATGATCGGGCTCGCCGTGGCCGCGGTCGCTCGAAGCCGCCCGAGCGAGTGCCAGCGTCTCCTCCGCCCGCTCCTCGTGCTCGAAATAATTGATGGCGACGGTCGCACCTTCCTGCGCAAGCCTGACGGCGACGGCGCGGCCGATGCCCTGCGAGGCGCCGGTCACCAGCGCATATTGGCCGACAAGGCGCGAGGGAAACGAAGTCGAACGTTCGGTTTGCGGCATGTGTTCTCTCCAGATGCATCATCATGGATGGAACCGGCGTTTTGTTCCAGCCGGTTGTGCATACGCTGCACGCATCCCTGGACACACGGCGCGGCCGGCAGCCGGGTGGAGTCGATCGGCATGCCGAGGCGAGGCCGTTCACCAAGGACCCGAGGCGTCCGCCGATCGCACCGAGGATGATCGGCAGGCAGCGCCGCAGGCGATCGACAACAAGCGCGCTTGCGACTCCGCGATCGATCTTCGTGCAAACAGACAAAAATGTGATTGTCACTTCTGCGGCGGCCATCACATGGTGCAGGTCATGCATGATTCAAATCATGCATGATCAATGCGTTCCGGGGCCCACTCTATGACACAAGTCGCGATCCAGCCAGCCATCCTCCGCCGCCGCCAGCCCTGGTACAAGATCCTCTACGTCCAGGTGCTGATCGCGATCGCGCTCGGGGTGCTGATCGGCTATTCCTATCCCGATCTCGGCAAGGCCTTGAAGCCGCTCGGCGACGGCTTCATCGCGCTGATCAAGATGATGATTGCGCCGGTGATCTTCTGCACCGTCGTGCACGGCATCTCCTCGATGGGTGACCTCAAGCGCGTCGGCCGGGTCGGGCTGAAGTCGCTGATCTATTTCGAGACCGTCTCGACCGTCGCGCTTGCGGTTGGCCTCTTGGTCGGCGAGATCCTCCAGCCCGGGCACGGCTTCAACATCGACCCCGCCACGATCGATCCCAAATCGGTCGCGACCTACGTCACCAAGGCCAATGAGGAAGGCATCGTCGCCCATCTGATGGCGATCATTCCCGACAGCTATCTGGGTGCGATCGCGCGCGGTGACCTCTTGCAGGTGCTCTTGATCTCGATCCTCTCAGGCTTCGCCATCGCGTTCCTCGGCAAGGCCGGCGAGCCCATTGCGGACGCGATCGACAAGGCCGCGAAGATGTTCTTCGGCATCATCCGCATCATCGTGCGCGTCGCGCCGATCGGCGCCTTCGGGGCGATGGCGTTCACGGTCGGTGCCTACGGCCTCGGCTCGCTGCTCAACCTCGCGGCGCTGATCGGCACGTTCTATCTCACCAGCATCCTGTTCGTGCTGATCGTGCTCGGCGCGATCGCGCGGCTGGCCGGCTTCTCGATCCTGCGCTTCATCGCCTATATCAAGGACGAGCTTCTGATCGTGCTCGGCACCTCTTCTTCCGAGACGGTGCTGCCGCAAATGATCCAGAAGATGGAGCATCTCGGCGCCTCGCGTTCCGTTGTCGGCCTCGTCATTCCCACCGGCTATAGCTTCAATCTCGATGGCACCAACATCTACATGACGCTGGCGACGCTGTTTCTGGCGCAGGCGACCAACACACATCTGACCATCTGGCAGGAGCTCGGCATCCTCGGCATCGCCATGATCACCTCGAAGGGCGCCTCTGGCGTCACCGGCGCGGGCTTCATCACGCTCGCCGCGACGCTCTCGATCGTGCCTGACATCCCGATCCAGTCGATTGCGATCCTGGTCGGCATCGACAAGTTCATGAGCGAATGCCGCGCGCTGACCAATCTGATCGGCAACGGCGTTGCCTGCGTCGTCATCAGCATTTCCGAAGGCGAGCTCGATCGCGAGGCGCTGCACGAGACCATGGCCCATCCGCTGGAGATCGGCGAAGCGCTGGAGCCGGGTGGAAGCGCGGAATCATAGGCCCGCGCACGAAGGAATAGGTCCGGTTCCAACGCGGTAGTTTCCCGGAGTAGAAAATTGGTGCGGCACGCGTCACAACAATCGCATTGGGATCACGGATTGATACTCATTTTTTCCACCCGACGCGCTGGGGGCAGGGCGTCGGGTTTTTGAAAATCACTGCAAGATCCGAACGGTCAAGCGGGATCAGACGATCCCGCCATGGATGCACAGCTTGGCGGCGACATCGATCCGCCGCCTCATCCCGATCGCAAGTAGGCCAGCGTGACTCGTGCTGACGTCCGTCGCCCTGTCGCGATCAACCCTTCAGCGCGGTGACTACGACCTCGATCAGCGCGCCGCCGCCGAGATCGGCAACGCCGACTGTGGCCCGGGTCGGCAGATTGTCGCCGAAGAACTCGGTCCAGGCCGCATCCATCTCCTTCTTCTTGGCAAGGTCGGTGACGAAGATCGAGGCGCTGACGACGCGGCTCTTGTCGGTTCCCGCTTCCTTCAGATAGCCAGCGATCTTGCCGAGGATGTTGCGGGTCTGCTCGCCCATCGAGACCGAGGTGTCGTCGGCGATGGTACCGCCGAGGAAGACGAAGCCGCCTGCCTCGACGGCGCGGTGCATGATGGGCGTGCGGATGCTGCGGGTGATGCTCATGTTGTCCTCTTCTTAGAGCGTGAAAGGATGGAAGCGGTCGATGCCGAGATCGCTGATTCGGGTCTGGGTGCCGCCGTTGACGATCAGCTCGGCCATCACGGCGCCGGCGCCGGGGCCGAGCTGGAAGCCATGCAGCGAGAAGCCGAACTGGTGATAGAGGCCCTTGTGACGGCTGCTCGGACCGAACACCGGGATATCGTCCTTCATCTTCGCCTCGATCCCGGCCCAGGCGCGGACGATGGAGGCGCTGCGCATCACCGGAAACAGCTCGAACACGGTGCGGGCGCTGGTCGCGAGGCTCTTCCAGTCCAGCACGGTCTCGTTGCGATCCTGATAGGGCGTCGCCAGATGGCCACCGCCGATCAGCACGGTGCCGTTGCTGAATTGCTTGAAGGAGAGCTTTCGCCCGCGCAGGATCACGACGGGGTCGATGAAGTGCGGCACGCGCGAGGTGATCATCAGCATCGGCGCCACGGTCTCGACCGGAACCGGCTCGCCAAGTGCGGCGGCGATCTTGCCGGCCCAGGCGCCGGCGGCATTGACCAGCACCGGCGCGGCAAAGGTTTCAGGACCGACATCGACATGCCAGAGGCCGGCACCGTAGCGGACGTTGGAGGCGGCGATACCCTCACGCACGGTCGCGCCAAGCTGCTCGGCCTTGCGCCTGAACGCCGTCGTCGTCTGCGCCGGATTGGCGGCGCCGTCACGGCGCGACACGACGCCGCCGGGGCACGTTTCGGCAACCGCGGGCACGAGCCGCCGCAGCTCGGTCGCATCGATCAGCTCTTCATGGGTGAAACCGAGCGCGTTGAGCTCGGCGACGCGCGCGCGGCAGATCGCCAGCTCCTCCTCGTTTTCCGCGACCAGCACCTGGCCGTGGCTCTCGAAGCTGCAATCGTCGTCGACGAGATCTGCAATCTTCTCCCAGATTCCCATCGAGCGGATCGAGAGCGGAATCTCGGGGATGTGGCGCGCGAGCTGACGCACCCCGCCGGCATTGACGCCCGAGGCGTGGCGGCCGGCATAGTCCTTCTCGATCAGCACCGGCTTCAGGCCGGCGAGGCACAGATGCAGCGCGGTCGAGCATCCGTGGATGCCGCCGCCGACGACGATCGCATCCACGTTCTTGGTCATCCGCGAACCACCGCCTTGACGTCCGCCTCGCTCTTGGGAACGGCGGCGAGCTCGGCGAGCGTGATCGGCTTCACCGGCGCGCGCAGCCGGTAATAGCCGATCTCCTGCGGCGTCTTTCCGCGTGCCTGCGCCATCAGCTCGGTGACGGTGAGGCCGCAGAGCCGGCCCTGGCACGGTCCCATGCCGGTGCGGCGATAGGCCTTGAGCTGGTTCGGACCGGTCGCGCCGATCGCGACGGCATCGAGAACGTCCTTTGCCGTGACTTCCTCGCAGCGGCAGACGATGGTGTCACCCGAGGGAATCCGGAACTGCGGCGCGGGGCGGAACAGCGTGTCGAGGAAGACGCGGCCGCGCTCGGCCTTGGCGAGATCGGAACGGAGCGTTGCCATCGGCGGGAGCTTCGCCGCAGCTGCGGGCGATAATGCTTCCACGGCCGCGCGCGCCGCGATACGGCCGCGCACCACGGCGGCGCTCGCACCACCGATGCCGGCGCCGTCGCCGGCGATCGCAATGCCGGGAATGGTCGAATTGCCGCTCGCATCGAGCACCGGCGACCAGCAGAGTTGCAGGTCGTCCCAGCGATGCTCGACACCGGCGGACATCGCCAGATTGACGTTGGGCACGACGCCTTGATGCAGCAGGAGCAGATCGGCCGGAATGGTCTCGCGCTTGCCGCCCGCGACATAACTCACGCTCGCGAGTTGGCCGTCACCGGATGCCGAGAGTTCGGTGACGCCGGAGACGACCTGCACCTTCGCTTTGACCTCGCGCATCATCGACAGGCCCTTGGCGAAATAGGGCGAGGTCAGGAAGGCGAAGGCGTGGGGCAGCGCGGCGAAATAATTGCCGCGCTCGGTGGTGTCGAGAATGCGATCGATGCGGCCGCCGAGGCGCAGGATCTGCGCGGCCAGCAGCCAGAGCAGCGGGCCCTGCCCTGCGATCACCGTGCGGCCGTCGGGCACGAGCGCCGAGGATTTCAGCATGGTCTGCGCCGCGCCCGCGGTCATCACGCCCGGCAGCGTCCAGCCGGGAATCGGGAACGGCCGCTCCAGCGCGCCGGTCGCGAGGATCACGCGCCTGGCCTTGACGAAGGCGGAAGCGCCGCCGATCGAGACGGCGATCTCGAGATTGCGGTCGAGGCTCCAGACGGTCGCACGATGAATCACCTCGGCGCTGCTCGCGCGCAGCGATTGCACGAGATCGGCTCCAACCCAATAATCTGGGCCGAGCTGGTTGCGGTCGGTCACGGGCGTCGAGGCGATGGCGCGGAACACCTGACCGCCGGGGCCGATATTCTCGTCGAGCAGCAGCGTCGAGAGGCCGGCTTCGGCCGAGGTCACCGCCGCAGCAAGGCCGGCGGGCCCGGCGCCGATCACCACGACGTCATAGTCTTCGCGCTTGGGAGCCACAGTCATTTCCCGATCTCCCGCTTGCCCTTCTGGATCTCGATTTGCATGCCTTCGGCCACTGGCACGAGGCAGCCCTGCCGGTTGCCGACGCCGTCGATGGTGACGAGGCAATCGAAGCACACGCCCATCATGCAATAGGGCAGACGCGGCGCGCCGCTCACCGCGGTCGAACGACGTGCGTCGCAGCCGGAGGCCAGCAGCGCGGCGGAGACCGTGTCGCCCTGGCGCGCCGCGACCGCTACGCCGTCGACGAAGATCTGCAGCGGTGGACGCTTGTCCTGTTCGGATCTCTTGAACATGGGGATGCCTCTTGGCTCCTTCCTCGGTATCTCTAATAGCCGCTGTTGTTCGCCGCGCCCGCGCCGAAGCGGCTGGCCGAGAACGCGCCGACCAGCTCGGGCTCGAGCGCGCCCTGCACCACCATGCGCGCGATCTCGAAAGCGTGGTTGGAGGCGAGCGTCACGCCGGAATGGCAGCAGGCGACGAAGGCGCCGGGATGCGTCTCCGACTGGTCGTAGATCGGAAAGCCGTCCTGCGGCATGACGCGGATGCCCGCCCAGCTCCTGACCACGTTGAGGCGCGACAGATGCGGGAACATGCGCTGGGCGCGATCGGTCATGACCGCGCTGATCGAATGCTTCAGCGTACGGTCGTCGAGCTCGTCCTCCTTGCTGTCGCCGATCATCACCGTGCCTTCGTCGGTCTGGCGGATCGTCGTCAGCGGGTGCGGCAGGAACGGCATGGTGCGCTCGGTCACCACGATCTGGCCGCGGGTCGGGCCCATCGGCGCATAGAGGCCGACCATCGGCGCCAGCGTCTGGTTGGCGTTGCCCGCGGCGAGCACCACCTTGGCGGCGCGGAGCTCGCCCTTCGGCGTGGTCAGGCGGAATTCGCCGCCGCTCTTGCCGATCGCGGAGACCGGCCGCTCCGGGAAATAGTCGATGCCGAATGCCTTGAAGCCGGTGTGGAACGCGCGGAACGTCCGCAGCGAATTGACGTGGCCGTCGAGCGGGCAATAGCTGCCGCCGGAGACTTCGGGGCCGATCAGCGGCAGCGACTTCTTCACGTCGGATGCGGAGAGCATCTCCATCTTGTAGTCGGCCGCGCCCGTCTGGTTGTGCATGCGCTTGACCAGCTCGGTGCGCTGGCCGAATTCGTCCTCGCCAAGGGTGAGGTGAAAGCCGCCGTTCTGCTGAAGGCAGACGTCGAGCCCGGTCTGCTGCTTCAGTTCGGACGCCAGCCGGCTCCACGCCTGCGACGCCTGCACGGTCCACACCGTATAAGCGGGCATGCCGAGCCCCTTGCTCTGCACCCAGACCAGCGCGAAGTTCGCGCGCGAGGCGCGCTTGGTGATGTCGCCTTCGTCGAGCACGGCGACCGTCTTGCCGAGCCGGCCGAGGCCCCAGGCAATGGCGGAGCCGAGCAGCCCGCCGCCGACGACGGCGACGTCATATTCTCCTGACATGGGTTCTCCTATCGCCCCGTATCGCCCTTGCCGGCGAGCACGCGGTCGAGCCCGTAGAAGCGGTCGAGCAGAACGAGGGCGGTCATGGTGATCGCGATCACGCAGGCCGAGACCGACGTCACCAGCGGATCGATGTTGTCCTGGATATAAAGGAACATGCGCACCGGCAATGTCTCGGTGCCGGGCGCGGCGAGGAAGACGGTCATGGTGAGATCGTCGAAGGACTGGATGAAGGCGAGCGCCCAGCCACTGATGACGCCGGGCAGGATCAGCGGCAACGTTACGCGCCGGAACAGGGTCCAGCCGCCCGCACCGAGCGAGACGGCGGCCATCTCGACCGTGCGGTCCATACCGGTCGCTGCTGCCAGCGTCAGCCGCAGCGCGAACGGAAACACGATGATGACATGGGCGATGATCAGCGCGGCAAAGCTGCCGCCAAGGCCGGCCGAGGTGAAGAAGCGCAGGAAGGCGATGCCGAGCACGACATGCGGGATCATCAGCGGCGACAGGAACAGCGCGGCAAGCGCATCACGTCCAGCGAAACGATAGCGCGCGATCGCGAGCGCCGCCGGCACCGCGAACAGCAGCGCGACGAACGACGAGAGCGCCCCCAACCCAAGGCTGACCCAGAAGGCGTGAATGAATTCGGGATAGTTCGCGATGGTCCTGAACCAGCGCAAGGAGAAGCCGTTGGTCGGCAGCGACAGGAAACCCTCGGGCGTGAAGGCGACCAGGCACACCACCAGGATCGGCGCCACCATCACGATGACGAAGATGGCGTGGAAGATCAGCGCGAGGGGGCCGTTCCGCCTCATCGGAACACCTCGGCATAGCGCCGCTCGATCAGCGCGTTGCTGCCGACGACGATCAGGACCAGCGCGACCAGCAGGAGCGTCGCGACCGCGGCCCCGAGCGGCCAGTTCAGGGTGTTGAGGAATTCGTCATAGGCCAGCGTCGCGGCGACCTTGAGCCTCCGGCCGCCGATGATCGCGGGCGTCGCAAAGGCGCTCGCCGAGAGCGAGAACACGATGATGGCGCCCGACAGCACCCCCGGCATGATCTGCGGCATGATGATGCGGCGGATGATGGTGACGGGACCGGCGCCCAGCGACATCGCCGCGTTCTCGATCTGCGGATCGAGCCGCTGCAGCGCCGCCCACACCGACAGCACCATGAACGGCATCATGACATGCGCGAGCGCGATCACCATGCCGGTTTCGGTGAACATGAAGGGAATGGGGGAGCGCATCACCCCGAGCGACATCAAGAGCTTGTTGACGAGGCCGTTGTTGCCGCCGAACAGCAGCGCCCAGCCGAGCGTGCGCGCCACCACGGAGATCAAGAGCGGCCCGAGAATGACCAGCAGGAAAAAGCTTTTCCACCGGCCGCTCATGCGGTTGAGGATGTAGGCTTCAGGTGCCCCGAGCAGCGCCGTGAGCACCGTGGTCAGGATCGCGATGCGGAACGTCCGCCAGAACATTTCCGCGTAATAGGGATCGGTCGCGATCTCGTGCCAGTTCTTGAGGATGAAGACCGGCTCGATGCCCTTGTACTGGCCCCAATCGTGGAACGACAGCATCACGGTCATCACCAGCGGGATCAAGAGCACGCCGACGAACAGCATCAGGGCTGGTGCGGTCAGCGCCCACGGCGCGCGTACGCTGCGCTCCTCGGCGGCCATGCTCATGCGACAGTCCTCGCGCGCACGCTCATGTCCTCGGGCCGCCAAATGAGGCGAACGGTCTCGCCTTCGCCCGGTTGCGCCTTGCCGTCATTCTGGCGGATCACGATCGCCGGACCGCACTCGCTGTCGCACTGGAACAGCCAGTGATTGCCCTGGAAAATTCGCGTGATGATCTTTGCAGAGAGGCCGGCATCGCCGAAGCCGATCCTTTCAGGACGAATGCTGACCGTCACGGGGCCGCTCAAGCCCACCGGCGCCGGCGCGCTCCAGGAGCCCGCCACCAGCTGCGCGGGCGTCGCGGTCCGGTCGATCGTCCCGGCAAAGTCGTTGGTCTTGCCGAGAAACTGCGAGACGAAGGCGGAGGCCGGCTTCTCATACGTCTCCTGCGGCGTGCCGATCTGCTCGATCTTGCCCTGGCTCATCACCACGATGCGGTCGGACAGCGACATCGCCTCGTTCTGGTCATGCGTGACCAGAATCGTCGTGGTGCCGACTGTACGCTGGATCTGGCGCAGCTCGATCTGCATTTCCTCGCGCAGCTTGGCGTCGAGGTTCGACAGCGGCTCGTCGAGCAGGAGCACGCTCGGCTTGATCACCAGCGCACGCGCCAGCGCCACGCGCTGCTGCTGGCCGCCGGACATGCGGCGGGGATGGCGGTCCTCGTAGCCGGCGAGGCCGACCATCGCGAGCGCGGAGCGAACGCGCTCGGCCCGCTCGTTGCGTGGCACATTGCGCATCTCGAGGCCAAAGGCGACGTTCTCCGCCGCCGTCATGTGCGGAAACAGCGCGTAGCTCTGGAACACGATGCCGAGGCCACGCTTGGCCGGATGGATCGCGGCCAGATCCTTGCCCTCCAGCCGGATCGCGCCGCGTGTGGGATCGAGGAAACCCGCGATCATCTGCAACGTCGTGGTCTTGCCGCAGCCGGAGGGGCCGAGGAAGGAGATGAACTCCCCCTTCCCCACCGACAGGCTGAAGTCGTCGACCACGGTCTGCGTGCCGAACTGCTTTGCGACCCGATCGAGCTCGAGATAGGCCATGACGCTGTCTCCGCGGCGACCGATCAGCGTTCGACCTCGCGATTCCAGCGCTTGGTCCACTCCTCGCGCTTCTCGTTGATGACGGTCCAGTCCGGATTGTAGAGCTTGGCCGCACGCTCGCCGATCGGCGCCATCTTGCCGAGCTCCGGCGGGATCACCAGCGATTTCAGCACCGGGCCGTAGCCGTAATCCTTCAGCATCACGAGCTGGGTTTTCGGATCGAGCAGCATCTTGACGAAGCTCGCCGCCACCGGCGAGGCATTGGGCTTGGCGATCGGACACGCCGTCGTCAGCAGCGTCGCGGCGCCTTCCTTGGGATAGACGAAGTCGACGGGGAAGCCGGTATTGGCAAAGCTCTGCACACGGCCGGTGCCCCACACTGCGATCACGGCCTGGCCGGACTGGAACAGCTCGGTCATCTTGCCCGGCGACGGCTCATAGGCGAGCACGTTCGGATTGATCTGTTCCTTGAAGATCTTGAAGCCGGAATCGACGTTGGTCTCGCCGCCGCCGTTCATCTTCGACAACATCACCAGCGCTTCGAGACCGTAAGTGTTGTTGATCGGCGGGATCACGAGCTGCTTGGCGTATTTGGTGTCCTTCAGATCGTTCCAGGAGGTCGGCGGCGCCCAGCCTTTCTCCTTGAACACCTTGGTGTTGTACATCAGGCCGGTCGCGACGATGCCGATGGCGACGGCACGATCGTCCTTGAAGCGCGCGGTGTCGTAGAGGTCGGCGGGCAGGCCGTCGAGCTTGCCGCAGAAGCCGAGCTGGATCGCCTGGTACATCGGGCCGTCGTCGACGATGGCGACGTCGATCTGCTGGTTGCCCTTCTGCGCCTGGAGCTTGGCCAGCGTATCGGTGGAATTGCCGGCGACGTATTCGACCTTGACGCCGTTCTCCTTTTCGAACGCCGGGATCACCTCGTCGCGAATCGTTTTCTCGAACGAGCCGCCGTAGCCGGCGACATAGAGCGTCTTTTGCTGGGCCGAGGCGGCCGACGGGGCGGCAATGAGTGCTGCGATGCTGACCGCGGTCAGAAGGCGAAAAGTCTTCATGTGGACCGATCTCCATACCGGAATGAGGTGACGTGCCGACAAATCTCCGGCTGGGCGCCTTCCGCATTTTCTTCCGCGCAAATCCCTCTCAGATCAGGGCTCCGGCCCCTGCTCGGCGGGTTTTGGCGCGATTTGGAGGTTTGAACGCCTCCAATCTGCCGAAAAAGCGAGCTGGCTCCAGCTCTGATGAAAAAGATCGCAGACCTATACTTCCATCGTCCAATGAATAATGGCACCCTCTGCATGCCGAAATGTTATGATTGGACGATGGGATGGCGCGGATCAATTCGCGGCAGGTAGAGGCCTTCCGCGCGATGATGCTGACCGGCAGCGTCACGGAGGCTGCGAAGCTGATGGTGGTGACGCAGCCTGCGGTCAGCCGGTTGCTACGCGACTTCCAGGCGCTGTTGAAGATGGAGCTGTTCGAGCGGCGCGGCACCGGCCTGGTGCCGACCGCGGCGGCGATGGCGCTTTATACCGAGGTCGAGCGCTCGTTCGTCGGCCTCGAGCGCATCACGGCGGCAGCCGAGGAAATCCGCGGCCGCCGCACCGGCTCGCTGCGCATCGCCGCGCTCCCGGCGCTTGCGAACGGCTTTTTGCCGCGCCTGGCCGGGCACTTCCTGCAGGAGCGGCCGAACCTCAATCTCGCTTTCTTCGGCGTGATCTCTCCGATCGTCGTCGACTGGGTTCTGAACAATCAATGCGACATCGGCTTTGCCGAGGTGCCGATCGCCCATTCCGGCCTGCCGAGCCTGCGGCTGCCGGCGCCGGCGCGCGTCGCGGTGCTGCCGACCGGTCATCGCCTCGCGGAGAAGGAAGTCCTGGAGCCGCGCGATTTCGAAGGCGAGACGTTCATCTCGCTGTCGGCGGGATCGTCAAGCCGGCATCTCCTCGACCAGGTCTTCAATCGTCACGAGGTCCGCCGCGTGCTCAGGGTCGAGACCACGTTGTCGGAGATCATGTGCGGCATGGTGTCGTCAGGGCTTGGCGTCGCGATCTGCGACCCCTTCACCGCGCGGGAATTCGCCACCCGCGGCGTGGTCGCGCGTCGCTTCCTGCCGCGCATCGACTTCGAATTCTCCGCCGTCTTTCCGGCACAGCGCAGTCCCTCGCCGGTGGCGCTCGATCTGGTCGAAACCATGCGCAAGGCGTTGGTCGAATTCGAGGACGCTGCCGAAACGCATTGAGTTGAATCACTCTCGCCCCGGGCTCGCTGCAACCTCTCCCGCTTGCGGGGGAGGTCGGCGCGGAGCGCCGGGTGGGGGCTCTCTCCTCATTGGGAATGCCCCTGTGCTGAGAGAACCCTCTCCCCTACCCTCTCCCGCAAGCGGGAGAGGGAGCGCACCTTCTTTAGCCGTTGAACGCGGCCTGCGCTTCCGGCAGGTCCCAGATCTTGCCGATCGCGGCGGTGCCGGCCGCGGTGATCGCAGCTTCGTCGGCGCCGAGATAGCGGCCGGCATCGATCAGCACACGACCGTCGACCATGACCTGATCGATATTGGCGCGGTTGGCGAGCGCGATCAGCGCGCGGCGGGGATCGAACAGCGGCTGAAGATGCGGATGGGTGAGATCGACAACGGTGAGATCGGCGGTGGCGCCCGGCTCGATGCGCCCGAGATCCGGGCGCTTGATGACATCGGCGGCGACAGCCGTGTTCGCTTCGATCAGCTCCGGCGAGTTCGCGACGTCGGGACGCGCCGAGGTGATCTTTGAGATCAGTGAGGCGGCATTGAGTTCGCCGAGCAGGTCCATGTTGTAGCCATCGGTGCCGACCACGGTGCGCACACCGTGCCCGGCGAAGCGGCTGAATGCAGCGGTGATGCCGGCGCGCGCGAAGACGCGCGGGCAGTTCAGCACGGTCATGCCACGCGCGGCCATCAGCTTGAGGTCGTCGTCGCTGCTGAACATGCAATGTGCCGCCATGAGGTCGGGCGCCAGCAGGCCGAGCCAGTCCAGATATTGCGCCGGCGTGCGGCCGCCATAGCGCTTGCCGATGGTCTCGACCTCGGCTCGGCTCTGCGCCATGTGCGTCGTGATGGGCACCCCGAGCTCGCGCGCCCGGGTGGCGCATGCTTTCAGCAGATCAGGACCGCAGGTGTCTGTGGCGTGCGGGCTCATCGCAAGGCTGATGCGGCCGTCGCCGCGATTGTGCCAGCGCTGGTAGAGTGCATCCCAGATCGCCATGTCCTTGGCGCCGTCATCGCCGGAATAGTGCACGATACCGTCCGGGCCCGCTTTGGCGTCGGATGTGGAGAACAGATAGGGCGCGCCGTAGAAGCGGATGCCCATCTCCTCCGCCGCGTCGAACATTTCCGGAATCGAATTGCGGAACGGCTCCATCACCGTGGTGGCGCCGCCCTTCAGGAGTTGGAGAATGCCGAGCCGTGCCACCGCGAGCCGCTCTTCCGCCGACAAGATGTCGGCCCCGCGTTTGGTCAGCGGCAGCAGCACCGTATAGACGATGCTCTGGTTATTGCGGCGGCCATTGCCGTCTTCGGTGTGGCTGCGCGCGACCGCCTCGGAGAAGCAGTGATTGTGCAGGTTCAAGAGGCCCGGCAGCACGAACCGGCCCGGACGATCATGGACCTGGTCCGCGCTGGGCCTGTCGCGCGTGATTGCCGCGATCCTTTTGTCCTCGACCAGGACCCAATGGTCGCGCAGCACATCCTGCGCGCCGTCCTTCCGTGACAGCACATAGCTGCCGAAAATTGCTGTGGTGCTCATGCGGGGCGCACGTTCCAGAAGACGGCGGTGCCGTCGAGAATGCCGGTGATGGCCTTGCGATAGGCGGTCGGCTGTTTGTACAGGCCGATCGGAATATAGGGGATTTCCTCGAACGCGACCGCCTGGATCTCGCGGCAGATGCGTTGCTGCTCCGCGAGCTCGGAGGCCGCAAGCCACTGGCTGCGCAACGGCCCCATCTTCTCGCTCGCGTACCAGCCGGCGACCTTGCCTTCGCCGCGGATGTTGGTGTTGCCGGCCGGGTTGAGCCAGTCGATGCCCTGCCAATTGCCGACCGCCGCGCTCCAGCCGCCCTGTCCGATCGGGTCCTTCTTGAGCTGGCGCTGCAATACGACGGCGAAATCGAGTCCGGCATATTCGACGTTCATGCCGGCCTTACGCAAGCTATCAACCGCGATCTCGCCAAGCGGCTTCTGCGCCAGCGAGTTGGTTGGGACCAGCACCACGATCTTCTCGCCGTTGTAACCGGCGGCTTTCAGATCGGCCTTCACCTTGGCGTAATCACGCGGGCCACGGAACACATCGAGGCCAACGTCGGTCGCCATCGGCGTGCCGGGCGCGAAGAAGCCGATCGGCGAGACCTGAAAGGCCGGATCGGTGCCGGCGACCGCGGTCATGAACGCGGACTGGTCGATCGCACCCAGCAGGGCACGCCGGATGGCGGGATTGTCAAACGGCGGCTGCAGGTGATTGAGGCGCAGCATGCAGGCGTAGCCGCGGCGATCGAGGATACGCGTCTCGATGTCGCCGGCAGCCTTGATCACCGGCAACAGATCATGCGGCGTGGTCTCCTGCCAATCTTGCTCGCCGGTCTGGAGCGCGGCGACGCCGGTGCCGGCATCAGGCGTGGTGGTCCAGACCACGCGGTCGTAGTGCACGATCTTCGGACCCGCCGTCCAATCCGGTCTGCCGTCCGTGCGCGGCTGGTAGCGCTCGAATTTGGCATAGGCGTTGCGGGCGCCCTGCACGCGCTCGTCGGCGAGATAGCGGAACGGGCCACTGCCGATCACTTCGGTCAGCGGCTTGAACGGATCCTGGCTTGCCAGCCGCTCCGGCATCATGAAGCAGGCATTGATCGCGGCCTTGCCGAGCGCCTGCGGCAGCAGCGGGAACGGGCGCTTGAGGCGAAAACGGATGGTGCGATCGTCGGCGGCCAGCAGTTCGGCCGTCGCCTCCAACAACTCGCCGCCAAAGCCGTCGCGGGCCGCCCAGCGGCGGATGCTGGCGACGCAGTCGCGCGCGAGCACGCGCTCGCCGTCGTGCCAGAACAGGCCGTCGCGCAATGTGAGATCCCATTGCAGCCCGTCAGCGGAGACGACATGGCCCGACAGCATCTGCGGCGACACCTGGAGCGACGAGCTCATGCCATAGAGAGTGTCGTAAACCATGAAGCCGTGGTTTCGCGACACCTGCGCGGTGGAATAGATCGGGTCGACGAAAGCAAGATCGATGACGGGAATGAAGCGCAAGGTGCTCTGCGCTTCGGCGCGTACGACACCCGGCAACGACAGCGCCGGCATGGTTGCGGCCGCCTTGAGGAGCGAGCGGCGGGAGATGGGCATTGCGAGGAGCTCCTAAAGGGACAGATGCATTCGTTCAGTGGTTCAACAGCACCGCGCCCAACGCGGCCGCGACGGCCTGCTGCGCCGGTTCGATCACGGGCACGCCGATCGCTTCCGCAATCGCCGCACGGTGCGAGGCCATGCCGGCGCAGCCCATCACAACGACGTCGGCGCGGCATTGCGTGACCAGGGCATGGCCGGCTTCGATCAGGCGACCACGGATATCCGCACCGGCCGTCTCCGCCGCGCTCGCGCCGACCGACCAGCTCCCGGCATAGCGGCTGTCAACGCCCATGACCCGCACCATGCGCTGCTGGCGGCGGATGCTCGACGGCGACAGCGCGATGACGCCAAAACGTTCGCCCAGCATCAGCGCGCGAAAGATGCCGCATTCGGCGATACCCAGCACCGGGCGCCCGCCGGCCGCCTCGCGCACCGCATGCAGGCCGGGATCGCTGAAGCAGGCGAGCACGAAGGCATTGGCATCGTCGCGCGTGACGCGGGTCACCAGCGGCATGACGACGCTGTCGGCATCTCGCTGCGAGCTGATGCCCGGCGGCCCCTCGGCAAGGCCAACCACCTCGATCTCAGGTCCGCCGGTTATACGCAACGGCGCGACCGCGTCGTCGATCGCCGCCGTCACCGACGCGGAGGAGTTCGGGTTGATGACGAGGATGCGGGTCAACGGTTGCCGGCCTCGTGGCGCAGGAAGTTTTCCGCGATGTTCTCGCCGGTCGTGATCCAGACATCCGGGCACGACCTAGCATAGGTCAGGAACTCGCGCAGCAGACGCAGCCGCATCGGACGGCCACTGCATTGCGGATGCAGCACCGTCGTGACCATCGCGCCCCAGTCGCGGACTTCGTCGAGCTCGTCCCTCCACATCGAGAGCACATGCTCTTTCGGGAAGATCGAACGCGGGCTGAAACGGGCGGACAGGCCGTGCATCCAGTCGTCATAGCTCGCCGTCACCGGCAGCTCGATCGTGCCCGGCTTGCCGTCGGCGAGACGATGGCGATAGGGCCTGACGTCGTCGCGGAACGATGACGTATAGACAATGCCGTGGCGTACCAGCGCGACGCGCAGCTCCTCCGTGAACTCGCCATAGGGCGCGCGATAGCCGGTCGGCTTGACGCCGAGCCGGCGCTTCAGCGCCTCGAAGCCGCGCTCCAGCTCCTCCTCGATCCAGGGATCGCCGGGATCCGGCAGCAGATGGTGATAGCCGTGATGGCCGATCTCGTGACCGGCCTTGAGGATGGACTCCGCCATCGCCGGATGCGCGTCGACCGACCACCCCGTGACGAAGAACGTCGCCTTGAGATCGAGCTGGTCGAGCAGCTCCAAAAGCTTCGGCGTGCCGACCCGCGCCTCAAAGCCGCCATAGCTCATGGTGATCAGCCGCTGCGCATGCAACGCGTCCTTGCTGGTCCAGGCACTCTCGGCGTCCACGTCGAACGACAGGAACATCGCGGACGTGTACGGCTTGGGCCAGGGATATTCCGGCGCGGGATCCGCAGTGTTGGCCGGAACGAGCGGGATGCTCTGGAGTGCCTTACTGTCCAGCATTGATGGTCGCCTTCTCGATTGCGTTGTCGCTCAATTTCCACTTCGCCAGCAGCGTCTTGTAGGTGCCGTCCGCGATCAGCGCGTCGACCGCCTCCAGCATTGCTTGCTGCAATGCCTTCTCCTTCACCGGCAGGGCAATGCCGGTGAATTGCTGTGCGATGGGCTCGCCCACGGTCGCATAGGTGTTGGGCTCGAGGTCCATGATGTAGGGCAGCGTCTCGTTGCCCTGGGCGGCGGCATCGATGCGGCCTTGCCTCAGCTGAGTGCGCGCATCGGCCGAGCCGTCGGTGCCGACGACCTGGATCGGATTGCTGCCGCAGTTCTTCTCGCTCCACGCCGCGATCTGCGCCGGGAACATGGTACGGCGGCTGGAGCCGACCTTCTTGCCGCACAGCGACATCGCATCCTTGAATTCCGCCTTGCGCGAGTGTTGCACGAAGAACTGCGGGCCGCTGCGCAAATAATCGACGAAGGTCGCGACCTCGTGCCGGCTCGCATAGTCGGTGAAGCCGGACAGGATGGCATCCACCCGCCCCGTCGAGATCGAAGGCATGAACTCGGCGAAGCTGGTCTCGGTCCATTCGATCTTGACGCCGAGCTTGCGGCCGATGGCTTCGCCGAGATCGACGTCGAAACCGGAGAGCGCGTTGGTGGCGGGATCGCGGAATTCCATCGGCGGGTAGTTCGGCACGATCGCCACTTTGAGGCTGCCGCGCTTGGCGATCTCAGGCGGCAATTCGGCCGCCATCGCCGACGCGCTCATGACGCCCAGGAACACCGCCGCAAGCAAGAATCTCTTCATCACCATACCCCCAATGTCAGATCACTGCCGAAAGAAATGCCTTGGTGCGCTCCTCGCGCGGCGCGCCCAACACGTCGGAGGCGCGGCCCTGCTCGACGATCGCGCCCTGATCCATGTAGACGACGCGGTCGGCGACCTCCCGGGCGAAGCCGAGCTCGTGCGTCACCACCATCATGGTCATGCCGCTCTTCGCCAATTCCCTCATGACCGCGAGCACCTCGCCGACGAGCTCGGGATCGAGCGCGCTGGTGGGCTCGTCGAACAGCATCAGCATCGGCTTCATGGCGAGGGCCCGCGCGATCGCGACGCGCTGCTGCTGGCCGCCGGAAAGCTGCGCTGGATAGGAATCCGCCTTGGCCGCCAGCCCGACGCGACGAAGCAGTTCGATCGCCTCGGCGCGCACCTCGTCCAACTTGCGTCCCTGCACCTGGGTTGGACCTTCCGTGATGTTCTCCAGCGCGGTCTTGTGCGGAAACAGGTTGAAGCGCTGGAACACCATGCCGGTCTTGAGCCGCTGCCGGCCGATCTCGCGCTCGCTCAGGCGATGGAGTTTTCCGCCCTGTTCGCGCACCCCGAGCAGCTCGCCGTCGAGCCAGATGCCGCCGGCATCGATCGTGGCAAGCTGGTTGATGCAGCGGAGCAGCGTCGTCTTGCCGGACCCGGAGGCGCCGATCAGGCACATCACCTCGCCGGGCCAGACGTCGAGCGAGACGTTCTTGAGAGCCTGAAACTCTCCAAAGTTCTTGGCTACGGAGCGGATCGCGACGAGCGGTTTTGTCATCGCGCCAGCCGCAATGTGCCGCGCGCAAAGCGGCGTTCGAGCAACATCTGGAGCGGGGTCAGGATCGAGACCACGAGCAGGTACCAGAGCCCGGCGACGATCAGGAGCTCGATCACGCGGGAGTTGGCGTAATAGATGTTCTCGGCATTGTGCAGCAGTTCCGGATACTGGATCACGCTCGCGAGCGAGGTCGCCTTCACCATGCCGATGAACTCGTTGCCGAGCGGCGGGATCACCACGCGCATCGCCTGCGGCAGCACGATCCGGCGCAGCGCGCGCAGCCGCCCCATCCCGATCGCCTGCGCCGCTTCATATTGCCCGATATCGACCGACAGCATGCCGGCGCGCATCACTTCGGAGGTGTAGGCGCCCTGGTTGATGCCGAGCCCAAGCAAGGCGGCGAGGAATGGCGTCATGACGTCGACGGCGCGTGCGGACCACAGGCCGGGGATGCCGATGGTCGGGAACACCAGCGCGAGATTGAACCACAGCAGCAATTGCAGGATCAGCGGAGTGCCCCGAAACAGCCAGGTGTAGCCGGCCGCCACCGTCTTCAGCACCGGACTGGGCGACAGCCGCATGATCGCGACGACGATGCCGAGAAAGATGCCGAGCACCATCGCCAGCACCGCCATCACCATGGTGTTGACGATGCCTTCGAGGATGACCTTTGCGGTCAGGAAGCGGTTCACATAGGACCATTCGATCTGGCCATTCGCAAAGGCGCGCGCGATCGCCGCCAGCACGAGCACGATCAGGGCCGCGCTGATCCAGCGAAACCAATGCGGCTCGCGCGCGATCCGCAGGCCCGACAGATCGGGAAATCCTTCCGCGAGTGCCGGCGCCGGCTTCATTGCGGCGCCGCGTTCAGCATGGGCTGGGCGACTGCATTGGTCCCCAAGCCCCATTTGTCGAGAATGGCCTTGTACGAGCCGTCAGCGATCATCGCCGCGAGCTTCTCCGTCACGACCTCGCGCAAGGCCGCATCGTCCTTGCGGAACATGATGCCCTGATAGCCCCTGGCAAAGGGCTCGCCGACGACGCGGTATTTGCCGGGCTCCTGCGTCTGGGCGTAAGGCAGCGTCTCGCTGCCCTGCACGGCGGCGTCGATGCGGCCCTGCTTGAGCTGGTTGCGGACGTCGATCGAGTTCTCGCCCGGAACATACTGGATCGCCGGCTTGCCGGCCGGCTCGCAATTCTGCTTGCTCCACTTCTCGATCTCGACCGGAAAGCTGGTGCTGCGGGTGGTACCGACCTTCTTGCCGCAGAGATCGGTCGCATCCTTGGCCCCGCTCTCCGCCATCACGAAGAACTGCGGGCCGGTTGCGAGATAATCGACGAAATCGGCGGTCTCGCGCCGCGAGGCGCGATCCGAGATGCCGGAGATGATGAAATCGGCGTGCTTGGTCTGGAGCGAGGGGATCAGCTCGGCGAACGGCGTCTCGCTCCAGACGATCTTGAGGCCGCCAAGCCGCTTGGCGAGCTCGTTCGCCAGGTCAATATCGAGCCCGACCAGCTCGTTGGTTGCGGGATCGCGATATTCCATCGGCGCGTAGGTGGAATTGACCGTGAGCTTCAGCATGCCGGCCTGCTTGATCTCCGCCGGAAGCTCGGCCGCCTGCGCCGGCGTCACGGCAGCCAACGCTGCGAAGGCAAGCAAATGCGAGAGGCGTGTCATGTCAGCTCCTTTGCCAACGGTGCGATCGGCCGTTTGAAATCAATCTGCGTCGAGAACGGCCGGCTCGATGACGCCGGCGCGCTCGATGATCACCCTGTACTGCTCGGGCCGCCGATGGGCGGCGAAATTGAACATCTTGTCCTTGCCCTGGCGGCACAGATCGAGATCGATGTCGGCAACGATCACCTCATCCGCGAGCGTCTGCGCCTGCGCGACGATGCGGCCATTGGGATCGACGATGCAGGAGCCGCCGATCAGCCCGGAGCCGTCCTCCTCGCCCGCCTTGGCCACCGAGATCGCCCAGGTCGCGTTCATGTAGGCGTTGGCCTGGGTCACCAGCGTCGAGTGGAAGGTGCGCAAGGCACCGTCTTCGGTGGTGCCGCCGTTTGGATCATAGGCCGCCGAATTGTAGCCGATGCAGACGAGCTCGACGCCTTGCAGGCCGAGCACGCGCCAGGATTCCGGCCAGCGCCGATCGTTGCAGATCATCATGCCCATGATGGCGTGGGCCCAGGACGAGCCGGCGCGGAAGGCGGGAAAGCCGAGATCGCCATATTCGAAATAGCGCTTCTCGAGCTGCTGGTAGCGCGCGCCCGGACGCGGCTCGACTGACCCGGGAAGATGCACCTTGCGGTAGCGGCCGAGAATCTCGCCGTCGCGATCGACCAGGATAGAGCAGTTGTAGCGCCGACCGTCCGGCGTCAGCTCGGCATAGCCGACATAAAAGCCGACGCGGAGCGCACGTGCGCGATCGAACAGCTTTGCCACCGCGGGGTTCGGCATGCTGCGCTCGAAATACCGGTCGAGCGCCTCGCCTTCGAGCAGCCAGCGCGGGAAGAAGGTGGTGAAGGCGAGTTCTGGAAACACCACAAGGCTCGCACCCCGACCAGCCGCCTCCTCCAGCATGTCGAGCATCCGCGACAGCGTATGCTCGCGCGTATCGGCTTTTTGCGTCGGCCCCATCTGAGCGGCGGCGGCGCGAAGGACACGAACCAAGTTTGCCTCCAATCTGTGCGCAGTGCTGCCTCAATGGGCGAATGAACCCTTTGATGCGACGCGCAAATCCGCTGCCATTACGGGCGAGCGGGGCTGCAAAATCAATTCGCTTTGCTATGATGTTTTGGCCCTGAGTATAATCGGCAGTGATATGAACCTGCGTCAGCTCGAGATTCTGCGTGCGGTCATCCGCCACCGCACCACGGTTGCGGCGGCGGACGAGCTGGCGCTGTCGCAGCCCGCGGTGAGCAACGCGCTGAAGACGATGGAGGCGCAAGCCGGCTTCGCGCTGTTCGAGCGCGTCAACAACCGGCTGTTTCCGACCGCCGAAGCAATGGCGCTCTACAAGGAGAGCGAAGCGATCTTCGCCTTGCACGCAAAGCTCGAGAACCGCGTGCGCGATCTGCGCGAGAACCGCTCCGGGCATCTCGCCATCGTGGCGACCCCGCCGCTCGCCTACAGCATCATCCCTTCCGCGCTGTCAGGCTTCCTGCGCCGTCGCCCTGAGACGCGCGTGTTCTTCGACGTGCGTCGCTACGAGGGTATCATCGAAGGCGTGCTCAGCCGCGTCGCCGAGCTCGGCTTCGCCCTCGGGCTGACGCATCATCCCGGCATCGCGCATGAGGTGGTGCATACCGGCGAGATGGTGTGCGTGGTGCCGCCGCAGCATCCGCTCGCCGACAGGCCGATGATATCTGCGTCCGATCTTTCCGGCCTGCCCTTCATCGGGCTCGAGCGCGGCACGCGGCTTGGCGAAGCCGTGCGCGACAGCTTTGCCCGTGCCGGTGCGCCGTTCCGGCCGACTGTCGAGGTGCGCTACTGCAACACGGCCTGCGTGCTCGCGGCCGCCGGCGTCGGCGCTGCGGTGGTCGATCCGTTCTCGCCGCGGCAGAACGGCGGCAGCGGCCTCGTCGTCCGTCCGTTCACGCCGACGACGCAGGCGGTCGCCTATATGCTGTGGTCGGAAGCCGAGCCGCTGTCGCGTCTGGCCAAGGCCTTTCTCAACGAGGTCCGCAAGGAGAGCGCGCTGCTCGAGCGCACAGCGCCGCACCAGCAACATGGGGCAGAAAGCGACTGAGCTTGCGATCACACGCGCAACCTTCTACCCGAGGCGCACATGGCACGCATCACGATCATCGAGACTGGGCTCGTTCCTCCAGAGCATCGCGAACGCCACGGTTCATTTCCCGAGATGTTCGAGCGCATGGTCCGCGCCGAGGATCCGGCCGCCACGGTCGAGGTCATCAGCATCCCGAATGGCAATGCGCTTCCCGATCCGGGCAAGCTCGAGGCCGTCCTGATCACCGGCGCGGCCGCCGGCGTCTATGACGGGCTCGACTGGATCGCGCCGCTGGAAGATTTCGTGCGCACGGCGTACGTCAACAAGACGCCGATGGTCGGCGTCTGCTTCGGCCACCAGCTAATCGCGCAGGCGCTCGGCGGCACCGTGCGCAAGTCGGAGAAAGGCTGGGGCATCGGCCGTCAGGTCTATCAGGTGCTGCCGGAGAACGGCGTCATTGAAGGCGAAGCGGTCGCGATCGCCGCCTCGCATCAGGACCAGGTGATCGAGCCCCCGAGCGATGCGCTGACGATCCTGTCGTCGGAGTTCACCCCGCACGCCGGCCTGCTCTATGCCAACGGCACGACGCTGACCGTGCAGCCGCACCCCGAGTTCGACGTCGCGTTCGCACAAGTGTGCTGCGATCTTCGCGACGGCAAGGCGCCGGACGATGTCGTCGCGACGGCAAGGGCATCGCTGGCGGAGCCGATGGACAACGCGAAGCTCGGTGGCGCGATTACGAGGTTTCTGGCGCGCAAACCCATCGCCTCATCCTGAGGAGCCCGCCAAAGGCGGGCGTCTCGAAGGATAGCGGCCCCGCTGCAGCAGCGAGGCCTGCATGGTTCGAGACGCCGCTTCGCGGCTCCTCACCATGAGGGTTGAGACCTCAGAACGGGCTCTCACCCAAGCCCGCCACATCCGCCGGCCGCGGCCCCGGCGCCGGCCAGTGAAACCGGCGATCCTTCTCGGCGATCATGATGTCGTTGATCGACGCCTCACGCCGCTTCATCAGGCCGTGCTCGTCGAACTCCCACTGCTCGTTGCCGTAGGAACGATACCACTGGCCTTTGCCATCGTGCCACTCGTACTGGAAGCGCACCGCGATGCGGTTGCCGTCGAAGGCCCAGAGGTCCTTGATCAGGCGATAATCCTGCTCCTTCTCCCATTTGCGAGTGAGGAAGGCGACGATGGCTTCGCGGCCCTGAAACACCTCGGAGCGATTGCGCCAGCGGCTGTCCTCGGTGTAGGCGAGCGAGACCCGCACCGGATCGCGTGAATTCCAGGCGTCCTCGGCCATGCGCGCTTTCTGCGCGGCGGTCTCACGGGTGAAGGGCGGAAGCGGCGGGCGCGACATGGTAGCCTCATCGGTTGATCGGGGCCGCAATCTATCGCCGCATTTGCCGAAGTCGATAGGCCGTCACAAATCAGGCGATCACTTATCGGGCGATCACGAAATCAAATCGGCCTTCATCAGCGTGCGGATCGATTTCGGGATCGGCTGGGCGCGGCCGCCGCTGATGAAGGCGACGCGGACCTCGGCCTTCACCAGCACGTCTTCACCGCGCCGCACCTCCTGCGCCAGCATGATCGAGGCGCCCTTCACCGCGACGGGCCAGGTCACGACGTCGAGCACGTCGTCCATCCGCGCGGGTTTCAGGAAATCCAGATGCATCGAGCGCACCACGAAGGCGAAGCCTGCGCCTTCCGTCTCCACCTGCTCGAACAGCGCCTGCTGCTCGGCGCCCATCAGTCGCAGATGATTGGTGCGTCCACGCTCCATGTAGCGCAGGTAATTGGCGTGATAGACGATGCCGGAAAACTCTGGTTTGACGATATCGCAACAGAAGTCGAGCACCTTGATTTCATTGGGTCGCTGGAAGACCATAGCATGAACGTGGGGAAGATTTATCCAGGCCCTTCCATGGCAAGCCTCAGCGACTTCGGTATCCGCTGCGCCTTTCCGCCTGAGATAAACGCCACGCGTACATGCGCCTTGACTAGGAGATCGTCTCCCCGCCTGCATTCCTGCAGCAAGGCGATCGACGCGCCCCTCACCTCTTGCGGGACGGTCACGACGTCGAGCAGGTCGTCCAAGACCGCCGGTCTTAGAAAATCGATTGTCATTGAACGGACAACGAAGGCAAAGCCGGGCGCGTCGTTCTGCGCTTCCTCGAGCAGCGCTTGCTGGTTGGTTCCGAGTAGGCGCAAGTAATTCGTTCTGCCGCGTTCCATGAAGCGCAAAAAATTCGCGTGATAAACAATCTGGCCGGCGTCAGTATCTTCGAAATAAACGCGGACCTGCATATGATGGCGGCCATCGCGGATTTCGCCATCAAGAGAGACTGTCACAGAACGGTTCCCATTAATGCCTTCTGGGGCCAGTTGTCTTGCACAGAGGCGCCCTCCTCAGCAAGGAGCTATGCGGGAAACTGGGTGATGACGGACTGAGATAGGCGGCGTATCGAGGCGGGTGTCAAGCCTGCCAGAACCTCTCAAGGAGAGCGATACGCCATGAACGAGACTAGCAATATTGTTGCCCTTCGTCAGCCCGACGATATCGACGATCCACTGACCAATATTCTGCGAGCTGGTGCTCGGCAGCTTCTGGCGCAGGCCTTGGAGGTCGAAGTCGTGACGTTTCTCGCCACGGTGAAGGATTTGAAGCTGGCCGACGGGCGCGCCCGTGTCGTGCGACATGGTTACGGCCCGGCGCGGACGATCCAGACCGGCATCGGCCCCGACGATTGCGACCGGCATCGGACCGGTCGAGGTCGCGCGGGCGAAGATTCGGGACCGCGGGGCGGCCGGTGGCGGCGAGCGGATCCGCTTCAGCTCGGCGATCCTGCCACTGTGGGCGCGGCGCACCAGGAGCCTGGATGCGCTGTTGCCGGTGCTGTACCTGCGCGGCATCTCGACCGGTGATTTCCAGGAGGCGCTGACGGCCCTGCTGGACAAGGACGCGCCGAACCTGTCGCGGCGGTCATCTCCCGGCTGACGGCCGAGTGGCAGGGCGAGTATGAGCGCTGGCAAAAGCGCGATCTGTCGGCGCGACGCTACGTGTATGTGTGGGCCGATGGCGTCTTCCTGCAGGCGCGCATGGAAGACCACGGCGAATGCATGCTGGTGCTGATCGGCGCGACGCCGGAAGGCAAGAAGGAGCTGATCGGCTTTCCGGTCGGCGTCCGCGAGAGCGCGCAGAGCTGGCGTGAGCCTGATCGACGTGAAGCAGCGCGGGTTGCAAATCGCCCCGGAAATTGCCGTTGGCGACGGCGCGCTCGGCTTCTGGAAGGCGCTTGACGAGGTCTTTCCCGGCACGCGGCACCAGCGCTGCTGGGTGCACAAGACCGTCAACGTCCTGGACAAGGTCCCGCTCTCGGTGCAGGCCAACATGAAGAAGGACCTGCGCGAGGTCTATTGGGCGCCGAGCCGGGCGGCCGCCGAAGCGGCGATCGACGTCTTCGCCGAGAAATATCGCGCCAAGTACGGCCGGGCGGTCGAATGCCTCGCCAAGGACCGCGACGCGCTGCTGGCCTTCTACGACTTCCCTGCCGAGCATTGGGATCACTTGCGCACGACGGATGAGATGGACAAGCAATTTCTTCATGGCCGAGACGACGATTGCGGAGATTGCTGTAAGTCCATTCTTTTGTTCGGCTGCGCTGCGGGCCATTCTTCCGTCCCGGCCACCGATCTCGCAGCCGCCGCGCGCAGGGGCGGTCAAGGCTGGCCGCATTTGCGGCCACCGGAAGGCTTGGCCTTGACCGGCCCGAGCACGGCGGCACGCTGGCGTGGAATGGGACTGCATTCCTGCTAGAACTTGCCGTCAGGCGCGACTATGGTTGTTGGGCGCGGGTGACCTCGTGGCGAAGCGTGATGCGTCGGCTGCAAGCGTCACCGGACTGCCTATCCCGGCCGCCTGCAGACTGGCGAGCGTGCCGGCATCGATCTTGTCGGTCTTGACGTGAGCCTGGGCGATCGCCTTCACCTGCAACGGATTCGCGATAATCACCCGCGCCACGAACGGCGCCAGAACCCGCGACACCGCCATGCTGTTGGCGGTCGCTTCAACCACCACCTCATCATTGGCCAGCAGGGTCTTGCCAAATCCCTCCAGCGCAGTCCGCGTCATATCAATGCGGCCCGCATGTCGGAGCCTGCCGTCTTCCCAAATCACCACCTCCCCGAAAGTACGGTGGACGTCAATGCCAACTACCCGTCGCATTTGCACCTCCTGCCTGACACATGACGGGAGCTGCGGCGACACGACAACTACGGATTCGCGCTCTCGGCGCAACCGGGCGAGTCGCAGAGGCGGCCAGCTACTAACTCGAGCTCTCGGCTCATCGTGTGTATCGGCCTGCCCGCACCTTCGTGCTCCCGGTGCCTCTGTCCCGATGGTCGCACCATACGCCACGGCGTGGGACGCCGGGGCAAAACGTTGGCACCGAGACATCATACCGGTTACCAACCCCATCGAAACCGCGTTCGCGACCATGCGGCACAGAACCGTGCGGACGAAAGGATCGCTGTCGGCAACGACCGCCAGGCTGATGGTGTTCAAACTGGTTGTCGCCGCATCAAAAACCTGGCGGCGGCTCAAAGGCACAAATCAGTTGCCGAAGATCATCGCAGGTGTCAGATTCAACGATGGCATCGAGGTCATCCAAATGCCGGCAACCCACGCCGCCTGATCACCTCGTCACCCAGAATTCTGCATAGCTCGTGAACAGCTGGAGCGGAGCCGTTTTCCGGCGAGTAACGCGCGTGCCCTGGTCCGCGAAACTTCTCGAGCTGCCAATGGAACCGGTAACCTCGCCTGAATGCGAAGCCGATCGAGCAGAAATACCGCAGATAAGGACTCTCTACGCTGATTATCATCGTGGCCGCGATGCTAACGTAGCCCTGCTACTTGCTTGGGGCCAACATTGTCATCGCCGAAAATTTCCGTCCAGTCGACTACTACAGCCGATCGGGATCTAATCTTCGTAGTGATCGAGCGTCATCGCGAGCTGTCGGCGCATTACGAGGCGGCCCTGTCCGTATCGGCGAAGCTCGATGAGGGGCCCGAGTTTGATGCCGCCGACCAAATCAGCTGTCAAAGGAACCATGCTCTCGGGGAGCAAGTGAATGTGCTCATCCGTTCGAGGCCAACCACGATCGCGGGCGTTATTGCTCTGACCCGTTATGTCGGCAGTCTACGAGAGTGGGACCTTCCAGATGATGATGCGTGGTATCGGATTTTCTTAGAAGGGCTGGCAGACGCGATCGATGCAATCGCCATGGCGGAGCGGCTTGGGCAAAATGGCGATTAACATGGCGGTCGCTTTTATCTTCCGCGGCATACTTTTCTGGGGAGCAATTGCTGCGTTTCTCTATTTCGTCTGGAAGTTGCCCTTCTGAAGCCTGACGATTAGCGGCCTGTCCGAGCCAGTGTCAAGCAATGAGGAACAGCGGCTTTTCAAGCACGGTAAGCACCCGCTCCTGAACATGGCTGCGATATCAGTTTCGGTGGCCGTGCCCGAAGCTGATCCGTCTTAGAATCGTCGACCACGAACGCCTTGCCAGCGGTGCGGCAGGCGCGCTGATCGACTGCTGCAGAAGGGCGCGCGCTTGACAAAGATGAAGAGAACGGCAGCCCAGCTGCGGCCTTGAGCGAAGCGGGCCCGTTGTGCCAAGGAGGCGATGCCATAGCGTCGGTCACGGCCTGCACCGTCGGTCAGCTATCTGCCGGTTAAGTGCCCAAGAAAACATTAGTTTCTCTGGAAATTGGTGCACTTCCCGACATCACGGGACGGACGACCGCAGGAGCCGCGTTGGAGCAGCCCCTGGGGTCGGTGCCACGACGTTCCGCACGATCGCCACGGCGCCTGCTGGTTAGCACGTAGATCTGCCAGCAAGAACTGGCGCGCCCACGCTACGGCCACAGTTGGAGCTGCTCCAGTCCGTTCTCGATTCCTCAAGTCGGGTGGAAGTTGGCAGCCACTTCAAAGGCCGAGCGGCCGCCTGCCCGGCGATGTCCGCGGCGAGGCGGGTGGCGGCCTTCGCCAAATCGGCACCCCCAACGCTGCGCGTGGCGCTAGCGATCTGCGCGAGGACGCCGCGCCAGTCGCGGTCGCCCTCCACCCCCCCGCATCGGGCGACGGAGTTGCGTCGGATCGGACCGCGGCAGCGCGCACGCCGCCGCCTTCCGCGCGTTCAGGCCGGCGTACGGTTGCCTGCCCCCGCAGAATCGCTGCGGTACCGGATGGCCGAGGTCTGGTAGTACTGCGTGCGGATGGCCGCCATGGCGTCAATCAAAGGTCCCCACGGGGCCGGAAAGCGTTCTTCCGCCATCACCTGGTGCAGCATGCGCGTATGGCCGGCCAGCTCGTCGTTGAGGAACTCTACCACAGGCATCGCTGGATAGCGCTGCAGCAGCAGGATCGCCGCGTTGTCGGTTTCGCTGGCTGACCTGTCCTTGTCGCGTCCATGCAGATCGTTCTGCAGGCGCCCTATCGCGGAAATGAGCCGCAGGACCTGGCAAAACGCCGGACTCGTGCGCAAGGTCGCCATGTCCAGCCCCCACAGCAACGACAGGCAACAGAACACGTTCGCGTAGGCAATCGAATCGATGCCGTTGTGCAGGTACTCGGCGTAGGACCAGCGTTCCGCCCCTGCCGCGTGCGCATGCGCCGCGCGCAGCGCCGCGCAGTAGCGCTGGGTATCGTCGAGAAGCTGAGCATAGTCGCGACGATCGTAGGCGAGCGCGGCCAGCGAAGCGCGCAGCACAGCGCAACCCTCGAATCCGGGGAGCAAGCACGGCTCGCCCTGCCCCAGCGCTTGCTCCACGGCGGCGAGCTGCTCCGGCGCGATCAGGCCAAGGTCGTTGCAATCGTCGAGCCAGAACAGCAGCGCCAGTTCGCGATAGAACGCAACGATCAGCGTTTCGTCCTGCGGATCGCGACCGGTGCGGGCGCTGGTGTCGCTCAGGCTCGGGTGGATGTGCCGGAGGATGTACTGGCCGCCCCTGGCCGCTTCCACGGCATGCTCGTCGGCGAACCCGGTCAGGGAACGCCCCCACTCCAGCACCTGCTGCAGCACGCGCTCGGTCTGCATCATGGCGCCGCTCTTGCTCCCCCGGCCAGACCGCGCCGCCCCCAACGGAGCGCCAGCCACAACCCAGCGAGTTCGGCCACGCGCACGACCCGGGTGGGGCAATACAATTCCTTGCCGATCCACAGCGCCGTCTGCGGCAATGCATGCGCCGCATGGCGGGCGAGCATCCACTCCAGCGCACGTGCCACCACCCGCGCGATGCGCCGGCGCCCTGTCGCCTCTTCACTCCCGTCCATCACATGTAATGCGAACAGCGCGTACGCGGTTTCCTCGAATGTGGACGCGCGACCGGCGCCCCAGCCCCCGTCGTCGCGCTGCGCCTGCAGTAGCGCCGCCAGCGCGCGCTCGTCCCGCCACTGTGGCTTGCCTTGCGCCAGCGCAGCGATCGCATGTGCGGTGGGATACAGCCACGAAACGTGCCATTTTTCGTTGTCCCATAGACCGTGCGGGTTGCGATTGGCCTCGACGTACGCGCTTGTGCCCGCGGCGGGCTTTCCCAAGAATCGCAACGCATGCAGGGCATGGATGTTGGTCGACACCGAGGCATTGCGCTCGCCGGGGAAGGTGACGAACAGATCGCCGATTTCGAAACGGCGCAACGCATCGGCCGCCGGGTCGCGGGCTGCAAGGTGCAGGACGCACAACGCAACGGCGGTGTCGTCCGCATCAGCCGCGAAGTGCAAGGCAGGCCCCAGACCGCGCACGCTCAGACGGGCGTCGAGCTGCGCGACGATGACGCGGACCGCTTCAGCGAGCGCGGGATGCGCGAACAGTCCGGCGAGATGCAGGGTGTACAGCGACCAGCATGGCTCGAACACATCGATCGGCCAGACGTTGGGAACGACACCTTCGATGCCGCTGCGCGTCG
This sequence comes from Bradyrhizobium sp. CFUWI, assembly GCF_056429085.1. Taxonomy (NCBI): domain Bacteria; kingdom Pseudomonadati; phylum Pseudomonadota; class Alphaproteobacteria; order Hyphomicrobiales; family Nitrobacteraceae; genus Bradyrhizobium; species Bradyrhizobium sp. CFUWI. Next base: position 196,271 of record NZ_JBWJZE010000013.1, read on the forward strand.
CCCGTGATGCCATCTGCAGATACGCGTCGACGCGCCCCATCTGCGGCGTGCTCCCCCGTGTCCCGGCGTGCGCACGCCAGGCGGCAGTGGCCGCCGGACTGATGCCGATGCTGCCGTTGCCATCCGGGCATGCGGTGGTCGGCGACGTCCCCCAGGCTTCCCAAGAGTGCAGCAACGGATGGCCGCTCGGCAACATCGCCACCGCCCCAAGCTTGACCAGGCACGCTTGCCGCAACGGCAACAGCGCTGGATGGCGGGGAAACGCTACGCCCCCCAGCAAGGATGCAGCCTCACCGCAAAACTGCGGCAGGATCAGCTCCGCACCGACCGGCGCGTCTTCCGGGACCGCCTGCGCGTAGGGATCGGGTTGGCGCTGGAGGAACCGGGTCGCAGCCTGGACTGCGTCGGCAGCACCGGGAAGCGGACCGGCACGCTGCAATGCCAGTAACGCTGCCCACGTGGGCGCATGGCGGAACAGCGGGAAGTCCGCGCTTCCCCATCCGCCGTCAGCCTGTTGCTGCGTGATGAGCCACGCGTATGCGTCCTGCCGACCGGTGACGTTGCCGTGGAAGCGCAGCGCTCGCGCCGTGTCGTAAACAGACGGACCGACGCTGCCGCCATCGCTCATTTCGCTCAGCAGGAGGCGCAATTCGGAAAGGATCTGTTCGAACAACGCGTTCACGGGGGATGTTCCTTTTGCAGACGGTTGACGAGAACCGGGACGGGCAGACGCCGCGCATGTCGCCGCAGGCCCCTCGCATAGCCAGCGCCGGACGGCCCTGCTTCGGCGCGCCCCCCGATGCTGGCGCCGGTCCGCCGCATAGGCTTGCGCGCGGCCCAACCGCTGCAATCGGCGCCGCGGACTCGGACACAGCGCAGCATGCACCGCTGCCGCCCGCTGATCGCAGCGGCACAGGGCGACTCCATTCGGACGAGCACGCTCATGCGCATGGCGTGTGCCTGAACAGATACGCGTTGGCCCGCTGTAGGAGTTGTGCCAACCGTTCCGTACGCGGCCCCAGCGGCGCGATGGACTCCCCGGCATCGCGCAACAGATCCAGCGCGAACTGACGTGCTGCCCGCAGTCCCATGATCGACGCGCAGGTCGGCTTCTGCGCCGCCGCGTCCTTGCCGGGGGTCTTGCCCAGCGTCGCGGTATCCGCTGTCACGTCGAGAATGTCGTCGATCACCTGCAACGCCAGGCCGAAACAGGCGCTGTAGTGATCGAGCGCACAGTACAGCGCACCGTGCGCGGCATCCTCCGCGACAGCGCATAACGCGCCCATGCGAACGGACGCGCGCACTAGCGCTCCGCTCTTCATCCGGTGCATCGCCACGATCCTGTCCAGCTCGACGTGCTTTCCAACCAGCGACAGATCCATGGCCTGCCCGCCTGCGGCACCCTCGGCTGACACCGCCTGCGCCAGTTCGCGCACGAGCGCGATACGGTTGTCGCCCGGTGCATCCAGGCTCGCCAGGGTCAGGAAGGCGTGCGCCTGCAGCGCATCGCCGACCAGGATCGCGGTAGCTTCGCCGAACTTGACGTGCACGGTCGGAAGACCGCGGCGAAGCACGTCGTCGTCCATCGCGGGCAGATCGTCGTGGACCAGGGTACAGGCATGCATCATCTCGATAGCAGCGCCGACGTCGTCGAGCATGTGCGCCGGCGTGTCGGCCAGTGCGCCGGCAGCCAGACAGAGCAAGGCGCGGGTGCGCTTCCCGCCATGCAAGGTGGCGTAGCGCATCGCCGCCATCAGCTCGGTCTCACCGTGATGTTCGGCGCAGAGAAGACGCGCTAGCACCTGTTCGACCCGCTTTGCGCTGTCCTGCATCCAGATCACGGGCGGCAGCTCGCCGGATGCGCTGCGCACCTGCGCGCCCAATCCGCCGAGCACGGAATCACCAGTTCTGTCGTCCTGTGGCGTGGAACCGGTCTGCATGTTGTTCATGTCCTTGTCCCCTCACAGCGAGCCGCCGCGGGGCACCGTGCCCAGTGCAGCAATGCCGCACGTCGCCGGCGCCGCTGCCTCGCCACAGGAGCATGCGACCCCGCTCATGAGAATCCGATGCGGATAGTCATGGACGGATGTGCGGTCGGGTAATAGCGCCGGCCTTTTTCGACGCCGCTCAGCAACCGCGGCCGCGCCCCGCCCTCGTGCATGGTCAGTGCCAAGGCGATGCAGAACTGCACCAGTTCCAGCCACGCCAAGTGGTAGCCGATGCATACGTGTGGGCCGGTACCGAATTGCAGCAGGTCCACCGGCCGGATCGGCTCGGAGCGTTGCAGCCACCGCGCCAGGCGAAACTGATCAGGCGCCTCGTGCAGCAGCGCCGAGGTCGAGAAATGCAGCACCGGGATGCACAGATCTGTGCCAGCGGGAATGCGCCGTTGGCCGAGTCGCAATTCACGCACTGCGCGACGCACAAGGAGCGGCGTCGGCGGATGCACGCGCAGCGTCTCGCGGAACAGCGCCTCGGCGACCGGACACTGCGCCAGGTCCGCGTGCCGGGTCGGCACCGCGCCCACGCGTTGCGCCTCCTGGACCAGGGCGTCCCACAGCCCAGGCTGCCGTGCCAGCTCAATCACCATCCAGGCCATCGTCGAGGCGGTGGTGTCGTGACCACCAAGCAGAAGCAAGCGAAGATTGGCGACCAGGACGTCATCGGATAGCGCATCGTCGCTGCGATCGAAGGCGCTCACCATGTCGTTGATCAACCCGGTGCGCGCGGCACGTTCGCGTGCGTCGCGGACGAACTCGCGCAACCGCGCATCGATCCAGTCGCGGGCGGCGCGGCCGCGCCGCAAGGGCAGTCCGGGCAGGTCGACCGGGGGCGCGACGATCAACTGCAGCAGTTGCCGGTACTTGCGACGCCATTTCGGCAGGTCCTGCACGGGGATTCCCATGAGGCTGAAGATGAGCTTGAGCATCAGATCGCCGGTTTCGCGCAGGATGGTTACGTCGCCGCGGTCGCGCCACCTCTGCACCCGCGCCTGAATGATGGGCGCGAACAGCTCGCCGATGCCAGCCCGGGTCAGCCCCATGGGCAGGAGCGCCGGCTGGATCGCATCGCGCGCCTGCCGGTGCGCGGCGCCGTCCTGGGCGACCAACGTTCCGCCAAACAATTCGGGCGCGATCTCTTGGATCAGCGCCGTGGACACGTCCTTGTGCCGGAGCAGTGCGAACGCATCCGGATCCATGCAGGTCATCAGGTGTCCGGCAGGGCCGAAATCCAGCCAGAAGTGGCTGCCCAGGGTCCGTTCCGCGTGCCGCAGCAGGCGCGGCAGGCCGCAGACGATGGCGGGAAGATGCCCGACCAAGGGGAAAGCGCCGGGCACGACCGGGATGTCGTGCCGGAGCCGATGCCGACGGTTCAGCGGATTGAGCAGCATGTCCATCAGCAGCACGGCGACGCGGCCGCTTCGGTGGTCTCGCCGGTGGGCCGCGCGGCGCGGCTGTTGCCACCGTCGGCGTACGTCGGCACATGCGCCAGCATGCCGCCGTCGATGCACATGACCTGGCCGGTGATGAACGCTGCATCGTCGGAGAGCAGGAACGCCACCAGCGCGGCCACGTCCTCGGGGCGACCGACGCGCGGCAGGAGCTGGTGCCGGCGCAGATGTTGTTGCATGCGCTCGTCCAGCTTGGCGAGGAGACGCTCGGTCATGATGAGACCCGGCGCAACCGCGTTGCAGCGGATCTGCGCATGACCGTACTGGGTGGCGAGCGAGGCCGATAGCATGTTCATCGCCGCCTTCGACGTGGCGTACGACGTCAGCGCGGTGTCACCGCTGAGCCCCTGGCACGACGACATGTTGACGATCGCGCCACCGCCGCGGGCGATCATTCGTGGGATGGCCTGCCGGCAGCAGAGCAACGTCCCGCGCAAATTGGTCGCCATGGTCTGATCCCAGACCGCCAGGTCCAGGTCGAGGATCGCGCGGTCGCGCGGAGTCAGATGCATGGCGCCCGCGTTGTTCACCAGCAGGTCGACCCCACTGAAGTGCCGCTCCGCCGTCTCGAACAGCGCTGCCACCGCCTGCGCCTCAGCGATGTCGGTGGCCAGGGCCAGTGCGTGGCCCGCCTCGGCCGCGATTTGCGCGGTGCAGGCGATGGCCGCCGAGCCATCGATGTCGGCGACCGCCACTCTGCCGCCCTCGCGCGCGATGGCGAGGGCGCATGCCTTGCCGATACCGGCGCCGGCGCCGGTCACCACGGCCACCTTGCCTTCAAACCGTCCCATCGTGTCCTCCTGAATTGCATTGGTCTCTCGCGGCAAGCCGCTGGGCCTCCGCCGGAGTAGGTGCACTGTTGGTGCTGGCGCGCTCGTCATCGCCAGCTTCGCTTTCGATGACCCGAATGGCGGCGACCGGGCACTGGCTCGCTGCCAGCCGCACGGCGGCGTGCAGCGCCTGCGGGACTGTCGCCCCACACACTTCGGCCACGCCGTCTGGTTCGCGCTGGCGAAAGGTGCCCGGTAGCGTCAGCACGCACTGTCCGCTGGTTCCGCACAGATCCTGGTCGACCACGACGCACATCTCACCCCCCGGCGCACGCAGCCGCACCGGCAGCGCGCGGAACGTCCTCAGGAACGCGGAGGGCTCCCGGATCGGCTGCTCGGCCAATGCCAGCGTGGGGAAGCGCGCCTGAAGCCGCGGCAAACTCTCGGCCAACTGCACCCGGGCCAGTTGCGCACCGAGGCAGAAGTGGATGCCGTGGCCGAAGCTCAGCATGATCTTCCCGTCCGTCGACATGCCAGGACTGGTGCCGTAGAACCGCGCGGGATCGAAGCGGTCGGGATTGGCGAAGGCATCAGGGTCGCGATTGCCGGACGCGATCAGCACGCGCACGTCCGCGTTCTTCGGGATCACCACGCCGCCCAATTCGATGTCGCGCTGGGCGATGCGCGGAATGGAGCTGAACATGGCGGGCGCATCGCAGCGCAGGACTTCTTCGATGAATGCCTTTACCCCCATGGCGTCTCCCTGCAGCCAGTGCCGCTGTTCGGGATACGCCAGCATCGACAGGACCGCATGGTCGATGGTCGCAGCAGTGGTGGCGAAGCCACCCAGCAGCATACCCCACAACATGCTGATCAACTCCGCATCCGACAGCGTGTCGGCATCATCGTCGTGTGCACCGACCAGCATCGACACGATGTCGTGTCGGGGATCCGTGCGCTTGCGCTGTATGAGACCGCCGAAGTAGGCCTTCACTCTGGCACTGGCCACGTCCGCCGCGGCGAGCCGGGCATCGCTGGCGTGCGGGCTCAGGCCTTCCAGAATGGCGCCGATGCCGGCGGCGAGCCCGAACATGTCGTCCTGGGGCATGCCAAACAGTTCGGCGAAGACTAGCATGGGCAATGCCAGCGCGAATTCCCGATGCAGGTCCACGACCTCCCCGCCCTCCAGCGCGGGCGCCATGACGTCGAGGCGCGCTGCGACGATGCGCGCGATGCTCGGCCGCAGGTTGTCGATCTGGCTCATGTTGAAATCGCGCGAGATCAGCCGGCGCAGACGCGTATGCGCAGGTGGGTCCTTCATCGCTAGCGTGGAGGCTAGCAGATTAAGCGACAGGCTGGTCGCCGCATGCGGAAAATAGCGCGCCAGTTCGCCCGGCGCTGGTCCCCGAAACGCATCACCCGTTGCCTTGAGCGCCCAGTAGATGTCAGCGTGGCGGCTCAACAGAAATAGGCCCGACGCCGCGCGATGCACCGGATCATGCTCGCGTAACCACCGCATGAACGGATACGGGTCGTTGATCCACGCCCGCGACGCCAGTTCGGCGAAGGCGTCGCGGCATGCTGCCGTGGTTTCTTGCACGTCCATCTTGGTTACCCTGTTGGCTGGCTGATCTGAACGGTGCGCCGCAGGCGCGCCGGCAAATCGCGGAGGCGATCGCGATTCCTCAGCGGCGTCCGCACATCACCAGAGCACCGGGAACTCCTCGAACCCGCCAGTGATGATCTCTTTGCGCAACTTCAGTTCTTCGGGCGCCATGGCCAGGCGCAGCGCGGGAAAGCGCTGGAAGATCGAACCGAACACCGCCTTGAGTTCCAGTCTGGCGAGCGCCCCGCCGATGCAGGAGTGCGGCCCGTAGGAGAACGCCAGGTGCGGCTTTTCCTCGCGTCCGATGTCGAAGATTTCCGGTTCGTCGAAATGGCGCGGGTCGAACGACGTTGCCGGCAAGCCGACGAGCACTTTGCTCTCCGCGGGAATATGAACGCCCGCGATGGTCACGTCGGTCTTCGGATAGCGCATGATGCCGTCCCAGCCCGCCCCCGGCGGGTACATGCGCAGGATTTCCTCCACCGCCTTATCCACCAGGGATGGATCGCCGACCAGGCGTTCGCGCTGTTGCGGATGTCGGAACATGGCCAGCAGGCCGAATTCGATTTGAGCGACGGTGCTCTCGTGCCCCGCCACCAGCATGCCCGCCGCTAGGCCGATCGCTTCTTCTTCGGTCGCCTCGCGATGGTCGACCGCCGCGAGCAGATCCGTCAGCAAATTGTCGCCCGGATCCTGGCGTTTGTCCCGCATCTTGCAGCGGATGTAGGCGCGTAGTTCGTCCCAGGCCAGGCGCGACGTGCTGCGCGGGCCGCTTTCGTGCTGGTGCGTCATCACCTCGTCGGACAGCCGGGCGAAAAAGGCGTGATCCTCGTAGAGCACGCCCATCAGCGCGCTGATGACCATGGCAGGAAGCGGAAAGGAGAGGTGGCGCCGCAAGTCGGCGGGCTGGCGCTGCGCCGCCAGGTTCTCGAACAACTGCGCAGCGACCGCCTCGACATGCTGCGCCAGCAGCTTCACCCTGCGGCTGCTGAAGGCCGGCGCCACCAGCGTGCGCAACCGGACATGCTCGTCCCCCTCGTGCGAGACCAGCCACCCCGGCGAACCAAGAATCACCGAATCCGGGGTGAACGTCGTCGGCGGCATTCCCGCCGGCCGGAACGCCGCGTCCGACAGCACCGCCTTGGCCTCCTCGTAGCCTGTCACCCACCAACCCTCGTGCCCGGACGGGAAACGCACCCGGTGGATCGGACCGTTGGCGCGTAGCGCCAACATCTCGGGAGACGGCTCAATGTGATCGACGCGCCACATCGGGAGTGTCGGCAGAGGTTGTTCGGACATGGCACTACACTCTCTAAGGGGAAGGTGCTCACGGGCGCTGCGGGCAGCGATTTCCCGTGCGCTTGCGTTCACTTCTGTTCGTCGATGATAATCGGCGGGGAAGGCGGCCGAATCCTAGGGCCTCAAGTTGGCTTTAGCCACCTACCGAATCTTGTAGTAGCCCCTAAGCTAAACGCCTGGTGACGCAAAGATCTGCGAAGAACTCTGTCGTGACGCGCTACCATCTGAAAGCTAATTCCGATGGGCATCCGCCTATGTGGGTTGGCTACATGCACGTATCACCGAACTTAGACCGCCCGAAAACGGACTTGCAGCGCGATGCGCTGCTCGCGCCGGCGTTGATCCGCGTCACCTCTTCGAGGATCACGCCTCGGACGGGAAGGATGACCACACCGGCTTGGCGCGGGCGCTCGCTGTCGCACCTGTTCGCGATCGTGACTTCGCTCAAGCACAATCGGGTGGTGTTCCGCTCCCTGACCGAAAACTTGGACACCACGACACGCTCGGGCGAATTCCTGTTCCAGGTGCGGCGCGCACGCGCGGTATGAGCACCCTTTGATCCAGGAGCGTGTTGCAGTGCACGTTCGCGCTGCCATCTCGCCACACTCGCGAAGCACGTTGTCGTCGATCAAATACGCGGTCACGGAATCCGGCGCGGCGCACCCTCGCCCGCCTCAGCTTCGCTGATCGAACCCAACGTCCGCTAGCTGCCAGCGCCCGATTCAGACCGAGGGGGGACAGGCACTCTCGCTTAGGATACGCCTTGGCGTATTGGATCGCGGCGTCAACCTGACCGCGCGTCAGCGATGGGGCGATGGCGGCCACCATGTAGAGGGGAAATGTTGGTGCTTTAATGATGGTTTCATTGCGATCACCTCCGACCTGTACGCATCGGCGTAGTTCATCGAAACGATGAAAGACGATTTTGAGGTGGGCGTCGATCTTGTCTCGATCAAGGACCAGTTCGTGAGACGCGTCTCGGTGCGCGTCCAAGGAGAGCTGCCGGATCGCTTCACACAGGCGAGGCCGGGTGAAATCTCTAGAGGTCTATGAATGCCTGGCTCGGCCCAACGAGAACAGCTACGGAATCACCAACCCAACAGCAGCTCGACGGATTGAAGCGGCTGAGTGAAATCGTCAAGTCCCAGATAACTCCGAAATCGTCACGTCAAAAGAGGAAGCCACGGGAACGACTGAAACTGGCAGTTTTCTAGCCTGTTGACTTGGGTTTATCTCAACGGCTGCCAGCGGAGACCCTTTCATGTACATACCGCTCCACTTTCGAGACGACGACATCGAGAACATTCGAGCAACAATCCGCTGCGCCCGATTGGCCAATTTGGTCACAGCGACATCAGATGGGCCACTTGCGACGCCTCTTCCGCTCTTCCTCGATGAGAGCGAAGGCAAACACGGCGCGCTATACGGGCATTTGGCAAAAGGCAATCCGCAATGGCGCACGGCCCCGATCGGAGAAGCTCTGGCGATCTTTACTGGCGCAGAGGCTTACGTAACGCCATCCTGGTATCCCAGCAAGCGACAAGCTGAACAGGTGGTGCCGACATGGAATTACATCGCGGTCCACGCGCAGGGGCCGATTGAGTTCTTCGAGGATTCCACTCGCCTGCTTGAGATTGTGACGCGTCTGACGAATATCCATGAGGCGTCTCGTGCGACGCCCTGGGCGGTCAGCGATGCTCCCGCGGATTTCATCGCCGCCCAGTTGCGTGAAATCGTGGGCGTGCGCATCCCCATCACGAGGATCGAAGGCAAACGGAAGATGAGCCAAAACCGCCCCGTGCCTGATCGCATTGGTGTCGCCACCGGCCCTAGCGGCGAGCAAACTGTCACGGGACCAGGAAGTTGCATCGCTTATCTTGGCTCAGGACTGAGACGATAATGTTCATGACCCGCCAACAGCGCCGCTCGACAAAAGCGATCTTACATCTACAGCTTCACAGACTCCAGCGATCGGCTATCAATTACCCCGCGAAAATTCACGAACGGAACAGTCAGCTCCGGCTTGCCACACTGAGTAGACACTTGTCCGTATTCTGACAGAAGCACAATCTCGTGTCAGGTCCAGTACAACGCGTAGTAAGCGTTGAGACTTTCGAAAGCCCCTTCGGCTTTGTGGCTTTCCCGGCGCCGCCTGGGATGGCCATTGCTTAAAACAAATCGATCCAGAAACAGAGCCAGAAAAGCAGCTATACTCACTCCCAAAACTCCATCTCGCCCCGGAAGAACGGTCCGCCCGTTCAGGTCACTAACGCGCGCTGCCCCCCTGACAACTCTGTTCGGACATATCCACTACCATCACCCCAGACATGTAGAACAGCAAATACCTATTACCGCACGATGACGTGCCCCAGGTTTACGCATGAAATCCGCCATTGAATTCGCCTGGAATGGCACATTACTCGATGAGGCAAATGCGGTGTTGCAAACCGTCAATGCTATTTTGAGCGGCCTCAGCCGCGCGACCATCGATATGCAGGTTTCGAGAGGAGTTTGAGCTCCCCTTCTCCATTCTTTCCGCAATTTGGATATGTCGAAAAAATGAAATCCTAGCTCGTGCACGGCAAGGAAGGCGCCATTTTTTCACGACACGTGCTTTTTTCCAAGCAGTTGAGTTATTACAAAAGCATAACTGAAGATGTTGGTGGCGCTCTACTGCTGTCCACTTCGACATTCGACATTCGAAGGGGTGAGCTCGGTGATCGAGTTCTTCGTCACGCGACCCAGCCACTGGCTCAGCTTGAGGACTCGCGCCAAATGCCACGATTCGTTCAGTGCCTATTATGGAGGACATGTTCGTCTTTCGCTTGGCACGATGCTTGCTGAAGATCATTTCGCTTCAAGGGGCGAGGAAGAACTGCGAGGGCCTGGAAAAGCAAGATGAGCACAAATGTGATCGGTGGCGTCGCGAGCACCGATGTTGTGAAACGTGCAGCGCGCATCGGTGCCGAAGTCAAAAATATCAAGCTATCGGGCGATTTACCGGACCACGCGATCGCCGCGATCAACAGCTTATTGCTCGAGCACAAGGTGATCTTCTTCCGCAATCAAGGACATCTCAATGACGCCGAGCAGGAGCGCTTTGCCGCTCGTCTCGGAAAGCTAGTGTCACATCCGATGCTCGGTGCTGCCAAGGGGACGACGTCGCTCCTCGAACTGGACTCCACTCGCGGCGGCGGTCGGGCCGACGTTTGGCATGCGGATGGAACCTTCGCCGACGCATATCCCAAGATTTTGGTCCTGCGAGCCGTTGTAATGCCAACGTTCGGAGGCGACACCGTGTGGTCGAACACAGCTGCCGCTTATCTTGGTTTGGCGCCGCCGCTACAACGGCTTGCCGAGGGCCTATGGGCCATTCACAGCAACGTCTTCGATTACGCCGGGATCGCGCGTGTCCGCGAGGTCGACAAGAAACACTTTGACGAGGTGTTCACCAAAAAGGTTTTTGAGACCGAGCATCCCGTCGTACGCGTCCATCCCGAAACAGGCGAGCGGGCGCTAGTGCTCGGCGCCTTGGTGAAGCAGTTTGTTGGGATCCCTAAATACGACGGACAAAAGGTGTTCGATCTGCTCCAGTCTCACATCACAGCGCCCGAAAATACTGTGCGCTGGAACTGGTTAGAGGGGGATATTGCGATATGGGACAACCGCGCAACGCAGCATTACGCGGTCAACGATTACGGGGACCAGCATCGCGTCGTACGTCGGGCCACGATCGAGGGTGACGTGCCTGTCAGCGTCGACGGCCGGAGGAGTGTAACGCGCCTGAAGGTGACCGAATAACTCCATGCCGATGCTCAGTGCTCTCGCGTCTGAAAACCGAGAAACCTGGGAATTGGAGTTGTTTCGGGCAAACGCGGAAAGACACTTTCCGACACGATATCTCAGCTCTTAAGACCAACTCATCTTGATTGACGCGCCGCTCTCATCCTGATTGTCGCGCTATAGCCAGCGGGCGTAGACGCCAGTCACTCCCTTGTCACTGTGGTTCAGAAGGGCCTTGTCGTAGTCGACTGATAGCCTTGTCGCCTCCACGATTGTTGCGGCCGTTCTCCGAAGATCATGGGGTGTGAAGCCACCAGCTTTTTGTCCTCCTCTTCACTGTCGTCCAAGAGGCGCCGGAGAGTCTGGCTCATGGAGTGACGCGCAAGCGTCTCAACGCTTTCAAAGCGGCTCGCAAACCACCGGCCTGTCTTTCGTGTCCTCGCCTTCAGGCTTGCTCGCCTCCAAGGCCGCTTCGATGAACCGTACCTGCAATCCGCGATAGCGGCACGGTATCTTCAGCTTTTTTGTTCTTCGTTCTGACTCCCGGAATGATCCAATGCGGCTTGTCCCCATCGAGGCCGTGAAGCTTGGAGCGCATCATGTTGCAAGCGCTCAATGAATAGGGCGACGACCGCACGCGATGCGTATCGGCGTCCAACTCGCGCAGCCGGTGCCGTAGACGCTGGACCGCATCAGCAGGCCGCTCGCCTTTCTTCAACACGTCGCCGGCTCGGTCGCCGGGCTAGGTTGGGACGATCTCTGGGTTCATTCAAATTTCCGAGGGGGACACCCGCCGCGGGCTCACAGCCACCGTGTTGGAAGCGGCAGGGTTTGCTGCGCTGAACGGCTTTACCGATAGTGCCGTAGCGCACAGCTATCGGCATCGCTTCCAAGTAAGCAGCACGCGAGCGGTACAGCGGTTCGTGGCGGAAACCTGCGGCCTCGTCGCCGCCGGCAATCCCCGTTTCTCCCCGACCGATCCCAGTTGCGGAATAGAAGAAACGCCATGCCAAGCCTGACTGACACCGCGATCCGACACGCGCTGCAGCGCGTCGAACTCAACCGGAAACAAGAAAACCTCGCAGATGGCGAAGGTCGCGGCACCGGCCGTCTCGTCCTCGTCCCTAAGCCGATGCCGAAGCGCGTGACCGCTCACTGGATGGCACAGCAATGGCGCGACGGCAGACGCACGAAAAAAAGCTCGGCACTTATCCGTCGATGTCGTTGGCTCAGGCGCGCGAGATCTTCAAGCGCGACTACGCCGATGTGATCCAGAAGGGCCGCAGCATCAAGATCGCAACCGACACTCGTCCCGGCACCGTCGCAGATCTGTTTGAGGGCTATGTTGCATCGCTTAAGGCCGCCGGCAAGCCGTCCTGGAAGAGACAGAGAAAGGCCTCAACAAGATCGCCGACACGCTCGAACGCTATCGACAGGCCCGTGAGATCGAGTCTGAGGAGATCGTCGAGCTTATCCGGCCGATCTACGAGCGTGGCGCTCGCTCGATGGCCGATCATGTGCGATGTTACATCCACGCGGCCTATAGTTGGGGGATGAAGTCCGACAACGATTATCGGAATACATCCCCGCGCCGCTTCCGTATCCCCTTCAATCCGGCCTCGGAAATTCCGACCGAACCCAAAATTCAGGGCACCCGCTGGCTCGACGAGGATGAGTTCGTGCAACTCTATCGCTGGCTGGAATGCCCCGATACGCCTTTTCATCCTTCCTATCCTCGAGCTGTGCAGCTCATCATGCTGACGGGTCAACGCGTCGAGGAGATAGCGCGCCTGCATGTCGATCAATGGGATGCGCCGGAGAAGATTATCTATTGGTCCAAGACCAAGAATCTTCAGCCGCACGCCGTTCCAGTGCCGTCGATCGCCGCCGAACTGATTGAGTCGATCAAGCCAAATAAGTACGGGTGGTTCTTTCCCTCAGCGAAGGACCCATCCAAGCCCGTGAGCCACGGCAATCTCTATAGCTTAGTTTGGCGTCAGCGGGGCCGCGGCGTGATCCCCTACGCAACAAATCGGGACCGCCGGCGAACCTTCAAGACCTTGGCGGGCAAGGCCGGTGTATCCAAGGAAGTTCGAGATCGTCTGCAAAATCATGCGCTCCATGACGTTAGCTCCAAGAACTATGATCGCTGGCATTACATGCCCGAAAAGCGCGCGGGAATGGCAAAGTGGAATAAGTTCGTGCGCTCCATGCTGGCGAAGAAGCGCTTGAAGGCAGCCGCATGAGGAAGCGACCTTCCAAATCCCTCTCAATCCGAAGAGGTGCCAAACCGACGACCGGAATTGATGCGCGAAGCTATTTGACGTTCATCAGCGACCTTAAACGGAAGATTGCGGAGGCGCGGCATCCTGCCGGTCTTTCGGTGAACCGTGAGCTGATCCTGCTCTATTGGAACATTGGACGCGATATCCTCGCGCGGCAGGACCGGGAGGAATTGGGTGCCAAGATCATAAATCGTCTAGCCGCCGACCTTGGCCGAGCCTTTCCCGAGATGACCGGGCTCTCGGCCCGAAACCTGACCAACAGGTTGTTGCACTTCATCCTCGCCTGGCTCAGAGAGCTCTGAGCTGGTCCCGCAAATCTGAACAGCGCGATAAGTGGAGTTTCTGCCTGACGGCGGGCAAGATTGACCCGCGAATCAGGAGAGACGATGAGCAGACGAGCACGGCGGAACCACACTCCGGCTTTCA
>NZ_JBWJZE010000014.1:0-187020 GCF_056429085.1 Bradyrhizobium sp. CFUWI
AGCCCACATCTGGGCTGATGCCGAACCGCCGGCACAACTCACGCCGGTTCGCTCCCTCCTGCATGGCAAGCCACACGAACTCTCGTCGTTGATCCATCACCGACACCTCGTTCCAGGGCATGGACGGTCTCCCGAATCGACCAATCCAGCCCATTTTGATGTGTCAGCTATGTCTCCGAACACCCGTCAGTGATCTGTCCGGGCTAAACACTTCGCGGGCGATGACAGCGAGGGGCTGAACGACCAAATCTCATCCTCATCACGACATTTTCTCATCCCGGCCGCGGTTGCATTTCCGGCGTTGCATCATATGATGCTTATCATCTTTCCAATTATCGCCAGGGAGTTCCGTCATGGCCGAAGCTGCCGATCCCGTCGTCATTGTCTCCGCCGCCCGCACCCCGCTCGGCCGCTTCATGGGCGAATTGTCGCCGCTTGCCGCGCACAAGCTCGGCTCGCACGTGATCGGGGCCGCACTCGAGCGCGCCAGGCTCGCGCCGGAGAAGGTCGACGAGGTCTTCATGGGCTGCGTGCTGCCGGCCGGACAAGGCCAGGCGCCGGCACGCCAGGCGGCACGCAGCGCCGGTTTGCCCGACGCCACCGGCGCCACCACCGTCAACAAGGTCTGCGGCTCCGGCATGAAGGCGACCATGCTGGCGCACGACATCATCCGCGCCGGTTCGGCCGAGATCGTCGTCTCCGGCGGCATGGAGAGCATGAGCAACGCGCCGTATCTGCTGGCCAAGGCGCGCGGCGGCTATCGCGTCGGCCATGACCGCATCATCGACCACATGATGATGGACGGGCTGGAAGATGCCTATGAGAGCGGCCGCTCCATGGGCGATTTCGGCGAGGCGACGGCAGAAGCCTACCAGTTCACCCGCAAGGACCAGGACGCCTATGCGATGGAGACGCTCACCCGCGCCCGCAAGGCGGTCGAGGGCGGCGCGTTCAAGGCCGAGATCGCGCCGATCACGCTGACCGAGAAGGCGGGTCCCCGCGTGATCGCCAATGACGAGCATCCGTTGAAGGTCGACCCCGCCAAGATCCCGGGCCTCAAGCCGGCATTCCGCGCCAACGGCACCATCACGCCGGCGGCCTCCTCCGCCAATGCCGATGGCGCGGCGGCGCTCGTGCTGACGAAACGCTCGCTCGCCGATCGGAGCAGCCTGCCGGTTCTCGCCGAGATCAAGGGCCATGCCACCCACAGCCAGGAGCCGCAATGGTTCACCACGGCGCCGATCCCGGCGATCCGCAAGCTGCTGGACAAGGTCGGCTGGGCCGCCTCCGATGTCGACCTGTTCGAGATCAACGAGGCCTTCGCCGTGGTGGCGATGGCGGCGCAGCGCGATCTCGGCATTCCCCGCGACAAGCTGAACGTCAACGGCGGCGCCTGCGCGCTCGGCCACCCCATCGGCGCCACCGGCGCGCGGTTGATCGTGACGCTGTTGCATGCGCTCGAGGCGCAGAACCTCAAGCGCGGTGTCGCCGCGCTGTGCATCGGCGGCGGTGAAGCCACGGCAATCGCCGTCGAGCGGCTGGCCCACTGACGTCTCAATGTCCGAAATTGAGGGAAGTATGACATTTTAGACTTCCCTCGTCTGTGCCAAAGATTGCAACGAGATGCGGGTCCTTCTGGGGCTCGACAACCATGATTGAGGCCTGATGATCTCGAACTGGCTCGCGGCGGCACTGTCCCGCCGCGACATCCATTACGGTTGGGTGATGGTCGGCGTGACCTTCCTTGCCGCGCTGATCAGCGCCGGCACGGTCGGCGCGCCCGGCGTGTTCATCGTGCCGCTGCAGAAGGAATTCGGCTGGAGCACGGCGGAAATCTCCTCGGCGCTGTCGATCCGCTTCATCCTGTTCGGACTGATGGCGCCGTTCGCAGCCGCCCTGCTCAACCGCTATGGCCTGCGCAACGTCACGCTGGCCGCGCAGCTGATCGTGGTCTCGGCACTCGTAGCCTCGCTCGGCATGACCGAGGTCTGGCAGCTCATCGCGCTGTGGGGCGTCGTGATCGGCATCGGCACCGGCATGACCGCCTTGGTGCTGGGCGCGACGATCGCGACGCGCTGGTTCGCGGCAAGGCGCGGCCTCGTGGTCGGCATCATGACCGCGAGCGTCGCCACCGGCCAGCTCGTGTTCCTGCCGCTGCTTGCAAGCCTCACCGAACGTTACGGCTGGCGGCTCGCGCTCGGCTTCGTCTGCATCATGCTCGGCGTCTCCGCACTGGCCGTCTTGCTCGCAATGCGCGACCGGCCGAGCGATGTCGGCCTGCGCCCGTTCGGCGACGAAGGCACCGACCCCCTGCCCGCGCCGCCCGTCAGCCACGGCTCGATCACGGCGGTGGCGCTCGGCACGCTGGCCGACGCCTCGAAGTCGACCGCGTTCTGGATCCTGTTTGGGACCTTCTTCGTCTGCGGTGCCTCGACCAACGGTCTCGTCCAGGTGCACCTGATTCCGATGTGCCTCGATTTCGGCATCCCGCAGGTGCAGGCGGCGAGCCTGCTCGCCGCGATGGGCATCTTCGACTTCTTCGGCACCATCATGTCGGGCTGGCTGTCGGACCGCTACGACAACCGCTATCTGCTGTTCTGGTATTATGGCCTGCGCGGGCTCTCGCTGATCTTCCTGCCCTTCAGCGATTTCTCGTTCTATGGCCTCTCCGTCTTCGCGATCTTCTACGGGCTCGACTGGATCGCGACCGTGCCGCCCACGGTGCGGCTTACCGCGCAGAAGTTCGGGCCCGAGCGCGCCAATCTGGTGTTCGGCTGGATCTTCGCCGGCCATCAGCTCGGCGCCGGCGCCGCGGCGTTCGGGGCAGGTTTCTCGCGAACGGTCTATCAGAGCTACCTGCCCGCCTTCTTCATCGCCGGCGCGCTCTGCGTGTTCGCCGCGCTGATCGTGCTGGCGCTGTCGCGGCAACCGAAGCCGCAGGCGGCGATGGCGTAAGGCGGCACAAGCATGTCTCCCCGGTGCGACGTGCACCGGCAGGACAGAGGGCTCGCAACTCTCTCCTCCTGACCATTGCGAGCGCAGCGAAGCAATCCAGGACTGGTACCGCGGAGAGATTCTGGATTGCTTCGCTGCGCTCGCAATGACGGAGCAAGTTGCATTGTCTCAGAACCTGATGAGCACTGCTCTTGCAGACGCGGCTCTTGCAGGCACGCTTTCGCGTTCTCGCGGCTCATTTCGCCCGAGCTTCAGGCGGGCTCCTCAGGATGAGGATCGCCTGCGCGACTACAGTTTCAACGAGCGCCGATGCCGATTAGCCTCGTCCTGAGGAGGCGCGGAAGCGCCGTCTCGAAGGACGGGGCGTGCGCGCAGGCTGCCGCAGCGGGGCCATGAGCTCTTCCCTACGCCGGACCCGGCATGTTGCCTGCGAACTGCGGATAGCATTCGCGCAGCTCCTCGCGGATCCGGCCCCGGATCAAGGCCAGTGTCGCCTCGTCCGGCGACGGCGTCGTGACCTCACATTGCTCGTTGTCGTACGCAAAGCCCGTCGTGCCGCGAATGTCGCGCCAATCATACCCTGGATGCGTGCTCTCGAGGCGAAAGCGTCCCGCCTCGCGCTTGAAGGAAAACAACGCCGCATTGGTCAGCAGCGCATGCGGGCCGCCGCGCCGATAGACCGTCTCGTCGGTGACGCCAGGCGCAGACACGAAGTCGACGCGCTCGACCAGGGAGCGCAGGCTGTGCTCTTCCCGGAACAGGATGACTCGCGGAACGAGGAAATAAAGGTAGGCGGAGCCGAACGAGCCGGGCCATCTGACCGGATTGTTCGGATAGTCGCCGGTGCCGACCAGATTGACGTTGCCCTGGCCGTCGATCTGGCCGCCTCCGAGAAAGAAGGCGTCCAAACGTCCCTGCGCCGCGCAATCGAACAGCTCCTCGGCACCGCCGGTGAACGAATTGTGCTTGACCGAGCCGAGGATCGAGACCTGCACGCGCTCCAGTCCGTCACGCTCGTTGAGCGCGCGCAACAGCATCGCTCCCGCCGCCGGCATCGGCGATGATTGACCGACCGCAACATGCCGCACACCCTTCAGCAGCCGCGAGATCGTGTAGATCATCAACTCACGGCTGGTGCACGGCTCGCTCATGCCGCGCTCCTCGAACCCCGGATGTAGGCCTGGAAACCTTCCGGCGAGCGCGCCGCGCGCGCGTATTTCTCGACCTCCTGCCCGTCCCTGGGATATTCGGCGTAGAGCCCGGTGGGCCACCCGCCGTTCTTCAGCTGTGCCACCGCGCTCACGTAGATCGCGGGCAGGACGCCGGCGGCCATGCTCTCGTCTTCGAGCAGCGAGACCTCGGAAATGCGCTCGACGGTCACGAAGGCCTGCTTCGACGCGTGCGCGAGCAACATCACCTCGCGCCGGCGCCCCAGCCGGACGTTGCCGAACCGGTCCGCTTCAGGCGCATGAAACAAGGCGATGTCGGGCTGGATCGCCGAGACCACCACGATCTTCTCACCGTCGTCGAACGGATTGGACATCACTTTCCAGTCGTCCCGTTTCTTCAGGACGTCACTGCCGATGATGCCGCGGATCGGCATGAACGGAACGCCCTTCTCGGCGGCCGTGAGCCCAGCGAACACCGCTGGACAGGTCGCGTCGCGAAGGCGAATGGATCCGTCGCGGACAGCCCGGCTGAAACACGGCGCGCCGCCCGCTTCGCCGAGACTGACGGCGCTGGTCTCCAGTGTCGCCACGGCACCGGCGCCGATGAGCATATCGACCTGCATGCCGCCGATCGGCGCACAGACCACGTGCAGATCGCGAATGCCGCGGTCGATCAGCAACCGAACCAGTCCCGGCGCCGCAGCATAGTCGTCCGGTGCGAGACCAAGCTTGCACCCCGACGGTATCATCTCCGCCATCTTCTGCGGCGTTACAAAGTCCGTCATCTCTTCACACCTCCCATCGATTTCCAATCATGCCGACGACCGAACAGGGTCGATTTCGCGATCGGTCCGCAGCATCGGATCCTGTGGCCCCCGATCGCGACCATACGGCCCCAGTCAGCCGCGCCCCATGCTGTAGAATTCCGCGTTCGGACGCATGCTGGTGACGTTGGCAAGCCGGTTGGAGAGGCCGAAGAAGGCCGTGATCGCGGCAATGTCCCAGACGTCCTCTTCCGTGAACCCGTGCGATTTCAGCGTGGCGAAATCGGATTCGGAAACCTTGTAGGCCTCCGTCGAGACGCGGACGGCGAAGTCGAGCATCGCCTTCTGCCGATCCGTGATATCGGCCTTGCGGTAATTGACCGCGACCTGATCGGCGATCAACGGATCCTTGGCGCGGATGCGCAGGATCGCGCCGTGCGCGATGACGCAATATTGGCATTGATTGAGATTGCTGGTCGCAACCACGATCATTTCCCGCTCGGCCTTGGTGAGGTTGCCCGGCTTGTCCATGAGCGCATCGTGGTAGGCGAAGAACGCGCGAAACTCGTCCGGCCGGTGCGCGAGCACGAGGAAGACGTTCGGAATGAAGCCGGACTTCTCCTGGACGGCCAGGATACGGGCGCGAATGTCGTCTGGCAGGTCGGCGAGATCAGGGACAGGAAAGCGACTGATGGCAGGTGCCTGGGTCATGGCCTGAATATCCTTGGGGCTTCCTTGGGGCTATTCTACGGGACTCCCCCTCGCCTTCTTCATGTCCTTGGGCCCGGGTCATTGCAAGAAATCCACGGGGTGAATGCGTCGAGCGCGTCGGGGCGTCGTTCCCCGCAATCAATGCCCGCTTCGATGCCGTAAGGCAATGCGGGTTGCTGTAGACCAGCCCCGCGCGCAGGTGACGGTCCGCTCAGGATGAGGCGACGCAGCATCCGGGTTCGTCGAGACCTGTGCCGCGCACCCGGTTCTCATCCTCAGGGCCCGCCGGCGGCCGGCGTCTCGAAGGATGGGCGCAGGCAAGACCCGCTCCAATATGCAATAGCCCTGTCCGCTCGCGCGAGACTAACAGGTCTTCTGCTGCAAATGCTGGACGCAGGTGCAGGTGGTCACCCCCGCTCCATATTTCACGTCGTAATAGGGAAAGCTAGAGGAGCCGCCCGGGCCGTTGGTCGAGCAGCGCGGGAACAGGTAATAGCTGTCGGACAGCTTGACGGTGCCCGCGATGGTGAAGCCGAGATTGGGCGTGTAGTCGTAGGACACCTCGCTCAGGATGAGGGAGATGTTGGCATTGGTGGTGCCGCCTGGCGCGGTGAAGGACGACAAGGTCATGGAGGAGCCCTTCGTTCTCGCGGCCGACGCGTTGGTCGACCTGCTCCATTGCACCGTCGCATTGCCGCTGCTGTCGGTCGAGACTTCCGAGACAGTGATCGTCATCAAGGACGTGCCGCCGTTCGTGATGGGATATGGCGCCATGATGGCACTCGCAGCCGCGAGAATGCCGTCCATTTGGGTCGTGCTGACGGCCGTGTTCTGCGTGATCATGTCGGCAACACTGTGCGCGGTCGCGCTGACCTTGACGTTCATGGAGAGCGCGTTGCCGAGCTCGACGCCGCCGACATAGAGCAACAGCATGAACGGCGTCACGATGGCGAACTCGGTCGCTGCAACGGCGCGGACATCGGTCAACAGGTGACGGGCGCGAGACGACAGGGCGGAGATCATCAGGTGGCTCATGGCTCGTTCTGGAACGCGGCGGACGACATGATCAGCCGGTTGCCGTTGCTGAGGTTCGAGAGGTTGAAACCGAGCGGACCGAGGACGACCGGCCACTCGTACATGATGCGGAGCACGACGATATCGCCGGGCTGGCCGGGGTTATATTGCCAGACATTGGAGACCTTGCCCGAGCCGTCATAGGTCAGGGTCGGCATCCCCGTGTTCGCGGACGTCCACGAGGTCGCCACCTGCAGGTCGACCATCAGGCCGCTGCAGTTGAACAGGATCAAGATCTGGTCGCAGACCTTCTGCTTGAAGACGGCCTGGGTCATATTCGCTGACTGGACCTGTCCGGTCATGACGAGGCGCGCCGACTGGCGCACGATGGATTCGAGCGTCTGCTGGGCGAAGAAGACCAGAAAGGTCTGGATCAGCGCAATGACGAGGGCGAGGAACGGCGCAGCGACGAGCGCGAACTCGACTGCCGTGGCGCCCCTGCTATCCCGCGCGAAAGCGGCGCAGCGATCGCGGCGTCTCCTCATTGTGGCGGCGGATACGGACATGGCCTCTTCCTACTGCACGAGGCTTGCCGTGCTCGACGCAACCTTGATGAACAGGTCCGTCAGCGCCTGGTTGATGTCGCCGCCATTCTGAACGTTCGCGTACAGGCCTGGAGACGCACAGGACTTCAGCCGTTGTGCGATCGTGCCCGTCGACGAGGTCGGGTTGTTGAACTGCGCGATCCGGCTGTTGTACCAGCCGTCGCTCGGCAGTTGCAGATACTCGGTGTAGAGGATCGCGATACGGATGTTCCGCTTCTTGATAGTATCGCATATTGCCGTGTTGAGCGGCTGCTGGCATCGCAAAGTCGTCGAGTTGGCCTGCGGAAGCGGGTAGGTCGCATTGGGATCGCAGCTGCCCCCCGTCTTCGGAATCAGCTTGTCCTCGACGCCGTCGGTGACAAGGAAGACCACTTCCTGGGGCGTCCCGGCCGCGGTACCGTCGCCGGGATTGGGCATAATCGCATTGAGGTCCGTCAGCCCCTTCGAGATGTCGGTGCCGTAGTCGGTCGTGTAGATGCAGGCGCCCTTGCTGTCGACAACGGGGCAGTTCTGATGGTCGACCTTCAGGAGCTGAATGTTGCCGATCTTCGTGCCAGCGGTGGTCGGGGTGGTCAGCGTCTGGATCGTGTTCAGGGCGTAGTCGAAAGTGTAGATGGCAGCCTGATAGGTCGTGTTGTTGATCGCCGACATGCACTGCATGACGCCGCCCGAGGTGCCCGATTGCGGGCAGGACCACGGCCCGACCATCAATTGCTTGACGGCATTGGTCACGAGATCGATCCGCAGCGTGATGTTGTTCGCACGCGCGACCGTGAGATTGTCCTTGTTCGTCGCGCTGGGGCTTGCGTTGTTGGGGCGCGCCTCGTGGCAGGCGAATGCGCAATTCCTCGCGTAAGAGGGCTGGCTCTTCGTGGCGAGAACCATGTTGTCGATGTCTTTCTGGGTGGCCGCCAGCGCCATCGACGGGGAATCATCCAGCAACAGGTAGAAATTCATGTTCGGGGCGCTGGACGCCTTCGCCGTCGCCGAACCCGCCACCTTCCAGGTCTGCTTGCCGAGAACGCCGGGGAAATTGTTGACGGACTCCGCAGCGTAGGACACCGTGATGGTCCGCGACAAACCGACATCCGTGACCGTGACCGTCGGCGTCGGCACGGCGGCGAGCCCAGGAAGATTGGCCTTCGCAGCAAAGACGGCAGCCGCCGTGTTCTCGATGGTGGTCTTGTTGGTCTGCGTCAGCATCGCGGGCCGCACGGCTGCGATCGCGGCCGCATCGGCGGCTGCGTTCAATTGCTCGCGCTTGCGCAAGGCCAGCGTGTAGTCGAGCGTCATGCCCAGGAGAAAGATGATAGGAACCATCGTCAGCGCGAAGATGATGGCGACGTTGGCCTTCCGGTCTGTCGCGAAACAGAGCATTGCGCGGCGGAGCATGTCGTTCATCCTGGCTGCCGTCGTTGCGGCAGCGGTCCTTTCCCTGAGATCGACGGAAGAGGCCGCCGGGTTTGGATCCCGGCGCTCGCCCATCACGGGCGGAATATGGCGATGGCTCTCTTAATCAACGCTTACGGGGAATCCGCAAACAGCGGCCGAAGCGGTTCGAGATGTCTCAGATCGAGATGGCATCATTAACGTCGCTTGAATCCGATCGCAGAGATTGGCGGTAAACCCAAAGCATCCCAGTAAAAATACCGGAGGAGACGTGACATGCGCGGGCCGACGGAGCGCGTCGGTCGCTGGAAATCCGAAGGCCAATCCCATGCCCCCGGCCGGCGCAAGCCTGCCCGCCTGGACATCCGGGTGAGAGGCATATTTTGCCGTTAGACTCCACGGCGCAAACGTGGACAATGCTCCGAAGCACGCCACGTGCGCAGTGCACATCAAGATGCGCCAGGGGAAACAAATGCCGGTTGCCGGTCCGTCGTCCGAACCCATCATTCCAACCGTTCCGCTCACCGCCCAGATGCGCGATTCGCTGCGCGCGATCGTGGGCGAGAAGGGCCTTATCGAGGACGAGCACGGCAAGCAGCCCTTCGTGACGGATTGGCGCGGATTGCTGGTTGGATGTGCCGGCGCCGTGGTTCGTCCCGGCAGCACCCAGGAAGTGGCGCAGGTGGTCAGGCTCTGCCATCAGCACGGAATCGCGATCGTGCCGCAGGGCGGAAACACCGGCCTGATGGGCGGCGCCACGCCCTGGCCCGCGCACACGGGAATCGTGCTGTCGCTTGGCCGCATGAACCGCGTGCTGGACATCGATGCCACGGGATACACGATGACGGTCGAGGCCGGCTGCGTGCTGCAGACCCTGCAGGAGACGGCGGCAAGGCACGACAGGTTCCTGCCCCTCAGCCTCGGCGCCCAGGGCTCGTGCATGATCGGCGGCAATCTGTCGACCAACGCCGGCGGCGTGCAGGTGCTCCGCTACGGCAATGCCCGCAATCTCGTGCTCGGACTCGAGGTCGTGCTGGCGAGCGGCGAGGTCTGGGACGGCTTGCGCGCGCTCAAGAAGGACAATACGGGCTACGACCTCAAGCACCTCTTCATGGGCGCCGAAGGAACGCTCGGCATCATCACCAAGGCCGTGCTCAAGCTGTGGCCAGCGCCCAAGGACGTCTGCACGGCGTGGCTGGCGATCCGGGATCCGCGCGCGGCGCTGGAGATCCTGTCGGAAGCCCACAGCGCGTCCGAGGACAATGTCGGCTCCTGCGAGCTGATGAGCCGCGCCGCGGTCGACATGGTGCTCCGCCACATTCCCGGCACGCAGGATCCGCTCAGAGCGGACACGCCATGGTACCTGCTGCTGGAATGGTCGTCGGCGCGGGCACGGCAGGACGGGACCGCGGGCATCGCCGAGAAGATGGAGCAGTTTCTCGCCGATCAACTCGAGGCCGGACGCGTGCTCGACGCGGTCATCGCCCAGACCGGGCATCAATCGCACAACATGTGGCGCATTCGGGAGAGCGTCGCAGAGGCCTCGCGCGCCGAGGGGCCGGGGCTGAGCTATGACGTCTCGGTGGCGATCTCGAGGATTCCGGAGTTCATCGATCTCGGGCTCGAGGCCGTGCTCGACATTCTCCCGACCATCCGGCCCTATCCTTTGGGTCACATCGGCGACGGCAATCTGCACTTCTCGTTCATGGCGCCGCTGGGCATGGACCAGCAGACGCTGACGCAATACAAGGCCGCCATCACGCGGGCCGTGAACGACCTCGTCACCTCCATGGACGGCTCGATCTCGGCCGAGCACGGCATCGGCATCGACAAGCTGGACGAGCTCAGCCACTACCGCTCGAAGACCGAGCTCGACATCATGCGCACCATCAAGCGCGCGCTCGATCCGCAGAACATCATGAATCCCGGCAAGGTGCTGCGGCTTTGACTCGAGAGGGCGTAGGATGGGTAGAGCGCTTGCGAAACCCATCACAGCTATTCGGCCGGAGAGATCGCGATGCGTTTCGCTGCGCTCTACCCATCCTACAGCCTCTGCCGGTGAGAGGCGCTACTGCAGGATCGCAGCCGCGATCTTCTCCGCCGACATCAACACCGGAAAATTGGTGTTGGCGCACGGTACCACCGGGAAGATCGAGGCGTCGACGACGCGCAGGCCCTGGATGCCCTTGACGCGGCCCTGGTTGTCGACCACCGCCATCGGATCCTCAGTGCGGCCCATGCGGCATGAACAGGAGGCGTGCCACACGCCGATGGTGGCCTTGCGCACGAAGGCCTCCAGCGCCTCATCGTCGTTCATGACCTGATCGAAGGTGAAGCCTTCGACCACGAAATTGTCGATCATGTAATGGCGCAGCGCTGCCGGCCCGTCCATCAGGGCCGCGGCGATCCTGGTCAGAATCCTGTTCCTGGTATTGACCACGCCGATCTTGCGCACCTTGTCGGTGTAGGCGGCCGGAAACGGCTTGTCCGTCACGCGCTTGACGATGTCGCTCATCTGAATGGCCGCCATCTTGCGGAAGCCGCTCATCAGGCGATCGAGATCGCGCCGGTCGGACAGCAGATTGAACTCGACAATCGGCTCCGCGGAGGGATCGCGCGAGGCAAGCCTGACCTGTCCGGTCTCCGAATAGGTCTTGTTGACAAAGGTCAGGAGCGAGCCGATCTGCTCACCGACCGCGTGCCAGGCCGACTTCGAGAGCAGGACGACGAACATGTCGCCCTTCGGCACGCCTGCAAGGCCCGAGGAGTAGCGCAGGCCCAGCTGCATGTGGCGCCTTGTATGCTCGTTCATGCGCGCGCCGCGGCGAACGAAGGACGACAGCGAGATCGAGGGATGATCCATCAGGCGCTGGCCGACGCCCGGCAGGCCCATCAGCACGGGAATGCCCATATCCTTGAGGTGGCCGACCGGCCCGATGCCGGCACGCAGGAGATGCGCTGGCGAATGGATGGCGCCGCTGGAGAGGATGATCTCGCGTCCCCGGAATTCCTGCTCGCGTCCGTCGACGACGGCCTTCACGCCAATGCATTGCGTGCCTTCGAACAGCAGCTCGCGCACCTGAGTATTGGTGGAGATGGTGAGATTGGCGCGCTTTCGGGTGTCGCGATCGAGATAACCCATGGCGGCCGAGACGCGCTGCTCGCCCTGGTTGGAATGCGTCACCGGGAAAAAGCCGTCGACGAACTCGCCGTTCTGGTCCGCCAGGAACTGATGGCCGGCCTGCTGGAAGGCCTCGGCAAACGCCTGCGAATGCTTGGTCCAGTGCTCCCTGGGGATGCGGCGGACCGGGATCTTGCCGTCCTTGCCGTGATAAGGACCGTCGAAATCGAGGTCGCGCTCGACCTTCTTGAAGAAGGGCAGCACCTCGTTCCACGTCCACCCTTCGGCGCCGCGCGCGTCCCATTCGTCGTAATCGGTCGGTGCGCCGCGATTGGCCATCTGGCCGTTGATCGAGGAACCGCCGCCGAGCACGCGCGCCTGCTCGTATTTGCGCAAGGGAGGCCGCGCCTCGTTCGGATTGTTGTGGCTGACGACCTGGGTCGTGACCTTGAGCTCGGTCCAGTGGAAGCGCGGATCGAAATAGGCGGTGCCCGGATAGCTGTCGCGAATTTCAGCCGGCTCGTTGCCGGGCGGTGTGTCCTGTCCGGCCTCGCACAGCAGGACCCTGTTGGCGCTTCTGGCCGAGAGCCGGTGCGCCAGCACGGACCCCGCCGAGCCGCCGCCGACGATAATGAAGTCGTACACGATTGGCGTTTCCTGTTGTTTTTGTTGGAGGAGCTTAGCGCGGGACTGCGACGCGTTGGAAGCTTGATTGCATCGCCATCAACCCGTCATCCTGAGGCGCTCGCGCAGCGAGCCTCGAAGGATGCACGGCCCCGATGCAGCCGGGCCGTCGTCCTTCGAGGCTCGTCCTGCGTTGCAGGACGAGCGCCTCAGGATGACGGTGATGGAGTTGTGCTTCAGCCGCGTCTAAGGCCTGATCGAAAAGTTCTCCGGCGGCCCCGGCTTGCGCAGCGGCTCCGCGAGGCGCGCGAACTCGCACAGCAGCGAGCGCGTCTTGCGGGGATCGATGATCTCCTCGACCCAGAATTTCTCGGCCGAGCGGAACGGCGAGCGCAGCTTGTTGAGACGCTGCTGGATCTCCTCCAGCTTCGCCGCCTTGTCCTCGGCCGCATCGATGTCGGCGCGATAGGCGGCCTCGATGCCCCCTTCTAGCGGCAACGAGCCCCAATAGGCCGACGGCCAGGCGTAGCGGATCGAGAAGCGGTCGGCCGGCTGATGCACGACCCCCGCAACGCCGAACGCGTTGCGCAGGATCACGGTGCACCAGGGCACGGTGGTCTGGTTCACCGCGGCCATGGCGCGGACGCCGTGGCGGATGGTCGCCGCCTTCTCGGCATCGAGCCCGATCATGAAGCCGGGGCAGTCCATGAGGTAGACGATCGGCAGGTGGAAGGTCTCGGCGAAGTCGACCCAGCGCACCACCTTCTGGCAGGCGTCCGCCGTCCAGGAGCCGCCATAGTGGAAGCTGTCGCTGGCCAGCACCATGACCGCCCTGCCCTCGAGCCGGGCCAGGCCGACGATGATGGGCTTGCCGAAATTCCTGGCAACCTCGAAGAACGAGCCCTTGTCCACGACGGACTCGATGATCGGCCGTATCTTGTAGACCTGCTTGCGGTTGCGCGGCACCGCGTTCATCAGCGCTTCGTCGCCGCGCTCCGGATTGTCGGTGCAGGGCAAGGTCGGCGGCAGCTCGTAGACCGATGACGGCAGGTAGGACAGGAAACGCCGCGCGCAGGCGAACGCCTCTTCCTCGGTATCGACGGCATGGTCGATTGCGCCGGCGCGAGTCTGGATGTCGGCGCCGCCGAGCTCCTCCTTCGAGAGGTCCTGCCCCAGCGCCTTCACCACCGGCGGCCCCGCGACGAACATCGCGGACTTCCGGGTCATGATGGAATAGTGGCTGGCGGCAAGGCGCGCGGCTCCCAGGCCCGCCACCGAACCGAGGCCGAGCGCGACCACCGGCACGCACGACAGGTTCTCCGTCGTGAAGCGGTACCAGCGCGTGCCGCCGATGCCGCCCGGCAGGTTGGCCGCACCCTTGGTCTCGATGGTCTTGACCGAGCCGCCGCCGCCGGAGCCCTCGATGATGCGGACGATGGGCAGGCGCAAATCGTGCGCCATCTCCTCCGCCATCAACGGCTTTGCCGAAATGGACGCATCAGCCGAACCGCCGCGGACCGTAAAATCGTCGCCGACCACGACCAATGTACGCCCGTCGACGCGGGCGCGGCCGAACACGCAGTTCGCCGGCGTCAACTTCTGCAATTCGCCGCTGGCATCGTACTCGCCGATGCCGGAGACGGTGCCGATCTCGTGAAAGCTGCCCTTGTCGGTCAGCTTGTCGATGCGCTCCCGAACAGTCAGCCGGCCCTGGTCATGCTGTCGCTTGACCTTGTCAACGCCGCCCATCTCCCGCGCGAAGGCTTCGCGCCGGGCGAGCTCGTCGAGTTCCGGCTTCCAGTTCATTCACTCCCTCCGAACGGATCGGCTTGTTGTTGTTGTGCACGGCCATCGCGACCGGTTTACGCGCGATGCGGTTGTTGAAGACGTCACCCTCCGCGCCCTCGAGCAGGCCGCCGAGCGAACGCCCGAGCTCGAGCATCAATGGCGCGACTTCGGCATGCAGCCGCTCCTCGTCATACATCGCCGAGAGCAGGCCGATCGTGATGACCACGAAGGTCTGGTATTGCGGCGACCATATCGGCAGCGCGAGACCATTGATGTGCGGGCTCCACAGGCCGCAGGCCACGACATAGCCGCGCTCGCGCAGCATCTGCCGGTTGGCTTCGATGCGCGGCTTCAGGATCTTCGCCGCCTCGGGAGCTTCCCGCTCCATCTCCGCGATGAAGGCATCGCCGACCTCCGGCGCCAGCGCCGCGGTGTAGGCCGCGCCCGCGGCGGTGGAGGCCATCGCGATGCGGCTGCCGGTGCCCTCGTGCAGGCCGAGTGCGGTCGCCGAGCGCGCGAACAGGAGATAGACGAGATGGAAGCGATCCGGAACGACGAAGCCGACCGTTCCCGGCAATTGCTCGGCGACGTCCTGCAGCCGCTGGCGAATCATGCTGCGCAGCTGCGCGCCCTTCATCATCGTGGCGCTCATCGCGACCGCGCTCGGGCCGATGCGATATTTCTGATCGCGCGGCAGATAGACCAGTTGTCCCATCCGCGTCAGCGTGTGCGTGAGCCGCGACACCGTCGAGCGCGGCAGGCCGCAGCGATTTGAAATCTCGAGATTGCCGAGCCTGGCCTCGTGGCCCTCGAAGCATCGCAACACGTCGAACGCGCGCGAGACCACTTGGATGACATCTCCCTCACCGGCATCGCCAGCGTGCACGCCTTGCCTACTCAACCGCTCCGATCGTCGTCCCATGTTCCCTACCGTATGTTCCGCTGTGCGGAATTAAATTCCGCTTGCAGACGACGCTACCTCAGGCATTTTGCGGCGACAACAAAAAGGCGATGGCATGCCAGAAATTAAGATCGTCACCGAGATCGCGGGACGCATCTGCGCAACTCCCGTGCAAGTTGGAGGAACCGTCGCAGATGGCGATGACGTTGTGGTGGTCGAAGCCATGAAGATGGAGATACCGGTGTCCTCGCCCGCAAGCGGCACGATCACGTCTCTGCTGGTGAAACTCGACGACGTCGTCGCGGAGGGTCAGGCGATCGCGATCGTCGCGTGCTGAGTGTTCTGTCCGGAGTTTGCGCGACAATCTGTCAGCCTCATTCCCGCATGCGCGGTACGGCGTTGCCATCGCTCGATCGCGGTGACATGATCTGTTGCAACAAAACGTTGTTTCAAACAAAGAACGAAAATCTTCGCGGCAAAGCGAGGATCATGGGAGGGAAACATGCTTCGTGGGCTGCTCGTGCTCGCGCCTGCCTTGGTGGCAGGCATTTCTTTTGCGTCTACACGCTACTCGTTCGCCGAAGACATCAAGCTGCCGGCGACGCTGGCCTTCACCGCCTATGACACCGGCACCGCCGGCTTCAACATCGCGGTCGGCGTCGGCAAGATGATGAAGGACAAGTACGGCACCGACGTGCGCGTGCTCCCCGCCGGCAACGACGTCGCCCGCCTTGCGCCGCTGCGCGCCAAGCGCGCGGTGTCCTCGGCGATGGGGTCTGGCACCTATTTCGCGCAGGAAGGCGTGTTCGAGTTCGGCGCGAAGGAATGGGGCCCGCAACCGCTTCAGACCCTGCTCTCGACCGTCGACTGCAATTGCGCCTCGCTTGCGGTGGCCGCCGACACCGGCGTGAAGGAGCTGAAGGACCTGAAGGGCAAGCGCGTCGGCTTCGTGGTCGGCTCGCCCGCGCTGAACCAGAACTCGCTGGCGGTGCTTGCCTTCGCCGGGCTGACCAAGAACGACGTCAAGGCCGTCGAATTCGC
The DNA here is from genome assembly GCF_056429085.1 of Bradyrhizobium sp. CFUWI. Classification (NCBI taxonomy): domain Bacteria; kingdom Pseudomonadati; phylum Pseudomonadota; class Alphaproteobacteria; order Hyphomicrobiales; family Nitrobacteraceae; genus Bradyrhizobium; species Bradyrhizobium sp. CFUWI. The sequence goes on from NZ_JBWJZE010000014.1 coordinate 16,083, forward strand.
CAGCTATGGGGCGATGTGGAAGGGCCTCATCAACAACGACGTCGATGCCGCCTTCGGCACCACCATCACCGGCCCCGCCAAGGAAGCCGAGACCTCGCCGCGCGGCCTGATCTGGCCGCCGCTGCCCGCCAAGGACAAGGAAGGCTGGGCGCGGATGCAGAAGGTCGGCTCGTTCTTCTTCCCGCAGGTCGCTACCTGCGGAGCCGGCATCTCGCCGGAGAAACCGGTCGAGCTCGGCAATTACCCCTACCCGATCTTCGTGGCCTACGCCTCGCAGCCGGCCGATCAGGTCTATGCGATGACCAAGGCCATGATCGTGAATTACGACGCCTACAAGGATTCCGCGCCCGGCGCCGGCGGCCTCGCTGCCGATCGCCAGACCAAGAACTGGGTGGTGCCGGTGCATCCCGGCGCGGTGAAGGCGCTGAAGGAGGCCGGGCAATGGAGCGATGCGCAGGAGGCGCACAACAACAAGCTGATCAAGCGGCAAGAGGTGCTCGGCGCGGCGTGGACCGATTACGGCAAGTCCAATCCGCCGGCGGACGACAAGGCGTTTCTCGAGGGCTGGATGAAGGCTCGCGCGGCGGCGCTTACGAAAGCCGGCATGCCGAACGGGTTCGAGGAATAGAGCGAATGTTGTTGGGTTTGATGCCGCTCCGCAAGAGGTGCGCCCCCTCTCCCGCTTGCGGGAGAGAGTTGGGGAGAGGGTATCTCCACAGTGGGATTCCCCCAGAGGCGAAAGCCCTCACCCGGCGCTGCGCGCCGACCTCTCCCGCACGCGGGAGAGGTTGAATCCGCGGCCCGAGCGATTCAAACAACGGCCATTCGCTTAGTCAGTTACCAGCCCACGCCCGGGATCAATGATGTCCTCCTCCACCACCACCGCCCCGCAAGACGAGGCCAAGCGGGTCGTGTTCGACGATCCGCATGGCGCCGCCGCCAACATGCAGGAAGCGGAGGTCACGCGTGTGCGTACGCTGCGCGGCGCCTGGCGCTGGCTGCTGGTGGCCGCGACCGCGGCGACCATCCTGCTGTGCATCAACCAGCAATTCTCGCTGCGATTCTTCGTCGGCTATACCCAGCTCAACACGGAATATTTCTACCTCCTGATCGCGTTGATGCTGCCGTTCACCTTCCTGATCTTCCCGGGCACCGAGCGCGCGCCGCTCGACCGGATACCCTGGTATGACCTTGTCCTGTTCGTCGCGACCTTCGCCGCCGCGCTGCTGCTGATGTCGAACGTCCGCAAGGCGGCGGAGGCCGGCTGGGAATTCGGCGGCGCGCCGAACAACGTGATCGCCGCGGGCCTCGTGATGTGGGTGATGCTGATGGAGGCGCTGCGCCGCACCGGGGGCTGGAGCCTGCTGCTGAGCGTCTTGCCCTTCACCGTCTATCCGCTGTTCGCCGAGGCCGGCTGGCTCGGACCGTTCCGCGGCACGCAATCGACGATCGAACAGGCGACTGCCTATCACGTGCTGTCGGGCGAGAGCCTGCTTGGCATTCCGATCCAGGCCTTTGCCGACACCGTGATCGGCTTTTTGGTGTTCGGCACCGCGCTGATGATGACCGGCGCAGGAAAATTCTTTATCAACCTCTCTTTCGCGCTGTGCGGCACCTTCCGCGGCGGTGCGGCCAAGGTCTGCATCTTCGCCAGCGGCCTGCTCGGCATGATGTCGGGCTCGATCATCTCCAACGTGCTCACCGCCGGGACCATGACCATCCCGGTGATGAAGAAGAGCGGCTTCCGCGCCTCCTATGCGGCAGCTATCGAGGCCTGTGCCTCGACCGGCGCGGTGCTGGCACCGCCGGTGATGGGCGCCACCGCGTTCGTGATCGCGCAGTTCCTCAACGTCAGCTACGCCGATGTCGCCCTCGCCGCGATCATTCCGGCCGTGCTCTATTACGCCGGCCTGTTCATGCAGGTCGACGCCTACGCCGCGCGCCACAAGCTGAAGGGCATTCCGCGCGCCGAGCTGCCGCGCGTCATGGATACGATCAAGGACGGCTGGTACTACGTCTTCGTCATCGCGCTGTTGATCGTGATGCTGCTCTACTTCAAGCGCGAGAGCCATGCGCCGTTCTACGCCACCGCGCTGCTGCTCGTGCTCAACCAGTTCTTCTCCAAGGACACGCGCTGGACGCTTACGACCATCGGCAAATTCCTCGAGGTCAACGGCCGGACCTTCGTCGAGCTCGTCGGCATCCTCGCCGGCTGCGGCCTGCTGATCGGCGCCTTCTCGATGACCGGCGTGGTGTCGAGCCTCGCCAACGACCTCTTGCATATCGCCGGCGACAATCCCTTCCTGCTGCTGGCGATGTGCGCCCTCACCAGCCTCATCCTTGGCCTCGGGCTGACGACGACGGCCTGCTACATCTTCCTCGCCATCCTGGTCGCGCCCGCGCTGGAGAAGCTCGGGCTCAACCGCATGGCGGTGCACATGTTCATCTTCTATTGGGGCATGCTGTCGTCGATCACCCCGCCGGTCGCGATCGCCTCCTTCGCGGCCGCCGGCATTGCCGGCTCGCCGGCGATGAAGACCGGCTGGGAATCGATGTGGGTCGGCAGCATCATCTATTTCCTCCCGTTCTTCTTCGTGCTCAATCCGGCGCTGGTGCTGCAGGGGCCGAGCCCGTATCTCGCCGGCCTCGGCCTGATGGGGCTCGCGGCGTTCGGCACGCTGTTCATCTGCGGCGGCATTCAGGGCTACCAGCCTTTCGTCGGGGACTTGCGCGGCGCCGGCGTGCTGGAATGGCCTCTCCGCGTGCTGCTGGTGATCGGCGGCTTCGTGGTGGCCACGCCCGGCGGCGGCATCATGCCGCTGTCGCAGCTGCAGGTGACGCTGCTCGGCCTTGGGATCCTCCTGCCGACGATCTTGATCGCGCTTCTGCTGATCCGACGCCAGCCCGCGATGCCGGACGGGTTGCGCGTCCCCTGATTGCGTTGCACAAGTGAGGCGATGACACCGCTCTCGCCTCTCGCAGCCGCCTGGACCCGCTCGAAACCGCCTTTGCTGCGGTTTCTGGACAATTGCCTCAACGAATTCTCTGCCGAAACTTCAGGCAGCGTTGCCGACTACATTCCCGAGCTGAGCAAGGCCGACCCTGCCTGTTTCGGCATCAGCCTCGCCACCCTGGATGGCCACGTCTACGAGGTCGGCGACTCCAGGGTGCCCTTCACCATCCAGTCGATGTCGAAACCGTTCGTGTTCGCGCTGGCGCTGGATCTGCTCGGCGCCGGCAGGGTCGAGAGCGCGATCGGCGTCGAGCCCTCCGGCGATCCCTTCAACTCGATCCGCCTCAACTCCGAGAACCACCCGTTCAACCCGATGGTCAACGCCGGCGCCATCGCCTGCACCGGGCTGATCCACGACAGCAAGGGCGCAGAAGCCTTCGAGCAGATCCGTCTCGCACTCGGTCGCTTTGCGGGCCGCGAGCTCGCCGTGGACGAGGCCGTCTATGCTTCCGAAAGCCAGACCGGCGACCGCAACCGCGCCATCGCCTATCTCCTCAAGACCAACGCGGTGATCTCAGACGACGTCGCCGCCGTGCTCGACGTCTATTTCCGGCAATGCGCGGTGCTGGTGACCGCGCGCGACATCGCGGTGATGGCGGCAACGCTGGCCAATCGCGGCGTCAATCCGGTCACCGGCGAGCAGGTGCTGACGCCTTACGCGATCTCGCGTACCCTCTCGGTGATGACCTCGTCGGGCATGTACGATTATGCCGGTGAGTGGATCTACCGCATCGGCATTCCCGCCAAGAGCGGCGTCGGCGGCGGCATTCTGGCGGCGCTCCCTGCCCGCCTCGGGCTCGGCAGCTATTCACCGCGCCTCGACAAGCACGGCAACAGCGTGCGCGGCATCAAGGTCTGCGAGGCGCTGTCCTCACACTATGACCTGCACATGCTCAACCGCAGCGACGATGCCCGCAACGCCGTCATCGCCGATTACGATATCGGCAAGAGCCCGTCGCGCCGCGTGCGCCGGCCACAGGAGCGCGAGATCCTGGCCGCGCACGAGCAGGAGGTACGGGTCATCGAGCTGGTCGGCACGCTGTCGCTGTCGGCCGTCGACTACGTCTCGCGCCGGCTGGCCGGACGACCGCGGCCGCAAATCGTCGTGTTCGACCTGCACCGTGTCACGTCCACCACCCGCGCAGGCGCGCGGCTGATTGCCGAAGCCTTCGAGGAGCTCGCGGCCCTGAACGTCACTGTGGTGCTGTCCGGCGTCAGGCGCGCCTCCAGGGAATGGGAGTCTTTGCGGGAATGGACCGCCGAGCTGAAGAACGTCCGCGACTTCTACCTGCTCGACACCGCGGTCGAATGGGCCGAAGACCAGATCGTCTACCGCTATGGCGGCTCGATCGACTTTCACGAGACCACCGAGCTTGCCGAGCAGCCGCTGCTATCAGGCATGAGCGAGGAAGAGCTGACGGATCTCGCCTCGATCTGCACGATCCGAACGTTTCAGGCCGGCGCGAAGATCATCACCACGGGAGATCCCGCAGAGTCCCTGTTCTTCCTGCGCAGCGGCGCGGTGCATGTCACGCTGCCCGACGGCGTGCGGCTGGCGACGCTGACCGCCGGCATGGCGTTCGGCGAGATGGCGCTGCTGGAGCCGACGCGTTCGGCCGACGTGTTCGCCGACATGGCGGCGACCGCGTTCGAAGTGCCGCTGAAGGAGTTCGAACGCTTCCGTAAGCAGCACCCCCGCGCCAGCGAGCGCGTCATGCGCAACCTCGCGCAGCTGCTCGCCGACCGCCTGATCGTCGCGAATGCGAAGGTGGATATTCTGACGTCGACGTGAGTGATCCAAGGCATGATGAAATGAGCCGCGCCTGCCGCCCCAATGGAGGTGCGTTCCCTCCCCCCTTGTGGGGGAGGGTTAGGGAGAGGGGTGGCCCAGCAAAAGGTGCGGCTCGTGACGATAAGTATAGGAGCACGAACGAGAGAGTCCCTTCGTGGCACCCCCCTCCCTGCCCCTCCCCCACAAGGGGGGAGGGAACGGAGAGAGCTTTGCTGTGGCCGAGCCTCAACCTCAGTCGGTGGCGCTCTAACGGCTCGCCGCCTCGCTCAGCCGTCGCTTGATCTTCTTTGCGCTCGCTTCGAGCAACTCTGACGGCTGCTGGCCGGTCGCGGCGCAAAGGCAGGCCCAGTAGTAGATGACATCGCCGAGCTCATCGACCAGACCCGCCTTGTCGAGCCAGTCGTCGCGCAGCAGCTTCTTGATGTGATCGGCGACCTCGCCGGCTTCACCGGCAAGACCGAGGCCGAGATAGGACAGCCGCTCGTTGGACGGATGCTCACCGACCTTGGCAATGGTCGCGGCCCAGGCCGCATATTCGTCGATCGTCATCGGCATCTCTCGCCGCGTTCTTGGGTCAGCCTACCACTTCGGTGACGGGTTGGAGATCGATTTCGAAGGTCTCCAGAAATTTCGAGGTCATGATGTAGAAACCGACCGAGAGCTGCAGCTCGACCAGCGCGGCCGGCGTCAGCTTCGACGCGATCGCCTTGAAGGTCGCATCGGTCGGCTTCCTCAGCTTGACGATCTCGTCGGTGAAGGCGAGCGCGGCGCGCTGCACCTCGTTGAAGCAGGTCGCCGCCTGCCAGTTCTCGAGCGCCTCGTTCTGCGCGTCGGTGACGCCGACATTCTTGCCGATCCGCTTGTGCGCAACGATCTCGTACGGCGCCTCACACAGGATCCCGGTGCGGGTGATCGCGAGCTCGCGCACGATCGGATCGAGCTCGCCCTTGTGGCGGATCGCGCCCCCGAGCCGGCAGTACTGCTCGAAATAGCTCGGCGAGTGCGCCATCATGCGGAAGATGTTGGCGTTGCGGTTCTTGTCGAGGATCTCGCGGGTGCGGTCGGATGCCTTGGACAGGTCGCTGTACTGAATGCGGGCCATGATTTTCCTGAAGTTTTCCCAGAGCTCTTTATTCTTTTTGTAGTCGCCGGCGAGAGTTCCTCGAAACTCTAGTCTTGCACCGACGCGGGAGCAACATCATCGAGTCAAAATGCCGCCGCATTGCTGATCGACCTTGAGACAGTCGATATTCGCCGCGTGGGGACACATTGCGGTGAGTACTCGAGAAGTGGGGTGTTCCGAGTAAAACAATTGGCCGTCGGGTGCGCTAGCCGCACAACGATGAGTCACGCCCAAGTCTAGGGAGAAAACGGCATGAAGGAAGCCACCAAGGGGGCGGCCTCGGGAGCGCTCGCGCATATGCTGGCGGTGACGGCGATGCTCGTCATCGCCAGCATCTTGTTCTACGGGCGTTAGAGTCCTTGTTTGCGCATGATCCTTCCGGAAAGCCGGCTCACACCTTTTCCGGATCATGCGCGCAGCGTTTTCGTCATTCCGGGGTGGCTCTCGCACAGGCCAGGCCCAGAATACCCGTTCCAGGCTCGGTCCTCCGGACCGCCCCCGAATGACGAATCCCGCTCCGTGGTCCCCACTATTTCTTCCTGGCAAAGAACGGCACGAGCTTGCCGGCAAAGGGTCTGAAGCTCGCGATGACCGAATCGCCGATCGCAAGGTCATTCTCCCCGTGCGCCATCATGCGAAAACCTTCGGCGCAATCGACCAGCAGGATGTTGTAGGGCACGTGCGCCCGCGTCTCGGGCGTGGCGGCACGGCAGATCAGCGAGGCCGCATAGACCCTGCCCTTGCCGCTGGCGCGCAGCACGCGGGAATCCGATTCTCCGCACGCCGCGCAGAAGGCCCGGTGAAAATACTGCACGTGCCCGCATGAGGTGCAGGCCTGGTAAGTGATGGCCTCTTCGCCTTTGGTCCAGTCCGCCGGAGGCTCACTCATCGCACCCGCTCCAGGAACATGCTCACGTGCGACGACAGGACGCCGCCGTCGCCATGCAGCAGCGCGATCGAGGCATCGCGCACCTGGCGGGCAGCCGCCCGCCCCGTCATCTGCAAATGCGCCTCGACCAGATGCGCCATGGCGCCGCCGACGCCGCAATGGCCGTAGCTGAGCAGGCCGCCATGGGTGTTCAGCGGCATCGCGCCGTCGCGGCCGAAATGACCTGAGCGCACGCGGGCCGCGGCTTCGCCGCGACCGGCAAGGCCAAGGTCTTCCAGCAGCATGGCGAGCGTGATCGTGAAACTGTCGTAGATCGCGGCGTAGCGCACGTCGGAGATCGCAAGGCCGCAAGCCTCCCTGGCCCGCGCGATGGAGATCTCGGCGCCGAGCTCGTGAAGCGCGGGCGCGGCCGTGACATGCTGATGGGTATGCGCCTGGGCACAGCCGCGGATGCGCACGCCCGCCTCGACGGTTCGCTCGCGGCTGATGACGAAGGCCGCGCCGCCGTCGGACACCGGGCAGCAGTCGAGCAGCTTGAGCGGTATCGCCACCGGCTTCGAGGCCATGACGTCGGCGACCGTGATGGGATCGCGGAATTGCGCGCCGGGATGGGTGCAGGCGTGGCTGCGCATCAACACCGCGAACTCGGCGAGATCCTGTTCGGTCACGCCGTATTCGTGCATGTATCTGCTGGCGACGAGGCCGTAATAGGCGGGAATGGTCGGTCCTAACGGCACCTCGTAGTCGGGATGGCCGACCTGTGCCAGCGCCTGGATCGAGGCATCGCGGCTCTGCCCGGTGAGGCGGTTCTCGCCGGCGACGACGAGCACGTGGCGCGCCACGCCTGACGTGACGAGGTGATGCGCCAGCATCGTCATCGCGAGCCCCGTGGCGCCGCCGACCTGCACGGCGTGAGCGTAGGCAGGGCGGATGCCGAAATGCTCGGCGAACACGGTCGCCAGCATGATGTGGGGCGAGACGGTGGAATAGCCGCAAAGAATGCCGTCGATGTCCGAACGCTTCAGCCCGGCATCGTCGAGCGCGGCTTGCGCCGCTTTGCTCATCAGGTCCAGCGAGGACGAGCCCTCGTGCTTGCCGAACGACGTGAGGCCGACGCCGGTGACGAAGCTCATGCTCTCTCTCCGCTGTCATTCCGGGGCGGCCCGAAGGACCGAGCCCGGAATCTCGAGATTCCGGGTTCGATGCTGACGCATCGCCCCGGAATGACGGATGAGGGAGTCGCTGTCATATCGTCATTCCCTACTCCGGCGCCGACCGCGTCACACCATCGCGGACCATGGCGGCGATCTCGTCAGCGGAATAGCCGAGCTCGCGCAAAATCTCCGCGCCGTGCTCGTTCAGCCGCGGCGCCAGCCGCACCGGCTCGGCGTCGGTCTCCGACCAGGTCGCCGTCACCTTCATGCTGCGGATCGGGCCCTCCGTCGGATGGGTTACGACCGGGAAGAAATTCGTCGCCTCCAGATGCGGATCGTGCAGGATCGAGGCAAGATCATGCATCGGCATCACGGGCACGTCGGCCTTCGTCAGCAGCTCGATCCATTCGGCCGTGCTGCGCGTCTCGAAGATGCGCGCGAGCTCGGCATAGACGACGTCGATGTTGGCGGCACGTCCCGCGAAGGTCGCGAATTTTGGATCGGCGCGCAGGTCGTCGCGCGCCGTCGCCTTGAAGAAGTTCTCCCACTGCTTGTCGTTGTAGACGATGACGCTGAGATAGCCGTCCGAGGTCTTGTAGGGCCTGCGGTCGCGCGAGAGGTGGCGGGCATAGCCGCCCTTGTCGAGCGGCGGCTCGTAAGTGAGGCCGCCCATATGGTCGCCCATGACGAAGCCGGCCATGGTCTCGAACATCGGGACGTCGACGCGCTGGCCGCGGCCGGTGCGGTCGCGGTGCACCAGGCTGGCGCAGATCGCGCCGACGGCGGTGAGACCGACGATGCGGTCGACCAGCGCGTTCGGCACGTAGCGCGGCACGCCGTCGCCGGTCTGCGCCATCAGCGCCGGCAGGGCCGTGGCGCCCTGGATCAGATCGTCATAGGCGGGCTTTGCGGCATAGGGCCCGTCCTGGCCGAATCCGAACACGCCGGCATAGACGAGACGCGGATTGATGGCGGACACGACATCGTAGCCGAGCTGAAGCCGCGCCATCGCCTGCGGACGGACGTTGTAGACGAGGACGTCGGCGTCCTTGAGCAGCCGCAGCACTGCCTCGCGGCCGGCAGGCTTCTTCAAGTCGAGGCAGATCGAGCGCTTGCTGCGGTTGGTGTTGAGGAACACCGGGCCCATGCCGGCGTGGCGCATCGGGCCGATCAGGCGGGTGACGTCGCCGTCGAGCGATTCCACCTTGATGACGTCAGCCCCGTAGTCCCCGAGCATCTGGGTCGCATAGGGCCCCATCAGCACGGTCGTCATGTCGATGACCTTGATGCCCTTCAGCGGCCCCATCGTTCGCTCCCGATTGCGCAGGGCTCAAGGCGCGGCCCCGCGATTTCGGTCCAGCTAAAGGCAGCGAGGCCGCACGTGCAAGGGCGGCCGGCGTATGGCCGCATGCGCCGCGCGGCGATACCGGCCGCTATTTCTTCTGGCGGGATTCGCGGATCTTGAGCAGCCGGTCGAGTTCGTCGTTCTGCTGGTTGATCCGGTCGGCGATGCGCGACTCGCTCTGCTCGCCCGAGGCGGCCGCGGCCTGCTCGATCAGCTGGCGGATATTGTCCTCGAGGATCGCGATGCGATCGTTGAGTGCGTCCATCGACAGCGAGTCTTCGTACTCAGTGCTCATGATGCGTTCCCTGCTAGTCAATCAGGAGCTTTAAGGGCCCCCTTTGGGCCCACCATGATCTAGCGCAAGAAAGAAGTCGTAGGGTGGATTAGCCGCAGGCGTAATCCACCAACTCTGTCTCCGCGGAGACAAAAGAGGTGGGTTACGCCAGCACCTGCGCTTCGCGCAGCCGCAGGCTAACCCGCCCTACAAGCTTACTTCAGCGGCTCCAGGATGGAGACGTAGTTGGCGACCGCGGCCCCGCCCATGTTGAAAATGCCGCCGAGCTTGGCATTGTTGAGCTGCATGCCCTCGGGCGCCTGGCCTGCGAGCTGCATCGCGGTCATCACGTGCATCGAGACGCCGGTGGCGCCGATCGGATGGCCCTTGGCCTTCAGACCGCCGGACGGGTTGACCGGCAGCTTGCCGTCCTTCAGCGTCCAGCCTTCCTTGATGGCGCGGGCGCCCTGCCCCTTCGGCGTCAGGCCCATCGCTTCGTACTCGATCAGCTCGGCGACGGTGAAGCAGTCGTGGGTTTCGACGAAGGAGAGATCGGACAGCGTCACCCCCGCCTTCTCCAGCGCGCGCTGCCAGGCGACGGTGCAGCCCTCGAACTGGAGGATGTCGCGCTTGCTCATCGGCAGGAAGTCCTGGGCGTGCGCGGTGGCGCGGAAGCCGATCGACTTGGCCATTCCCTTGGCGGTCTCGGCATCGGCCAAGACCAGCGCCGCGGCGCCGTCCGACACCAGCGAGCAGTCGGTGCGCTTCAGGGGGCCGGCGACGTAAGGATTCTTCTCGCTCTCGGCGCGGCAGAAGTCGAAGCCGAAATCCTTGCGCATCTGGGCAAAGGGATTGGCGACGCCGTTCTTGTGGTTCTTGGCCGCGATCAGCGCCAGCGCATCGGACTGGTCGCCGTATTTCTGGAAGTAGGAGCTGGCGATCTTGCCGAACACGCCGGCAAAGCCGCCGACGGTGTCACCGTCCTCGGGCAGATAGGAGGCCTTGAGCAGGTTCTTGCCGATCTCCGCGCTGGGGGTGCGGGTCATCTGCTCGACGCCGACGACGAGCACGATCTTGGCGGCGCCTGCGGCAATCGCGCGCAGGCCCTGATGCACCGCGGCAGATCCCGTGGCACAGGCGTTCTCGACGCGGGTCGCCGGCTTGAAGCGCAGCTTCGGATCGGCCTGGAGCACCAGCGAGGCGGTAAAATCCTGCGGCGAGAAGCCGGCGTTGAAATGGCCGAGCACGATCTCGTCGACATCGCCGGCCGAAATGCCGGCATCCGCCATCGCCTCATTGGCAACGCGGGTGACGAGGCTTTCGACGGTTTCGGTGTCGAACTTGCCGAACGGCGTATGCGCCCATCCGACGATGCTGGCGGTCATGATGTTCTCTCCCTGGGGATCTTGTCCTGAGCTAAGTCTTAGCCCAGGGATGGCAAGACTTCACGCGGCTTTCAGGGCTTTCAGGGTGCGCTGGCAGATGGCTGTTATGCCGGCCCAGTTCCCGGCCCTGATCTCCGCCGTTGGGCAAAGCCAGGAACCGCCAACCGCGACCACGTTGGGCTCGGCGAGCCAGCTCGCCGCATTGGCCTCGCCGATGCCACCGGTCGGGCAGAACCGGACGTTCGGGAACGGCCCGCCGAGCGAGCGCAGGCCCTTGATGCCGCCGGCCTGCTCGGCCGGGAAGAATTTTGCCACGTCGAAGCCGTGCGCCAGCGCCATCATCAGCTCGGACGCCGTGGCGATGCCCGGCGCGAACGGCAGGGAGCTATGGGTGGCGGCCTTGAGAAGGTCGGGGGTCAGGCCCGGGCTGATGCCGAACGCGACGCCGAGCTTCTCGACACGGGTGAAGTCGGCCGGATTGAGGATCGTGCCGATGCCGACGACCGCCTCGGGCACTTCGGCCATCATCGCCCGCGCCGCCTCGATCGCAACGGGGGTGCGCAGGGTCACCTCCAGCGTGCGGACGCCGCCGGCGACCAGCGCACGCGCCAGCGGCACGGCGTCCTGGATGCGCTCGATGGTGAGGACGGGTATGACGGTCGCGTCCCTGAACAGCGCGACGAGGTGGTTCTGTTGGGCAGTCGTGGGCATAGGATCTCGATTCACTTGGTCGCTTGACGCGGGGCCGCCGGCCGGTGCCGCTTCTTCGGCGGCATGGCATAGCCCGGAATGATGGCGCCGGGATAGCAGATCACGAGGCTGGCGAGGCGATGCCCGGCCTGGGCGGCCTCGACCGGATCGGAACCGGCGAGCCGGGCGGCAATGTAGGCGGCAGCAAAGCTGTCGCCGGCCGCCGTGGTGTCGACGACCGGCTTGGACATCGGTTCGGCGCGGACCTCGCTCGTGCCGCCGGGGAAGCGCAGCAGGCTGACCGGCTCGGCGAGGCGGAATACCAGCTCGGGCGCCGGGATGCGCGCCATCAACTGGTCGTTGCTCTCGCCGGGATAGAGCGCGAGCAGATCCTCGGTCGAGGTCAGCACGATGTCGGCGGTCGCGAAGGCTGCGGCAAAGACCTCCCGCGCGACGTCGCGGTCCGGCCATCCCCGCGCGCGGAAATTGGTGTCGAACACGAAGCGGGTGCCGAGCAGGCGGGCGCGCTTGATCGCCGCGAACAGGCGCTCGCGCCCCGGAGCATCGTAGATCGAGAGCGTGATCGCGGAGAGATAGACGATGTCGTAGCTCATCAGCGAATTGAGCAGCTCGTCGGTCTCCGGCAGATTCATCAGCTGGCGCGCCGCCGCGCTGTCGCGCCAGTGAAAGAACTGGCGCTCGCCCTTCGCATCCGTCTGGATCATGTAGAGGCCGGGCAGCTTGCCCGCCAGCCGAACGACACGCCGCGTGCCGACGCCCTCCGTCGTCCAGGCCGCGATCATCTCGTCGCTGAGGGCATCGTCGCCGAGCGCGGTGAGATAGTCGACCTTGATTTCGAGCCGCGCCAGATAGACTGCGGTGTTGAGGGTGTCACCGCCGAAGCCGCGTGAATAAAGCCCGCCGCCCTGCCCGGCAGACGCCCCGCCCTGGGCCTGCCGGAGCTCGACCATGCATTCGCCGATGCAAGCAACGCTCGCCATCACCAGGACCCGCTCAGTCAGAGATCAGGCGACGAAATTGCCGCCGAGCTCGTCTTCGATGTGAATTCGGATGATGTCGTCGAAGGTCTTCTCGGCGGTGGTGAAGCCGAGCTCGAGCGCCCGCTTTGGGTTGAAATTGCGCGGCCAGCCGCCGACGATACCGACGATGAAGGGATCGGGCTCGCGCTTGATGCGGGCAGCGACCTTCTCACCGGCAACGCGCTTCAGGGCCGCGATCTGCTCGCCGACCGTGGCCGAAAGTCCCGGCATGGTCAGGTTGCGGCGCGGGCCGACCGCGGCGAGATCCATGGTGCCGGCATGGAGCAGGAAGCCGACGGCCGAGCGCGGCGTGGCGTGCCAGTGGCGGACGTCCTCGGAAACCGGGAGCACCGCTTCCTTGCCGGCCAGCGGCTCGCGCAGGATGTTGGAGAAGAAGCCGGAGGCCGCCTTGTTGGGCAGGCCGGGCCGGATGCAGATGGTCGGCAGGCGGATGCCGATGCCGTCGAGGAAGCCGCGGCGCGAATAGTCGGCCAGCAGGAGTTCGCCGATCGCCTTCTGCGTGCCGTAGCTGAGCAGCGGGGTGTGGAAGAACTCGTCGCCGATTGCATCCGGGAACGGCGCGCCGAACACCGCGATCGAGGACGTGAAGACGACGCGTGGCTTGTAGCCGCCGCCAACCAGCCTGACGGCATCGAGCAGCATCCGCGTGCCGTCCAGATTGATGCGGTAGCCCTTGTCGAAATCGAGCTCGGCCTCGCCCGAAACGATCGCAGCCAGATGGAAGATCACGTCGGGACGGCCGGCGATCAGCTTTTCGGCCGCGCCCGGCACGGCGAAATCGCCCGACACCGTCTCGACGGAGAAACCGGCCTTCTCCGGCTTCTTCGGCTCGACCACGTCATGCATGGTCAGTTTGGTGATGTCGCTCTTGCCGAGCCGACCGTCGCCGAGCAGCCGTTCACAGAGTTTGCGGCCGACCATGCCGGCGGCGCCCAGAACCAGAATGTGCAAGAGCTCAACTCCTTGTCATTGGCCGGAGCGCGCCGCTCCTGGCGCGCTCTTAAGCAGCCCGGCGGTCATTCCTTCACGGCGCCGGTCATCGCGGACACATAATGCTCCACGAAGAAGGCGTAAAGGATGACGAGCGGCAACGAGCCGGCCAGGGCTCCCGCCATCAGCGAGCCCCAGCGGTAGATGTCGCCGTCCACGAACTCGTTGACGATCGCGACCGGCACCGTCTTGTTGCTGGTCGATTGCAGGAACGTCAACGCGTAAATGAACTCGTTCCAGCACAGTGTGAAGCAGAAGATGAAGGCCGAGATCAGGCCGGGAATGGCGAGCGGCAGCACGATCTTGATCAGGATCTGCCAGCGGCTCGCCCCGTCGATCAGCGCACATTCCTCGAGCTCGAACGGGATGGTCTTGAAATAGCCCATCAAGAGCCAGGTCGAGAACGGGATCAGGATGGTCGGATAGGTCAGGATCAGCGCCAGCGGCGAGTCGAACAGGCCGTACTGAAACACGACGGTGGCGAGCGGGATGAACAGGATCGAGGGCGGCACCAGATAGGCGAGGAAGATCAGTCCGCCGACGAGATTGGCGCCCTTGTAACGCAACCGTACGATGGCGTAGGCCGCAAACACCGATGCGACGATCGAGAGAATGGTGGCGCAGATCGCCACGTACATCGTGTTCCAGAGCCAGTACGGATAATAGCTCTCGAACAGCAGCTTGTGGAAGTGCTTGAAGGTCGGATTCCAGGTCCAGAACGGGTTGTACCTGTCGAGGTCGAGCAGCTGCTCGTCCGGCTTCACCGAGGTCAGCGCCATCCAGTAGAACGGAAACAGGAGGACCACGACGATGATCGCGAGCGGCAGGTACAGCGTCACGAGCCGGCGCGGCACCGACTGCAGATAGCTCATGCCCTCGCTGTTATCGACGCGCGCGGACGCCGACAGCACCGACTTGAGATCGACCTTGGAGGCAGGAAGATCAGTCATTGTTCTCTCCCTGTTGCCACTTGCGGCGCTGCAGGCCGAACCAGGACACCATGATCGCAGCGAGCAGGAACGGAATCATGGCGCTGGAGATCGCCGCGCCCTCGCCGAGCTGCCCGGCGATGATCGCGCGCTGATAGGACAGCGTCGCCATCAGATGGGTGGCGTTGACCGGGCCGCCGCGAGTCATCGCCCAGATCAGCTGGAAGTCGGTGAAGGTGAACAGCACCGAGAAGGTCATCACGACGGCGATGATCGGGGTCAGCAGCGGATAGGTGATGTAGCGGAAATTCTGCCAGCGCGTGGCGCCGTCGAGCGTCGCGGCTTCGTAGAGCGACGGCGACACCGTCTGCAGGCCGGCGAGCAGCGTGATCGCCACGAACGGCACGCCGCGCCAGATGTTGGCGAAGATCACGCAAATGCGTGCCCAGGTCGTGTCGCCGAGGAAGTTGATGTTCTGATCGATCACACCGAGATGCTTCAACGACCAGGAGATGATGGAGAATTGAGAGTCGAAGATCCACCAGAACGCCAATGCCGAGAGCACCGTCGGCACGATGAAGGGGATCAGGACCATCGCGCGAAGCATCGCCTTGAACGGCATGTTCTCGTTCAGCAGCAGCGCGAGATAGAGCCCGATCGCGAATTTGAGGGCACTGGCGACGAAGGTGTAGAGCAGCGTGTTGAACACCGACAGCCAGAAGATGGAATCGTCCCACAGCCACTCATAGTTCTCGGTGCCGACGAATTGCCCCACCCTGCCGATGCGGGTGTCGGTGAAGGACAGCCAGATACCGAGCCCCAGCGGATAGGCCAGGAAGAAGATCAGGAACGCCATGGCCGGCACCATGAACCAGAAGCCGAGCCAGTTGCGGTTGTGTTTAAGCTGGGTCCAGGCGCCGCCCTCGCTCATCTGAGGCTTGGCCCGGGGAATTGCGACATCAGCCATGCCCGATATCCCTGATCGAAATGTTGACGAGCGGGCGGCGCGACTGCCGCCCGCTCCGTGATCCTCAGCGATAGATGCGCTTCAGCTGGCGCTCGGCTTCCGCCATCGCGCCCTTCGCATCCTTGGTGCCGGTGCAGTAATTGGCGAACATGTCGACGACGATGAAGTCGGCGATGGCCGTTGCCGCCTTTTCGCCGACCGTGCCGATGCCGGAGGCCGGCAGCGTGCGCTTGGAAGCCTGCGAGAACACCTCGTTCTTGGGATCGGCCTTCCAGATCGGCGCCGCCTCGTAGGCGTTCAAGGTCTGGGTCAGATAGCCCTGCGCGCCGTCCAGCCACTTCTCGTAGTTCTCCTTCTCCAGCATGAAGGCGACGAAGGCCTTCGCCGCGTTCGGATATTTGGTGAAGTTGAAGGCGAGAATCGGCAGCGCCAGCTGCAGCTCGGTCGGCTTGCCGACCGGCCCGACCGGCCAGAGCGCATGATACGTGTCTGCGGTCAGCTCCTTCTTGCTCGCATCGGTCTTGGCGGCGACGTAGATCGAGATGCCGTTGGCCGTGCAATAGAGCTCGCCGGCGAGGAACGCCTTGTTGTTGGAGGAATCGTTCCAGGACGCCGTGCCCGGAATGAAGTTGTCATACAGCGCCTTGCAGTACTCCAGCGCCTTCGCCGTCTCCGGCGAGTTGATGACGATCTTGTCGTTCTGGTCGACCGTGTAGGCACCGTGGCCCCACAGCACCCAGTGCAGCCACGAATTGCCGTCGCCCGACGCATGCCCGAGCGCGAAGCCAGCCGGCGTGTTGTTGGCCTTCAGCGCCTTGCACATCTCGAGGAAGCCGGGGAAGTCCTTCGGGAACTCCTTGAAGCCGGCCTTGTCGAGCGCCGACTTTCGGTACGTCATGTAACCGCCGTTGGTCGCGACGGGGATGCCGAGCCAGTCGTTGCCCTGCATGCAGGTCTTGGCGGCCGCATCGGTCCAGCCGCCGTATTTCTTGCCGAGATAATCGGCGACGTCGTTCATCTTCAGCACTTTGGTCGGGAACAGCTGCGGCAGCGTGTGCAGGCCCCAGGCGAGGTCGAGCCCCGAGCCGGTATTGGCCGCAACCGAGGCCTTCGGCTGCACGTCCTCGAAGGATTCGCTGAACACGTTCATCTCGGTGCCGGTCGCAGCCTTGAACGCTGCCACCATCTGGTTGAACGCATCGTCCTCTGCAGGCACGAAGCGCTTCCAGCGCATCACGGTCAGCTTGGCGCCCGCCTCCGGCTTCCAGGGCGCGCTCTGCGCCCAGGCCTTGGCGAAGTCGAACAGCGCCGGCCCGGTGAGCATGCCGGTCGCAGCCAGTGCCGTTCCGCCTTGAAGCAGCGTCCGGCGGGTAAAGTCTTGCATGTCGTCCTCCCTGTGATGCTTTTTATTGTCTTAAGTAAAACTCACACTACGCGTTCAGGCGTTTTCCCGTCGCCTCGTCGAACAAGTGCACCAGTGACGGATCGGGCTTCAGCCGGATCTTGTCGCCCGGGTTGAACTGGTGACGCTCGCGGAAGACCGCGACGACCTGCTCGCCGCCGATCTTGGCGAACACCTGCGTCTCCGAGCCGGTCGGCTCGACCACGATGATCTCCGCTTCGGCACCGTCGTCGGCGATGGTGAAATGCTCGGGCCGCACGCCGTACACCGCAGGACGGCCGTCGGACGCCGCGGGCGCGGTCTTGAGCGGCAGCTTGACGCCGTTCGGCCCCTCGAAGGTCGCGACACCGTTGGCGCGCACATGCCCCTTCAGGAAGTTCATCGCGGGCGAGCCGATGAAGCCGGCGACGAACTGGTTGTCGGGCTTGTCGTACAGCTCGAGCGGCGTACCCATCTGCTCGACGATACCGTCATGCATGACGACGATCTTGTCGGCCATGGTCATGGCCTCGATCTGGTCGTGGGTGACGTAGACGGTCGTCGTCTTCAGCCGCTGGTGCAGCTCCTTGATCTCCGTGCGCATGGCGACGCGCAGCTTGGCGTCGAGGTTCGACAAGGGCTCGTCGAAGAGGAAGACCTGCGGGTCGCGCACGATGGCGCGGCCCATCGCGACGCGCTGGCGCTGGCCGCCGGAGAGCTGGCGCGGGTAGCGATCGAGCAGCGGCGCCAGAGCGAGGATCTCGGCGGCGCGCTTGACGCGCTTGTTGATCTCGTCGGCGCTCGCATTCCGCAGCTTGAGCGAGAAGCCCATGTTGTCGGCAACGGTCATGTGCGGATAGAGCGCGTAGTTCTGGAACACCATCGCAATGTCCCGCTCCTTGGGCTGGACATTGTTGACGACGCGGTCGCCGATCGAGATCGTGCCGGAGGTGATATTCTCGAGACCGGCGAGCATGCGCAGAAGCGTCGACTTGCCGCAGCCGGAGGGGCCGACCAGGACGACGAACTGTCCATCCTCGATCGGTACGGTCACGCCGTGCAGGACTTCAAAATTGCCGAACGATTTCCGCACGTCGCGGATGTGCACAGACGACATCTAGCTCCCTCCTCGATAGTCCACGACGCCCCTGGCGCCGCGACCGTCTTGTTTTTCAGACTTCGCCGAACGAAGCCCGACCGTAGCGGGCAACATTGTCGGCAGTTTGTGCGGTTTTGGCAATTTGTCTTTGGTTAGTCGCTGCTGGTAGCGCTGTCAACGTTCCTTTGTTTGCGGGACTGACTGTGTTAAGAGCAGCAAATGGGTCGAAAACGCACCAAGTCAGGCAAAATCCGGCTGGCGGAAGTCGCCGAGCTTGCCGGCGTCAGCCCGATTACGGCGTCCCGCTTCTTTCGTAATCCGGAAGCCCTCTCGGTCGCCAAGCGGACGCGGGTGGAGAGCGCGGCCAAGGAGCTCGGCTACGTCCCGAACCTTGCGGCACGCGCGCTGGCCTCGCAACGCACCGAGGTCATCGGTGTCTTGATCCCCTCTCTTACAAATAACGTGTTCTCGGACGTGCTGCGCGGCATCTACGATGCGTCCGAAGGCAGCCGCTACTCGATCCAGCTGTCCAACACGCGCTACAGCATTCTCCAGGAAGAGAAGCTGCTGCGCCTGTTTCTCGCGCAGAAGCCGGCCGGGCTGATCGTCACCGGAATCGACCAGACCGCCGAATCGCGCGCGATGCTGGAGGCCGCCGACTGCCCGATCGTGCAGATCATGGAGATCGGCCCCGATCCGGTCGACATGATGATCGGCTTTTCGCACTATGATGCGGCCCGCGCAGCGGTTGCGCACCTGTTCGACCAAGCCCGCCGCAAGATCGGCTTCATCGGTGCGCGCATGGATCCCAGGGTGCAGCGGCGGCTGGACGGATATGTCTCGGCCATGAAGGACGCCGCATTGTTCGAGCAGCGCCTCGTCGTCACCACTGCGACACCGACCTCGGTGACGCTCGGCTGCGCCCTGTTCGCCGATCTCCTGGCGCGGGAGCCCGACCTCGACGCGGTGTTCTGCGCCAATGACGACCTCGCGCTCGGCGTGCTGTTCGAATGCCGCCGCCGCGAGATCGCGGTCCCCGACCAGATCGCAATCGTCGGCTTCAACGACCTCGAATTCATGGCGTCCGCCGTCCCCACCCTCACCAGCGTGCGCACCAACCGCTACGAGATGGGCAACACGGCCGCCACCATGCTGATCGAGGCGATCGACGGACGCCGCCCAGCGCAGCCGGTGCTCGATCTCGGCTTCAAGGTGATCGAGCGGCAGAGCTCGTCGTCGCGTCATTCGGACAGCAGGCCGGCCGTATCCGGCGCGGCTGCGGCGAACAAAATGGTAGCGTTACCAAGCGCTCATGACTAGTATCGGATTTGTGAGGAAACGACCCGCCAGCGGGCCAGCGATCCATCATTCGCGCCGCTGGGCATCGCACAAGCCGAGACCCCGGGACGGACGCTGGTGCGTTTGCATTGCAGGAGAAACCAATGACAAAGAAACCAACCAATGGGCACGCGCCCGCCGGCAACGGCTCGCGACGCCATCTTCGCTCGCAGGAATGGTTCAACAACCCGCATAATCCGGGCATGACCGCGCTCTACATGGAGCGCTACCTCAATTACGGCCTCACGCGCGCCGAGCTGCAATCCGGCAAGCCGATCATCGGCATCGCCCAGACCGGCAACGACCTCTCGCCCTGCAACCGCCACCATATCGAGCTGGCCCATCGGGTCCGCGAGGGCATCCGCGAGGCCGGCGGCATTGCGATGGAATTCCCGACCCATCCGATCCAGGAGACCGGCAAGCGCCCGACCGCGGCGCTCGACCGCAACCTCGCCTATCTCGGCCTGGTCGAGATCCTCTACGGCTATCCGCTCGACGGCGTCGTGCTCACCACCGGCTGCGACAAGACCACGCCGGCCTGCATGATGGCGGCGGCGACCGTGAACCTGCCCGCGATCGTGCTGTCGGGCGGCCCGATGCTGAACGGCTGGCATGCCGGCGAGCGCACCGGCTCCGGCACCATCGTCTGGAAGTCGCGCGAGCGGCTCGCCGCGGGCGAGATCGACTATGAAGAGTTCATGGAGATCGTGGCCTCCTCCGCGCCCTCGGTCGGGCATTGCAACACCATGGGCACCGCCTCGACCATGAACGGGCTCGCCGAAGCGCTCGGCTTCTCGCTGCCGGGCTGCGCGGCGATCCCCGCCCCCTATCGCGAGCGCGGCCAGATCGCCTACGAGACGGGAAAACGCATCGTCGAGATGGTCTGGGAAGACCTCAAGCCTTCGGACATCCTGACCCGCAAGGCGTTCGAGAACTGCATCGTGATCAATTCGGCGATCGGCGGCTCGACCAACGCGCCGATCCACATCAATGCGCTGGCCCGCCACATCGGCGTCGAGCTCACGATCGAGGACTGGCAGAAGGTCGGCCACGACGTGCCGCTCCTGGTCAACATGCAGCCGGCCGGCTTCTATCTCGGCGAGGAATTCCACCGCGCCGGCGGCGTGCCGGCCGTGGTGCGCGAATTGATGAAGCACAAGCGCATCCATGAGGACGCCGTCACGGTCAACGGCCGCGGCATCGGCGAGAACTGCGCCAATGCGCCAAAGCCCGACAACGACGTGATCTGGGCCTACGACAAGCCGCTGGTGAAGGACGCCGGCTTCTTGGTGCTGAAGGGCAATCTGTTCGATTCCGCGATCATGAAGACCTCCGTGATCTCCAAGGAATTCCGCGACCGCTATCTCAACAACCCGAAGGACCTCAACGCCTTCGAGGGCCGCGCCATCGTGTTCGAAGGTCCGGAGGACTATCACGCGCGGATCGATGATCCCTCGCTCGACATCGACGAGCGCTGCGTGCTGTTCATCCGCGGCACCGGCCCGATCGGCTATCCCGGCGGCGCCGAAGTCGTGAACATGCAGCCGCCGGCGGCGCTGATCAAACGCGGCATCCTGTCCCTGCCCTGCATCGGCGACGGCCGCCAGTCCGGCACCTCGGGCTCCCCCTCGATCCTGAACGCCTCGCCGGAAGCCGCGGCCAATGGCGGCCTTGCGATCCTCAGGACCGGCGACAAGGTCCGCATCGACCTCAACAAGGGCAGCGCCAACATCCTGATCTCGGACGAGGAGCTGAAGAAGCGCCACGCCGAGCTGAAGGCCAGCGGCGGCTTCAAGCATCCGCCGAACCAGACGCCGTGGCAGGAGATCTATCGCAACACCGTCGGTCAGCAATCGACCGGCGCCTGCATGGAGCTCGCCACGCGCTACCAGAACGTCGCCGGCACGTTCGGCGTGGCGCGGGATAATCACTGACGGCCACACGTCATTGCGAGCGAAGCGAAGCAATCCAGAGATTTGTCCACGGAGACAGCCTGGATTGCTTCGTCGCAAGTGCTCCTCGCAATGACGGCGGATCGATGACAATTCAAAGGAGTGAACAACATGGCAGACCGCCTTAAGGGCAAACGCGCCGTCGTCACGGCTGCAGCCGCCGGCATCGGCCGCGCCTGCGCCGTCGCATTCGCGCGTGAGGGTGCAACCGTCATTGCCACCGACATCAACGAGGCCGGCATCGCTGGCCTGACCAAGGAAGGCATCGCCGAGGTCGCAAAGCTCGACGTCCGCAACACCGCCGACGTCAATGCCTTTGCCAAGCGTGTCGGTAAGATCGACATCCTGCTCAACGCGGCGGGCTTCGTGCACCACGGCACCATCCTGGAGTGCTCGGAAGAGGACTTCGACTTCTCGTTCGACCTCAACGTCAAGTCGATGCACCGGACCATCAAGGCGTTCCTGCCCGACATGATCGCCGGCGGCGGCGGCAGCATCGTCAACATCTCGTCATGCGCGGCCTTGAGGCCGCCGGCGAACCGTTACGTCTACAGCTCGTCGAAGGCCGCGGTGTCGCTGCTGTCGCGTGCGGTGGCGCTCGACTTCATCACCAAGGGCATCCGCTGCAACTCGATCTGCCCCGGCACCGTCGAAACGCCCTCGATGCTCGACCGCGCCGCCGCGCAGGGACCGCAGGGCAAGGAGATGTTCATCTCCCGCCAGAAGATGGGCCGGCTCGGCACCGCCGAGGAGATCGCGTCCATGGCGGTCTATCTCGGCAGCGACGAGAGCGCCTTCACCACCGGCGTCGACCTCGTCGTCGACGGCGGCTACATGCTCTGACGCCAGAGGCCTGCGGCATGAACAAGATCGATCTCAACGGGCGCGTTGCCGTCGTCACCGGTGGCGCGCAGGGCTTTGGCCGCGCCATCACCGAGCGTTTCGTCGCCTCCGGCGCCAAGGTTGCGATCTGGGATTTCGATGCGGCGCTGGCTGAGAAGACCGCAAAGGAGATCGGCGACAACGCCCGCGTGTTCAAGGTCGACGTCACCGACACCGCGGCCGTCGAGCAGGCCCGCGATGCGACGCTCAAGGCCTTCGGCAAGATCGACATCCTCGTCAACAATGCCGGCATCGCCGGAATCAACAAGCCGGTCTGGGAGACCGACCTCGAGGAATGGCGCAAGGTTCTGCGCATCAACCTCGACGGCCCCTTCATCGTGAGCAAGGCGATCGTGCCCGCGATGCTCAGGCAGAAATACGGGCGCATCGTCAACATCGCCTCCATCGCCGGCAAGGAAGGCAATCCGAACGCGGCGCATTATTCGGCGTCCAAGGCCGGTCTGATCGCGCTGACGAAGTCGCTCGGCAAGGAGCTCGCGGCGCACGACATCCTCGTCAACGCGGTGACCCCGGCGGCGGCAAAGACCGCGATCTTCGACCAGATGACGCAGCAGCATATCGACTTCATGCTGTCGAAGATCCCGAAGGGGCGCTTCGTGCTGGTGGAAGAGCTGGCTGCGATGGTGAGCTGGCTGGCCTCGGAGGACTGCGCGTTCTCAACCGGGGCCGTGTTCGACATTTCGGGTGGGCGCGCAACCTATTGAGGACATCATGATCCGGGAAGGCGGTTGCCTGTGCGGCGCGGTGCGGTTCAGGGCGGAGGGCGAGCCGCTCAATGTCCGCATCTGCCATTGCCGCATCTGCCAGAAGGCAATGGGCTCGCCCTTCTTCGCCCGGGCGCAGTTCGACCAGCGCGCGCTGACCGTCGACGGCGACACGGAGCGCTACGCGTCATCGGAGAACATCGACCGTGTGTTCTGCAAGCGCTGCGGCACGCGCCTGTTCGCCTGGCGGCGCAACGGCACGCTCGCGGGGGTGGCGCTTGCGACCTTCGACGACCGCAACGCCTTCGCGCCGACCGAGCACATCTGGGTCTCGGAAAAGCCCGACTGGCTGAGGCTCGATGACGGTCTGACGCAGTATCCGGGGACGATCCCTGCGTAAGTCCGCACGGACGGCGTGGCGACCTCGGGCCGCCGATCATCAGCGGCGTGGCATTTCTGAATCGGCCACCCTATGTTGCGCTGAAGCGCTGCTGCACCGCCGGTTCGGCCGGGTCATCTGCAAGGCCGCAGGCTAACCGGGATCAACGAGCCGTGAACATTTCCCTTTATGACCTTTCCGTCTGGGTGCTGCCGCTGGTGCTCGCCATCACCTTTCATGAGGCTGCACACGCCTTTGTCGCGGACCGGCTCGGCGACAACACGGCCTCGCAGCTCGGCCGCGTCAGCTTCAACCCGCTACGGCATATCGATCCGTTCGGAACCGTGATCCTGCCGGCGATGCTGCTGTTCGCACATTCGCCGTTCCTGTTCGGCTATGCCAAGCCGGTGCCGGTCAACTTCCGCAAGCTGAACAACCCCAGGCTCGACATGGTCTGGGTGGCGCTGGCGGGACCTGCCACCAACATCCTGCTGGCGCTTGCCGCCGCCTTGGCTTTTCATGCCCTGCCTCTGGTGCCGGCGAGCGCGGCGAAATGGGTGGCCGACAACCTCAAGAACGCTCTGATCATCAACGCGATCCTGGCGGTCTTCAACATGATGCCGATCCCGCCGCTGGATGGCGGGCGCGTCGCGGTCGGGCTGTTGCCCCGCCCGCTCGCCTTGCCCCTCGCCCGTCTCGAGCCGTTCGGTATGCTGATCCTGATCGGGCTGTTGATTTTGCTGCCCCTTGCAGGTTCCCAGTTCGGTCTAAATCTTGATGTTATTTCAGCAATACTGCGGACGTTGACCGGTTATGTGATTCAGGCTGTTCTCTTCCTGACCGGCAATGCGTAGTTGAAGTGCGACACCGAACACAGGCCGAAGGGCCAGAGGCCGACTTGGTCAAAGCTGCCGATATGCTGATCGCGCGACGCGCCGACACCCGCGCCCGCGCCGATTTCGCCACCTGGAAGATGATGGCCAAGCTCAACGGGGCGTCCGCATTGCCCCCGGAGGCCCAAGAATTCCTGGCGAGCTACCAGAACCTGCTGGCGCAGATGAGCGAGGACGAGGCCACCGAGGCCACCATCGGCGCGATCTACAAAGCCTATTATGCCGAGATGGGCGGCGCCGGAACTGCGCCCGACGTCCGCCCTCGCGCGGCTAAACCGGCAGCGGACAATGTTACCGCCTTCCGCCGCCCCGCACCGGCGCCGAAGAAGTCCGCCTCCGTCGGGGCAGCAGCATTCGCTGGACCCCAGAAACGACCGCTCCCGGTAGCCCTGATCTTCGCGTGTCTGGTCGTGGTCTATGTCGGGATCCGGCTCTATTGGCGCTGAGCCGTCTTCTTCTTTTTCGCCTCCGGCGGCGTGAAGATGATATCGACGGTGCGCTCGAACCGGTCCTCGGTCAGGCCGGCAGGCGGCTGCGGGATGGGATCGGACTTGCGGACGATCGAGACCGCGGCCGCATCGTAGGCGGCGTCCCCTGACGATTCCACGACATCCACCGACAGCACGTTGCCCTTCCGGTTGATCGCGAAGCTCACCTTGACCTTCTGATTGTTGGGCTGTTTGCCCTCCGGATTGATCTTGTGCAGCGACAGATGCGCGCTGATCTTGCGGTTCCAGTCGGCCGTCAGCTTCAGGATGTCCTTGCCGATGCCGATGACGGGCGCCAGCGCCTTCTCGGCCTCGCGCGCATCCTCCTCGAGCGTCTGCCGTGCCGTCGCAACCGATTTGGGCGAGGCTTCGGCGGCCGGCGTTTCGACCGCCTGAATCTTCGGATCGTCTTCCGTCGGCTTCTTCGCGTTGTTCTCGGTCACGACGCGGTCGGGATCCTCGACCTCCTGCGACTGATCCCTTGGAAGCTCCGTCTCCTTGGTCTCGGCCTTTTGCTCGGGCAGCGCCTGCTGCTCCTGCATCGCTTCGCTGTCCGGCCCGGGCGGCAGATCGGTTTCGGGCGCCTTGGGCGATGCCATCTCCACGGCGAACTCGGCACCGTTCGCACCCAGGCCGTCGCCGTCGTCGTCGGCGCGCAAATGAGCCAGTGCGAGCGCAGCGCCGCCCAGATGAAGCGCGAGCGCCGCCACCGCCGCCAGGATCCAGAGCTTTCGGGATGGTCTGAGTTCGTCCGACATAGCGTGT
This sequence comes from Bradyrhizobium sp. CFUWI, assembly GCF_056429085.1. Lineage (NCBI taxonomy): Bacteria > Pseudomonadati > Pseudomonadota > Alphaproteobacteria > Hyphomicrobiales > Nitrobacteraceae > Bradyrhizobium > Bradyrhizobium sp. CFUWI. Next base: position 41,597 of record NZ_JBWJZE010000014.1, read on the forward strand.
CTTCTTAAGGCTGCGCGGCGCCGGCCGCAGGCGCTCCCGGAGCGCCTTCCAGCGCCACCAGCTTCACCCGCGTATAGCCGCCTGAGCGCAACAGCTCCATGACCCCCATCAACTCCCCATACGGTACCGACTTGTCGGCGCGCAGGAACACGTACTTGTCCTTGCTCATGTCGGACAGGCCGTCGAGCGTCCCGATCAACTCGGCCCGGTGCACCGGGTTCTCTCCGATCGCAAGCGTCAGATCGGGCTTGATGCTGAGATAGGTCGGCTTGTCCGGCTTCTTCTGCGGCGTCGCGCTCGACGTCGGCAGATCGATCGGCAGATCGACCGTGGAGAGCGGGGCTGCGACCATGAAGATGATCAGCAGCACCAGGATGACGTCGATGAACGGCGTGACGTTGATGTCATGCGTTTCCGAGAAGTCGTCGTCGTCATCGTTGTCTGCGAGCGAAACGGCCATGGTTCACTCCGCTGCGCGCGAATGCACGCTGCCGTGGCTGCGATCGAGATCGCGCGAGAGCAGCCGTCCTGCCGCCCCCGAGGCGCGGTTGACGAGCTCGAGATAGCCCTTCGTCACGCGCGAGAAGTGGTTGTAGATGATGACGGCGGGGATCGCCGCGACGAGGCCGATCGCGGTGGCGAGCAGCGCCTCGGCGATGCCGGGCGCGACGACGGCGAGGTTCGTGGTCTGCGACTTCGAGATGCCGATGAAGCTGTTCATGATGCCCCAGACCGTGCCGAACAGTCCGACGAAGGGCGACGTGGAGCCGATGGTCGCAAGCACGCCCATGCCGATCCGGATGCGCCGCGCCTCGGCGCGCACGATCTCGGAAAAGCTGGAGGCCGCGCGCTCCTTGATGCCGGCATCGCTGGACAGGCCGGCCGACATCCGCGCTTCGCGCAGGGCCGCCGCCAGGAAGGACGACAGGATGCCCTCCTTGGCGCCGACCGCCATCTGCGCTTCGGCAAGGGAGCGCGTCTCCGCGATCTTCTTCAGGGCCGAGCGAAGCCTGGTGGAGGCGACCGACAGCTCGATCGACTTGGCGATGAAGACGGTCCAGGTCATCAGCGATGCGAAGGCGAGCCCGATCATCACCGCCTTCACGATGACGTCGGCCGACATGAACATGACCCAGGGCGACAATTCCTTCATGGCCGGCGCGATACCGGATGCCGCCTCGGGCTTTGCAGGCGCCGGAGCGGTCGCGGTCGAAGCCGCAGGTGCGGTTGCCGAGGGTGCCGCCGCCGGGGCCGAGCTGGCCACGGGCGGCTGCGCCGCCTGCTGCGTCGCCGCCGAGGGCGGGGTCTGTGTCTGGGCGGAAACAGGGGTCGCGAGCCAGGCGGCCGCCAGCATGACGGCTGCGGCAAGGCTTGCTTGGAAGGTCATGGTCTTCATACTTCGGCCCAGTAGCGAATGAGGTTGTGATAGATACCCGTCAATTTGACCGTTTCGGGATCGTCACGCCCGAGCCGTTCCACCAGCGCCTGTATCGCGGTGTCGAGGTCAAAGATCATGCTCCGGGCTTGATCGTCCCGTATCATGCTCTGAAGCCAGAAGAAAGACGCAACCCGCGTTTCGTGATCTCGATGTCGTTGGCCGGGGTGAACTTGGTCGAGATGAATCTGCCCCGGCGATCGTCGGTCACGTCGTCGCGGCCGGCGACGTTGGCGTCCTGGAACAAGCCGCCAGCGCGCTTGGTCTGGTTGGATTGCTGCGCTTGCGCGCCGCGCGACACCGATGCCAGCGCGCTCATGCCTGCAACCGCCGAAGCCTTCTTGCCGGAAACGCCCGCGAATTTCTCATCCACCGGATCGAATGCTGCGACCGAACGCAACGACCTCGGTGCGAGCACCTGCTCCATTGCCAAACGCCCCATCTTGTTCGCTCATTCACTTCGACGAACGATGAGTGTTGGTATCGGCCGCAAAATAGCGGGTCAATGCGAGCGCCTTGCAAGACCCCTTGAATCAATCCAGATCAAAACAATTCTAAACCACAGTTTGAAACCGTTCTAAATTGCGATCGGACTCGTCGTAAAAAATCAGCGCCCGCCGCGCAATCGCAGCCTCCCTCACGGCATCAATCGCTGCTTGGAGGCTTCATCAGCGGAAACAATTCGTCGACGGTTTTCTGCGCGACGACGCGCGCGATCGGTGCCGTCCATGCCCCGCGATGTCGACGCCGTTTAGTCGGTGAGGAAGCGCAAGGGATCGCGCTGATCAGAATCTGACACGCGATCAGCTTGCGTTCAATTCGTCCATGCGGCGCGTCATTGGCGGCGCCAATATGGACGATGCCGAAATTGCCGACAACGAAACGGCGCCCGCGAAAATGCGCCACTGCACAGCGGCGCGCCAGAGCACTGCCCACACGGTGCAAAGCTTTCCAATTGTTTAGGATTATCAACGGATAGTGCTGTTTACACTGGAACTTGGCGTGTATTATACACCGCGTTGGAACCCTGCGATTGCCCTATCCATTCTTAGCTGAGGGGCATACGAGCCGACACGAGACGACATGAAAAAGTCCCGGCCGATCCTCTGGCTTCTGATCATCGCGGCCGTGGCCTCCGCGGGTTACTATGGTTGGCAGAAGTTCGGAGCCGGGGCCGGAAGAACCCAGACCGCGCAGAAGGGTCCACCCCGCCCGCCCGCCGTCCCCGTAAGCGTTGCGCCGGTCCAGAAGATCGACTTTCCCGTCTACCTGACCGGTCTCGGCACGGTTCAGGGTTTCAACACCGTCCAGGTCCGCAGCCGGGTGGATGGTCAGATCGACAAGCTCACCTTCAGGGAAGGCCAGATCGTCCAGCAGGGCGAGCTTCTGGTCTCGATCGATCCCCGTCCCTATCAGGCCGCGCTCGACCAGGCCAAGGCCAAGAAGGCGCAGGACGAGGCGAGCCTCGCCAACGCCAATCTCGAACTTCAGCGCGCCACGAAGCTCGGCGAATTCGCGACCGCGCAGCGGGTCGACACCCAGCGCTCGACCGTGGCCCAGCTCACCGCGCAGATCGCCGCCGACGAAGCCGCGATCGCCAACGCCCAGACCCAGCTCGACTACACCCAGGTCAAGGCGCCGATCACCGGCGTCGCCGGCCTGCGCCAGGTCGATGTCGGCAACATCGTCAACGCCTCGACGCAGACCGGCATCGTCACGATCTCGCAGGTCGAGCCGATCTCCGTGATCTTCACCGCGCCGGAAGACCAGCTTCCCTATATCAGCGAGGGCCAGAAGAGCGGCGCGCTCAAGGTGATCGCCTTCACCACCGACGGCAAGAAGACGTTGGCCGAGGGCAAGCTTGCGGTCATCAACAACCAGGTCGATACGAGCAGCGGGACGATCCGGCTCAAGGCCGTGTTCGAAAACAAGGACCACGCGCTGTGGCCGGGCCAATCGGTCTCGACGCGGCTTCTGGTGCGGACGCTGAAGGACGCGACCGTGGTTCCGGATGACGCGGTCCAGCACTCCACCAACGGCCTCTATGCCTACACCGTCAGTCAGGACAACAAGGCCGAGCTGCATAAGGTCAAGGTCAGTTATGCCATCGATGGACGTTCGGTCATCGAAGAAGGCTTGAGCCCCGGCCAGCAGGTGATCACCGGCGGCCAGTTCAAGGTGCAGCCCGGAAGCCTCGTCTCGACGGCGGTGGCGAGCTCGAACCCGGCCCAGAACAAGGTACGACAGGAATGACCGAGGGCGGGATTTCGGCACCTTTCATCCGTTATCCCATCGGCACCTCGCTGCTGATGGCCGGCATCCTCTTTGTCGGTCTCGTCGCCTATCCCCTGCTTCCAGTCGCACCGCTGCCGCAGGTCGACTTCCCGACCATCCAAATCACCGCCAATTTGCCGGGCGGCAGCCCCGAGACAATGGCCTCGTCCGTGGCCCAGCCGCTGGAGCGCCAGTTCGCCCAGATCCCCGGCATCGCCCAGATGACCTCGACGAGCTATCTCGGTACCGCGTCGATCACCATCCAGTTCGACCTCAACCGCAGCATCGACGGCGCCGCCAACGACGTGCAGGGCGCCATCAACGCCGCCAGCGGCCAGTTGCCGAAGAACCTGCCCTCGCCGCCGACCTACCGCAAGGTCAACCCGGCCGACGCGCCGATCCTGCTATTGTCGGCGACGTCGGAGACACTGCCTCTGACCAGCGTCAGCGACGCGGTCGATGCCCAGCTCGCCCAGCAGATCAGTCAGCTGTCGGGCGTGGCGCAGGTCTTCATCGGCGGCCAGCAGAAGCCCTCCATCCGCATCCAGGTCGATCCGGCCAAGCTGGTCGCCAAGGGCCTGTCGCTGGAGGACGTCCGCAGCCAGATCGCGATCACCACGGTCGACAGTCCCAAGGGCAATATCGACGGCGAGAAGCGCGCCTACACGATCTACGCCAACGACCAGCTCACGCAGGCGAAGGACTGGAACGACGTCATCATCGCCTATCGCAACGGCGGCCCGTTGCGCATCCGCGACATCGGCCAGGCGGTCAGCGCCGCCGAAGACGCCAAGCAGGCGGCCTGGGCGAACGGCAAGCGCGGCGTGTTCCTGGTGATCTTCAAGCAGCCCGGCGCCAACGTCATCGAGACCGTCGACAGGATCAAGGCGACCCTGCCTCGCCTCGTGGCGGCGATCCCGCCCGCGATCAAGATCGAGCTCATCAGCGATCGTACCACGACCATCCGCGCGGCGGTCGAGGACGTCCAGTTCACGCTGCTGCTGACCATCGCCCTCGTGGTCATGGTGATCTTCATCTTCCTGCGCAGCTTCTGGGCCACCGTCATTCCCGCCGTCACGGTTCCGCTGGCGCTGCTCGGCGCCTGCGCCCTGATGTGGGTCGCCGGCTATTCGCTCGACAATCTGTCGCTGATGGCGCTCACCATCGCGGTCGGATTCGTCGTCGACGATGCCATCGTGATGCTCGAGAACATCACGCGCTACATCGAGGAAGGCGAACAGCCGATGGCGGCCGCCTTCCGGGGCGCGAAGGAAATCGGCTTCACCATCGTGTCGATCAGCATCTCGCTGGTGGCGGTGCTGATCCCGCTGCTGTTGATGGGCGGCATCATCGGGCGCCTGTTCCGCGAATTCGCCGTCGTGCTGGCGATGACCATCTTCGTCTCGATGTTCGTGTCGCTGACCCTGACGCCGATGATGGCCTCGCGCTTCCTGCGTGCCCATGGCGAGGTGCAGCACGGCCGCTTCTATCAGTGGAGCGAGCGCGCCTTCGACGCGATGCTGCGCGGCTACGAATCCGTTCTGGATCACGCCCTGGCCTGGCGGCGCACCACGCTTGCGATCTTCTTCGTCACGCTCGGCCTGTCGATCTACCTGTTCGTCCTGATCCCGAAGGGCTTCTTCCCGCAGCAGGACGTCGGCCTGATCACCGCCACCTCGGAAGCCTCGCAGGACATCTCGTTCAAGGAGATGACCCGGCGCCAGGAACAGCTCGGCAAGATCATCCTGGCCGATCCCGACGTCGCCAGCGTCGCCATGTCGATCGGCGGCAGCGGCCGCGCCGGCAACAACGGCAACATCTTCATCACGCTGAAGCCTCGCGACCAGCGCGAGGCCTCGGCCCAGCAGATCATCGCGCGACTGCGTCCCCAGTTCGACAAGGTCGAGGGCGCCCGCCTCTATATGCAGGCGGCCCAGGACGTGCGGCTCGGCGGCCGGCCGACGCGCACGCAGTTCGAATTCACGCTGCAGGACGCCAATCTGGACGAGCTCAACGAATGGGCGCCCAAGATCCTCGCCAAGATGCAGACGCTGCCGGAGCTGCGTGACGTCGCGACCGATCAGCAGACGCAGGGCACCACCGTCCAGCTCAAGATCAACCGCGATACCGCCTCACGCTACGGCATCCAGCCGCAGCTGATCGACGACACGCTGTATGACGCCTTCGGACAGCGGCAGGTCACGCAGTATTTCACCCAGCTCAACACCTACAAGGTGATCCTGGAGATCCTGCCGGAGATGCAGGGCAATCTCGACAGCCTCAACAAGCTTTATCTCAAATCGCCGCTGACCGGCGACCAGGTGCCGCTGTCGACGTTCGCGACCTGGACCACCGATCCGGTCCGCCCGCTCTCGATCAGCCATCAGGGCCAATTCCCGTCAATCACCATCAGCTTCAACCTCGCGCAAGGCGTCGCGCTCGGCCAGGCGACCGAGGCGGTGCAGAAGGCGATGGCCGATCTCGGCGCGCCGCCGACGCTCAATTCCAGCTTCCAGGGCACCGCGCAGGCGTTCCAGCAGTCGCTCGGCACCGTGCCGCTGCTGATCCTCGCCGCGCTCGTCGTGGTCTACCTGATCCTCGGCATCCTCTACGAGAGCTACATCCATCCGATCACGATTCTGTCGACGCTGCCCTCGGCCGGTGTCGGCGCGCTCGCGATCCTGATGGCGGCCGGCTTCGACTTCAGCCTGATCGCGTTGATCGGCATCATCCTGCTGATCGGCATCGTGAAGAAGAACGGCATCATGATGGTCGATTTTGCGATCGCCGCCGAACGCGACGAGCACAAGACGCCGGAGGAATCGATCCGCCAGGCCGCGCTGCTGCGCTTCCGCCCCATCATGATGACGACGATGGCCGCGCTGCTCGGCGGCGTACCCCTGATGCTCGGCCACGGCACCGGCGCCGAGATCCGCCAGCCGCTCGGCTACGCCATGGTCGGCGGCCTGATCGTCAGCCAGGCGCTGACACTGTTCACCACGCCCGTGGTCTATCTCTATCTCGACAAGCTCAACAACTGGTTCTCCACCTGGGGCCGTTCGGGTGACGACGAAGGCGACGAGGCGCCCGCGCCTGGCACTGTCAAGGAAGCCGCCGAGTAAGCTTGCGCCGCGGCCGCCGCGACGCTACAGCGAGACCCTCGATTAACGCCAAAATGGTCTCGTCATGCCCATGCAATCCAGACTTGTCGCCCTCGCCGCCGCTGCCCTGTTGCCCTGGGCCGCCGCGCACGCCCAGCAGAGCGCGAAGAAGAACGCAGCGCCTGCCCCGGCCGCGCAGCCCTCGCCTGCGCCGACGCAAACACAGGCCGACGGTGCTCCCGGGCAGCCCGGCTGGATCGTCCGTTGCACCAGCGCCAGCCGCGAGGCCCCGCTCGAATGCGCGATGGAGCAGAACGCGGTGCTGACCAAGACCGGCCAGACCGTCGTCCTGATCAACATCCGCATCGCGCCCGACACCCGCACGCCGATCGCGCTGTTGCAATTGCCGCTCGGCCTCAACCTTCCCGTCGGCGCCAAGCTCCAGGTCGACGAAGGCAAGACGTTCGACCTGCAGATCCAGACCTGCGAGAACCGCGGCTGCTACGCCTCGACCCCGATCGCGGCGGACCTGCTCGCCGCTTTGAGGTCGGGCAAGCAGTTGAAGGTCTCCTTCCAGAACATGGCCAAGGAGACGATCGCGATTCCGATGCCGCTCGGCGATTTCGCGGCCGCCTACGACAAGATCAAGTAGCACGCCTCTCGTCAGCCGATCACGTCGCTCGCCCGCAGCAGCGTGGTGAAGCCGCCGTAGATCATGCGCTTGCCGTCAAACGGCATGCCCTCCATCTTCAGGCGCGGGTCTGCCATCACCTTCTTGTTGACGGCATCGCGGGTCTCCCGGTCGCGGTAGACGATCCAGGAGAACACCACCACCTCGTCCTCCTTCGCCATCACTGCGCGCGGAAACGAGGTCAGCTCGCCATAGGGAACGTCGTCGCCGATGCATTCGACATAATCGAGCGCGCCGTGCTCCATCCAGAGCGCACAGGCGGTGGTCGCCAGCGTCTTGTAGGCATCGATCTTGTCCTTGGGCACGGCCAGAACGAAACCATCGACATAGGGCATCACGGATCTCCTTGGGTTGTATGGCCCAAGGACGATGGAGCGCGCCGCGATCCGACGTCGAGATGCGATTTCAGGATGAGGCAAACCGTCGCCAGCGGCAGCGCGGTCAGGGACCGAACGTCCCTGCCGACGGCCTGCAAAGAGTTGGACGCTGGGGGAAAAGTGCCCGGAACTGGCTGGGGAACCTGGATTCGAACCAAGACAAACAGAGTCAGAGTCTGTTGTGCTACCGTTACACCATTCCCCAACGGAATAGTCGAACAAATTCAATAACTTGCTGATTTGTTCGACTGTCGCCGGCAGCGCGTTTGGCGCAAATCACGGCTCAGGCGTGGCAGGGTTCTACCCGCTCGTCCCCGGACTGGCAAGCACTGCGGTGGATGGATCACACCTACTCCAGCTTGATGTTCGCGGCCTCGATCACCTTCTTCCAGCGCGCCGTCTCGGCGGCGATGTAGGCCGCAAACGGCTCGGAATCCACGGCGACCGCGGTGGCGCCGAGCTCGGACAATTTCTGCACCGTCTCCGGCTGCTGCATGAAGGCGCGGATCTCGGCGGAGAGCTTCTCGACGATCGGCTTCGGCGTCCCGGCAGGAGCGAAGAAGCCGTGCCAGGCCACCGCCTCGAAGCCGGGCAGGAATTCGGCAACGGCCGGCGCCTGCGGGTCGAAGTCGGCGCGCTTGGGCGTTGCGGTCGCGAGCAGCGCGAGCTGGCCCGTCTTCACCTGCGGCAGCAGCAGCGGCACGTTGTCGAAGGCGAGGTCGATCTGTCCGCTCAGCAGGTCCGTCAGCATCTGGCTCGAGCCCTTGTAGGGCACGTGCACCATCTTGGTGCCGGTCATCTGCTGGAACAGCTCGCCGGCCAGATGCTGCGAGGTGCCGACACCGGCCGAGCCGAACGAGATCTTGTCCGGATTTGCCTTCAGATAGGCGATCAGCTCCGGCACGGTGCGCGCCTTGATCTTGTTGGGATTGACGACGAGCACGTTGGGCACGACGCTGATCTGCGCGACCGGCACCAGATCCCTGTCCGGCTGGTAGCTGAGCTTGGGCCCGTAGAGCGACGGGTTGATCGCAAGCGCGGACGTGCTGGCAACGCCGAGCGTGATGCCGTCCGGCGCCGATTTCGCCAGCCGCGTCACCCCGAGGATCGAGCCGGCACCGCCGACATTCTCGACCACGAAAGGCTTGCCGAACTTCGCCTGCAAATGGTTGGAGACCATGCGCGCGAAGATGTCCGCCGTGCCGCCGGCGGCGAAGGGAACGATCACCGTCACCTGCTTGGACGGATAAGCCTCCTGCGCCTTCGCCGGCGACATCGCCAGCACCATTGCCGACACAAGACCAAACCACATCGATCTCATCGAAGTTTCCTCTGCTTCACTGTTTTGTTGATTGACTGCCGCGAGCGGCAGATGGGCTAGAACGCGGCCTCGTACATGTTCAGGATCGCATCCCGACCGAGGTCGCGCGGATTGTTGTCGAGCAGGCGGCGAATGGCGTGCGCCTCGTCGGCCATCACGCCGAGATCGTTCCTGGGCACGCCGAGAGCGGAGAGCCGCATCTCGATGCCGAGATCCTTGCAGAAGGCGTAGGTGGCGTCGAATGCGAGCTGCGGATCGGTGCGCTCCGGCAAGCCGAGCGCACCCAGCACCGCGACCGTCTTCGCCTCCACGGCGGGCATGTTGAAGGCCAGCGTGTGCGGGAAGATCATTGCGCAGGCCAATCCATGCGCCACATGGTGACGCGTGCCGAGCGGATAGGCCACCGCATGGCCGGCTGTCGTATTGACCGGTCCCAGGCAATAGCCGCCGTAGAGCGAGGCCAGCGCCAGGCCGGCACGCGCCTCGCGGTCGTCGCCGTCGGCCACCGCGCGCTTGAGATAACGTCCGACCAAGCGGGCGCCTTCGAGCGCGTAGAGATCGATCGCCAGATGCGCCTTGCGGCTGGTATAGGCCTCGACGCAATGCGCCAGCGCGTCGACCCCGGTCGCCGCGGTGACCTCCTTCGGCACGGTCATCGTCAGGTCCGGATCGACGATGGCGATGTCGGCCAGCATGAAGCGGCTCTGCACCGCCTGCTTGTTCTGGCTGACGGGATCGGTGACGAGCGCGCGGGTGCCGGCCTCGCTACCGGTGCCGGACGTCGTCGGGATCTGCATCAGCGCGACGCTGCGGCCGGCCACCTTTTCCGGCCCGACGATGTCGGCAAAGGGCACGTCACCCCTGCACATCACCGCAACCAGCTTGGCGAGGTCCATCGCGCTGCCGCCGCCGAAGCCGACCACGAGATCGGGCTTGACGTCCTTTGCCATCGCCACCGCCTTCTCGAGATTGGGCAGGTCCGGCTCGGGCTTGACCTCGCCGAACACCTTGACGGCGCCTGGCAGCGCCAGCATGTCGACGCGACTCGCGTTGAACGGGTCGGAGATCACCAGCGGCCGCTGGGCGCCGATCCGCTCGGCAAAGCGCGCCGCGCCGACGATCGTGCCGTTGCCGAACTCGAGGATGGTGGGACGCTGGATTTCAATGGGCGTGAAGGCGTTGGTCATCGTGCGTTCGATCTCATGATTTGGATGCGGAGGCGCCGGCGGCCAGCCGTTCGGCATAGTCGATGGCCTCGATCAGGCTGTGCTCGTTGGCGATGCCCTTGCCGGCGATGTCGAAGGCGGTGCCGTGATCGACGGAGGTGCGGATGATCGGCAGGCCCAGCGTGATGTTGACGCCGGAGAGCTCCTGCCAGCGGCCGGTCGCGGGATCGACCTGGAAGCCGAGCAGCTTGACCGGAATGTGCCCCTGGTCGTGATACATCGCGACCGCTGCATCGTACTGGCCGGCGCGCAGCTTGACGAAGATGGTGTCCCCGGGCACGGGGCCGACGACGTCGAGACCATCCGCAACTGCCTTGGCGATCGTCGGCGCGGACACGTCGATATCCTGCCGGCCGAACAGGCCGCCCTCGCCGGCATGCGGATTGAGCGCGGCGATGGCGATCTTCGGCTTGGCGATGCCGAGCCGCAGCAAGGCATCGTTGGTGAGTTCGATCACCATGCGCAGCCGCTCCGGCGTCAGACGCTTCGGCACATCCTCCAGCGCCACGTGGGTCGAGACGTGGCTGACACGCATGTTGCCATGGGCGAGCAGCATCACCGAGCCGCGCACGCCGGTGAGATGCGCCAGCATCTCGGTATGGCCGGGGAAATGATAGCCGGCCTTGTTGAGCGCTTCCTTGTTGAGCGGCGCGGTGACGATCGCCGCGGTCCGCCCCGCCTGCGTCAGGCGCACGCCCTGCTCGATCGCCTTGTAGGCGAAGCGGCCGCCATCGGCGCTGAGCACGCCGGGCTGGATCGGGTCGCCCTCGGCGTCGGCTTGCAGGTAGCAGAGGTTGGGCCAGTCGCGGTCCTCCGCGGAGACCTGGGGGATCGCGATGTCGGTGCCGAGCGCGGCCTTGGCGCCATCGAGCGCCGCGCCGCTGCCGATGACCAGCAGGCGCAGATCTCCGCTCGCGATCCTGTCCCTCAGCCCCACACAGGCCTTGACGATGATCTCCGGCCCGATCCCCGCCGGATCGCCCATGGTGACGGCAAGATGACGAGAGGTCATGTCGGACTCTCCATTCTGAGCAGATGATTGTCCCGCAGCAGGTCGCGCCACAGCGCGCTCGGGCCGAATGCGCCTGATTTCGAGATGACATCGACACCGGCCCAGCGGCCGCCCTGCAGGATCGAGCGCGGCAACCCCGGCACGATACGTCCTGTCACCTGCAGCGCATGCGCGCCGAGGGCGACGCAGGCGGCCTTCAGGGTTTCTCCACCGGCCACGATCAGCGTGCCCGGCGGTTCGAGGGACGCGATCAGCCCGGTCATCTCGCGCACGATTCGCCGCGCCGCCTCGACGCGCGACAGCCCGTCGGCGAGAGAGAATTTGACCAGCGCCACGCCCTCGTCAGCCAGCTTGCGTCGAACGCCGGCACCGCCCGCGCCCTTGGTCAGCGCGATGGTGGCTTCGCCGCATGCCGCGAGCTGCGATGCGGTGGCCGCCTGGTCGGAGCCGAACAAGCCCAGCACCGGCAGCTTCAATTGGCTCGGTGCATCGGCACGATGGCTCCGGGCAAGCGCACCGGCGAGGCCGCCGCTACCACACCACAGCACGGGCCCCGGCATGCGCCGCGCCATCTCGACGACGCGATCGAGGTCGAGATCGCTCTCGGCATCGAACACCTGAACGCCGCCTTGCGAGAGCGTGTCGGGCGTGCCCTGTCGTGCCTCGATGCCGTCTTGCCTCAATTGATCCAGCAGATTGTCGCCGACCTTATGCCAATCGCCATGCACGGTGCGGGCGAATTGCTGGCCGCCGACGGTGCAGCGCCCCTGATAGTCGAACGCGGGCGCGACCACGCAGGAGGCCCAATACCCATTGCGCAGGCAGGCGCCCAGCTCGGCCGCCCAAGCGCCCCGCAGGAGGCTGTCGACTTTCTTGTAGGCGATCGTCCCGCCCTGAAGGTATGGCACCAGCCGCTCGACGATCTCGACGCTCTCGGCCTTCGAGCGCTCACGGGTGCCGCTATCGATGGCAAGGCTGCCGGAGTCCCGCGGCGCAAACGCTGCCGACCAGACGACGTCGAACGGTCCGCCCAGCCCGACGAACTCCGCCGCGGTGTCGAGCGCACCGGTGAGATCGTCGGCCAGCAGGCGGATGCTCGTCATGGTCATGCCGCTCCCGCGCCGAAGATCTTGCCCGGATTCATCAGGCCATTCGGATCGAACAGCCGCTTGATATCGCGCATCAGGTCGATGTCGAGCGGGTCGGTGACGCGGGCGAGCCGGCCGCGATTGGTGATGCCGATGCCGTGCTCGGCACTGATCGCCCCGCCCTGCGCCGCGGTCTCGTCGTCGACGATCTCGTTGATCTCGGCGACCAGAGCGGCCGTCGCGGCCGGGTCCTGGCAACGGGCGCGATCGATCAGTGCAACGACGTGGATGTTGCCGTCGCCGATATGGCCGTGCATCACCACGTTCGCATGGGGAACGGCGGCCTTGATCCGGGCCTCGACGTTGGCGACGAAGGCCGCCTGCCGCTCCAGCGGCACCACGCTGTCATGCGACACGACGTAGCCGCTGCGCTTGTTGCCTTCGGAGACGCTGTGCCTGACCGCCCAGATCGCCTTGGCCTGCGCGAGATTGGACGCGAGGATCACGTCTTCGGCGAGCTTCGCCTCCATCGCCTCCGCCAGCACCGTGGCGAGCGGCTCGTCGAGGTCGACGCCGGGAAGCGTGTCGGTCAGCTCGACGATCAGATACCACGGCGTCGTCAGCTCGAACGGGATCGTGACATGCGGCACCGTCGCTGCGATCGCCTCGATCTGCGACCGCGACATGATTTCGAGGCTGCCGAGCCGGTCGCCGACCGTGCCGCGCAGAAGCTGCATGATTTCGAGCGCCTGCTCCACGCCCTGCAATTTCAGCAGCGCCAGCGCCGAGCTGCGCGGCGGCGCGAACAGCTTCAGCACGGTTGCGGTGACGATGCCGAGCGTCCCCTCTGCCCCGATGAAAAGCTGCTTGAGCGCGTAGCCGGTGTTGTCCTTGCGCAATGCACGCAGGCCGTCGAAGACGCGTCCGTCGGGCAGCACGACCTCCAGCCCGAGCACGAGATCGCGTGTCGGACCGTAGCGGAGCACGGCCGTGCCGCCGGCATTGGTCGAGATGTTGCCGCCGATCTGGCAGGAGCCTTCGGCGCCCAGGCTCAAGGGGAAATACCGGTCGACGGCACGGGCCGCATTCTGCACCTCGGACAGGATGCAGCCGGCCTCCACCGTGATCGTGTTGGCGAGCGGACTGACGTTGCGCACCGCCCGCATCCGGTCGAGCCGGATCACGACATTGCCCGGACGATCGTCCGGCGTCGAGGCGCCGCACATGCCGGTGTTGCCGCCTTGCGGCACGATCGCAAGCTGCCGTGCCGCGCAAAACTTGACGACCGCGGCGACCTCTGCGGTCGAGCCGGGCTTCACCACCGCGGCGGCGCGGCCGTGATAGCGCCCGCGCCAGTCCACAACGTAGGGCTCCTGATCGGACCCGGGCGCGATGACGCGCTTGTCGCCGACGATCGCAGCAAGCCCGGCCACCACATCCTGCAAAGAGTCGGACATCGGATCGCCTCGCCTCTCGGGCCTGGCCTTAAGCGGCGGCTGCGAATGCAGCGGCCGTCGCCAGCAGCTCCTTCGCCTGGGCCGACGGCAAGGATTCCAGCGGCGGCCGCAGGCGCTGCCATCCGGCATGGCCGGTGCGCTCGGCCACCAGCGTCTTCAGCGACGCCATCTGCGGGAAGCGCGAGACCAGTTCGCGCGCTTTCACGATGCGCGCCTGCGCCGCCTGGAGCGCCGCGTCGTCGTCGCTGTCGCGAAAATGCTTGTAGACATAGGCCAGGTCGCGCGCGACCAGATTGGAGGTCGCTGTGATGCAGCCCGCGCCGCCCTTGCGCAGCAGCGGCAGCAGCAAGGGATCGGCTCCGACCAGGACCGAAAAGCCCGGGAAGCGTTCGACCATGGCGGTCATGTTGGCGAAGTCGCCCGAGGAATCCTTGATCCCCATGAACGTCGCCGGATAGGCCGCACGCAGCCGCTCGATCAGCGCATGCGAGATCGGCTGCGCCGACATCTGCGGGATGTGATAGAGCACGACCTTGAGCCTGGCATCGCCGATGCGCTGAACGATTTCGCTGTAGGAGGCGTAGATGCCGTCGTCGCTGACGCCCTTGTAGTAGAACGGCGGCAGCATCACGACGGTATCGACGCCGACCGAGAGCGCGTGCCGCGTCAGGGCGATGGTCTCGCTGAGTGCGGCAACACCGGTGCCCGGCAGAAGACGTTGCGGAGCGATGCCGGCGGCCACCACCGCCTCGAGCAGAGCCGTGCGTTCGGCGACGGAGAAGGAGTTCGCCTCCCCTGTCGTGCCCAGCAGCGCGATGCCGTCGCAGCCTTCATCCAGAAGATAGCGGCAATGCGCGACGAAGCGCGCGTGATCGGGGGCGAGCTCGGCATCGAGCGGCGTCAGCGCGGCGGAAAACACGCCATGAGGGTGCAGCGATGATGTCGACAAGCTTCCTCCGATCGTCAAATCAGCATTGTTCGGAATGCGAACATTTGTTATTACCTTGACCTGTCGTAAAATCAGCCGGCCGCCACGTCAAGGGCGATGGCTGCCATTGGCAAGGTATTCGAGCATGGCCAAGGCCGATAAGAAGGCCACCAAGCGCAAATCGGAATCGCTCCCGAAAAATCCAAAGAACCATGTTGCTTCCGTCGGGAAGGCCTTTGCCGTGCTCCGGAGCTTCAGCAGCGAGCATTTCGAGCTGACCCTGAGCGAGATTGCCGCAACTGCCGGTCTCGATCGCGGGACCACGTTTCGCCTGATCCAGACCCTGGTCGAGCTCGGCTATCTCCAGGCCGTTCCGCAGAGCCGACGGTTCCGCCTCGGGATTGCCTGTCTCGACCTCGGTTACACCGTGCTGTCACGCGGATCGTTGCGGCCGATGGCCGAGCCGCTGCTGCGCGACCTCGTGCCTGATGTTGGCGATGCGGCCTCGCTCGGCATCCTCGACGGCGGCGACGTCGTCTATCTCGCGCGGGTCGGCGCGGGCCTTGACCGCCACAAGATGGACCGCCGCCCCGGCACGCGCATTCCCGCATACAGCGCCGCGCTCGGCCACGTCATGCTGGCGCATCTGTCGCGGGACGAGCAGATCGCGCGGCTGGAAGCGCGCCCACGCGTCAAACTGTCGGAGCGGACGCTGACCGATCTCGATGCCCTGCTCTCCCGGCTCGACCAGGTGAAGAAGAAGGGCCACGCCGTGTCCGACGGCGAGAATGCCTATGGCTTGCGCACGCTGGCAACGCCGATCTTCGACGCGCAGGGACTGGTCATCGGAGGATTGAGCGTCACCGTCGATGCGATGCGCATGGAGATGGCCGCCTTCCGCGACCAGGCGCTGCCGAGGCTGATGCAGGTGACGGCTCAAGTGCAGGATCTCGCGATCAAGTCGGGATTGACGAGCTGAGCGCCGGCCTAGATCACGATGTGATCGAAATCGGCGGCGATCCGGGTGTTCGGAAAGATCCGCGCCGCCTCGGCCAGGATCTCGTCGTCCTCGTATCGTCCGGACAGATGGGTCAGCACGAGCTGGCGGACGTTGCCGGCGGCAGCGAGAGCGGCCGCTTCCGCCGCGGTCAGATGGCCGTAATCCCGCGCGGTTGCGGCGTCGCGCTCGAGGAAGGTCGCCTCGATCACCAGCAGGTCGGCGCCGGCGACGTGTTGCGGCAATCCCTCGGTGGTTTCGGTGTCGCCGATCACCACGAGCTTCTTGCCGCCGCTCGGCGGCCCCAGAACATCTTCCGGATCGACCATGCGATCGCCCTCGATCACGACCGCTCGACCTGCGGCCAACTCGCCGCGCAAGGGACCGTCGGGAACGCCCAACGCCGCGAGCCGATCCGGCTGAAGGTGGCGGCGTGAGGGGCTTTGGAAGGCGAATCCAAAACTGTCGGTATCGCGATGACGAACCGGAAAGCAGGCGATGGCGAAATCGCCGGCGTCGATGACCTGTCCTTCGGACAGCGCTGCGAACTCGACCGCGATCGGCGCCCTGCCCGCACCCCACAGGCCGGCGAGCATTCGGATGACGATGTCGAGCGTGCCCGGCCCGCCGTGAATGCTCATCACCTCGGCGCTCTGCCGCAGCCCCAATGTTGAAAACAGACCGGGGATGCCGAGCACATGATCGAGATGAGCATGCGTCAGCAGCACGCGGTCGAGCCGCCGAAAGCCCGAGCCGCTCCTCAAGAGCTGGCGCTGCGTGCCCTCGCCGCAATCGACCAGGACACGCTTGCCCGCGGCCTCCACGAGGAGTGCCGGATGATTACGTTCCGCAGAGGGAACGCTTGCAGAGGTGCCGAGGAATGTCAGGGCAAACATGGTCGTCGATGTCCAGGACCGCCCTTCTCCGCGACGGCGCCTCAACGGCCAGCACGGGCGGTCTCACCGCCCCCAATGCCACGCGAGCAGCAGCGCGTACAGCCCCATCGAAGCGGCATAGAGCGCGGCAAGAAGTACGTAGCCTGCGATCCGGCGACTGATCGCCGCCTTCGGCGCAACCCACCAGTCCCGTCTGAAGCAAGTGCAGTCATGGCTTACGCCCCTTCGATGCCCGCGGCCCGGTCTTTTCGTGCGCGCACCGATGCAGGGTGCAGGTGTTGACGCGCCAAAGTGCCAGAACTGTATGTAGAAACCCTTAGAACGTTCCGCATCGATTCGGTTTCCGGCGGACGACGCTCAGGTCTTCGCTGCAAGCGGGGCGCTCAAAACAAAAATCGCGAAAACAACCCCATGCACAGTAAAAATCATTGAAGAATTTCGCGCCGCCTGGTGCGAGCCCTGTCAGCAGGCACGCTTGACACGTCGGGCAAAACAGGCGCCGAATTGCGCGATCGCCGACTTTGGATTTACCCTCGCCCCGACGGCAATAACCGCCAGTAAGGCATCGAGTTCAGACGCACGCCCGAACGGCGATCAAGGCAAGAAGCCCTTGAGAGCGCCAAGAAACAGTTGCGGCGCTTGCAGCTGTGGCACGTGCGCGCATCCTGGAATGATCTTGAGTTCGGCGCGCGGCAATCCCGCGGCCAGCTCATGCGACATCGGCGGCGGCGTCGCCTCGTCCTGTTCGCCGACCATGACGAGCACCGGCACGCTCACGCCGCCGAGCTCGGCACGAAGATCAAGGCTTGCCAACGCATCGCACGCGGCGCGAAACACATCGGGGTCTGTCCGCAGAAAGGCTTCCCGACGCCCGCGCATCAGGTCGGGGTGCTGGGCCTGAAAGTCGGGTGCGAACAGGCGCCGCATCGCGACGTCACTGATTGCCTCCAGCCCCTTCTCTCGCGATATCTTCGCCATGTTGCGGAACGCCTCGCGGCCCGGCTCGGAGAAAGCTGCGCCGCAATCAGCCAAAATGAGCCGGCTGGCAATTCCCGGATGGCTGATCGCCATCTGCAAGGCGACGAAGCCGCCATAGCCATTGCCGAGCACGATCGACGGCGCGCCGCCCGCGGCATCCCGCACAGCCTCTGCCATCCGGTCCGCGACAGCAGCAAGCCCGCCCGCGACCGGGCGTGAACGGCCGAACCCGGGCAACTCCGGCACGATGGTCTGAAACGATCCCGCAAGCTCCGGCACGATCGCATCGAAGCTGGCCCGATCCGATAGCAGCGAATGGAAGAGAAAAAGCGGCGGCCCCTCGCCCGCCTGCGCGGCGTTGACGGTCTCATTGGCAAGAAGCCTGTCCATGTCCGGCCTGTCCCAAACTGCATCGATCGGATCACGCCCTCTCGCGTGCCCTGGAAGCTCCGATTGATAAATCAATTGACAGGGAATTCAAGCATTCGGCACTTGACATGAAATATCACGAGTAGGATATTAGCCAGCAGGAGACACCAATTTCCATGCTTTTGCGCGAGAATATCTACGATCTTCTTAGAGCTGATATTTTAGCCTGTCGCTTTGCGCCAGGCGATGAAATGCGAGAGCAATATCTGGCCGAACGCTATTCGGTGAGCCGGCAACCGGTCCGGGACGCGCTTTTGCGGCTCCAGCGCGAGCACCTCGTCACGGTCCAGCCCCGTCAGGGCTATCGGGTCACGCCGATCTCGCTCTCGGACGCCCGCGACCTCCTGCGCTTCCGCCTCGCGCTGGAGCCGGCCTGCGTCACCGAGGCGATCGAGAGCGCTCCGGACAGCGTCTTGAAGTCGCTCGACGAATTTCGCCGCTTCTCGGGCAGCCACGAAGACTTCATCACCTACAACCGCGGCTTTCACACCGCGCTGGCTCATGCCTCCGGCAATCGCCGCATGGCGACCGCGCTGTGCGACCTGATCGGCCAGGCTGACCGGCTGGTTCGCGTCAGCGTCTCCAACCTGAAAGGGCACGACCCGGCCAAGCTCGTCGCCGAGCACGTCGCCCTGATCGACGCCATGCAGAGCCGCGAAACGCGAACCGCGGCGCGCATCATCAAGGCCCACATCGGGGCCACCGAAAAACGTGTGCTGCCGGCCCTCAAGCGCAACGCCGTCATCGTCGAAGAGAGGTCATCATGAACGTGCCATCCAAACCCGCGTCGATCGACGTCGAAACCCACGGCAACTTCATCGATGGGCGTGAAGTCGAGGCCGGAGGCGGCGCGATGCTGGACGTCCGCAATCCCGCCACCGGCGACGTGATCGCCCGCATTCCCAATTCGACCGCCGAAGACATCGATCGCGCGATGAAGAGCGCGCGTGCAGCCTTCGAAGGCAAGGCCTGGGGCGGCATGGACACGCGCGCGCGTGCCAGGCTGGTCAACAGGCTGGCCGATGCCTTCGAAGCCAATCTCGACAGCCTGTATCGGCTGGAAACCCTCAACAATGGCCGCCCAATCAACGAGACCCGCGCCCAGCTCTCCCGCCTGCCCGATTTCTTCCGCTACTTCGCGGGCCTCGCGCTGTCGCGCCGCGATTCCGTGATCCCCGTTGAAGGCGCCTATCTGAACTACACGCTCCGCACCCCCATCGGCATCGTCGCCAATTGCACGCCGTTCAATCACCCCCTGATGATCCTGTGCAAGTCGCTCGCCGTTGTGCTGGCGACCGGATGCGTGACCGTCGTCAAGCCGTCAGAATACACGCCGCTGACGACCCTGAAGCTGGCGCAGATCTTCACGGATGCGGGCCTGCCGCCCGGCGTCTTCAATATCGTGCTGGGCCTCGGCCCCAGCGCCGGCAAGATGCTGGCCGAGCATGGCGACATCAACAAGCTGGTCCTGACCGGCGGCACCGAGGCGGGCCGCATCGCCGGCAGCGCAGCCGCAAAAGTGTTTGCGCACCAGACCATGGAGCTTGGCGGCAAGACGCCGGTGATGGTATTCGACGATTTCGACGTCGACCGCGCCGTCAACTATGCCGCCTTCGGCGCCTTCATCGGCGCCGGGCAGACCTGCGTCTGCGCCTCGCGCCATCTCGTCCAGGCCTCGATCTACGACGAGTTCGTCGAGAAGCTGCAGGCCAAGACCCGCACGATCCGCGTCGGCGATCCCTTCGATCCCAGCACCCAGATGGGCCCCGTGATCTCGGCCAAGCAGCGCGACCGCGTTCTCGCCTATGCGGGCTATGGTCACGCCGAGGGTGCGCGTCTCCTCACCGGCGGTGTCGCCGCCAAGGTACCGGGCCACGACAACGGCTATTTCGTCGAGCCGACGGTGTTCGCCGACGTCAAATCCGACATGCGCATCTTCCAGGAGGAAGTGTTCGGTCCCTTCACCTCGGTGACGCCGTTCAAGGACGAGGCCGATGCGCTTCGGCTCGCCAACGACTCGCCGTTTGGCCTCGCCGCAGCCATCCGCACCCGCGACGTCGCCCGCGCTCACCGTGTCGCCGCCGCGGTCAAGGCCGGCATCGTCTGGATCAACGATCATCACCGGCTCGATCCGGCCTCGCCCTGGGGCGGCGTCGACGATTCCGGCATCGGCCGGGAATGCGGCACCGAAAGCTTCGACGACCACTTCAACACCAAGAGCGTGATGGTCGCGACGCACGAGCAGCCGTTCGACTGGTATCGCGACACGGCCAATCAGAAGCGGCTGAACTAGCAGGACTGCACCCGGCCGACCGCCCATAGAAGGCGGGCCGCATCAACCAGAATGACAGTCAAGGGAGAGCGTCAATGTCGACATCGGTGAACGCAGGCAGCCGTCTCGATCGGCTTCCGATCGGTCCATTCCACCGCCGCATCATGCTGCTGATCGGCATCGGAATGTTCTTCGACGGTTTCGACATCTACATTGCCGGGACGGTGCTCAGCGTCACGCTGAAATCAGGCTTTTCGACGCTCGCTCAGAACGCGGCCTTCATCTCCGCGACGTTCGTCGGCATGATGCTGGGATCGTTCGGCACCGGCTTCCTCGGCGACCGCCATGGGCGCCGCTTCACCTATCAGTTCAATTTGCTCCTTTTCGGCATCGCTTCCCTTGCGGCGGCATTCGCGCCGAACATGGACTTCCTGATCGCCTGCCGCTTCGTGATGGGCGTCGGGCTCGGCGCGGAGAACGTCGTCGGCTATTCGACGATGACGGAGTTCGTGCCCGCCCGCACCCGCGGCAAATGGCTCGGCCTCACCGCCGTATGCGTCGTGACGGGCTTGCCAGCGGCACTTTTGATCGCATCCGTGCTCGTTCCGCAATTCGGCTGGCGCTCGATGTTCGTGCTCGGCGGCATCGGCGCGCTCGTCGTCTGGTACATGCGCAAGTCGCTGCCGGAATCCCCGCGCTGGCTCGAAGCCGTGGGACGCACCGCCGAGGCGGAAGCGTTGATGCAGGCGATCGAGAAGGAGGCGGCGCAAGGACAGCCCCTGCCTGCTCCAGCGCCCACGACACCCGCTCCGGTCGCGCCCGATCTCGGCACGTTGTTCACTGCGCCCTTGCTGTCGCGGATGATCGTCGGCGCCATCTGCCTGATCACGATCAACACCCTGCTCTATGGCTTCGTGACCTGGTTGCCCGTGTTCTTCGTCAAGCAGGGCCTGTCGGTCGCGACATCGTTCGGCTATTCGCTGCTGATGGCGCTCGGCGCGCCAATCGGCGCGGCCATCGGCGCATTGACCGCCGACCGCTGGGGCCGCAAGCCAACGATCATCGGCGCGTCGCTGATCTCGGTGGCGCTGGGCATGCTCTATCCCATGATCTCGGATCCGATCCTGCTGCCGGCCGTAGGCTTCGCGCTGACGGTGCCGATCTACGTCCTGGTCGCGCTCCTGTTCGGCATCTACATTCCAGAGCTGTTTCCGACCGAGGTCCGGCTGCGTGCGTCAGGCATCGTCAATACGATGGGGCGCGGCGCCACGATCGTCACGCCGTTCCTGGTCGTGTCGCTGTTCGAGTCGCGCGGCGTTGCGGGCGTCATGGCCCTGATGATCGGCTTGCTCGTGGTGCAGATCGTCACGGTCTGGGTACTCGGCATCGAGCCTCGACATCGCAGCCTCGAAGAGCTCAAGGCCGAAGAGACTGCCGCGCCGGTCCTCAAGGAAGCGTCCTGAGAGGCGGCCGGAGGCGCAGGACCTGCAAGATTCGAGACGCCCGCTCGGCGGGCTCCTCACCACGAGGGCCGATCGTGCCGCAAATCGCCACCTCATCCTCAGGCCCTCCGTAGGCGTGCGTCGCGAAGGACAGGACCGCAGGCAAGCTTGCCACCCCGACCGATGGGCAGATCTGCGATCCGCGAGATAGCTACGTCTTGTCAGTCGATTGCGCTTCCACCGCCTGCACCGCGACGCTCGCGACCTGCCGCAGCGCTTCGCGGTCCGCGCCTGAAGACGCCATCACGCCCATGCCGACGGACACCGCGGAGACATAACGCGCAAGCGCGGCGGGATCGGCGCTTTCCTTGAGATCACCTTCGGCCTTGGCGCGAACGAAGCGCTCGCGGAGCTGGTCCTCGTTCTGGCCGCGGCGGGCGGCGAGCTCGAAGGGGACGTTCTCGGAGCCGGTGCCGCAGGCGATGCCGCCTTGCACAAGCAGGCAACCGGGCGGATTGGCAGGGTCGGTCTGCTTGTCGGCGATGCCCATTAGCATCCGCTCGGCGACGGCGCGGGCGGTCGGTGCCGCGACCACCTCGTCCATCCAGGCGCCGCGCAATTTGGTGTAGCGATCGAGCGCAGCCTTCAGCAGGCCTTCCTTGTTGCCGAAGCAGGCATAGAGACTCGGAGGATTGATGCCCATGGCCTCGGTGAGCTGGGCGATGGTGGCGCCCTCATAGCCATGGCGCCAAAACACTTCCATCGCCTGATCCAACGCCGTTTCGGCGTCGAATTCGCGGGGGCGTCCCATGCGCATGTGCCCTGTCTCCTCGGAATTGGCGGACCGTATCAGCCTAACGCCAGCCCTATCTATTTGTTCTGGCTTTCTTTTCTTGTGTCTTCCAATTGTCGCGGTATCGACGTACATTTTTTTCTTAGTGATTGGTACATAAGTATCTTGCGCTGCGGTATCCAGCTCCACATCTGTAGTGAACACTACATATCTGGAGCGCGCAAATGCACCCCTCCCAAGAAACGTCTTCCGCCGGCCGTTTTCGCCGCCTTCTCGGCGGCGTCGCCGTCGTGGGCGCCCTCGCCCTCGCAGGCTCGATCGCGACCGGCCACTATTTCCACGCCGCCCAGGCGACGGCAACGGCCGCGGCAGCTGAACAGGCCGTCTCCGTCACCGTCGCGCTGATCGAACCGAAGCAGACCGTGCTGTGGGACGATTTCTCCGGCCGGCTCGAAGCCATCCACCGCGTCGAGCTACGCCCGCGCGTTGCGGGCGCGATCCTCTCCGCCAACTTCACCGAAGGCGCGCTGGTGAAGGCCGGCGACGTCCTGTTCAAGATCGACCCGGCGCCCTACGCGGCCGAGGTCGACAAGGCCAATGCCCAGCTCGAGGCGGCAAAAGCACGCGTGGTGTTCACCAACAGCGAGGTCGAACGCGGCGCGCAGCTGGTCGGCAACGCCGTGGTAACGCGGCGCGATTTCGACCAGCGCGAGAACGCCAACCGCGAAGCGATCGCCAACGTGAAGGCGGCCGAGGCGACGCTCCAGACCGCAAGGCTCAATCTCGACTACACCGAGGTGCGCGCGCCCGTGGACGGCCGCGTCGGCAAGATCGAGGTCACCGTCGGCAATCTCGTCGCCGCCGGCACCGCCTCCCCGGTGCTGACCTCGCTGGTCTCGGTCAATCCGATCTACGCCTCGTTCGATGCGGATGAAGAGGTCGTGCTGCGCGCGCTGAACTCGATCGCGGATGCCTCCGGCCAGCGCGGCAAGCTCGACCAGATCCCCGTGGAGATGACGACTTCCGGCGGCCTCTCGGCGAAGGGCCACATCCAGCTCATCGACAACCAGGTCAACGGCCAGAGCGGCACCATCCGGGTCCGGGCGGTGTTCCGGAACGAGGATGGCCGTCTCATTCCCGGCCAGTTCGCCCGCGTGCGCATGGGGCAGCCGAAGCAGCAGTCGCTGGTGATGATCGACGAGCGCGCGATCGGCACCGACCAGGACAAGAAGTTCGTGATGGCGGTCGGCGACGACAGCCGGGCGGTGTACCGGCCGGTCACGCTCGGCGGCGCCGTGGATGGGTTGCGCGTCGTGACCGAGGGTCTGAAGCCCGGCGACCGCATCGTCGTCAACGGCCTGCAGCGCGTGCGACCGGGTGCGCTGCTCAAGACGGAGGTGGCGGCAATGGGTGCGCGTGGGCAGCAGGCCTCCAATCACAGCAATCAGGACGTGGTGCAACGCTAACGTCATCCCGGGGCGCGCGTAGCGCGAACCCGGGATCCAGCAGTTACGAGACTCCGATCGCTTCACCTCCAGATTCCGGGTTCGCGCTTCGCGCGCCCCGGAATGACGACGGAGCTGTGTGGAGACGACCAAGATATTGCCCAGGGGCAAGGCCATGAATCTCTCAAAGTTCTTCATCGATCGTCCGATTTTCGCCGGCGTGCTGTCGGTCCTGATCTTCCTTGCCGGCCTGATCTCGCTGTTCGCGATGCCGATCTCGGAATACCCCGATGTCGTGCCGCCCTCCGTCGTCGTGCGCGCGACCTATCCCGGCGCCAATCCCAAGGTGATTGCGGAAACGGTGGCAACGCCGATCGAGGAGCAGATCAACGGCGTCGAGAACATGCTGTATATGTCGAGCCAGGCGACCACCGACGGCGCGATGACGCTGACGGTGACGTTCCGGCTCGGGACCGACCCCGACAAGGCGACGCAGCTGGTGCAGAACCGCGTGCAGCAGGCCGAGCCGCGCCTGCCCGCCGTGGTCCGCCAGCTCGGCATCATCACCAAGAAGTCCTCGCCCGACCTCACGATGGTCGTGCATCTGTTGTCGCCGAACGGCCGCTACGACATGACGTATTTGCGCAATTACGCGGTGCTCAACGTCAAGGACCGGCTGGCGCGGATCGACGGCGTGGGCGACGTGCAGCTCTATGGGGCCGGCGACTATTCGATGCGAGTCTGGGTCGATCCGCAGAAGGCCGCCGAGCACGGCCTGACCGCGAGCGACATCGTGCGCGCGATCCAGGCGCAGAATGTCGAGGCCGCCGCCGGCGTGGTCGGCTCCTCCCCGAACGTCAAGGGCATCGACCTGCAACTGTCCGTCAACGCAGAAGGCCGGCTCGCCAACGAGGAGCAGTTCGGCGACATCGTGGTCAAGACCGGCACGCGCGGCGAAATCGTGCGCCTGCGCGACCTCGCGCGCATCGAGCTCGGCGCCTCCGAATACGGCCTGCGCTCGCTACTGGACAACAAGCAGGCGGTGGCGATCCCGATCTTCCAGGCACCCGGCTCCAACGCGCTGCAGATCTCCGACAACGTCCGCGCGACCATGGCCGAGATCAAGAAGAACATGCCGGAGGGCGTGTCCTATCAGATCGTCTACGACCCCACCCAGTTCGTACGCTCCTCGATCGAGGCGGTGATCCATACGCTGCTGGAAGCGATCGCGCTGGTGGTGCTGGTCGTGATCCTGTTCCTGCAGACCTGGCGCGCCTCGATCATCCCGCTGCTGGCGGTGCCGGTGTCGATCGTCGGCACCTTTGCCGTGATGCACGTGTTCGGGTTCTCCATCAACGCGCTCAGCCTGTTCGGCCTCGTGCTCGCGATCGGCATCGTCGTCGACGACGCCATCGTCGTGGTCGAGAACGTCGAGCGCAACATCGAGGCCGGGCTGTCGCCGCGCGATGCCACCTATCAGGCGATGCGCGAGGTGTCGGGGCCCATCATCGCCATCGCGATGGTGCTGATCGCGGTGTTCGTGCCGCTCGCCTTCATCTCCGGCCTCACCGGGCAGTTCTACAAGCAATTCGCGCTGACGATCGCGATCTCGACGGTGATCTCCGCCGTCAACTCCCTGACGCTGTCGCCGGCGCTGTCGGCGCTGCTGCTCAAGGGGCACAACGAGCCGAAGGACCGGCTGACGCGGATCATGGAAAAGAGCCTCGGCTGGTTCTTCCGTGGCTTCAACAAGGCCTTCACACGCTCCTCGGAGAACTACGGCGCCTCCGTCACCAAGGTGATCTCGGGAAAGGCTGCCGTGATGGGCCTGTATGTGCTGCTGGTCGGCCTCACCGCCCTGTTGTTCCAGCAGGTGCCGAGCGGCTTCGTGCCCGGTCAGGACAAGCAGTACCTGGTCGGCTTCGCCCGCCTGCCCGACGGCGCGACCCTCGACCGCACCGAAGAGGTGATCCGCAAGATGAGCGACATCGCGCTGACCCAGCCCGGTGTCGAAAGCTCGGTGGCCTTCCCCGGCCTGTCGATCTCCGGCTTCACCAACTCGTCCAATGCCGGCATCGTGTTCTCGACGCTGAAGCCATTCGACGAGCGCAAGGATCCCTCGCTGAGCGGGAATGCCATTGCGGCCGAGCTGAACAAGAAATATGCCGGCATCCAGGAAGCCTTCATCGCCATGTTCCCGCCGCCGCCGGTCAACGGTCTCGGCACCATCGGCGGCTTCAAGCTACAGATCGAGGACCGCGCCGGTCTCGGCTATGACGCGCTGAACGAGGCGACCAAAGCGTTCATGGCGGCGATGCAGAAGGCGCCCGAGATCGCCGGCGTGTTCTCGAGCTTCCAGGTCAACGTGCCCCAGCTGTTCGCCGACATCGACCGCACCAAGGCGCTACAGCTTGGCGTGCCCGTCACCGAGGTCTTCAACACGCTCCAGATCTACCTTGGCTCCTACTACGTCAACGACTTCAACAAGTTCGGCCGCACCTATTCCGTCCGCGTCCAGGCCGACGCGCCGTTCCGCGCGCGTGCCGACGACATCAGGCAGTTGAAGGTGCGCTCGTCCTCGGGCGACATGGTGCCGTTGTCGGCGCTGCTCAAGATCCGCCAGAGCGCGGGGCCGGAGCGCGCGATCCGCTACAACGGATTCCTGTCATCCGACATCAACGCGGCGGCCGCGCCCGGCTTCTCCTCAGGCCAGGCCCAGGAGGCGGCGACGCGGATCGCGGCCGAGGTGCTGCCGCCCGGCTTTGCCTTCGAATGGACGGACCTGACTTATCAGGAGTTCATCGCCGGCAATTCCGGCATCTGGGTGTTCCCGCTGGCGATCCTGCTGGTCTTCCTGGTGCTGGCCGCGCTTTATGAAAGCCTGACGCTGCCGCTCTCGATCATCATGATCGTGCCGATGGGCC
The DNA here is from genome assembly GCF_056429085.1 of Bradyrhizobium sp. CFUWI. Taxonomy (NCBI): domain Bacteria; kingdom Pseudomonadati; phylum Pseudomonadota; class Alphaproteobacteria; order Hyphomicrobiales; family Nitrobacteraceae; genus Bradyrhizobium; species Bradyrhizobium sp. CFUWI. The sequence continues at coordinate 68,683 of NZ_JBWJZE010000014.1, forward strand.
TCTTGGCTGCGATGTTCGGCGTCTGGGTCTCCAAGGGCGACAACAACGTCTTCACCCAGATCGGTCTGATCGTCCTCGTGGGTCTCTCGGCCAAGAACGCGATCCTGATCGTCGAATTCGCGCGCGAGCTCGAATTCGCAGGCCGCACGCCGATCCGGGCCGCGATCGAGGCGAGCCGCTTGCGGCTTCGTCCGATCCTGATGACGTCGATGGCGTTCATCATGGGCGTGCTGCCGCTGGTGCTCTCGACCGGCGCAGGCTCGGAGATGCGGCGCGCCATGGGCGTCGCCGTGTTCTCCGGCATGATCGGCGTCACCGTGTTCGGCCTGTTCCTGACGCCGGTGTTCTATGTGCTGCTGCGGACCGTCACCGGCATGAAGCCGCTGACGCATCACGGCAGCGACATCAGCGCGGCGCCGGCCCAGCCTGTGAGCCACTAAAGCATGATGGGATGAGGCCTGGGTGCCGCGATGAGGGAGCTGCACTCCCTCTCCCGCTTGCGGGAGAGGGCTGGGGAGAGGGTGTCTCCCCAATGGGACCCCAAGAGGAGAAAGCCCTCTCCCGGCGCGCGGGACGATGCTTCGCATCGCCCGGACGCGCCGACCTCTCCCGCAAGCGGGAGAGGTGAACGACCCTGCTGCAATCGGTTCAACCTAAAGCCATTCCGCTCCAAACCTGGGAGATTCCCGCGAGCCGCAACAACGAGCACGGTCTTGCGAAAGACCGTCTCGTTGACGCGGGGGAACGCGATCACGCCGAGCGCGGAGCCGCCGAACAACGCCGGCAGGCCGATGGCGAGGTCGACGAAGACCTCGCCGGCATCGGCAAGCTATTTCCGGTTCTCCTCGCAGAACTTCAACGCGGCCAGCGCTTCGCCGGCGCGCGGTATCTGCATCTCGATGCTGTCGTCGTCATCGTCTTCGAAGTCGAGCGTGAGGCGCTTGGCCTTCGACAGGCGGTCCATCATCGACTGGTCGTATTCGAAGATGCCGCGCACGGTGGTCCTGTCCATGACCTCCCACTTCGCCTTCTTCATGATGTCCGCATCGTCAGTGCCGATATCGGCCCGAAGGATCTCGCCGACCGTCTCCCACTCCCAGCCGTCGTAGATCATCACGATCACGATCGTCTTCTCGGAATAGGTGATCACGATGACGTAGTCGCGGTTCTCGTCGTCCTTATCCTTGTAGCCCCGGCTTGCATTGCAATGCGTATCCTGCGTCCGCTTTTCGATGGTCCAGTCACCGACCCTGGATTTTTGCGCCAGCGCCGGCCCTGCCCCCAGGACGCCTGCGGCCAGCAAAACGGCGAGAAGGAATCGGTTCATGTCAGCCTCCAGCGCGCATCCCGAGCGAGATGACCATCTCCGCGGGAGAGCCGCAAGGGTCCGTGCCGGCCGGAAGACGTGCCTTCATCCTGATCCGGCCCCGGGATTTGGTGCGGCCGCAGCGCACAAACCCGCCTTCCGGGTTCCCCGCGAAACCCCATTCCCGACGCGACGAAACACCCCTGAAACAGATCGCCGGTTAAGTGGTTGTCAAAACAAGTACAGGGACGGCCACCATGCAATTCCTTCTTGACCTGATCTACGAATATTCCTGCTGTCAGAACCTCGTCGCCCAGCCGCCACGGGAGGACGAGCTATGATCGAGCTGATCTCCGCCCTTCTTGCCCTTTGCAGCGTCGGCGTTTTCGCAGCGCATGCGGTGGATGCCTACCGCACCACGCACTCCTGATCGGTTCGCTCTTCCGGCACTAAAGCGCGATGCAATCAAGATGAATCGTCATCGCGCTTTAGGTTGTTGTTAAGCATGATCACTTCGGAAAACCGCTGCGCACTTTTCCGGATCATGCTTCAGAACGGTCGCCGGTAGAAATGCTCCGAGTGCGTTGCCGCTGGAAAGCGGTTGGCGAGCGCCAACGCTCCCCTCTCGTCCGTTTCGAGCGCGATCTTCTGCGCCAGCATCACGTCGCCCGGGACGAGAAAGCCCGACGGGACGAAGCACCAGCCCATCGTCGCATGCCCGGCCTCGTCGATCTCGTGGACATTGGCGGCGGTGCCGTAGTGGATGCGGTATGTCCTTCCGGTATCACAGCCGACGACGTCGAAATACCGGTGCTCTTCGAACTGCGCGCGCTGCGCCGGCGACAGCCATTCAGCCAGAAGCCGGCGGCCACGAGCATCCGGCGTGTTCTCGCCGAAGAACCGCCGATAGAGTTCACGCAGCGCGTGCAAACGGGCACGCGCCGGCGCGCGGAGCCAAACTGCCGCGATCATGTGCAGCTCAGATCAACCGCCGACCAGGCGGGGATAGAACAGCGTTTCCTGCGCGGTCGGATCGAACGATTTGATGCGGGTGACCTCGCCAGGTCCGGTTCGCAGGGCGGCGGTGAAGCCGGCCCCGGTCAGCTCCCGAAAGCGCCGTTCGGCTCGCGCCAGCGCTTCGGCATTGCCAGGATCAAACTCGTGGCGCGTATCGCCCGTCTGGTCCATCACGATCTGGGTTGCCATGTTGAGTCTCCTCATGCCCACCCCTGAAGCTGATCAAAGCAAACGTCGTGCCGTCGGTTCCTGTTGGCAACAATTTTCTCGTGCCGGCGCATCACGCCTTGCTGAACTGGTCAGCGCGAGGCGGCCGCCGCTCCGCCCTCGTCGATCTGCCGGCCCATCAAAGCGATCGCCTTTTGATAGACGCCGGCGGCATTCCAGGCCTCGATAGCGGCGAAATTCGGCTCGCCCGGCTGGTACCCGGCTCCTGCGCGCCAGCCATGAGCCCTCAGGAAATTCGCCGTCGAATTCAGCGCGTTGGCGGCCACCTCGAGATTGCCGGTGCCATAGGCCAGGATGCTCTTGGGCATGAACTGGGTCTGGCCGACCTCCCCGTGCATGGAGCCGCGGGTCGCCCCCGACAGCGTGCCGCGGTCGATCAGCTTCAGCGCGGCGTAGAGCTGGTCGGTGAAGAATTCGGGACGGCGGCAGTCATAGGCAAGCGTTGCGATCGACGACAGCATGTTCTGGTTGCCGCGTTGGCTGCCGAAACCGGTCTCCATGCCCCAGATCGCGATCAAGGGTCCGGGCGGGACGCCATAGCGCTGCTGGATGGAGGCGAACAAGGCAGCCTGTGACTGCTTGAGCTGCCGCCCCTTGGCGACGATGGTGGTGGCGCCGCGCTTGGCGAGAAACTGGTCGAGCGTCAGTGAAAAGCTGCGCTGGCCGCGGTCGGCCGCGATGGTGGCACTGGCGTAGTTGGCCTGCATCAGGGCCGCGAGCGCGGTCTGGCCGATGCCCTTGCCTTGCGCCTCCGCGCTGAACTCGCGCTTCCAGGCCTCGAACCCGCCGGGTCCGTTGCCGCAAGTGGCAGCCTCGGCGGCGGGCGCCAGGCACCCAAACAGCGCCATCGCGCCAAAAACCGCTCCCGCAACAGCCCTGCCCCTGATCATGCCCAGCATCTCCCGTCCTGTACCGATCGGCAATCTTACCCCCTCGAAGGCGCCGACTCCATGGCGCGATCATAGGTCAATTCCAGCCCCGCCAGATTGCCTTCCCTGCGCCATTTGTCGAGCAGCCGCAGGAACGCCACCGGCCCGCGCCAATATTGGCTGTTTCTTGCCGCGATCGGATCGAACACGCCTTCATTGTTGTAGTAGCCGGGCGTGCATTCGGCGAGATAGGTCTGCCGGCCGATCGCGGCCTTGACGACCTCGTCGACCCAGGCATTCTCGGCGGCAAGTGTCGGCTCGAGCGTTCTGGCGCCGCGCTTGCGTGTCTGGTCGATGACATAGGCGATGTGCTGCGACTGCTCGTCGATGATGTGCGGGAAGTTGGCGCTCTGGCCGGCTTGCACGGTGACGATCAGGAAGCAATTCGGGAAGCCGCGGCTGTAGAAGCCATGCATCGTCTTGACGCCGCCCTGCCAGCGTTCGGACAGGCTCATGCCGCCGCGGCCATAGACCTCAAAGCCCATCCGCCGGGCGTAATCGGTGCCGACCTCGAAACCGCTGGCGTAGATCAGGCAGTCGAGCTCATAGGCCTTGCCGCCCGCCATCACCGCATTCCCGGTGATGCGATCGACGCCGCGCCCTTTGGTGTCGACGAGATGAACGTTGGGACGATTGAAAGTGTCGAGATATTCGTCGTGAAAGCATGGCCGCTTGCAGAACGCCTTGTACCAGGGCTTGAGCGCCTCCGCCGTCGCCTTGTCCTTGACGACCGCGTCGACCCGGGCGCGGATCTCCTCCATCTTGCGGTAGTCGGCCTGCTCGATGACCTTCAGCGCCTCCTCCATCGAGGTGACCGGTTGCGGCTGCCGACGCGGCGCGAGCAGGATCTCGCCGAGCAGACCGGTCCAGCCGTCCTGCACCAGATCCCGCTCGAACGGCTCGCCTGAGATCACGGCGGTGAAATTGTCCATGCGCTCGCGCTGCCAGCCCGCCTTCAGGCTCTCTGCCCAGCCCGGATCCGTCGGCCGGTCGTCGCGCACGCCGATCGCGGACGGCGTGCGCTGGAAGACATAGAGCTCCTTCGCCGAACGGCCGAGATGCGGCACGCATTGCACGGCGGTGGCACCGGTGCCGATGATGCCGACGCGCTTGTCGGCAAGTCCGGTCAGACCGCCATCGGCGTTGCCGCCGGTGTAGCCGTAGTCCCAACGGCTGGTATGAAAGCTGTGGCCTTCGAAGCTCTCGATGCCGGGAATGCCGGGCAGCTTCGGCCGGCTGAGCGGGCCTCCGGCAAGAATGACGAAGCGTGCGCGGACCTGGTCGCCCCGATCGGTCTCGACCAGCCAACGCGCCTCCTCCTCCTGCCACACCATGCGGGAGATGACGGTCTGAAACAGCGCGCGCTCGTAGAGACCGAAATGACGGCCGATGCGGCGGGAATGCTCGTAGATCTCCGGCGCCCGGGCGTATTTGCGCACCGGCATGTAGCCGGTCTCTTCCAGCAGCGGCAGGTAGATGTAGCTCTCGGTATCGCAGGCGGCTCCAGGATAACGATTCCAGTACCAGGTGCCGCCGAAATCGGCCGCCTTTTCCACGATGCGGAAATCATCGATGCCGGCCTCGCGCAAGCGCGCGCCACATAGAAGCCCGCCGAAGCCGCCGCCGACGACAAGCACCTCGGTCTCTTCACGGACAGGTGCGCGCGCAAAGCCGGGATCGGCCCAGGGGTCGTCGAGGTAGCGACTGAGGCCGCCGACCACCTCGACATATTGAGCCTTGCCTTCGGCACGCAAACGGCGATCGCGCTCCTCGCGATAGCGCGCACGAAGGGCCGCGATGTCGACGGTAGGTTCGCCGGCTGCACCGGTCTTGTGTCTTTCCGCTGACATGCATGTCCTCCACTCAGGGTGCTGCTTCGTCGGCAGCTCGCCTCACGTTAGCCCCGAAGAAGTGAGGCATGCAATCACGTCCAACTTTTTTGCGTGAACGCCGCGCGACGTTCCGCTAACCTCGCGCGCAAATCACAAGCGTGCGCCACGCAACGACGTGGCTTCCGGAGGAGACCATGCAGGGATTGATGATGGACATGCCGCTTCTGATCAGCGGCTTGATCCAGTATGCCGCCGACTATCACGGCGAGGCCGAGGTCGTCGCACGCGAAATCGAGGGCGACATTCATCGCTACACCTATGCGGATGCCCACCCGCGCATCAAGCGCATGGCGCTGGCGTTGAAGCGGCTCGGCATGACGCAAGGCGACCGCGTTGGCACGCTGGCCTGGAACACCCATCGGCATTTCGAGATGTTCTACGCCGCACCGGGCATGGGCTACGTGCTGCACACCGTCAACCCGCGGCTGTTTCCCGAGCAGCTCGTCTACATCATCAACCACGCCGAAGACCGCCTGCTGTTCATCGACCGCGCCACGCTGCCGATCGTCGAAGCGATCGCGCCGCAGCTCAAGACGGTCGAGGCTTACGTCGTGATGTCCTCGCGCGAGCGGATGCCCGAGACGAAGCTCGCAAGCGTGCATTGCTACGAGGAGCTTCTGGAGACGGAGAACGACGCAGGCTTCACCTGGCCGGAGTTCGACGAGAAGTCCGCTTCGACCATCTGTTACACCTCGGGCACGACCGGTAATCCCAAGGGCGTGATCTATTCGCACCGCGCCGCCATCCTGCAGACCATGACCTGCTGCAATTTCGATTTCCTGCCGGGTCATGTCGAAGGCGTGCGCGAAGTGATGGTGCCGATGGCGCCGCTGTTCCACGGCAACGGCTGGAACATGCCGTTCACCGCGCCCTATACCGGCTCGAAGCTGGTGCTACCCGGCCGCAATTACGAGCCCGACAAGCTCTACGAGCTGCTCGAAGGCGAGAAGGTGACGCTGTCGGCCGGCGTGCCGAGCTTCTGGCTGATCCTGCTCGATTGGCTCGGTCGCACCGGCAACAGGTTCTCCACCCTGCGCGCGACGTTGTCGTCGGGCTCGGCCCCGCCGCGCGCGATGGTCGAGAAGCTGAAGCGCGAGTACGGCATCGACTATATCCAGGCCTGGGGCATGACCGAGGCCCTGGGCTGCTCGATGCCGGGTCTGCGGCCCGGCTCGGAGCACCTCAGCGAGAAGGAGAAATTCGACCGCCGCCAGGTGTCGGGCCGCGCCTGTTTCGGCACCTCTCTTCGTATCGTGGACGACGCCGGAAACGAGCTGCCGCGCGACGGCAAGACCGTCGGTCATCTGCGCGCCCGCGGCCCCTGGGTCGCCTCCGGCTATATGAAGCTGGACGAAGGTCTCGACCGCGACGGCTGGCTGATCACCGGCGACATGGCGGTGATCGACCACCAAGGCCACGTCACGCTGACCGACCGCTCCAAGGACGTGATCAAATCCGGCGGCGAATGGATCTCCTCGATCCAGCTCGAGGACGTCGCGCTGTCGCATCCCGATGTGCTGCAGGCTGCGGTGGTCGCGATCCATCATGACAAATGGCAGGAGCGCCCCCTGCTGCTCGTTGTCCGCAAGAAAGGCGCGACCGTCGACGGCAAGACGCTGCTCGACCATATGCGCCCGAAGATCGCGAGCTGGTGGATGCCGGACGCGGTCGAATTCCTCGACGAGTTTCCGATGACGGGGACCGGAAAGGTGCTGAAGTCGGCGCTGCGCGAGAAATTCAAGGAATATCGCGTCGCATAGGCCGGCGCGCGCGAAAGAATGCCGTCCACCGATCAAGGGAAACGAAAGATGCTCTACCCGATGTCGCCCAAAGTCGTCGAGCTCAAGCGCAAGCTCGAGAGTTTCATGGACCGGCACATCTATCCGAACGAGGAGCGCTTCTATCGCGAGGCCGAGGAACTCGGGCCGTGGAAGGTCTATCCGGTCGTCGAGGAGTTGAAGCCGCTGGCGCGCGCAGAGGGCCTGTGGAATCTGTTCCTGCCGGAATCCAGCCATGGCGCCGGCCTCACCAATCTCGACTATGCTCCGCTCTGCGAGGTGATGGGCCGCTCGCATCTTGCGCCCGAGGTGTTCAACTGCTCGGCGCCCGACACCGGCAACATGGAGGTGCTGGAGCGCTATGGCACCGAGAAGGACAAGGAGCGCTGGCTGAAGCCGTTGCTCGCGGGCGAGATCCGCTCCTGCTTCGCCATGACCGAACCTGCTGTCGCATCATCGGACGCGACCAACATCGAAAGCTCGATCGTCCGCGACGGCGACCATTACGTCATCAACGGGCGCAAATGGTACACGACCAACGCAACCGATCCCCGCTGCAAGATCTGCATCTTCATGGGCAAGACCGATCCGGACAATCCGGACCGGCACAAGCAGCAGTCCATGATTCTGGTGCCGATGGACACGCCCGGCATCGAGGTGAAGCGCCCCCTGCCCGTGTTCGGCTTCTACGGCGTGCCCGATCGGGCCTCCGAGGTCGTGTTCACCAATGTGCGGGTGCCCCGGGAGAACATGCTGCTCGGCGAGGGTCGCGGCTTCGAGATCGCGCAGGGCCGCCTCGGTCCCGGCCGCATCCACCACTGCATGCGGCTGATTGGCCTTGCCGAGCGCACCCTGGAGAAGATGTGCCGCCGCGTGCGCAGCCGCGTCGCCTTCGGCAAGCCGGTCTCCGAGCAGACCGTGACGCAGGAGCGCATCGCGGAAGCCCGCATCATGATCGAGCAGGCCCGGCTGCTGACGCTCAACGCCGCCTCTGCCATGGACACGGTCGGCAACAAGGTGGCGAAGGCCGAAATCGCGATGATCAAGGTCGCCGTGCCCAACATGGCCTGCCAGATCATCGACTGGGCGATCCAGGCCCATGGCGGCGGCGGCACCTCGAACGATTTCGGCTTGACCCAGGCCTACGCCACCGCGCGCTTGCTGCGGCTTGCAGATGGCCCCGACGAAGTGCACAGGAACCAGATCGCGCGGCTCGAGCTGAGGAAGTATTCGAATGCGTAGCTGGCATTGTCTGTTTCGCTAACCGGCGGCGGCGACTTTCTTCCTTCTCCCCTTGTGGGAGAAGGTGGCGCGAAGCGCCGGATGAGAGGTATCCATCCGCACGCACGAATTTAGAGTTTCGCGCGCGGAGACATACCCCTCACCCGAGCTAGCTTTTGTCTACGAGCGGAGTTGCCCTCTCCCACAAGGGGAGAGGGCGCAATAATGCGCAGCGTCTCAGCCTCAGTTCACCACATACACATCAGGGTCGGCGCTCGAACTCGGCTTCTTGAAGGCGTTGCGCAAGGCCGAAGACATCGGGACGTTGTAGTTGAGGCCGTTCGGCGGCGTCGGCGATTGCAGCCACTTCTTGTAGAGCACCTCGATCTCCGGGCTGGCGTAGAGCTCTGCGGTGGCGCGATCGGCTAGCGCCTTGAACGGCCCGTCCTCCCGTCGCAGCATGATGCCGTAAGGCTCCGGCTTCGAAAACGCCTCCTCGCTGATCATGTAGAGCTGCGGCTCCTTGGAGCGCGCGATCGCAACTGCCAGCTGCACGTCATCGAGTGCGTAGGCCTGGGCGCGGTCGGTTTCCAGCAACAGGAAGGCCTCGGCCTGGTCCTTCGCCGGCATCACGTTGAGGCCGAGATTGCGCTCGGTATTGACCTTGGCGAGCTGCGTCAGGTTGACCGAGCCGGCCACGGCCGTGACCGCCTTGCCCTTGAGATCGTCGATGGTGTTGATCTTCGCGGCCTTCTTGGCCGCGAACCGTGTCGCGCTGAGGAAGTGCGTGTTGGTGAAGGCGACCTGCTTCTGGCGATCGGCGTTATTCGTTGTCGCCGAGCAGTGCAGATCGAGCGTGCCGTTGACCATCAACGGGATCCGGTTCGACGAGGTCACGGCGAGCGTGTCGACGGCGATGTCGGGCATGCTCAGCTGCTTCTTCACGGCATCGACGATCTTGAGGCAGATGTCCATGGCAAAGCCGACCGGATTCTGGTTGCCGTCCAGATAGCTGAACGGGACCGAGGCCTCCTGATAGCCCAGCGTGATCTTTTTGGTCTCCTTGATCTTCTGGAGAGTCCCCGAGAGATCTTCGGCTGACGCTGCGCCCGCAAGACATGTCAGGGCCAGGAAAAGAACGGGTAGACGCATCAGTTGCTCCTCAATGGGGTCGTCGACCTTGTCGCGACGGGATTGCAGAGGTGATAACCGACACATGCAGCATCCGCCAGACGGGACCGCGACTACCAGCTATCGCGCTTTTCAATACTGGGCGAACGGGAGCCGCTTCACTGGCACGTCAGCTGCTGTTCGAACCAGCCGCCCAACTGCTCCGCCAGGGGTGGCCACATCCGCTGAAAGTTCGCGAGCTTACCGACATTGGCGCGGTACATGTCCCGCAACTCGCGCTCGATGGCCGGCAGATCGACACCCGTGCAACCCCCTTCCCTCACGATGGTCTTGCCGGCGACGACGACCTCCTTCACCAGAGACGCATTACCCCTTGCGAACAGCAGCGCCATCGGATCGACCGGCATGATCCGGTCGCGGTCCAGCCGATCGAGATCGATCACCACGTAGTCGGCCGGGTTGCCGGCGACGAGCTCGCCATTTCCAGGAGCCCCCGTCGCGCGGCGTCCGTTGCGGATGGCGAGCGAGAACAGCTCGGCCGGCATCCATGTTGCCTTGAAGCCAAGGCCGCCATGAGCCATCTGCACCAGCCGCATCTCGCGCAGGATGTCGTCATCCTCGTCCAGCGCCAGCCCGTCGACGCCAACGGCGATGGCACAGCCGCATTTGTGCGCGGCGGCGATCGGAGCGAGGCCCGAGCGCAGATGCATGTTCGAGCTGAAATTGGTGACGATGCGGGCGCCAGAGGCCGCGATCATCTCCAGCTCATCCGGGCGCGCGTGGATGCAGTGCGCGAGCGTCAGCCGCTCCGAGAGGAAGCCGATATCGCGCAGCCAGCGGACCATGTCCGGAAAATTCCGGTCGGCCCAGGCGCGCTGGTACGCGGTCTCTAGGAGATGCATGTGGATGCGGCGGCCGGTCCGCGCCGAATTCTCGGCCACCGCCTCCAGCAGCGGCTTCGAGCACCATTGCACGCCGGCAGGCCCGAGCTGCACGTCCACCATCGGGCCGGCCATCGCGGCGGCAATGGCGTCGGTCAGCTCGATATACGCTTTGGGCGACATTGGCGCGCGGACGAACAGATCGTCGATGGTCTTGCGGTCGTCGCGCGACAGTCCCGAGAGCACCGGCTCGGCATCGCCATAGACGATCGGATTCTGGTCGCGCACGGCCATCGCAAACGCGATGCGGATACCGACGTCGGACGCAGCCTTCGCGATGGCCTTGGCCTCGTCCACCAGGGGCATTGTCCCGCTTGGGCGTGTGTAGTGCACCATCATGGCCGCGCAGCCGGCCTTGGCCGAACGCGCCAGCGCCGAGGCCGCGGTCAGATAGGGATCGACGGGCGTGCCGAGCACGGTCCGCAGAATCCAGCTCTCCAGGGGCATGCCGACCGCGCCGAAGGACGACGCCGTGGCGCGGGCATGATCATGCGCATTGACGAAGGCCGGGATGACCAGGGAGCGAGATGCTGGCCCCGCACCATCCGCAATCTCGGTGATGACACCGCCCTCGTGCCGCAGCACGACATTGTCGGCGACGGCGCGATCAGGGCCACGGAACAGGCTGGTTGCCGAAATCTCCGTGGCCATAATCAACCTCCCAATCAGTTGGCGGTATACACCAGCTCCCGCTCCGCGCGCGGCGGCAGAAATTCGCGCGAGAACACTTCCGCAGGCGTCGGGGCGCGGGCGAGCTGGTAGCCCTCGACTACGATGCCAATGGCGCGCGTCATGCGGTCGTCCTTGATGTCGCCGATGCCGATCTCCTTCATCTCCGGCGAGACGATCAGCTTCTCGAAGGAATATTGCAGCCGCCGCTTCTCGACATCCGCGTTGATGAGGTTGTCGTAGTTCACCGCCGCCTTCATGCCGGCATTCTGGTCCTTTGCAATCGCGATCGCGCCCTTGTTGATGGCGCGCACCAGGCCCGCGACGGCCTTCGGGTTCGAGGCGATCAGCTTGCGGGAGACCATCACGCCGTTGGAGTAGAGGTCGAGGCCGTACTCACCGAACGAGAACCATTTGAAATCCTTGTCCGGATCCTGGCGGTTCAGCACCAGGTTGAAATAGCTGGTGATGTTGAAGACGAGCGCAGCGTCGATATCGCCCTTGATCAGCATCGGCTCCTGCAGGTTCGGCGCCATGTTGGAGATCTTGATCTTCTCGCCGTCGAGCCCGTTCTTGCGCGTGAACACGGGCAGGAGGCGCGTTGTCGGCGTGCCCTGCGCGCCGCCGAGCGTGCGGCCCTCGAAATCCTTGATGGTGTTGATGCCGCTGGTCTTCTTGGCGACGATCGCGAACGGCGGCTGATTCCACATCATGTAGACCATGACGGGCGCCTCCTGCGGCTTGGTCGCGGCGTTCTGGATGATGGCGTTGACGTCGCCGAAGCCGGCGTCATAGGCGCCGGACATGATGCGCGTGACGGTGGCCCCGGAGCCCTCGCCCTGGTCGATGACGACGTTGAGGCCCTCCTCTTTGAAGAAGCCGTTGTCCTTGGCGTAAAAGAACGCGGCATCGCTGCCTTGGGTCTTCCAGCCCAGCGTGAACTTGATCGTGGTCTCCTGGGCCGTCGCGGCCCCCGTGCACAGGGCCAATCCCAGCAGCGCGGCAGTCATTTTTCTCAACATCGAGACCTCCTCAAGCTTCGTTGCATGACGGTTGGAAAATTCAGGTGGCGATCACGTCGTTCTTGCGCGTCGCCCAGCCGGTGACCCGCCCTTCGATCAGCGAGAACACGACGTAGAGCGCAACGCCGAGACCGGCGAGTACGAACAGGCCGGCGAAGACCAGTGGCACGTTGAAATTGGAGGACGCGGTCATCATGACGTTGCCGATGCCACGGTTGGAAGCGACCGTCTCCGACAGTACGGCGCCGACGAACGCATAGGAGATCGCGACCTTCAGCGAGGCGAAGAAGAACGGCATGGTCCTGGGCAGGCCGACGTTCCAGAGGATGTCGAGCTTGCTGGCGCCGAGCGCCTTCAACACGTCTTCGAGCTCGGGCTCGGTGGTCGCAAGGCCCGTGGCGATATTCACGACGATCGGGAAGAAGCAGATCGACAGCGCGGTCAGCACCGCCGGCACCGTGCCCGAGCCGAACCACAGCACGAAGATCGGCACCACCGCGACCTTCGGGATCGAGGAGAAGCCGATCAGCAGCGGATAGCAGGTGTCGTAGGCTGTCTTCGAGACACCGATGATCGCGCCGAGTGCGACGCCGAGCGCTACCCCAAGCACGAAGCCGAACATGGTGGTGGCCAGCGTCTGCACGATGTGCGGCCACAGCACCGGAAAGCGCTCGACCAGGGTCACGAACACCTGCGACGGCCGCGGCAGCACGAGATCCGACATGCCGGTCATCAGGCAGAACAGCTCCCACGCGACGAAGAACAGCACGATCAATCCGGCCGACCACGCCTTCTGCCTGACATCGATCCCGAACATCAGTCTGCTCCCCGCTGGGCCGCGCTACGCGCGTCCTCGATGAAGGCGCGCAGCTTCTGGTTCAGCGCGACGAAATCCGGCTCGAAGGTCATGGCGACGGTGCGCGGCCGCGCGAAGTCGACGCGGCTGTCGTCGAGGATGCGGCCGGGCCGCGCGCTCATCACGCAGATGCGGCTGGCGAGGAAGCCTGCCTCGCGCAGATCGTGCGTTACCAGCAGCACCGTCGGCTTGTGCGTCATCCAGAGCGTCTGGAGGATCGCCCACAGCTCCTCGCGGGTGAACTGGTCGAGCGCGCCGAAGGGCTCGTCCAGCAGCAGCATGCGCGGCTCATGGATCAGCGCGCGGCAGAGATTGGCACGCTGGAGCATCCCGCCGGAGAGCTGCCAGGGATAGCGGTTGCCGAAGCCCTTGAGGCCGACCTGCTCCAGCAATGCGTTGGCCTTGTCGCGAAACTCGGTCTTGCGCAGCCTGCGGAAGCTCGAGCGGAACGGCTCGACGATCTTCAGCGGCAGCATGATGTTCCGCTCGATCGTCATCCACGGCAGCATGGTCGGGTTCTGGAAGGCCATGCCCACCCGCATCGCCCGGGCCGCCACCTCGCGGCCGCCGACGATGACGACGCCGCCGGTCGGCTGCACCAGACCGCTGACGAGGCGCAAAATGGTCGATTTTCCGCAGCCGGACGGGCCGACCAGTGCGACAAACTCGCCGTCGGCGATCTTCAGCGTGGTCTTCGACAGAGCCGGCACGGCGCGGTCGCCGCGCCCGAAGGTCACGGAAGCCTCGGACAGCTCGATGGCGGTCGCAGCAGCGCCCTCCGGAATGGGCCGGCCGCTAAACTGGGCGTGGGGTTGCATGCGCATCACAGGCAAAGTGTATGCAAGCGAGGTGCCAAGCGACCTGCTGCGCAAAATCAACGACTTGATCAGCAGACGCTCCAACGGGCCGGATTCGATTTAGGCAGGCCGGTCGTCAAACTGCATGCAATTGGAGCGCTTGATTGGCACCACGCTGTGCTAAAGAAAACGCTCGACCCCTCCCTCGAGGATTCGCCGATGGCGGCGCGCTCGCCCACCAAGACTTCTGAACCATCGGACAAGGTCAGCGTGATCTGTCGCGCACTCCGGCGCGCGATCATCGAGCAGGCGCTTGAGCCCGGCGCCAAGCTGCCGGAGGATTCACTTGGCGAGCGCTTTGGCGTCAGCCGCACCATCGCCCGCCACGCGCTGGGGCAGCTCGCCGCCGAGGGCTTGGTCGAGCTCCGCCGCAACCGGATCGCCGTGGTGGCGACGCCAAGCTGGCAGGAGGCGCGCGACGCCTTCGACATCCGCATCGAGCTCGAGCGCCTCGTGGTCCGCCAACTCGCCGGCAAGCTGACCAAGGCGCAGATCGCCGAGCTGAACGCCCATGTCGACGCCGAGGAACGTGCCCGCGGCGGTTCGGACGCCGTATCGATTCGCCTGGCCACCGAATTCCACATCCTGCTCGCCCACATGACGAACAGTCCGATCCTGGTACGCTATGTCAGCGAGGTCGCCTATCGCTGCTGTCTGACGCTGTCGCTTTACAGCCGGCCGCATTCTACCGAATGCGCCATCAATGAGCATCGCGCCATCATCGCAGCGCTCGGCAAGGGCGATGCCGCCAAGGTGATGGAATTGATGCATCATCACCTGGATTCCGTGGCCAATCGCGCATTGGTCGCTCCTACTCCGCAGCGTGGCCGCGACCTGCTCGACATCCTCGCGCCCTATGCTGACGAAGTGACGGGCGAGCGCGTGGTCAAACTGACGAAGGTCGCTCGAAGAGGTTAGGCTTCGATGCCGCGCTGAACCAGGATGCGCTCGGCGCTGTCATTCCAGACGTCCATCTTCACGATCTGGCCGCCCTTGACGACGAAACGATCGACATAGCGATTACCCTCGAACGGCGTGCCGTCCATCCACTCGCCGTAGAGCGTACCGACGCTGTAGACCACGGTCTCGTCCTCGCCGGGGCAGACGTCAAACCGATCCATCCTCTTCTTGACCCAGCGATAGCGCTTGGCGTTGAAGCCCGTCGGCCCGCGCGGATGATCGAACTCGCGCCCACCGGTGAAGGTGATCACCGTACCCGGCTTCATGTAGGCCGCCGCCGCGTCGGGATCGGGAATCATCGAGGCGGTCAGGTAAGCCTCAACGATCTCGGCGTCGGTCATCGGGTGATCGGCTTTGGCGGGAGCTGACATGGCTGTTCTCCAGAGTACCTGCACTCTACAATTCAGAGCCCAAAGTGCATGCACATTTTTTGCACAATCTGATAGCTCGATTGCACACAATCTGGTGCTGCCCGCGCTCATGGCTTCCGGTACGCTGCTTCAGCTGAATCCAATACCATGATCACGCCCGCCGCCTTCGACCTGATCCTCCGCAACGCGCTGTTGCGATCGTCCGCCGTACCCGTCGATATCGGCGTGAAGGGCGGCCGCATCGCCGCGATCGAGCCGCGGCTTGCCTGCGAAGCGGCCGAGGTCGACCTTGGCGGACACCTCGCCCTGCCCGGCTTCGTCGACACCCACATCCATCTCGACAAGGCCTGCCTGCTCGGCCGCTGCGGCCACGATCACGGCAGCGTCTCCGAGGCGATCCGCGCCGTCGCCGGCATGAAGAAGGATTTCACGGTCGAGGACGTCTACGCGCGCGGCGGAAAGGTGCTCGAACGCGCCATCGTGCACGGCACGACGCGCATGCGAACCCATGTCGAGATCGATCCGCGCATCGGCCTGCGCGGCTTCGAGGCGGTCAAGGCGCTCAAGCGCGACTACGCCTGGGCGATTGACCTGTCACTCTGCGTCTTCCCGCAGGAAGGCCTGACCAACGATCCCGGCAGCGACGAGCTGCTGGTGCAGGCGCTGCGCGACGGCGCCGAAGCGATCGGCGGCTGTCCCTATATGGACAGCGATCCGAACGCCCATCTCGCACGCATCTTCGATCTCGCGGAGCAGTTCGACATCGACATCGACCTTCACCTGGATTTCGATCTCGATCCATCCTGGTGGCATCTCGACGAAGTCTGCCGGCAGACCGAGCGGCGCAACTATCACGGACGGGTCGCGATCGGCCATGCGACAAAACTCTCGGCCCTGCCGCCGGAGCGGATGAAGGCTGCCACCGCGCAACTGGCAAGAGCCGGCGTCGCCGTCACCGTGCTGCCCGCGACCGATCTCTATCTGATGGGCCGCGAGGCCACCCACAACGCGCCGCGCGGGCTGACACTCGCCCACAAGCTCGCCTGCGATGGCGTCGTGTGCTCGGTCGCGACCAACAACGTGCTCAATCCCTTCACGCCGTTCGGCGACGCTTCGCTGCTGCGGATGGCGAACTTCTACGCCAATGTCGCGCACGCCGCGGTGACCGATTTCGACACCTGCCTCGATCTCGTGACCGAACAGCCGGCGCGGCTGATGAACCTCGCCGATTACGGCATCAAGGTCGGAAATCCCGCCGATCTCATCGTGCTCGATACGACGGATAGCCGCTTCGCTGTCGCCGAGCTGCCTGATGTCGTGATGGGCTTCAAGCGCGGCCGGCAGACGTTTGAGCGGCAGCGGCCCACCCTGTTCCGGCCCGGAACCTGAACGCGCTTCCAGTCGAAACACCAATGGTAAAATCGTCGGGAAACGCAGCCGAGCACAGGACGTTTCGCGCCGATTTCACTGCCGATCTCCCCCCAAAATCCGCGCCCGGTAGAATCCCGGACCGTAGCTGTGCGCATTGAACAAGAGGCCGTCCGGATCATACTAAGGGGCGCTCTGAACCAGCCGGGTTCAGTGGGGAAGTCTGTCTATGTTCAACGCTTTCAGTAGCATCGATTATCGCTCCATTCGGGCCAACACACCTGCGGAAACCGCCGTCAAGCGACTGAACGGAATCGGCGAAGTCCTGTCGGACCTCGATATCTCGGCGATCCACACGCAGGACGACATGACTCGCGCACTCTGGACGCTCGATACCGCCGACAAGTGCATCCGCATGATCGTCTCGGAGTTCCGCACCGCGGCCGCCAAGGAGCAGGTTGTCCGCAAGGCCAAGAGCCTGATCGATGCGATCGAGCTCGCGCGCGACGAAATCTCGAACTATCGCGACGGCCGCAGGGTCTTGAGCTGAACGCAAGCGCGCGACGTCAGCGCTTGATCTTCGCCAATATCCGGTCTGCCTCGGTGCGCCAATCGGCGCTGCGGGCGAACTCCTTGGTGCCCCTGGCGCCGAACAGCCCTTCGTCGGCGAGATCGGCCACCCACGCCTGCCGTTCGGCCGTACCCTGCGCGGACCATGGTGTCAGCCCCGCCTCGCGCACTGTCTCGGCGACCTCCCGCACCTCTTCGGCACGCCGGCGGCCGTGCTCGATCACGCGCTGGAAGAAATAGGCGCCCTGCTTCTCCCAGTTGATCCCGGGAAACGTCTCCGCGAGCGAGGCCAGCACCGCATCCTCGACCCCATAGGCGCGCGCCGTGGTGAAGCTTTCGATGACCATGGCCTCGAGGCCTTTGATCATGATGCTGCGGCACATCTTCACCGCGGAGGACACGCCGAGCTCGTCGCTCGCAACCTTCGCTGCAAAGCCGATCGCATTGAGAAGCGGCTCGATCTCCCTCGCGCCGGGGCCGCCGAGCAGCAGCGGCACCTTGATGCGATAGGGCGGTACCGAGGTCATCACCGCGCCCTCGACGTAGCGACCACCTCCACCATCAATCAGCGCCGCCGCGCGCTGCTTGGCACCGGGAGAGGCCGAATTGAAATCGAGGAACCAGCTGCCCTGGTTGAGCGCGGCGGCACAGGCGTTCGCCACCGGCACGGCCTGGCTGGCGGTGACGGCGGAGATGATGAAGTCGGATTTCGCAGCCAGCTCGGCGTGCGAAGCCGCGAGCGCCACACCGAATTCTGCCGCATGCTGCTTCAGCGAGGCGCCCTGCTCGCTTCCGAACTTGATGTCGTAGGCGGAGACCTTGATGTCCTGCTGGCGCAAATCCTCGGCCAGAATCCGGCCGACCTCGCCATACCCGACCAGCCCGATCTGCCAGCGCTTCGGATCCGCCATCAGTTCAATCCTCGTGTCGTCTCGTCGAACAGCTCCTCGACCCCATAGCGGCGCGGGATCAGCGACTGCTGGAAGGCATAGTCGACGATCAGCTCGAGCGGCTTCCTGTTGGCCTCGATCCCGAACGGAACGAGATCGGGTGCCGCCGCAGGCCCCATCTGTTCCTTGTTCCGCTTGAGCAGATCATAAACGCCCGCGACCACGTCGCGACGCGACTTCGCGAGCTTCTCAGTCACCACCACGAGATGATTGACCGGCACGACGCCGCGCCGCGCGTACCATCTGGCGGCCTCCGCGGCCGGATCAGGGAATAGAGGCTTGAGCCTCGGATCATCCGTGGTCTCGCCAAGCACGGCATCGAGCTCGCCGTCGAGCAGCATCTGAAGGATCTTCTTGTCCTTGGGCGCACGCTCGGTGGTATCGACATATTCGGCGACGTGCGGATCCTCGAAGGTGATCCAGCGGATGTTGTCGAGATTGACGCCGTAATCGTTGGCGAGGATGCCCCTGATCCAGGCGCCTGTCGTCGTGCTGAACGAGCGGATGCCGACGCGCCTGCCTTCGAGATCGGTCGGCCCGAGCGATCCACGTGCGGGATCGTAGAGCGCGTAGGAATGCTGGAAACGGCCCAGCATGGTCGCCGGCAGCAGCACCAGCGGCTTGCCATGCGCCTTCGCCATCAGATAGGTGACGATCGCCATCTCGCAGACGTCGAAGGCCTGCTCGCGCACCATCGGCTTGAACGCCGTGTTGGTCGGTGTGTACTCGATGAAGTCGAGATCAAACAGCTCGGAGCGGAGCTCGCCGCTCTTGACCGCCTGCACATGGCGGTGGCTGCCGAGCACGGCCTTCAGCTTGAGACGATCCATCCGCCCGCTCCGCTTGTCTTCGCCTTAGACGTCCTCGGGATTGTCGACATAGACGAGCCCGGCCTTCGCCAGCGCCTCGCGCATATTGTACATGTCAAGGCCAAGCTCGCCCGCGGCGAGGCGCTTGCGCTTGCCGCCCTCGTCAGCGTTGCGCCTCTTCGCCTTCTCGGCGACCTCCGCCGCGTAGCGCTTCGGCACCACCACGACGCCGTCGTCGTCGGCGACGACGATGTCGCCGGGATCGACGTTGACGCCGGCACAGACCACGGGGACGTTGACCGAGCCGAGCGTCGCCTTGACCGTGCCCTTGGCCGAGACCGCGCGCGACCAGACCGGAAATCTCATCTTGTGCAGCGCTTTGACGTCGCGGCAGCCGGCATCGATGATCAGCCCTTGCACACCGCGCGCCTGGAGCGAGGTCGCCAGCAGCTCACCGAACATGCCGTCGGTATTGTCGGTGGTGCAGCCGACGACGAGGATGTCGCCCTTCCTGCACTGTTCGACGGCGACATGGATCATCCAATTGTCGCCGGGCTGCGCCAGCACGGTGACCGCGGAACCGGCAATCGCCGCGCCCGGCCAGACGGGCCGCAAGTAAGGCTTCATCAGGCCGAGTCGGCCATGGGCCTCGTGCACGGTCGAGACGCCAAACGCGGCCATGCCGGCAGGGTCGGCTCGCTTGATGTGGCGAACGACGACCGGCTTCATGCCAGCTCCTCCGCAACCGTCGGGAACAGGCGCTGATAGGCCTCGCCATAGGTCATGGGCACGCCGGTGTTGCGGCTGCCCTGGATGCCGCGATTGAGGGCGACGCGCTCGTAATAGCCCCACAGATGCTTCTGCGCGGCCAGGATCTGGAACGCCTCGTACTTCTCCTTCCAGACCTCGTCGATCTTGAGGAGGAGGTCCGGCTTGTAGTTGCATTGCTCCGGCTGGTGCGGCTCGAACAGAAACACCGGTGGCGCGGCATATTTGTACTGCGCGCCGGGCTTATGGCCCATCGCCTGCGCGACCACGCGCGTCTCCTGCGCGAAATGAGCCGCGTTCGGATGATCGAAATTATAGGGGTCCTCCAGCGCGTGCGTCAGCACGAAGCTCGGATTGAGCTCGCGATAGATGTCGACCATGCGGTCGAAATGCGCCTCGGTGAGCTTCAGTGGATAGTCGCCGCAGTCGAAGAACTCGATCTCGGCGCCCAGCAGCTTCGCCGCGCGCTCCGCCTCGTCCTTACGCCCCGCCTTGACCGATTCCAGCGTCGCGCCCTTCTCCTTCCAGGCGAACTGGCTCTCGCCGCGTTCGCCGAAGGACAGGCAGACGATCTTCATGCGATAGCCCTTCTTCGCATGCAGCGCGATAGCGCCGCCGGCGCGCCAGACGAAATCGCCGGGATGGGCGGTGACCACGAGACCTGTCTTCATGGGACGAACTCCCTTCTTTCGTTTGTAGGCATCAAATCGATCGCGGCCCCTTCATTGGTCGAAGCCAAACAGGCGCGCGGGATTGTCGACCAGAATCTTCTGCTGAAGCTCCGGCTCCGGCGCGAACAGCGGGATCAGATCGACGAGGTCTCCATCGTTCGGCATCACCTTGACGTTGGGATGCGGCCAGTCCGTGCCCCAGATGACGCGATCGGGCGCCGTCTCGACGATCTTCCGTGCGAACGGCACCGCATCGGTAAACGGCGGACCGGCCGAGGACACCCGCTCCGAGCCGCAGACCTTGACCCAGCATTTCTCGTCGCGCTGCATCAGCTCGATCAGGATCCTGAACGGGAGCTGGTCGAGCCCCTCGGCGGCTTTCACCCGCCCCATATGGTCGATCGTGTAGCTCAGCGGCAACTTTGCCAGCATGTCGGCATAGTCCGGCAAGTCGACCGCGTCGAAATGCAGGTCGATGTGCCAGCCGAGCGGCGCGACCATGGCAATGACGCGGTCGAACACGCCCTTGTCGGGCACGCCGCCGAGATGGCGGACGAAATTGAAGCGGCAGCCGCGGAAGCCGCCCTCATGCAACACGCGAAGCCCGCGCTCGGTGATGGAGTCGTCGATATTGGCGACAGCACGGTAGGCGCCGTTGCTCTCAGCGATCGCATCGAGCGCGACCGTATTTTCGGTGCCGTGCACGCTGGCATTGACGATGACCGCGCGCTCGACGCCGAGCTTGGCATGCAGCACCCTGAAATCCTCCAGCGGCGCGTCCGGCGGCGTGTAGGAACGATCCGGCGCATAAGGATATTTCGCGCCGGGCCCGAAGATGTGGCAATGCGCGTCGCAAGACAGCTTCGGCAGCTTGAACTTCGGCGTGCGCGTGTTGGGATCGGGCGGCGGAATGGTCGGCGTGTACATCATGGTCATCAGGTGAACCCGCCGAAGCGAGACCGCTTGTTTCAAGTCTTGCTGCTGACGACCGGCCGGCGCCGTGCCGGCGCGGCATGATCGAGCGGCGGCGCCTGGAACGCGGCAACCGTCGCCTGCACCAATTGCTCGATGGCCGTGGCGGCATCGCCGCCGTCGGCCTCGCCGCGCGACAGGCGCGAAACGCGGTCCGGCGTCACCAGTGAATAATAGAGCGCGCCGAGCAGGAAGTGGCTGCGCCAGACGATCTCGGTGCGCGGAATGTGCGGCAGGCTTTCGTGGACCGCATCGATGAAGGCGTGACTGGTGTCATCAAAGGTCTGCGCGATGATCTTTCGCGCGACCTCGTTGCCCTCCGCCGACATGACGGCGCGCAGCCGCGTGAAGCGCGCCCCGCCGCCGGCGAGATCGCTGCCCGAGGTGAAGGCCGGCACCACATAGGCGCGCACGATCGCTTCCAGCCGGTCCTGCAGATCGCGCACGCGCCTGGCGGCCGCGAGCAGCTCAGAACGGCGCAGATTCATCGGCCCGCAATGGCGCCGATAGATCTCCAGCAGCAGACCGTCCTTGGTCTTGAAATGATAGGTCACGCTGCCGGGATTGGCCCCGGCCGCGTGCGCGATGTCGCGCACCGAGACGGCATTGAAGCCGTTGGTGGCGAACAGCTCCTCGGCCGCGGCGAGGATAGCCTCGCGCATATTCGGCTTGCGGGCCGTCTCCTTGCTGGTGGGCTTGCGTACCATGTGATTTGTACTATCGTACAAAAGATCAGGTCTCGTCAACAAAAACCGGGGCGGTCGGCTCCGCCAAGGAGTTTGACGCCTACATGCACGCCGAGGCGACCAAATGGGAGCCGGTGCTGAAGGCGGCCAATATCCGCGCACAGTGAGACGCATATGAGGATCTCGTCCAGACGCGCGTAGTCCCCGGCCCGCTGCAGCACGCGTGCCGGGGCTCAGAGTGGGATGCCTCCAATACCTCCACGCATCTCGCGGCGAACTTCAATTCCTGTTGCTGCAAGTCAACGCAACAACATGGATAAAGCGTCATTTGTGTTTTGCACGGCTCTGCGCGAGCACGGTCTGGAAAGCACCGAGGACGACGAATGAGCAAACCCGCATTGTTGAGACTTCATCGCTGGATCACTCTGCTCTTCGCCCTTCCCCTGCTCGCGATCATCGTCACCGGCCTGATCCTGTCGATCGAGCCCCTCGTGCAAACGAGTAGCATGAGCGGTGCAGCGATCGAGGCCGGCCGTGTCGTCGAGCTGGTGAGGCGATACGATCCCGACGGCAAGGCGCGCGGGCTCTCCATCGACACGGGCAGCCACAGCATGACGCTCCGGGGCACCAACGTGCCGGCGATCGATCTTGCAACCGGCGAAGCCGCGTCGGTGGGTTCGACCCTGTCCAATGTCTTCCTCTGGGCGCGGTTCACGCATGAACGTCTCATGGGACAGGCCTGGCTGGTGACGGCGTCCACGCTGGCCATGGTGATCATCATGCTGCTCGGCATCGTCATGGGATTGCCGCGGCTGCGCAACACGCTGTCGGGATGGCACAAGGGGACCGCCTGGTTCATGCTGCCGCTGATCCTGCTCAGTCCGCTGACCGGCCTGTGCATGGCGTTCGGCCTGACATTCCAGAGTGGCGCTGCTCCGGCCGCAGCCGGCCGCCCTCTGGCCCTGCCGGACGCGATCCGCATGGTCGCGGCCTCGCACGAGCTGTCGCATGTGATCTCGATCGGCATGCGCGGCGGCCGCATGATGGCGAGACTTTATGACGGCGGCGAGTTGCGCGCCTATGCGGTCACGTCGTCCGAGGTCGCCCCCCTGCCGCGCAACTGGCCGCGCCTGATCCACGAGGGAAACTGGTCGGCCCTTATCGCCGCGCCGCTCAATGTCGTGACGTCGATCGCGCTGCTGATCCTGCTATCGACCGGCCTCCTGATCTGGGCGCGGCGAACGTTGCGCAAGCGGCGACCGCGCGCGGAGGGGCCGGCCGACGCGGCAATGGTCGGCGCCGGCTGATCGCGCGGAGAGTCAATTGCGCGCGCCCGCCCGCACCTTCTCCGGTGCGACGCGCTGGAGGAGATCGCCATCGTTGTCGGCCGACGGGATCAGGATCGCGCGATCGCGCGGCAGCGCTTCCGGCATCTCGTCGCGAATGAAGGCCACGAGCTTTTCCCTGATCTCGCAGCGCAGATCCCAGGATTGCGGCGCGTTCCGCGCGCTGACCAGCGCGCGCAGCTCGATGGTGCGCGAATCCGCGTCGATGACTTGAAGATTGACGACGGCCCCGTCCCAGAGCTTGGACTGCTTCACCGCCTCCTCCAGCCAGCGCCGAATGCGCGGAACGTCGGCACGATAATCGAGATGAAGCGCGATCACACCGATCAGGGATGCGGTGTCGCGAGTCCAGTTCTGGAACGGTTTCTCGATGAAATAGGACAGCGGCACCACCATGCGCCGCCAGTCCCACAGCCGGATCACGACATAGGTCGAGGCGATGTCCTCGATCCAGCCCCACTCGTTCTCGATGATCACCGCGTCCTCGATGCGGATCGGCTGGGTGATCGCGATCTGCAAGCCCGCGATCAGATTGCTCAGCAGCGGGCGCGCCGCAAGGCCGACGATGATACCGGCAGCACCTGCCGAGGCGAACAGGCTGACGCCGTATTGCCTGACGGAATCGAACGTCATCAGCGCGGTGGACACCGTGATGATGACGATGATGGTGTCGGTGACGCGCTTGAACACGCGAACCTGCGTGACGTGCTTGCGCGCGACGAAATTCTCGGTGACATCGCGAAAATTCTGCAGGTAGCGCGCCGCGCTCATGTCGACGATCCTGATCGAGATCCAGCCGATCAGGGCGATGACGGCGACGACGAACAGGCGCATCATCGGCGTGCGGATCGTGTCGTCGAGCGGCGCGAGCGGCAGGACCAAGGCGACGGCCGCCAGGCACAGCGCCAGCTGGGCCGGGCCGGAGGTCCGCTCGATGAACACGCTCAGCATTGGAAGGCGGGTTCCAAAGGCGCGGTTAAGCAGCCATTTGGCAATCCGGTAAAACGACAGGGCAAGGAGGATTGCTCCCGCAACGAGGCTGAGACCGATGAACCATGACGGTATCCAGCCGAACATCCTGTCGATGTCGGCCATCAAGGCCTGCCAATGCATAGCTTTTCCCCACGTTGCTCTGCGGTAGCCGGCTCAACGCCTCTCGGCCGGCTTCGCTCCCCCCGCCCTGTGCAATGCAGCATTCCATAGGTGCAAGTGTTGCCGAACTGGGCTAATTTGGAGCGCTCATGACTCGACGTAGCGGCAGCGCCGATCTTCCCTTGCACACCGGCCGGGTTCCGCCCTGGCTTGCAAGCCGCATGGCCTCGCTCGGGTCGATCGTCACGCAGGCGATCGTGCATCATTATGGCCGCGATGCATTTCTGCAGCGGCTGTCCCATCCGTTCTGGTTCCAGTCGTTCGGTGCCGTGATGGGAATGGACTGGCACTCCTCGGGCATCACGACCTCCGTGATCGGCGCGTTGAAGCGCGGGCTGGGGCCGCTTCAGGACGAGCTCGGGATTTACGTCTGCGGCGGCCGAGGCCAGCATTCGCGCAAGACACCGGACGAGCTGATGCAACTCGCTGACCGCGTCGGATTCGACGGTGCAAAGCTGACCCGCGCCAGCCGCCTGGTGGCGAAGGTCGACAGCGCGGCCGTGCAGGACGGTTTCGACCTCTACCTCCACGGCTTCTTCGTCACCGCCGACGGCAAATGGACGGTGGTGCAGCAGGGCATGAACGGCGACAAGCGCCAGGCCCGCCGCTATCACTGGCATTCCGAGGCGCTGAAGAGCTTCGTCGATACGCCGCATAGCGCGATCGACGGCCCGCAACAGGGCAAGATCGTCAATCTCACCGACCATCGCGCCGAGATCTCACGCAGCGCGCAGCTCGATCTCCTGGGTGATCTCGGTCCCGATCGCATCGTCTTGGAATTCGAACGGCTTGTCGGGACTGTGTCCGAGCCGGCACAGGCCATGCTGCCGCATCTGATTATGCCGACGCATCACGACGTCAGGCCGAAGGACGTATTCGCGCGACGCCTGCACGGCACGCTGGCCGCGGCAGCCGAGCGCGGCCCAATCGACTTTCCGGAATTGCTGCTGACCCCCGGCGTCGGCGCCCGCACCGTGCGCTCGCTGGCGATGGTCGCAGAGGTCGTGCATGGCGCGCCCTATCGCTTCACGGACCCCGCGCGTTTTTCGCTCGCCCATGGCGGCAAGGACCGGCATCCCTATCCCGTGCCGATCAAGGTCTATGACGAGACCATCCGCGTGCTGAAGGGCGCGATCCAGAGCGCCAAGCTCGGGCGTGAGGAAGAGATGCAGGCGATGAAACGGCTCGACGATCAGGCACGGCGACTGGAGCGGACTGCGCGCGGGCCTTCGGTGGAGGCCTACATCGCCGGCGAGCGCGCCGCCTCGCCCGATCTCGACGGCCGCTCCGTGTTCGGCTGGGAACGCGACCTCGCACCCACAAACAAGCGGACCGGCTGAACACCGGTCCGCGAGTTGGTCGGGAGGAACGCTCTTAGGACTCGTCGGCCTCCGGCTTCTCGTCGAGCCGGTTGGCGGCGTGGTCCTGATATTGTTCGGTCTGGATGGTCTTGCCGTCCATGCCACGAATGTCCGAATGCTGCTTCTTGTCGCGGTTGGACAGGACCATGTTGTCGCCGATCATGTCCTTCGGCACGTCGGTCAGTCCGCCGGTGCCGTCGCCCTTGCCGTGCATGCCGGATCTGAAATGCGTCTTGCTGCCGTGCCCACCTGGCATCGGTTTCTCCTCTTGCAGTGATCTTCCGAATCTAGCGCTTCTGTTGCGCCGGCGTCGGTTTCGGCGGCCTGTGGCCGCTCTGGCCGGAATCGTTGTGCTTGTTGTGGTCACTCTCCTGGTTGAGACCGCCGCGGCTCACGGGAAATTCGCTGTGCCGGGCTTCGGGCCGCGCGCGACGGACTGCGGCGCCTTCCGGATTGCGCCCGATCGCCTGATCGAGCTCGCGCGAGTCCGGAACATCGGGTTTGCGCTCGAGGATACGAACCTGTTGCTCGTGGGTCTTTCTACCCTGCATGCGAGACCTCCAGTCTTCACCTGCCTCCGCCCTTGCCTGCCTCGTCGTGCGCGTGATGGGAGTCGTGCTCGCCTCCGCCACCAGAGACGCGGCTGTGGCTACGCCGTGAATCATCCGCAGGCGGCTTCTTCACCTGCAACGGCGCCTTGGCGTTCTCGTGTGATGCGCCGGGTCCGCCCTGGCGAATGCTGTTCGGTGTCTTGGTGGATGTCGACATGAATGCCGCCCTCCTTAACGATCCTGCTGATAGCCTTGATTGGTCGTGTTCTGCTTGATGTTGCCCTGCTGTCCCTGCTGGTCCGGATTTTGCGCGCGCTGCTGGCCGTGCGGCGCCTGATCGGCGGACATTTTCTTTTTGTCGCCGGTTCCCTTGCGGCTCTGATTGTCCGGCGGAACAGGTGGCATTTTGCTGGTCATGATCTTGTCTCCGGTTCAGACATCGACCTGCGACATCGACGGCCGTGGAACCCGTCGTCGCGTCCGATGTGCCAGTGACAACAGGACGAACGGCACACCGTTCCTGATCGATTGCGCGCCAAGAAGATTTTCCGAAGGGACGCTTGTGAGTCAGCCGGCCGCGGTGAGGGAACGATCGATGCTCGCTTCTTTGTGTGCAGTCGCCGGTGTTCCACGCGTCTCCGTCACGGGAAGTTTCGCGATCGCACGCAAGCCCGGCCGCTTGCGCCAGTGGACCTCGGCGGGATCGACCGCCAGTCCAAGTTTCGGCCATCGTACGAACAGCGCTTCCAGCGCGCAGGCCGCCTCGATGCGCGCGAGTTGATGGCCGAGGCAGAAATGGATTCCTGTTCCGAACGAGACGTGACGGTTCGGCTTGCGTTCGAGATCGAGCCGCTCCGGACGGTCATGGATCGCCGGATCCATGTTTGCGGCGGCGAGCATCGCCATGACACGATCGCCCTTGTTCAGACGTACGCCTTCGACCACGACATCCTGTCGGACATAGCGCGGCTTGGAGAACTGCACTGGCGAGACGAAGCGCAGGAACTCCTCGACGGCGAGCCCAACGCGGCTCCAGTCCTGCTCCAGCCAATCGCGCAAGTCCGGACTTCTGAGGAGCTCGTAAGCGGAGCCGCTGATGAGATGCGTGGTGGTCTCCGACCCCGCCGCGAGCAGCAGAAAGACCATCGAGACCATTTCATCCGGCGTGATCTGGCCACCCTCGCGCTCGACCTGGACCAGCTCTGCGATCAGGCCCTCGCCGCCCCGTTCGCGCGCGACCTGCAATTGTCGGCCCAGATAGGCACGCATCTTGCGGAACGCGAACAGCAGGCGGAAGAAGCTGACGACATTGGTCAGCGAGGACATCGTATTGGCCCAGGCGATGAAGCGAGGACGATCGGCCAGCGGCAACCCGAGCAACTCCGAGATCACCGCGAGCGGCAGGATACGCGCGTAGCGCTGGACCAGATCGGCCGGACTTCCCGCCGAGAACAGCTCGTCCGCGAGACCGTCGGCGATGGCGCGGATGCGGGGCTCCATAGCGACGATCGCGCGGCGGCGAAAGGCCTCATCCACGATGCTGCGCAGCCGGGTGTGATCCGGTTCGTCCATCGTCAGCATGTTGTTGGCGATGGTCCTGACGTATCGCGGCATCCACCAGCGCAGACCGGCGACGTCGCCATCTTCCTTTCGCAACGTGAAGGTCGCGCTGTCCTTCAGGACCCGCGCGGCGGCGTCATGGGTCGTGGTGACCCAGACGTCGCCGACGAGAGGGAATCGTGTCGCAACCACGGGCCCGGACATGCGCAACGTCGCGATGGCCTTGGGTGGATCGCGAAAGAAGGCCTCGCTGGTGAAATCGAGGCGCACAATCATGGGATCACCGGACTGATTGCTGGCGTCTCACCCAGATGGTGCGCGGCGCGGCCGAAGCAAGGGGCCTTCCCCCTTCGGAAACGAGCCGCGTCTATCCGCGTTCCGGCGAACGCTGCCCCGTCTTGCGCTGCTGTTGGGTATAGGCGTCCCAATGGCTCCAACTGCCATTGCTGAGACTCTGCAGGTCGGTTGCGAGCGGACGGCGTGTGCGCTTGTCGTAATCGGCGATCACGCGCTCGGACTGGGCGATCTTGCGCTTGATTTCCGCGACCGCTTTCTGAGTCTGGCCGTTCCGCTTCGACGAGGCGATCTCCCCCATCGTGAAGCGCGCGGTCTCGAGCGCCTTCAACTCGGCGCGATTCTTCTTCAACTGAACCCGGTGCCAGGCGATGTTGCTGTCGCTGTCCGCAACCATGTGGGAACTCCGCTGATTCGCTCCCACAGTGTATCAAGCGGCGAATCGGCGCCGCAACGCCCGCCCGACGGCGAAAATACGGTCTTTCTGCGGACTTAGCGCTCGGCGAAGGCCTTTTCGACCACGAATTGGGCCGGCTCGCCGTGATTGCCCTCGACGAAGCCCCGCTCGCCGAGGAGCACGCGGGTGTCCGCCACCAGCGCGGGGCTGCCACAGATCATGACGCGGTCATGGGCTGCTTCCAGCACCGGCAGGCCGATATCGCTGAACAGCTTGCCCGAGGTGATCAGATCGGTGATGCGGCCGCGATTGCGGAAGGGATCCCGAGTCACGGTGGGGTAGTAGATCAGCTGCTCGCGGATGTATTCGCCGATCAGCTCGTCCTTCGGCAGGGTCTGCGTGATCATCTCGCCATAGGCGAGCTCCTTGACGTGCCGGCAGCCATGCAGCAGCACCACCTTCTCGAACCGCTCGTAGGTCTCGGGGTCCTTGATCACGCTCAGGAACGGCGCAAGGCCGGTGCCGGTGCCGATGAGGTAGAGGTTGCGCCCCTCCTCCAGATTGTCGATCACCAGCGTGCCGGTGGCCTTGCGGCTGACGATGATCTCGTCGCCTTCCTTCAGGTGCTGGAGGCGCGAGGTCAGCGGTCCGTCCGGCACCTTGATCGAGAAGAACTCCAGCGTGTCCTCGTAATTGGCGCTGGCGACGCTGTAGGCCCGCAGCAGCGGCTTCTCGCCGACCTTGAGCCCGATCATGGTGAACTCGCCGTTGCGGAAGCGGAAGGTCGGGCTGCGGGTGGTCTTGAAGGAGAACAGCGTGTCGGTCCAGTGATGGACGCTCAAAACGCTTTCCTGATTGAAATTGCTCATCTCACCTTCCCTGTCGCGTCAATTGCGGTTCGAGGCGGTCCAGCTATGCGTCGTTTGTACACGATCATTCGTATACTAATGAATAATCCCGCTTGATCCCGAGGTCAAGGCTGCCCAAGATCGAAAGCATTGCAGTTAGGAATAAGGAGCCCCTTCCATGGCGCATGACGCACCCCAGGCCACCGGACCCTCCAAGCTCGTGATCCGGAATATCGGCCTGATCCTGTCCGGCGCTCTGGAAAAGCCGATCCTGGACGGCGACACCATCGTCGCCGAGAACGGCAAGATCACCGCGATCGGCCGCTTCAAGGACGTCGACATCGAGGGCGCGACCACCATCGTCGACGCCCAGGGCACCACGGTGGCGCCGGGCCTGATCGACAGTCACGTTCACCCCGTCGCCGGCGACTGGACGCCGCGCCAGAACCAGATCAACTGGATCGACAGTTACCTCCACGGCGGCGTCACCACCATGATCTCCGCCGGCGAAGTGCACATGCCCGGCCGCCCCCGCGACGTGGTCGGCCTGAAGGCCATGGCCGTGTTCGCACAGCGCGCGTTCTGGACCTTGCGTCCCGGCGGCGTGAAGGTTCACGCCGGCGCGCCGGTGATCGAATGCGAGATGGTCGAGGAGGATTTCAAGGAGATGGCCGCGAACGGCGTCAAGCTGCTCGGCGAGGTCGGTCTCGGCGGGGTCAAGGACGGCCCGACCGCGCGCAAGATGGTGGGCTGGGCGCGCAAATACGGCATCCAGAGCACGATCCACACCGGCGGCCCCTCGATCCCCGGCTCCGGCCTGATCGACAAGGACGTGGTGCTGGAGGCCGACACCGACGTCGTCGGCCACATCAACGGCGGCCACACGGCGCTGCCCGACGACCAGATCCGCTGCATCTGCGAGGGCTGCAAGCGCGGGCTCGAGCTGGTGCACAACGGCAACGAGCGCTCGGCTCTGTTCACGCTACGCACCGCGCGCGAGATGGGCGACCTGCACCGCGTCATCCTCGGCACCGACGCGCCGGCCGGCTCCGGCGTGCAGCCGCTCGGCATCCTGCGCATGGTCTCGATGCTGTCCTCGCTCGGCGAGCTGCCGGCCGAGATCGCGTTCTGTCTCGCCACCGGCAACACCGCGCGGATGCGGCAGCTCGATTGCGGCCTGATCGAGGTCGGCCGCTCCGCCGACTTCGTCATCATGGACAAGGCGCAGCACTCGCCCGGCAAGAACATCCTGGAGAGCGTCCAGCTCGGCGACCTCCCCGGCATCGGCATGACCATCATTGACGGCATCGTGCGCACCCAGCGCAGTCGCAATACCCCGCCGGCGGGGAAAGTGCCGGAAGTGGTGACGAAGTAGGCCCGGGCGGAGCGGCCAACCGCTCCGCATCGTCCCTCGAAGGGTTTGAACAGGTTTGCGGCCTGCTGCGTCTAACGCAGGCAGCCCTCGGCGGCGGCAGTTCATTGCTGGACCATCGAGGGAGACATGAAAAGCTCATCGCGAATAGCCGTCGGCGTTGCCGGCGCGGTGGCGGGCTATATCGCCACTTTTGTGCTGTTGTCCTTTGTCGATTTCGGCAACCGGGCGGACCCGATCACATCGGGTCTGCTGGGACTGTTCGTCTACTCCCCCATCGGCGCAATCGCCGGCGCGGTGCTCGCAAGCTGGCTGGTGACGCGCCCAGAGACGGACGCAAGCAACGGAAGCGTCGCCCGCACCAGTCTGAAATCCCTTGGTATCGTCGCACTCTTCTGCGTCGCAGCTGCCGCCACTTACCTCGCCTACGCCTATGCGACCGCGACGCCGTGGCTCAATCCGAACGCGGCCAATCCTCTTCTCGTGTTCGAGGTCCGTTTTCCGGCAGGAGTAACGGTGCCGGCATCAGCACAGGGCATCACCATCGAATTGCAGACCGACCTCAACACCATGCCCGCCGAATTGACCCCGGCCGCCTTCCATCGCGACGGCGACCAGCCCGTCATCGCAGGCGAAGTTGAACTCGCCTTTCGAACCTCGCACCGTCAACTCGCTGTGAGCATCCAGGGCCAGCCGACCCGGATCTACCCGATCGACTTGACGGCCCGTGCGCCGCATACGCCGGAGTTCGGAACGTGGCGGCGGCTCGCTGACGGCAGCGAAATCCGCTACCGCGCCAAATGGCCGGGCAAGACATAAACGTTGAGAACGGCACTCTTTTGGAACTTCACGACGCGCATAGATCTGCGCTCCTTGTTCAACTGAAGGATGGGAAAGGGGCGAAGCGCCGTGCCCACGATCTTTTACTGATTGAGAAAGATGGTGGGCATGCTCGCGCCTTCGCTCTGCGAGCTACGGCGGACAAGTCGCTTTGCCCACCCTACGGCACCGTCGTTACCGTAGCTTGTTCAAGAGCGTCATCAGCGTCTCGCGCTCTTTCGCATCAAGCGGCGCCAGCGTCTCACGCGTGATCGCCAGTGCATTCGGCGCGACCTTCTCCGCGAGCTGCTGGCCGGCCCGCGTCAGACTCACCAGCAGACGCCGTCCATCCTCGGGGTCCTGACTGGTCTCGGTCAGGCCGCGCGCCGTGAGGCGGTCGATCACGCCCTTGATGGTGGCGACATCCATCGCGGTCAGGCGGCCGAGCTGGTTCTGCGAGCACGGACCGGTCTCGGCGAGCTTGGACAGCGCCGCCCATTGCGTCGGCGTCAGATTGGTGCCGATATCGCGGGCGAAGATCGAGCTGTGGCGCTGCCAGACCTGGCGCAGGATGAAGCCAACCTGCTCGTCGAGCACGTAAGGCGGTTTTGCCGGTTTGATGTTCTTCTTCGCCGTGACGCTTCTCGCCATCCGCTCGCAGCCCTTCCCTTTGCCCTCACAACGACAGATGCGCGTCGCGGATATCAGGACGCGCGTCGAGCTCGGCCATGGTGCCGCCGAAGCAGATGCGGCCGCGCTCGATGATGTAGGCGCGATCCGAGATCAAGCGCGCGAAGTGCAGATTCTGCTCGGAGACGACGATGCTGACACCCTCCTTCTTCATGGTCAGGATGGCATCGACCATCTGCTCCACGATCTTCGGCGACAGGCCTTCCGAGGGCTCGTCGAGCAGTACCAGCGAGGGATTGCCCATCAGCGTGCGGGCAATGGTGAGCATCTGCTGCTCGCCGCCGCTCATGCGGCCGCCCGGTCGGTTCTTCATCTCACCCAGATTGGGAAACAGCGCGAACAGCTTTTCGCGTGTCCAGTACGGCGCGTTCGCACGCTTCGGCTGCTTGCCGACTTCGAGATTCTCTTCAACCGTCAAATCGGTGAAGATACGCCGCTCCTCCGGCACGTAGCCGAGCCCCTCGCGCACGATCTCGTGGGTCGGCTTTGCCGAGACATCCTTGCCCTCGAACATGATGCGGCCGGTTCGCTGTGCGACGAGACCGACGATCGAGCGGAACGTGGTCGACTTGCCGGCGCCGTTGCGCCCCAGCAGCGCCACCACCTCGCCCTCACCGACCTCGAAGCCGATGTCGAACAGGATATGCGCTGGGCCGTAATGGCTGTTGAGGTCCTGCACCGTGAGCTTCATGCCGAGGTTCCCTCGCGGTGGCGGGCATCGTAGACGAGGCCCTCGCCGAGATAGACTGCCTGCACCTGCGGATTGCCGCGAACTTCCGCGGGCGAGCCCTCGGCGATCAGCGTGCCGCGGTTGAGCACGATGATGCGGTCGGCATGCTCGAACACCACGTCCATGTCGTGCTCGGTGAAGAGCACGCCGATCGACTTCTCTCGCGCGATCTGCGCCGTGAGCCGCATCAGATCGACGCGCTCGCGCGGCGCCATGCCCGCGGTCGGCTCATCCATCAGCAGCAGCTTCGGCTGGTTGGCGAGCGCGACCGCAAGCTCGAGCCGCTTGAGGTCGCCATAGGCGAGCTCGCCGCAGGGGCGATCCGCATAGCCGCCCATTCCGACCAGTTCGAGCAGGCGGCCGGCTTCGTCGCGGTCGAACTTGGGTGCCGAGCCGAACAGATTGAACAGCTGCTTCCCGTGCGAGATCAACGCGACCTGCACGTTCTCGCGCACGGTCATGGTGGCGAAGGTCGCGGTGATCTGGAAGGTGCGCCCGACGCCGAGCCGCCAGACATCGCGCGGTTTCCTGCCGGTGATCTCTTCACCGAGCAGGCGAACATGGCCGCTATCCGGCTTGTTCTGGCCGTTGAGCATATCGAAGCAGGTGCTCTTTCCCGCGCCGTTCGGCCCGATCAGCGCAAGGATTTCGCCGGCTCGCAGCGAGAACGACACGCCGCGCACGGCGTGGATGCCGCCATAGGATTTGGTCAGACCTTCGACCGCAAGAAGTGGGGGTGCAACGCTCATTCGGCAGACTCGATCGGCTTGGCAAGCAGGGGTGAGGCCGGCGGCGCCACTTTCCTGCGGCGTTGTGCCAACGTTTCCAGCATGCCGACGATGCCCTTGGGGAAGACGACGACGATCAGCATGATGAAACCGCCGAGGACAAGCTTCGACAGATCGGTCTGGCTGACCAGCCAGATGTTGAGCGCCTTGTAGACGATGGCGCCGATCACCGCGCCCGACACCGTCTCGACGCCGCCGAGCAGCACCATGACGAGCGCATCGACCGACAGCGAGATGCCGAGATTGTCAGGGAAAACGCTGCCCTTGAGGTAAGCGAACAGCGCACCGCCGATACCGGCGGTCGTGCCTGCGATCACGAACGCCGTCCACTGGATGCGTTTGGCGTCGATGCCGATCGCTTCGCTGCGCAGCAGCGAGTCGCGCGTGGCGCGAAGCGCGTAGCCGAATGGCGAGAACACCATGGCCCGCAGCGCGATGGTCACCAGCGCCGCAACGCCGAGCGTCAGCCAATAGAAGTGCGACGGGCTCGCCGCCCACTTTTCCGGCCAGACGCCCAGGATGCCGTTGTCGCCGCCTGTCACGCTCACCCATTGGAACGCGATCGACCAGACGATCTGTGCAAAAGCCAGCGTCAGCATCGCAAAGTAGACACCGGACAGCTGCACGGCAAAGAAGCCGAATATCGCGGCGCCCATGCAGCCGAGCAGCGGCCCGAGCAAGAGGCAGACGATCATCGGCAGCCCCGCCATCTTGGCAAGGAATGCGATGCCATACGCACCGAGGCCGAAATAGGCGGCATGGCCGAAGGACGCCAGCCCGCCGACCGACATCAGGAAATGCAAGGAGACGGCGAAGATCACGAAGATCGCGATCTCCGAGCCGACGGTCAGCGCATAATTGCCGGCGAACAGCGGCAGCGTCGCCGCGATGACCAGCGCCGCAAGCGCGGCCAGTCGCTCGTTCGACGTCAACGGCCGCCACGGATTGACGGTGAGCCCCGGCGTCTTGCGCGCGGGCGCCTCCGGCTTTCCGAACAGGCCCCAGGGGCGCACGATCAGCACCACCGCCATCACCAGGAAGACCAGGATGATGGAGATCTTCGGGAAGATCAGGATGCCGAAGGCATTGAGCTCGGAGACCAGCACCGCCGCGACGAAGGCGCCGATGATGCTGCCGAGGCCGCCGATCACCACGACGACGAAGACCTCGACGATGATGCGCAGATCCATGGCGTGATGCACGGCATCGCGCGGGATCTGGAGAGCGCCGCCGAGGGCGGCGAGGAAGACGCCGACCGCGAACACCGATGTGAACAGCCATTTCTGATTGACGCCGAGGGCGGCAACCATGTCGCGGTCCTGCGTCGCGGCGCGCACCAGAACGCCCCACCGCGTGCGTTGAAACAGCAGCCAGAGGATGCCGAGCACGACCGGCCCGAGCACGATCAGGAACAGATCGTAGCTCGGGATGTTCTGGCCGAAGAAATCGATGGCACCCCTGAAGCCCGGCGCGCGGCGGCCGACGAGATCGTCGGGCCCCCAGACCAGCACCACGAGATCCTCGACCATCAGGGTCAGGCCGAAGGTCGCGAGCAGCTGGAACAGCTCGGGTGCGTGATAGATGCGGCGGAGCAGCACCATCTCGACGATGATGCCGATCATCGCCACGGCCAGCGCGGCCAGCACGATGCTGCCCCAGAAGCCGAAGGCGCCCGACAGCCGCTCGGTGAGCGTAAAGGCGATGTAGGCGCCGATCATGTAGAAGGCGCCATGCGCGAAATTCACGATCCGCGTCACGCCGAAGATGATCGACAGGCCCGAGGCCACCAGGAACAGCGACGCCGCGCTGGCGAGACCGGTCAGAAACTGTACGACATAAAAGGCCATCGGCGGTCCGGATTGGTTGGATCTCAGTGCTGGGCTTCATCCTTCGAGACGGCGCTCCGCGCCTCCTCAGGATGAGGTCCGGGACCCTCATGGTGAGGAGCGCGGCGACGCCGCGCGTCTCGAACCATGGAGGCCCCGGTCTCTCTTGCTTCAATCCTTCGGCCGCAGCTTCTCGACTTCGGCGTCACCAGGCAGGTAGTCCGCGCCCTTCTTGTAGGACGAATCCACCATCACGCCCTTGCCGTCCTTCAGCGCGGTCTTGCCGACGAAGGCACCGAGTGTCGACTGGTGATCGATCTTGCGGAAGGTGATCTCGCCGAACGGCGACGGCACGGAGAGGCCTTCCGCCGCGGCAATCAGCTTCTCCGGATCGGTCGAGCCGGCCTTCGCGAGAATGGCGGCGGCCGACTTGATGGTCTGGTAGCCGACGATCGAGCCGAGGCGCGGATAATCGTTGTACTTGGCCTGGTAGGCCTTCAGGAACGCGTCATGCTCGGGCGTCTTGATCGAGTACCAGGGATAGCCGGTGACGATCCACCCCTCGGGCGTTTCGTCCTTGAGCGGATCGAGATATTCGGGCTCGCCGGTCAGGAACGAGACGACCTCGCGCCCCTTGAACAGGCCGCGGGTGTTGCCTTCACGCACGAGCTTGACGAGGTCGGCGCCGAAGGTGACGTTGAGGATCGCTTCCGGGTTGGCGGCGGCAACCGCCTGCACCACGGGACCCGCGTCGATCTTGCCCTGCGGCGGCCATTGCTCGTCGACCCACTGGATGTCCGGACGCTTCTCCGACATCAGCTTCTTGAACACCGCGACCGCCGACTGACCGTACTCGTAATTTGGCGCGATCGTCGCCCAGCGCTTGGCCGGCAGCTTGCTGGCGGCTTCCACCAGCATCGCGGCCTGCATGTAATTGGAGGGGCGCAGGCGGAAGGTGTATTTGTTGCCCTTCGACCAGGTGATGGCGTCCGTCAGCGGCTCGGCCGCGAGGAAGAACACCTTCTTCTGGTTGGCGAAGTCGCTGACGGCAAGGCCGATATTGGACAGGAACGTGCCGGCGAGCATCGCAACCCCTTCGCTCGACACCAGCTCGTTGGCCGCGGTCTGCGCGTCCGCCGGCTTGCCGCCATCGTCCTTGGAGATGACGACGAGCTTCTTGCCGTTGATGCCGCCGGCTGCGTTGACCTCCTCGACCGCGAGCTGCCAGCCCTTGCGATAGGGCTCGGTGAACGCCGGCAGCAGCGAATAGCTGTTGATCTCGCCGATCTTGATGTCTTGCGCCAGGGCCGAATGTGCCATGCCGCCCGCCAGAAGCGCGAAGGCCGCTCCCACAAAAGTGTTTCTCGCTCGCATCCCAACCTCCAGTTTTTGAACTCTTGACGTCTTCAGCGTGACCTTGTCGGAGAAGCTGTGCCCGCCTCCCCGGTTCGAACCTATCTCAGACCGTCTTCGCCCTTGATCTCCGCGACCGTGAGCCCGCCGACGCGTGGCAGCGGACGACCGCTGTCGGTGACGGCGACGGCGACCATGATCTCGTTGGCCCGCGGCGCATCGTTGATCTGCACCTCCATGCCGTCGAAATGGCTGCGCACGAAAGCCGCATCCTTGTGCCCCAGCGGAATGTCGAGCGTCGTGCCCGGCCCGCTGCGCTTCTTCGACGACGGGATCAGCGCCGCGCCCTTGCTCAGGACTTTACGCACCGGCGCCCCCATTTTCGGGTGCAGGATCGCGGCGGCGTGCTCCAACTCGCCGTTCTCGCCGACGGCCGCGGCCTTGCCATAGCTCTGCGCCTTCGCGCCATCGATGCCGAGAGCAGCCACCGCACGCTTCGACAAAAGCTCGCCCAGCTCCTCGCCGATCGCGATCAGCGGCGAGAGATCCTCGACATATTGTCCAGCGAAAGGATTTTCGATCACGGCGATCGCCGCGGCACGCCGGGTCGGCGGCGAGACCTGGCGGCCCATCTCCATCTGCGTCTCTTCGACGACGGTGACGATCTTGCGGATGATCGCGCTCATGGTTCGCTTCCCTGTTCAGGCACAGACCGCGTTCTCCGGCAGACGCGGGCGCGTTCGTTGCTCTTCGATATCCTTAGGTCCGATGACAAGCATATCACCACAAAGCTGCAATACGGCACCCTCGATCAAGCCACGATCGAACAATTGACGTGCACATTCCGCGCCAGATTCGAGGGCGGCTGCGATCTCATTCTGTGACAATTCACCGACATGCCGGGTGACAAGACGCGCGCCGAGATCGCTGTCGGGCTGAAGCTCGCAAGCCGGCTGCCTGACGATGGCAGGATGCCCCGGAAGATCGACGGCATTGGCGACGACCGTCGCCGCGGCATCGGCCTGTGACGCCGTTGCAGCCAGCACCGTTACCGCATCGGCAATCCCGAGCGAAAAGCTGCGGCCGTGGCGTCCGCTGGTCGCGACGCCCCCTACCTGGTCATCCGCATCGACCCGCATGGCGCGCATGACGCCGTCACGATCGGGACGATCCATCAGGCCAATCGAAAAATGCTCGCCTCTGCCAAGATGAAGGGCGATATCGCCGCCATTGTTGACATAGGCGCGATCGAGCGCCGCAGCGCCCAGCATGGCGCCGAGAATCTCCTCCGCCACGCTACCGGCAACGGCGGCCATCGGCGTGATGAAGCCATCGGCGGCAAAGGGCGCGACCGCCGCGTGCATCCGGCGCGCCACCACACCCCTCAGCGAGGTCCGCGCCTCGGCTGCGGCGCGCAGCTCCGGCAGCTCCGCGCAGAGCTCGTCGAGCAATCCGGTGAACCGCTGCGCCGCGGTCTCATAGGCCGCACGGACCGCGTCCGCACGCCCCCTCGCCTCGATGATCAGGTCGATCGGGCCATCCTGCAAATGCAGCCGCCGGCCGTCGGACAGCAATGCGATTTGCGGCAGCCTCGTCATGCCCGTGGCCCAGGGATCGGGTTCTGCCACGGCAGCTGCCGCACATCGTCGCCGTTCTGCACCTCGGACAGCGGCTTCACGTAATCCATGTGGCCGCCGAGCGCGGCGTAATCAGACAGCTTCATCGTGAACTCGATCGGCGCGACCAGCGCCGGGGTCGGAACGTAGCCGAACGCGCCCGCCGGCATCTGCGTCACATCGACCATGTAGGTGATGCCGCCGCCGGGCCAGACATAGACCGGCGCGCCGCCGCTGGTGACGCGCGTCAGCGCGTCCTTCACCGAGCGCGTCAACCGCACAGGATTGTCGGTGACGCCGGCGCGCAAGGAACCACCCGCACCCGCCATGAACAGCACCGTGCACAGCGCCGGCTCGCAATTCTCCTGGATGCGCTCGACCGAGAACTTCAGATCGGCCGGCATCTCGGTCTCGACCGGCTTCAGGGCCTCGTCGAGCACGTAATAGGACGAGTGCTCGCCGGTCGTGGAGACCATCAGCATGGTCAGACCGGGTCGCGCCTCCTTGGCATCGAACGGCCCCAGGATCGCCAGCGGATCGGAAATGTTGGTGCCGCCCCACCCCGTGCCGGGATCGGCGACCTGGAAATAGCGGCCCGGCGTCGAGCGCCGGCCCTTCATCTTGATGCCGGTGTCGGCGATGTCGAGCAGCTTGCCGGCCTGGTGCTCGCTCAGCACGCCGGTGATGTGGTCGTCGACCACGACGACTTCATCCACCTTGCCGTGCCATTGCTTGGCGAACATGCCGATCGTCGCCGAGCCGCAGCCGACGCGCATGCGCTCTTCCCGGATGCCGTTGACGATCGGCGGCTGCCCGGCCTGCACCACCACGGTAGCGCCGCCGTCGATGGTGAGCTCGACCGCCTTGCAATTGGCGAGGTCCATCAGCGTGTCGCAGGTGACGCGGCCCTCCTTCTTGGAGCCGCCGGTCAGGTGATGCACGCCGCCGAGCGACAGCATCTGCGAGCCGTATTCGCTGGTGGTGACGTGGCCGACCGCCTCACCCTGGGCGCGCACGGTCGCGGTCTCCGGCCCGAGATAGCGGTCGGTGTCGATCTTCACCTTGACGCCGCAATAGGAGAAGATGCCCTCGGTGACCACAGTCACCATGTCGACGCCGTCAACCTCGGCGGAGACGATGAAGGGCGCCGGCTTGTAATCGGGGTAGGTCGTGCCCGCACCGATCGCGGTGACGAAGGTCGAGGGCTCATGGACGATCTTGCCGTCCCAGTCTTCGGTGCGGCTGAACGGAACCAGCTTGCCGCCATGCGAGACAGTGCGCTCCAGGATCACGTGCGGATCGACCCGGACGAGCTTGCCGTCGTGGTTGGCGTAGCGGTCGCAGGCACCCGCCGCGCCCGGCTTGATATAGCACATCACCGGACACGCATCGCAGCGGATCTTGTCGATGGCGGCGCTCGTCGTTTCAGTCACCATGTCGGACCCAGCTGGCGCGGGTTATCATTCGTATACGAACGATGTTGCGCGCGGTCGCCTCCGGCTGTCAAGCGGCGGTGCAGTGCAAAAGATGCAGCTGCCGCATAAAACCTCATTTGCCTATCCGCTCTGTCCACTAACAAGGCAGTCGCGCTGCACTGCGGCATGCACGGCTTGCACGTTTGTGTACAAACGGTATCGTCGCGATGTCGAATTTGATGCGGGCTTGGACCCAAGACTTGGACCTAAGGATGACGCAGACACCGATCCGCCTCACCGTGAACGGCAGGATCCACGAGATCGATGCGGCGCCGGAGACGCCGCTGCTCTACGTGCTGCGCAACGATCTCGCGCTCAACGGCCCGAAATATGGATGCGGGCTCGGCGAATGCGGCACCTGCACTGTCCTGATCGACGGAGCCGCAGCACGCGCCTGCGTCATTCCCGTCAGCGGCTGCGCCGGCCGCGACATCGTGACGCTCGAAGGTCTCGGCACGCGCGATAAGCCCGATGCCGTGCAGCAGGCCTTCATCGACGAGCAGGCCGCGCAATGCGGCTATTGTCTCAACGGCATGATCATGACCACCAAGGCGTTGCTCGCGATCAACCCGCGGCCGACCGAACAGGAGGCGCTGGCGGCATTGCGCTACAATCTCTGCCGCTGCGGCACCCATGTCGAAATCCTGCGCGCCGTGATGCGGGCGTCGGGCCAGCTCACCGAGGCGGCTGACTGATGGCCTCCCCTGTTTCGAACGGAGCCGACCGGTCATCGGGATCGCTTGTCGTCGTCCGCACCGTGGACGAGGTTACATCCGAGACCTTCGTCCGCATCACCGCCGACGGTTCGGTCACGGCCTATAACGGCCATGTCGATCTCGGCACCGGCATTCGCACGGCACTCGGTCAGATCGTCGCCGAAGAGCTCGATGTATCCTTCGCGCGCGTCGTGATCGTGCTCGGCGACACTGCCTTGGTGCCGAACCAGGGCGCGACCATCGCCAGCGAGACCATCCAGATCACCGCCGTGCCCTTGCGCAAGGCCGCAGCGCAGGCGCGACACTTCCTGATCGCGCGCGCAGCGGAGCGGCTGGAGTTGCCGGAGGCCGATCTCAGGATCGAGGACGGCCTCGTGCGCGGGCACGACAATCGCAGCGTCAGCTATGGCGAGCTGATCGGCGGCGAAGAGATCCGGCTCGAGCTTGCCGACGATGTCGCGGTCAAACCCGTCGGCGACTACGCCATCGTCGGTCAATCCGTCCCACGCGTCGACCTGCCGGCCAAGGCCACGGGCGAGTTGACCTTCGTCCATGACATCCGCGTGCCCGGCATGCTGCACGGCCGCGTGGTGCGACCGCCCTATGCCGGTGTCGATGCAGGCCCCTTTGTCGGCACCAGCCTGATCGCGGTCGATGAAGCATCGGTCCGCGGCATTCCCGGCCTCGTGGCCGTGGTGCGCATCGGCGATTTCGTCGGTGTCGTCGCGGAGCGCGAGGAGAATGCGATCCGCGCGGCGGAGCAGCTCAAGGTGAGCTGGAAGCCGACTCCCACCCTCACCGATCTTTCCGACGTTGAGACCGCACTGCGCGCCAATCCATCGACCCCGCGCACGCTGATCGACAAGGGCGATGTTGGCGCGGCGATATCAGGCGCGGCCAAGCTGATGCAGCGCACTTATGTCTGGCCGTATCAGATGCACGCGTCGATCGGCCCGTCCTGCGCGGTCGCGG
Organism: Bradyrhizobium sp. CFUWI; assembly: GCF_056429085.1. Lineage (NCBI taxonomy): Bacteria > Pseudomonadati > Pseudomonadota > Alphaproteobacteria > Hyphomicrobiales > Nitrobacteraceae > Bradyrhizobium > Bradyrhizobium sp. CFUWI. Next base: position 110,521 of record NZ_JBWJZE010000014.1, read on the forward strand.
ATTTTCAGGACGGCAATATCCGGGTCTGGTCGGGCACGCAGAACCCGCAGGTGCTGCGCAGCGATCTTGCGCTCCTGATCGAGCGGCCCGAGAGCGAGATCGAGGTCATCCGCCTCGAGGCCGCGGGCTGCTACGGCCGCAACTGCGCCGACGACGTCACCGCCGACGCGCTGCTGCTGTCGCGCGCGGTCGGCCGTCCCGTGCGCGTGCAGCTGTCGCGCGAGCAGGAGCACGCCTGGGAGCCCAAGGGCACCGCGCAGCTCATCGACGTCAATGGCGGGCTCGATGCCAACGGCGGCATCGCCGGTTACGACCTCGCCACGCGCTATCCCTCGAACGCCGCGCCCACGCTGGCCCTGCTGCTCACCGGCCGGATCTCCCCCGAGCCAGCCGTGCTCCAGATGGGAGATCGCACCGCGATCCCGCCCTATGACTACGAGCACATGCGCGTCGTCGCCCACGACACGCCGCCGATCGTGCGCGCATCCTGGTTTCGCGGCGTCTCCGCGCTGCCGAACACCTTTGCGCACGAATCCTACATCGACGAGGCCGCCACCGAGGCCGGAATCGACCCGATCGAATATCGCCTGCGTTACCTGAAGGACCAGCGCGCCATCGATCTCGTCAATGCCGTGGCGGAGCGCGCCGGCTGGACGCCACGCCCTGTGAGGCAGGACAAGGACGGCGAGATCGTGCACGGGCGAGGCTTTGCCTATGCCCTTTACGTCCACAGCAAGTTTCCCGGCTACGGCGCGGCGTGGTCGGCCTGGGTGACGGACGTCTCGGTGAACAAGACCACCGGCGACGTCAGCGTGACCCGTGTCGTGGCCGGGCAGGATTCCGGCCTGATGATCAACCCGGACGGCGTACGCCACCAGATCCACGGCAACGTGATCCAGTCCACCAGCCGCGCGCTGATGGAAGAGGTCTCGTTCGAACGCGGCGCCGTGGCGGCGCGCGAATGGGGCGCCTATCCGATCATCCCCTTCCCCGACGTACCCAAGATCGACGTCCTGATGCTGCCGCGGCAGGACCAGCCGCCGCTCGGCGTTGGCGAGTCCGCCTCGGTGCCGAGTGCGGCGGCGATTGCCAATGCGATCTTCGATGCCACCGGCGTGCGCTTCCGCGAGCCGCCGTTCACGCCCGAGCGCATCCTGAGGGGGCTTCACGGCGAAACATCGACCGCGCCCCAGCCCCTGCCCGCGCCCACGGCCCCGCCGCCGTCTCGCATCTGGGAAAATCCGTTCGCCAAGCGCGCCGGCATCTTCGCAGCAATTACGGCGGTGTGCACTGCTGCGATCGGCATTGGCGCCGCGCTGCTGCCAGGGCGCGCCATCGCGCCAATCGCGCGACCGGATGCATCGGTCTATTCCGCGGCGACGATCGCCCGCGGCGCGCAGCTCGCGGCGCTCGGCAATTGCGCGGAGTGCCACACCACGCTTCGAGGCTCGCTCAATGCCGGCGGCCGCGCGCTGGAGACCCCGTTCGGCACGATCTACAGCACCAACATCACGCCCGATGTCGACACCGGCATCGGCGCATGGTCCTATCCCGCCTTCGAGCGCGCGATGCGCGACGGGTTGCATCGTGATGGGCGGCAGCTCTATCCGGCCTTCCCCTACACGCATTTCGCCAAGACCAGCGACGCCGACATGCAGGCGCTCTACGCCTATCTGATGGCGCAGCCTGCGGTGCACGCGACGCCGCCGGCGAACGAGCTCGCCTTCCCGTTCAATCTCCGTCCGCTGCTTGCGGGCTGGAATGCATTGTTCCATCAGACCCGGGAGTTCAGGCCCGATCCCGCGAAGTCGGAAGCTTGGAATCGCGGTGCCTATCTCGTCGAAGGTCTTGGCCATTGCAGCGGCTGCCATTCGCCGCGCAACGCGCTCGGCGCCGAGCAGCGCAATGCCTATCTTGCCGGCGGCTTCGCCGAAGGCTGGGAAGCGCCGCCGCTGACCGCGCTCTCGCACGCGCCGATCCCATGGAGCGAGGACGAGCTGTTCGCGTACTTGCGCACCGGCCATTCGCGCTATCACGGCGTCGCCGCCGGTCCGATGGCACCTGTGGTCAGGGACCTCAGAGCCCTGCCGGATCAGGACATTCGCGCGATGGTGGTCTATCTCAACTCCTTCAACGACGCCGCCGCCGATGCGCCTGCTCTCGCCGCGAAACTGGAGAGCGCAACGCAGGTCACCGTCGCCTCGTCCGCCGGCGCGCGGCTCTATCAGGGCGCCTGCGCGGTGTGCCACGAGGTCGGCGGCCTGCCGCTGTTCGGCAGCCGCCCCTCGCTCGCGCTGAACAGCAACCTGCACAGCGCGACGGCGGACAATCTGGTCCAGGTGATCCTGCATGGGATCGCCGAACCGGTCACAAGCGATCTCGGCTACATGCCCGCGTTCAGGAACAGCATGAGCGATGCGCAAATCGAGGAGCTCGTCACCTTCCTGCGCAAGCAGTTCGCACCGGACAAGCCGGCATGGTCAGGCGTACGCGATATAATCGCGCGGGTGCGTGGGTCGACGCACTGAGGTAAGACGAAGGAAGGCGTAAAGCTCGCCTTCGGCCATCCTTCGAGACGCCCGCCTACGGCGGGCCCTCAGGATGAGGACGGAGTGCTTGGTAGCAGTTCAATAAGGCAAAGCTGCCGCTTAGCCTCATCCTGAGGAGACCGCGAAGCGGTCGTCTCGAAGGACGAGGCGCTTGCCCAGACCTCGCCCAGCTCGCATGCTTTAACTCACCCGTGCTTCATCTCCACCGGCGGCGTGCCGTGGGTGTGGAACGATTCGATCGTCTTCAGCCCCCACGCCTGGCCCTTCTTGCGCTCCTCCTCGGTCCACACGATGGGCTTCCAGTCGGGCGCGAGAATGAGGCGCGCGCCGGCATTGGCGACCTCGACGCGGTTGCCGCCGGGCTCATAGACGTAGAGGAAGAAGGTCTGCTGGATCGCATGCTTGTGCGGGCCGGTCTCGATGTGCACGCCGTTCTCCAGGAAAATATCGGCCGCGCGAAGAATCTCCTCGCGGCTGTCGAGCGCGTAGGTGACGTGATGGAAGCGGCCCGGCACGCCTGAATGGTCGAGCGAATAGGCAAAATCGTAGCTCTTGTTCGACATCGTCAGCCACATCGCAGCTTCCCGGCCGTCGTTGAGTACGATCTGCTCCGTGAGGCGGCAGCCGAGGTAATTCTCGAAGAATTCGCGGTTGGCCTTGATGTCGACGGCAAGGCAATTGAGGTGATCGAGACGCCGGACATTGACGCCGCGCGCGGGAAAACGCTGCGCCTGGTTCTTCAGTGCGGGCTTCAGCTCCGGCGGCGCCTGATACCACTCGGTCTCGTAATAGAGCTCGACGATGTGACCGTCGGGATCGCGGCAACGGAAGGTCGGGCCCTGCCCCATGTCGCCGTCGATCCAGCCAATGTCGAAGCCGGACCCTTTCAGCGCGGCGACGCGGCGCTCCAGCGCCTGCTGGCTGCGTGCGCGCAGCGCCATGTGCTCCATGCCCGAGGTTTTCGACGCCGTCAGCTTCAGCGAGTAGCGCTCGTAATCGTCCCAGCCGCGCAAATAAACCGACTCGCCCTTTTGGCCGCTGACGGTCATGCCCATGACGTCGACGAAGAATTTCAGGCTCTCATCGGGCTTGGGCGTCAGCAGCTCCATATGGCCGAGATGAGCAAGATCGAGGATCGGTTCGGGCTGCATGTCTTCCTCCAGCACGGCCAGCGATCCGCCGGATCGCGCGATCGGGTACAGGGTTGCACCACGCTCACCCGCCCGAAGGCGACACCGAGGCCGCCGGTTCATTTGTACTAATGTACAAATGATTAGGTCCCGTCAACAAATCAAACGCCACCGCGAAACCGGATGACTTCGTTGCGCGCGGGCCAACATCCCCGAAAACGGGGAACCGAGTGGCCGGATGGTAAAATATTCCTTAACAGCTTTTTGCGCCAACGGCCGTGGAATTGCAGCATTTTCCTGCCGTTTCCGCCCATAAGTCTGCGTTCGGAAACAAATCTCACAGCCGAATTGTCGCGGATTTAACGAAGCGGGCGCGCCTGGCGCTTAACCGTTTGTCCAGCGACGGCCGCGCATAGTCCGGGACAAATCCCTCGCTCTTGCCAGGTTCATTGATCGTGACATCCTTTGGACGCGTGATTTCGGTTCGCGGATCGCTCGCCCGGGTCGGGCTGCTGGCGGAAAGCCAGATGCCCATCTCGGAAGTTCGGGCAACCGTCGGCCGCTTCGTCAGCATTCGCAGCGCCAGCTCGGTCATCGTCGCGATGATCACCGAGGTGTCCTGCGAGAACCTGTCCAGCAGCGACAGCTATATCGCGGTCGCCTCGGTCGACCTGCTCGGCGAGATCCTCAACGCCAGCGACAAGCCGAAATTCCAGCGCGGCGTCACCAATTATCCGACCATCGGCGATGCCGTCGACCTGATCACCAGCCAGGAGCTGCGCACGATCTACGCGCCGACCGGCTCGGACCAGATCAATGTCGGCTTCCTCCAGCAGGACCGCTCGGTCGTCGCCTATGTCGACGTCGAGGAAATGCTGTCCAAGCATTTTGCGGTGCTGGGATCGACCGGCGTCGGCAAATCGACCGGCGTGTCACTGCTGCTCAACGAGATCCTGAAGGCGCGCCCGAACCTGCGCATCTTCCTGCTCGACGTGCACAACGAATATGGCCGCTGCTTCGGCGACCGCGCGCTGGTGCTCAACCCGCGGAACCTGAAGCTACCGTTCTGGCTGTTCAACTTCGAGGAAATCGTCGACGTGCTGTTCGGTGGCCGCGCCGGCGTGCCCGAGGAGCTCGACATCCTCGCCGAGGTGATCCCGCTCGCCAAGGGCGTCTACACCCAATACCAGAACGCCGACCGCATCGGTCTCAAGCGCATCGATCCCAAGCAGATCGGCTACACCGTCGACACGCCGGTGCCCTATCGCCTGGTCGACCTGATGTCGCTGATCGACGAGCGCATGGGCAAGCTCGAGAACCGCTCCTCGCGCATCATCTATCACAAGCTGATCTCGCGCATCGAGGCGGTGCGCAACGATCCGCGCTACGCCTTCATGTTCGACAACGCCAATGTCGGCGGCGACACCATGGCCGAGGTCATCAGCCATCTGTTCCGCCTCCCGGCGAACGGCAAGCCGATGACCGTGATGCAGCTCGCCGGCTTCCCGGCCGAAGTCATCGATTCCGTCGTCTCGGTGCTCTGCCGCATGGCCTTCGATTTCGGCCTGTGGAGCGACGGCGTCTCGCCGCTGCTGTTCGTGTGCGAGGAAGCGCATCGCTACGCCTCCGCCGACCGCAATATCGGTTTCGGGCCGACCCGCAAGGCGGTGTCGCGCATCGCCAAGGAAGGCCGCAAGTACGGCGTCTATCTCGGCCTCATCACCCAGCGTCCGGCCGAGCTCGACGCCACCATCATCTCCCAGTGCAACACGCTGTTCACGATGCGTCTTGCCAACGAGCGCGACCAGGCGCTGCTGCGCGCTGCGGTATCGGACGCCGCCGCGAACCTGCTGTCCTTCGTGCCCTCGCTCGGCACGCGTGAGGTGCTGGCCTTCGGCGAAGGCGTCGCGCTGCCGACGCGCTTGCGCTTCAAGGAGGTGCCGCCGCATCAATTGCCGCGCGGTGAGGCCACCATCTCGAGCGTGCCGTCGGTTACCTCCGGCCACGACATGCACTTCGTCAGCGCCGTGCTCGAGCGCTGGCGCGGCGCCACCTCGCAGCGTGACGTGCCGAACGATCCGGTGTTCTCGGCCCCGCCCGCCAAAACGCTCTCCAACGTCGAGGCCCCGATGCTGCAACCCTCGATGGGGCTCGATCCGGACCGCTTCTCGCTCCTGAAGAAGCCGTTGCGGTAACGACTCTCGCCTCCCGAACGCGCTGCAGCGTGAAAGCTGCTGCGCAGAGCCGGCAAGGAAGATTCGCATCCGGCGGTGGCTTCGAAGACGGGCTCTCCGGGCGGCAGTCAGAATCGCAGCCGCGTTGCCCATATCGGTTTCAGCAATTCGAGCACGGTGAGCACCAGCAAGCCTGCGCCGAACGTGACCATGAGATCGTCCAGGTGCAGGGGACCGAAACGAAACAGGCTGGACGCCGGCGGCCAGAACAGAGCCGCGGCGAGAACAAGTGCGATCGCCAGGAATATCCAGAGCAATGCCGGGTTCGGACGGAAGAAGGCGGACAGGAACGACGCGCTGAAGGACCGGTTGACCAGCACCAGCGTAACGATGCAGACGACGAGCGCGATGAAGGCGAGCGTGCGTGCCTCATCGGGAGGAACGCCGGAACGAAGCGCGACGATGAAGATCGCGGCGATCAGCGCGAACGCCAGAACACCCTGAAGAACGCTCCAGCCGACCAACGCCCACGAGAACAGCTCCGCATCCGCGCGCCGTGGCGGACGCGCCATGACATCGCGTTCCTCCCGCTCGGCTTCGAACACCAGCGAACAGACGGGGTCGATGATGAGCTCCAGAAACGCAATGTGAACGGGGCCGAGAATCACGGGCAGCCCGAACACCAGGGGAAGCAGGGCCAGCCCCGCGATCGGAACGTGGACGGCGAATATGAAGGCCATCGCCTTGCGGAGATTGTCGTAAATCCGGCGCCCGAGGCGGACGGATGCGACGATCGAGCCGAAATCGTCGTCGAGCAGAACGATCGAGGATGCCTCGCGGGCCACATCGGTGCCGCGGCCGCCCATCGCGACCCCGATATGGGCAGCCTTCAGGGACGGCGCGTCGTTGACGCCGTCGCCGGTCATCGCGACGATCTCGCCGTTGCGCTTCATCGCCTGAACGATCCGCAGCTTCTGCTCGGGCAGGACCCGAGCGAACACGTTCACGTTCCTGACGAGCGCTTCCAGCTCGCTCTCGTTCGCGAGCTTGATCTGCGCACCGGTTACGACCTCTTTGACGTCGAGCCCGGCCTGCGCGGCGATCGCCATGGCGGTCGCAGGATAGTCGCCCGTGATCATGACGACGCGAATGCCGGCCGACCGACATTCCGCCACGGCCTCGGGGACGCCAGGGCGAAGCGGATCGGCCAGCCCGACGAGACCGAGGAAGCGAAACGAAAAGCCTTCCTGCGAGGTCGGCAGATTCTCGCCGCCACAGGTCGCAGCAGCCACGCCCAGCACGCGTAGACCATTCTTTGCCATCGCCGCGACCGAATCGCGCATCGCCTCCTGCTGCGCCCCATCCAGCTTGCAGAGGCGGGCAATCGCCTCGGGGGCGCCTTTCGCCGAAGCGAAGACGTCCTGGCGATGCGGCAACCGCCAGACCTGGGTCATCGCCAGCAGCTCGGGTCGCAGGCCGTAGGTGCGTATCAAGGTCGGAGTGCCGCCGGCTTCCTGATCCTTCGGCAGCTTCGCCTGCACGAACGTATGCAGGGCCTTCTCCATCGGATCGAACGGTTGCGGCGAGCTCGCCAGCACGCTGCAACGCGCCAGCTCGAAGAACTCTGCTCCCACAGGAGCGGGCTGCAATGAGGCAAGGCTCATGCTCGCCCCGTCGCGCAGCCTCAGTTCCGCAACCGACATCCGGTTCTGCGTCAGCGTGCCGGTCTTGTCGGTGCACAGCACCGTGGCGGAGCCAAGCACCTCGATCGCGGCGGCGCGCCGCGTCAGCACGCGCGCCTTTGAAATGCGCCAGGCGCCCATCGCCATGAACACCGTGAGGACGACGGCAAACTCCTCCGGAAGCATCGACATGCCGATCGCGATGCCTCCGAGCAGCGCCTGCAGCCAATCCCCGCGCAACGTTCCGTAAAGCAGGACGGCGGCCAGGCTGATCGCCGCGCCGCCGAGAAAGCAAAGCCGCACCAGCCGTGCGGTCTGTTGTTGCAACCGCGGCGGCTCTGCCTGCAAGCCATGCAGCGACAGTCCGATCTTCCCGATCTCGCTGCGAGGGCCGGTGGCCTCGACCTCGGCCAGGCCCTCGCCTCGCACGACCAACGAGCCCGAATACACGAAAGGCTGATCGTCGCCGCCCGGGCGATGCTCGGCCAAAGCAGCTTCGGGCGTCGGCGCTTTAACGGCCTGCTTGCGAACAGGGACCGACTCGCCGGTCAGCAGCGATTCGTCGACCGCCAGATCATGCGCGCTGACGAGCACCGCGTCTGCCGGAATCCGGTCGCCTTCGGCCAGGACGAGAAGATCGCCACGGACGACCTCCCGGCCGGCGATCCGCCGCCGCTCCCCATCCCTGACCACGAGCGCGCGCGGACTGGTCAGCTCCCGCAGGGCTTCCAGAACCCGTTCGGTGCGGGTCTCCTGGACGATGGTGATCACGACGGAGATGCCGCCGAATGCGAGGAGCAGCAGCGCCTCGCGGAGGTCGCCGAGCAGGAGGTAAACCAGCCCGCCGCACAGAAGCAGCGCGAGCATCGGCTCGCGCAACACTTCGAGAACGATGCGCAGCGGCGTGCGCCGCTCCGCCCGAGGCAGCTCGTTGTAACCGTCCTGTTGCAGCCGCAGCCGAGCCTCGGTTTCGCTCAGCCCGCCGGAAATGCCGCGTTCTGCCTTGCTCACGTCTTCCGCCGCAGGCTCCAGAGACTTCCAGCCCCCACGATGGCTGTCACAAGCAGGACAGCGACGAAGGTCTGAATGATGGTGAAGTTCAGGGCATCACGCGCCACGAACAGCGCGGTGATTGCGCCGGCAGTGACAAAGAGGATGCGGAAGATGATGCTCATGGCCGTGTCTCCAGTTGGCATGACCTTGAGCCCACCTCACCCGTCGACTTCAGGGCAGAACGCTGCTTCGGCAATCATGCAGGCGGACAGTACCGGCTGGCCTCCACACGCATTTGCGGAATGTCAAACCGTTGCCTGAGACGCGATGTCGCTGAACCCGCGAACTCCGCCGCGGCCGCTTGCTTCTTTGCCTGTCCAGACAAGCGCGGCCGAACGAGGGGCGTGTCACTCGCCTGCGAAACTGACGCCGCCGGCGGAAATAAAGTTCCCGCTCTGCGGGAACAAGAATGATTCCACAATCGAACACGTTTTATTAAGAATCTCGCCCCTTATTAGCGCAAACACTTCGGCACAACCTCCACGATTTCCGTCAAAGTCCACGGACGGAGACGCGGACGAGTCGTGCCTGCTAAAGGGCGCCATCTCATGAACCTGCGAGCATCCATCGTCGCGACGTGCGTCGGCGCAGCATTCTTCGGGGTTGGCTACATGTGGAACTACCAGCCCGACATCGTCAATCCCGATGAAATATGGAGCATCTTTCAATCCGAGCACCGCAAGGCCCGAGCGGCGGTCTCTCGCGTGCTGATCGAGCCGCATTCAGCTCACTTCAGAGGCCTGCGAACGGTCGAGGCAGACGCTGCGAGATACGTGTGCGGTGTTGTGAACGCGAAAAACAGGGCCGGCCACGCGATCGACGCCGCGTTCGTCTACACCGTGGCCAGCGACTTCGCCCGGGTCGACGACGACGGCCGGATTACCTCCCAACACTTTGCATACAAATCGTGCCCAACGGCGACCGAGGTCAGGACTGCCGAACAACAAATGCCGGTCACACCGGGCGCGCTGGCGGTGGCCAAGGCCGTCGGGAAGGTCATTCCCCCATCCAGTGGCGGCACGATGGAGCAACAGCTTGGCCAACTCGCGGCGCGGACAGCAGCAGTCGCACCGGGAGCGGCGGGCTCGCCCGGTCCGGCGAGGACAGGACTGGCCGGGACGGGACCGGTGCCGGCAGGGCAACCTTCTGTTTCGCCGGTGAAGCCTGTACCGGACAGCGAACCGATCTGGCAGGCGGATCGGCCGCCGGTCGCATGGCCGGCGCCGCCCTCAGGCCAGTGCCCGGCTAAATCGACGCAGGAACGGACGGCCGCTGAATCCTTGGCTGTCGCGAAGGAGATCGAAGCGCGTTGGGAGCAGTCGAGAACATTGGAGACGAAGCGTGTGTCGTCGGAAGAGATCAAGAGAGCACGCTGCGCGCTGCTTGCGATCGATCCCGCCGACAAGGACTATCCGCAGGCTTGGGCAGCCTTCGTGCGGCTGCGCAACATCGAGCGAGACCTGGCCGGTTGAGGCGCGACGTCTTCGGCCGTCGCCAGCGCGTTGTTGCAACGCAAGCCCCGCGTCCTGCCGCCGACATGACGGCCGGTCCCACGATCGCTCCGCACGGTCCATGCACAAATAGAGCGCGCGCCAGATTACACGCGGACATTGCGAAGATTTTCTGCAACGCGTTCATCACGTGTGCTATCTAAAAGCGCTGCTTCGGAGTGATCCCCGCCCTATGACGACCCAGCGGCCCATAAGCTCTGACGACGAGCACCGGGTGCTCCAGTTCAGGCCGCGCACCTCGCCTTCCCCTGCGGTCCGCCGCGGTAGCGGTACCGTGCAGCCGATGCGCGTTGCGCCCGAACCGCTCGACCTGTCACGCTACGAGCAGCCTCGTGCCGAGCCGGGCGATTACCGTCATCGCATGCTCGCCAACATCGCGGCGCTGGCCTTCACGATCGCGTTGACCGCAATCGGAATTTGGCTCGCGGTCAGCATCGCCGACCTGCGCCGGACCCAGGATTGCGTGCTGATGGGCCGTCGCGACTGCGTCAAGATCACGACGCCGCATATCTAGGCCCGATCCGCCGGCCGGAGGGAGCTCCGGCGGGCATCCCCAGCCCCGTCCCCTCGCCTGTCCGGCTCCATTGAACTCAGGGCGGCGCTCCGATATACGGGCTTTCGACCCGGCCAGAGCGGGGGTTGAGGGCGTCATCAGGGGCGCGATGCCCACCCACCGTGCCACTCTGGACAATCTGACAAATACCCGCAATATATCAAAGGCTTAGTGATGTCCTCCACATTCGATCAGGTCGCCACGATCATCGCTGAAACTTGCGACATCCCGCGCGACACGATCACGCCGGATAGCCATGCCATCGACGATCTCGGCATCGACAGCCTCGATTTCCTGGACATCGCGTTCGCGATCGACAAGCAGTTCGGTATCAAGCTGCCGCTGGAAAAGTGGACCCAGGAGGTCAACGACGGCAAGGCGACCACCGAGCAGTATTTCGTGCTGAAGAACCTGTGCGCCCGCATCGACGAACTGGTTGCGGCCAAGGGCGCGAGCGCGTAAGCGCGCGGCCATGCAACTCGAATACTTCCACATGATCGATCGCATCGTCGACCTCAAGGTCGACGAGAAGACGATCGTCGTCGAAGCCCAGGTCCCGAAGGAGAGCACCGTCTTCGAGGGGCACTTCCCGGGTTACCCCTTGATGCCCGGCGTGCTCCTGATCGAATCGATGGCGCAGGCCTCGGGCTGGCTCCAGCTCGGCGTATTCAAGTTCGAGCGCATGCCGATCCTTGCCGCCGTGAAGGAGGCCAAGGTGCGCGGCTCGGTCTTCCCCGGCGACCTCATGAGCATCGAGGCGAGTCTCACCTATGAAGGCTCCGGCTACGCCATGACCGAAGCCAAGATCAGGGTCGGCGGCAAGCTGCGGGCGAATTCGTCGCTGACCTTCACGCTGATCCCCTTCCCCAATGCGGATATGCGCGGATACATGGCGAAAGTCGCCGAGCGTGTCGGCTTTCCCCAACAGGCCGTCTCGCCATGATTGACACTGCTGCGAAGCCCGGCCAGACCGAAGTCTGGATCACCGGCATTGGCCTTGCGACCTCGCTCGGCGAGGGCCTGGACGCCAATTGGGCTGCGCTTCAGGAGAAGCGCATCAACGTCGACGAGAAGGGCTTTGCGCCCTACATCGTGCATCCCCTGATGCCTGTGACCTTCGACAGCCAGATCCCGAAGAAGGGCGACCAGCGCCAGATGGAAGCCTGGCAGCGCATCGGCACCTATGCCGCCGGCCTTGCGCTCGACTCTGCCGGGATCAAGGGCAACAAGGACATCCTGTCGAAGATCGACATGGTGGTGGCCGCCGGCGGCGGCGAGCGCGACCTCAACGTCGACACCGGCGTCCTGACGGCCGAGGCCAAGGGAGCGAACGCGCCCGGCTTCCTCAACGAACGGCTGATGAGCGATCTGCGGCCGACTTTGTTCCTGGCGCAGCTCTCCAACCTGCTCGCCGGCAACATCGCCATCGTGCACGGTCTTGGCGGCACCTCGCGCACCTTCATGGGCGAGGAAGTCGCTGGCGCCGATGCCGCCCGCATCGCGCTGGCGCGCATCGCCTCGGGCGAGAGCGACATTGCCCTGGTCGGCGGCTCGCACAACGGCGAGCGCAAGGACCTGATGGTCCTCTACGAATTCGGCGACTTCAACCTGAAGGACAAGTTTGCACCGGTGTGGGCGCGCAAGGACCACGCCGGCTTCGCGCTCGGCTCGGCCGGCGCGTTCCTGGTGCTGGAATCGAAAGCCCACGCGCAAGCGCGCGGTGCAAAGCCGTTCGCAAGACTGTCGAGCGTCGTCGCCGATCTCGCCCGGCGCAAGCAGCCCGGCGACATGGCCGCGACGCTGGAGCAGCTCTGGGCCAAGCTGCCCAAGCGCGAGGGCAAGGGCGCGATCATCACGGGCGCGACCGGTGCGGAGCCGGCGACGAGCGAAGAGCGCGGCTTCCTGAAGGCTCACGCCGACTTCCCGGTGCGTTCGACCGGCACGATGTTCGGCCACACCATGGAGACGCAATTCCCGCTCGGCATCGCGCTCGCCGCGCTGTCGATCTCGCGCGGTGCGCTGTTCCCGCCGAACGATTCCACCGGTACCGAGATTGAAATGCAGGGAGCACCCACCCAGATTGTGGTGGTGGGAGCCGGACACTGGCGCGGCGAAGGCATGGCGCTGGTCGAGGCAGTTGGCTAGCTCACCCGGGGGATCGACATGACTGCACCACGCGACAAACTCGGGCGTCCCGTCGTCGTCGTCACCGGCATGGGGATCATGACCTCGCTCGGTGCCGGCAAGGCCGACAATTGGGCCAAGCTCGTCGCCGGCGAATCCGGCATCCGCACCATCACCCGCTTTCCGGTCGATGGCCTGAAGACCACGATGGCCGGCACTGTCGATTTCGTCGGCGTCGAGCCGTTCTCTTCCACCGGCCTGTCCGAACGGATGGCTGAGCTCGTCACGCAGGAAGCGCTCGATCAGGCCGGCATCGGCGCCAAGGCCGATTTCCCGGGTCCGCTCTTCCTCGCGGTCGCGCCGGTCGAGGTGGAATGGCCGCAGCGCCGCGAGCTCGGCCGCGCCGTCGGCAAGCCCGACTTCACCTATGACGATCTGCTGCGCATCTCCGGCGGCGGCAAATACGCCGCTTATCATCACCGTTTCATGTTCGGCTCGGTCGCAGCTTACCTCGCCGAAACCTTCGGCACCAAGGGCTCGCCGATCTCGCTGTCGACGGCGTGCGCGTCCGGAGCCACTTCGATCCAGCTCGGCGTCGAGGCGATCCGACGCGGCGAGACCGATGCCGCGCTGTGCGTCGCCACCGACGGCACGGTCAACCCCGAGGCCATGGTGCGCTTCTCGCTGCTCTCGGCGCTGTCGACCCAGAACGATCCGCCGCAGGCGGCCTCCCGCCCCTTCTCCAAGAACCGCGACGGCTTCGTGATGGCCGAGGGCGCCGGCGCGCTCGTGCTCGAAAGCTACGAAGCCGCCACCGCGCGTGGAGCAAAGATCCTGGGCGTGATCGCCGGCTGCGGCGAGCTCACCGATTCCTTCCATCGCACCCGCTCCTCGCCCGACGGCAAGCCGATCATCGGCTGCATGAACAAGACGCTGGCCGACGCCGGCATGACGCCGGATCAGATCGACCACATCAACGCGCACGGCACCGCGACGCCCGAGAACGACAAGATGGAGTACAACACGACATCGGCCGTGTTCGGCGAGCTCCTGCAGAAGATTCCGGTCACCTCCAACAAGTCGATGGTCGGCCACACCATCTCGGCCGCCGGCGCGGTCGAGGCGATCTTCTCGCTGCTCACGCTCGAGCATCAGCGTATTCCGCCGACGATCAACTACGACACCCCGGATCCCACCATCCTGTTCGACGTCGTCGGCAACAAGGCGCGCGATGCCCGCGTCACCGCCGTGATGTCGAACTCGTTCGGCTTCGGCGGCCAGAACGCCTCGCTGATCCTGACCCGCGAACCGGCCTGACCGGACGCATGGCGCTACTGACTGCGAGCACGAAGGCCCGCGCGCGGCAGGCTGCCAAATCGATCGGCGGCAGCCTGATCGGCGCCGCCACGGTCGGCATGCTGCGCACCACGCGCTATTTCGACCCGGTCAAGACTTCGGACTTTTTCGCACGGTTCGTGAAAACGATCGGCCCGCGCCTGCGCGAGCACCGCATCGGCCGCGCCAATCTCGCTGCGGCCTTCCCCGAGAAGTCGCCGGAGGAGATCGAACAGATCCTGATGGGCGTGTGGGACAATCTCGGCCGCGTCGGCGCCGAGTTCGCCCATATGGACCGTGTCTGGGATTACGACCGTGCCCATGCGGAAAACAGCCGGATCGAGCTGCCCGAGAGCAGCATCAAACAATTCGACCGCATCCGCGACGACGGCAAGCCGGCGCTGATCTTCGCCGCGCATCTGGCCAATTGGGAATTGCCGGCGCTCGCGGCGGTCGCGCACGGGCTGGATACCGCCATCCTCTACCGCCGCCCCAACATCGCCTCCGCCGACCGCATCATCCAGGAGATGCGCCAGGTCAACATGGGCACGCTGATCCCCGCCGGCCGCGACGCGCCGCTGCGGCTCGCGCAGGCGCTGAAGGACGGCAAGCACGTCGCCATGCTGATCGACCAATACCTGACCGGCGGCGTCGAGGTCACCTTCTTCGGCCGCAAGACCCGCGCCAATCCGATGCTGGCGCGCCTGCTCCGTCAGGTCGAATGCCCGATCCACGGCGTGCGTGTCATCCGCCTGCCCGGCTTTCGCTTCCGTGCCGAGTTGACCGAAGAAATCCCGCCGGTGCGCGACGCCGAGGGCAGGATCGACATCCAGGGCACGACGCAGGCCATCACCAACGTGGTGGAGAGCTGGGTGCGCGAGCATCCCGAGCAGTGGCTGTGGCTGCACAGAAGGTGGCGGTAGCTCGTCGTCATTGCGAGGAGCGAAGCGACGAAGCAATCTAGAGTGCCGCCGCGGAGAGATTCTGGATTGCTTCGCTTCGCTCGCAATGACGAAGTGCGGCCCCTACCGCCCCGTCTTCACCTTGGTCCAGAGCCGGTTGATGATGCGCTGCGTCGCCGGCTCCCGCGCTGTGATGACGAACAGCTTTGCGAGCGTCGCCTCGTCCGGATAGATGTTCTTGTCGTTCAGGATCTTCGGATCGACGAGCTTCTGGCTGGCGAGATTACCACTCGCGTAGGACAGGAAGTCCGAGTTCTTGGCGGCGACATCGGGGCGGTAGAGATAGTTGATCAGCTCGTAGGCTTCATTGACGTTCTTGGCGTCGGCGGGGATGGCGAGATTGTCGAAGAACATCTGCGCGCCCTCCTTCGGAATGGCGTAGCCGATCTCGATGCCGGTTTTGGCTTCCGCCGCGCGGGCGCGGGCCTGCATGATGTCGCCGGACCAGCCGACCACGAAGCAGATCTCGCCGGTGGCGAGCGCGCTGAGATATTCCGACGAGTGGAACTTGCGGACGGACGGGCGGACCTTGGCGACGGCATCCGCGGCCTTCTCGAGGTCCGCCTGCTTGGTCGAGTTCGGATCGAGCCCGAGATAGTTCAGCGCCGCGGGAAAGATGTCGTCGGCGGAGTCGAGCATATGCACGCCGCAATCTCTGAACTTGGCGAGGTTCTCCGGCTTGAAGACGATGTCCCAGCTGTCGATCTTGGCATCGGCCCCGAGGATCTGCTTCACCTTGGCGATGTTGTAGCCGATGCCCGTCGTGCCCCACATGTAGTTGGCGGCGTAGACGTTGCCGGGATCGTAAGTCGCCAGATGCTTGGTCACCATCGGCCAGGCATTGGCGAGGTTCGGCAGCTTCGCCTTGTCGAGCTTCTGGAAGATGTTGGCCTTGATCTGGCGCTGCAGGAAATAGGCCGTGGGCACCACGACGTCGTAGCCGGACTTGCCGGCCATCAGGCGCGTCTCCAGCGTCTCGTTGGCATCGAAGGTGTCGTAGACCACCTTGATCCCGGTCTCCTTGGTGAAGGCCTCCAGGACGTCCGGCGCCATGTAGTTGGACCAGTTGTAGAAGTTGACGACCCGCTCCTCGGCCCTAGCGGGGACGATGAGCAACGTCAGCGCTGCGGCGAATGCAAAACCAAGGCAAAGCCAGGAAAAGCAAAGCCTCGAGCGGCCAACCTTCGTCATCGCTGCCTCTTGCGTCCACGCACCGCGTCGGACAGCCGCTCCAGCGCGGTGTCCAGCGTCTGGTCCTTCTTGGCGAAGCAGAAGCGCACCACCGAGGTCACCGGGTCCTGCTCGTAGAACGCCGAGACCGGGATCGCCGCGACCTTGTAGTCCCTCACGATGCGCCAGCAGAATTCGGTATCGCTCTCGTTCAGCCCCAGCGGCGACAGGTCCACGGTAAGGAAGTAGGTGCCCTGCGACTTCAGCACGGGGAAACCGAGGCTTTCGAGTCCCTTGGTCAGGCGGTCCCTGCTCCGCGTCAAATCCTTCCGCATCGACAGGAAATAGTCGTCGGACTTGCCGAGACCGTAGGCCACCGCGGCCTGCAGGTTCGGCGCGGTGGTGAAGGTCAGGAACTGGTGCACCTTGGCGGCGACGCGCAACAGCGGCGGCGCGGCGCAGACGAAGCCGATCTTCCAGCCGGTCAGCGAGAAGATCTTGCCGGCCGAGCCGACCTTGATGGTGCGCTCGCGCATGCCCGGGATGGTGATCAGCGGGATGTGCTTGTGCTCGTCGAAGGTGACGTGCTCCCAGACCTCGTCGCAGATCGCGATGACGTCGAACTCCTGGCAGTAGCGCGCCAAGAGTTCGAGGTCCTCGCGCGGATAGACCACCGCACTAGGATTCAAGGGATTGTTGAACAGCACCGCCTTGGTCTTTGAATTGAAGACGCTTTTCAGCATGTCCTCGTTCAGCCGCCAGTGCGGCGGCTCGAGCCGGACGAGGCGCGGAATGCCGCCGGCCTGCCGGATGATCGGCAAATAGGAATCATAGACCGGCTGGAAGCACACCACCTCGTCGCCAGGCTGGACCACCGCGAGGATGGCCGAGGTCAGCGCCTCGGTGCCGCCGGATGTCACCATCACCTCGCTCATCGGGTCGAGCCTGAGGCCGTGCCAATGGCTGTAATGGGTCGCGATCGCCTGGCGCAGCTCCGGCAGGCCCATCATCGACGGGTACTGGTTGTAGCCGTTCAGCGAGGCCTCGGCCGCGGCGCGGCGGATGTCCTCCGGGCCGGGATCGTCGGGAAAGCCCTGCCCGAGATTGATGGCATTGTTGTCGCGGGCCGCCTGCGACATCGCCTCGAAGATGGTGACGGGAAGGTCGGCGAAGACCTTGTTCAGCGAGGAGCTCTTTGACATCGGGTGAGGTCAGCCATCGACCTTGCTGGGAAGACCGGCCGCCTTCCAGCCCAGCATGCCACCGGCCAGATGCTTGTCGTAAGGCAGGCCCGCCGCCTGCGCCGCGAGCGAGGCCGTCACCGAGCGTTTGCCCGAGCGACAGGCGAACACGACCTGCTTGCCTTGGGGATCGGGAATTGCCTTGGGATCGAAGGTCGAGAGCGGCACGACGACGCCGTAAGGATAGGCCTCGGCTTGGACCTCGTTCGGCTCGCGAACGTCGACCAGCAGATAGCGTCCTTCCGCGACACCTTTGGAGACCTCGTCCGGGGTCAGATCCTGTACCTGGTTTGCCACATCATCCTCCAACGTCGCGAGCCGCATGCCGGGGCGCCCCGGCCGGCGGCAACCTCGCCTCTCGGGAGACGAAAATCAAGCGCTACAAAGGCTTGAGCCGCCCAGCGCAAGTTAAAGCTAAATCGCAGCTACTTGAAGTGCGGCTTTCGGGGCCATGCCCAGAGGCCCTGTTTCAGCCCTCGCCACCCATTCGGTGTCATTCCCCGCGCAGGCGGGGAATCCAGTACGCTGCGGCGGCTGCGGCGAGAGCGAATTCTTCGACGCCGGCCTCCGGATCGCCCGCCTTCGCGGGCGATGACTGCGGTGGAGACGGACAGGACGCCGACTTGCGCCTAGATCGCCACCTGGGTGCCGACTTCGACCACGCGGCCGGAGGGGATCTGGAAATAATCCGTGGCGTCGTTGGCGGAGCGGCTGAGCGAGATGAACAGCCGGTCCTGCCAGCGCGGCATGCCCGAATGCGCGGCGGGCTTCAGCGCCCTGCGCGACAGGAAGAACGAGGTCGACATGATGTCGAACTGCCAGCCGAGCTTGCGGGCGATCGCCAGCGCTTTCGGCACGTTGGGCGATTCCATGAAGCCGAACTTCAGTGTCACCTTGGAGAAGGTCGGTGAGATCTGCTCCAGCTTGACGCGCTCGGCCGGATCGATGCGCGGGGTCTGCGCCGTCTCGATGGTGAGAATGACGTTCTTCTCGTGCAGCACCTTGTAGTGCTTCAGACTGTGCATCAGCGCCGTCGGGGCGCTGAGTGGGTCCGAAGTCAGGAACACGGCGGTGCCGGGCACGCGTTGCGGGGGCCGCTTCTCCAGCATAGCCACGAGGTCGGCGAGCGGGAACTCGAGCTTGCGCGACTTCTCGAACAGCAGCCGGCTACCGCGCCGCCACGTGTACATCAGGATGATCATGAGCGCGCCGAGCGCCAGCGGCACCCAGCCGCCCTCGAACACCTTGAGCAGGTTGGCGGCAAGGAAGGTCAGGTCGAGGAACAGGAACGGAGCAATGAGCGCGGCGGCCGCCCATGCCGACCACCGCCAAACCTTCCAGATCACGACGAAGCCCATCATCGCCGTGACCACCATAGTGCCGGTGACGGAGATGCCATACGCCGACGCCAGCGCGCTGGAGGAGCGGAACAGCAGCACCAGCAGCACCACCGCGACCAGCAGCAACTGGTTGATGCGCGGGATGAAGATCTGGCCGGAATGGGCTTCCGACGTATGGCGAATTTCAAAGCGCGGCAGCAGGCCAAGCTGGATTGCCTGGCGCGTCAGCGAATAGGCGCCGGTGATGACGGCCTGACTGGCGATGACGGTCGCCATGGTCGCCAGCACGACCATGCAGCCGCGAACGAAGCCTTGCGGAAAGAGCTGGAAGAACGGGCTCACGATCGCGCCGGGATCGGCGAGCACCAGCGCTCCCTGGCCCAGATAGTTCAGCGCCAGCGACGGCAGCACGATGAACAGCCAGGCGATCTGGATCGGCCGCTTGCCGAAATGGCCGAGGTCGGCATAGAGCGCCTCGGCGCCGGTGACGGCCAGGAACACCGCGCCGAGCGTCACGAAGCCGATCATGCCGTGGTGGAGCATGAAGGACACGGCATAGAGCGGGTTCAGCGCGAGCAGCACCTGCGGCTGCATGATGATCGGATGAATCGCGGCGATCGCCAGCACAGCGAACCAGACGCACATGATCGGACCGAAGAAGGCGGCAACGCGCGCCGTGCCGCGTGACTGCACCGCGAACAGACAGACAAGGATCACCACGGTCAGCGGGACGATGTATGGCTCGAACTTGTGGGTGACGTCCTTCATGCCTTCGATCGCCGACAGCACCGAGAGCGCTGGCGTGAGCACGGCATCGCCGTAGAACAGGGCACCGGAGATGATGCCGAGCAGGACGATGGTGGCCCCGCCGGTGCCGACCGCGCGCTGAGCCAGCGCCATCAGGGCGAGCGTGCCGCCCTCGCCGTTGTTGTCGGCGCGGAGCAGGATGACGACGTATTTGAGCGTCACCACGACGATCAGCGCCCACAGGATCAGGGAGAGCACGCCGAGCACGGCAGCCGGGGTGGCGATCCCCTCGGCGCCCGAGGCCGCCGTCACCGCCTCGCGGAACGCGTAGAGGGGGCTGGTGCCGATATCCCCATAGACCACCCCGATGCTGCCGAGCGTCAGCGCACCGAAACCGGCGGTGGTATGGGTATCGCCATGCCCATTGGCCGCCGCCGTTTCCGGTGCGGAAGTCGCTACGTCACTTGTCATGGAGAGCCCGGTGGCCTCTGAAATGCTTCACTGCACAATGGCGGAAGAGCGCGCGGCTTATAGCCCTGCGCTGCTGGCATAGCCTAGCCCGATTGTGGGCCCTTGCCATGCAATTTTCGCATGGCGGCAGTTGTCTTCAAATAATCACCTGGGTTCCCACCTCAACCACGCGCCCGGTGGGGATCTGGAAATAATCGGTGGCATCGTTGGCGGACCGGCTGAGCGCGATGAACAAATGATCCTGCCACAGCGGCATACCCGACTGCGGGGATGCTTTCAGCGATCGTCGTGACACGAAGAACGACGTCGACATGATGTCGAACTGCCAGCCCTGCTTGCGCGCGATCGCGAGCGCCTTGGGCACGTTCGGCTGCTCCATGTATCCGAAGCGCAGACGAACCTTGAAGAACTTGTCGCTGATCTTCTCCATGCGGAATCGCTCCGCCAAGTCGACCCGCGGCGTCTGTGCGGTCTCGATGGTCAGGATCACGTTGTGCTCGTGCAGCACCTTGTTGTGCTTGAGGTTGTGCAGCAGCGCGGTCGGCACGAAGGAGGGATCGCTGGTCAGGAACACCGCGGTGCCCTTGACGATGTGCGGGGGCCGCTTCTCGAGGCTCCGGACCAGGTCGTCCAGCGGCACCTCGATCCGGCGCGTTTTCTGGATCAAGATCGCGGACCCCTTCCGCCAGGTCCAGATCGTTCCCGCCATCACCGCGCCGAACAGCAGCGGCACCCAGGCGCCTTCGAGCAGCTTGAGCAGGTTGGCGCTGAAGAAGCTCAAATCGACGATGACGAAGGGGACGATCACGGCCGCGGCCGTCGCCGCGCGCCAGTTCCACAATTTCCAGATCACGACGAAACCCATGATGCCGTCGGCGACCATGGTGGTGGAGACCGCGATGCCGTAGGCCGACGCCAGATTGCTGGGGGTGTGAAACAGCAGCACCAGCAGCATCACGCCGATCAGCAGCAGCCGGTTCACCCGCGGCAGATAGATCTGGCCGGCATGGGATTCCGAGGTATAGCGCACCTCGAAGCGCGGCAAGAGGCCGAGCTGCACCGCCTGATAGACCAGCGAGTAAGCGCCGGTGATCACCGCCTGGCTCGCGATCACCGTTGCGGCGGTCGCAAGCCCGACCAGCGGCAGCACCAGGCTGTCGGGCACCATGCGATAGAACGAGTGCTGGATCGCGCTGGGATCGGACAGCACCAGCGCACCCTGCCCGAAATAGTTGATCAGGAGCGCGGGCAGCACGAAGAACATCCAGGCCGACTGGATCGGCTTGCGTCCGAAATGGCCGAGATCCGCATAGAGAGCCTCGCCGCCGGTAACCGCCAGGAACACCGCGCCGAGCGTCACGAGGCCGATCGTGCCGTGCGACAGCACGAACTGCACCGCGTAATAAGGATTGATTGCCGCCATCACGGAGGGGTCGTCGGCGATGTGGACCGCCCCCATCACCGCAATGACGGTGAACCAAACCACCATCACCGGCCCGAACGCCGAAGCGACCAGCGCGGTCCCTTTGCTCTGCACCGCGAACAGCAGCACCAGGATGAGGACGGTGAGCGGCACGACGTAGTGCTCGAGCGCAGGGGTTGCGAGCTTCAGGCCTTCCACTGCCGATAGCACCGATATCGCCGGCGTGATCATGGAATCGCCGATGAACATGGAGGCGCCAACCACGCCGAGGGCGAGGAGCACCCAGCTTCGCCGCCCGAGCGCACGTTGACCGAGCGCCATCAGCGAGAGCGTGCCGCCCTCCCCGTTATTGTCGGCACGCAGCAGCAGCAGGACGTATTTGGCGGTGACGACGATCAGCAGGGCCCACAGGATCAGCGAGAGCACACCGAGCACGATGCCCCGTGAGACCGGCTCGCCATGGGCGGCGGCCTTGACCGCCTCATGGAATGCGTAGAGCGGCGAGGTGCCGATATCGCCGAAGACGACGCCGATGCTCCCGAGCGTAAGGGACCAAAAACCCGATCTGACCGGCCCGTCCTGGGTCTCGGCCTGTGTGATACTCGCCGTCATGAGGGTGGAAAACGCTTCTTCCCTGGATTTGATCCGGCCTTTTGACGCTTCCGGTGTGCCTGTCAATCGGCGTACCACCATAGCAGGCGCCGAGCCGGATGCTGTGACGCCGCAGCCACGCTCATCGCCGACGCGACGACATGCCTCAGGTAGGATGGTAGCGCAAGGGGGGTCAGCTTCCGGGCATGATCGCGTCGGAAGGCCGATGCTCACCGCATCCGGTCACGGCCTCAGATTCGGCGGCAGCGGCGGATCCTCGCGCATCAGGGTGATGGTCACCCGCCGGTTGGCTGCGAGCGAGGGATCGTCCGGAAACAGCGGCTGGGTGTCCGCCTTGCCGGCGACGGCGAAGATGTGCGACGGCGGCAGGCCCTCCCGTTCGAGAATCTGACGCACGGCATTGGCGCGGTCGGCCGACAGATCGAAGGCGCCGTAATCGCTGCGGTTCGGCACGAAGCCTGCGGCGGTGTGGCCGGCGATGGAGACGCGCAGCGGCGTGGCCTTGAGCGGAATTGCGAGCTTCTCGACCAGGCGGCGGGTGCGGTCATAGGGCACCTTGGAGCCGTCGGCGAACATCGAGCGGCCGTCCTGATCGACGATCTCCAGGTTGAGCCCCTGCTTGGTCTCCTCGAACATGATGTGCTTGGACATCTCGGTCAGCTCCGGCATGTCCTGCAACGCCTGGCGCAGCGAGGCTGCGGCGAGCGCGAAATTGCGGTCGACCTTGATCTTCGCGCCGGACGTCTTGTTGCGGTCTTCCTGGTCCGGCGTCGGGGTGTTGGAGGCATCTTCGGGCTGGATGTGATCGACGTTCTTCAGCCGCGGGCGGGTCGGCAGGCCGTCGGACTCGACGATGCCGGAGTAGCGCGCTTCGCTCTGCACGCCGAACGCCTCGCGCATTGAGCCCGCGACGATCTTCAGCTTGTTGGCGTCTTGCGTGGAGAACGCGACCAGCATCACAAAAAACGCCAGCAGCAGCGCCATCAGGTCGGCGAAGGTCACGAACCAGCCGTGGCCGCCGCCGTGAGCATTGCCGCGCTTCTTCTTGGCCATCTTTCAAAATCCAGGCGGCGGCCTTAAGCCGGCACCGGCTCGCCTTCGGTGTCACGATGCTTCTCCGGCAGATAGGCCAGCAGCATTTCGCGCACCAAGGTCGGGCTCTTGGAGTCGCGGATCATCAGGATGCCGTCGATGATCAGGGTGCGGTTGGTCTCCTCGTCCAGCAGCTTGCCGTGCAGCTTGTCGGCGATCGGCAAGCAGACGAGGTTGGCGACAACGGCGCCGTACAGGGTCGCCAGCAGCGCGGTGGCCATGAACGGACCGAGCTTGGAAGGATCCGACATGTTGGAGAACATCTGCACCATGCCAAGCAGCGTGCCAATCATGCCGAACGCCGGGGCGCAGTCGCCGACCGCACGGTAGATCTTGCTGCCTTCGTCGAGGTGCATCAGGAAGTTGTCGCGGTCGCGCTCCAGATTGTCGCGGATGAAGTCGAGGTCGTAGCCGTCGGCGACATAGCGGATGCCCTTGGCGAGGAACGGCTCGTCAGTCTCTACCTTTTCCAGTCCGACCGGGCCCTGCTTGCGTGCGATTTCCGCGATGCGGGCGAGTTCGTCGACGAGGTCGTGAGCCGAGAGGCGGCTCAGAGTGAACGCAAACTTCGCGCCGAGCGGCACGCCGTGGATCATCGCGGACAATGGAAAGCGGATCATCGTTGCTGCGAACGAGCCGCCGAAGATGACGATCACGGCGTGGATGTCGTAAAACATCCCGAAGCTGCCGCCCATCAAGATCAGGGTCGACACCACGGTGGCGCCCGCGACAAGTCCGACAAGTGTCGCTATATCCATCATCGACTCCAACGCGTACGCGACAACGGCCGTCCTGGCCGCTGGTGCGGCCCAACCCCGAACCGCATCGGAAACCCTAGAGCGCCGCCCTTAAAGCCGCGTAAAGGTTAAGTTGAGCCAGCAGGCCGGACCGGCACGGTGTGCTTGGGGGATGCCGGCTTTGCCGCTTGCCGACAGGAATCTCAACGCTTCACTAACCATAAAAGCGCCCTCGGCCGATGATGTCCTCGCCCTCCGGGCGGCGGACTCATGAACACGCAGCCGTTTTGGTCGACACGAGAGCATCGGGGGGCTCCCATGATATTCTGGCTGGCGACCGCGACTGGATTAGCCATCGCCTATCTCTTCGGTTCTGTACCCACCGGCTATCTCGCAGGGAAACTGCTGAGAGGCATCGACATTCGAAAGCACGGCTCCAAATCGACCGGCGCGACAAATGTATTGCGCATCCTCGGAAAATGGCCTGCGCTGGCTGTGCTTCTGGTCGATGTGCTCAAAGGGGCCGCGGCAATCGTCTGCGCCCGCTGGTTCTTTGGCTGGGTCTTCACGTTTCCATCAGGCACGCCACCGGCCGCGCTCGATCAGCAAGGCTGGATCGACTGGGCCGTGTGTCTTGCTGGACTTGCCGCGTTGCTGGGACACGCCCTTTCGATTTGGCTGAACTTCACGGGCGGCAAATCCGCAGCGACAGGGCTTGGCGTCCTGCTTGCGATGTCGTGGCCCGTCGGCCTCGGGGCGGCAATCGCCTTTGCGGTCGCATTGGCCCTCTCGCGCATCGTCTCGCTGGGCTCGATATTGGCCGCACTGGCGGCGACCGCGCTCGTCTGCATCCTCGAGCAACCGTTGCCTTATCGATTGCTGGTGATTGCAGGTGGCATCTATGTGATCCTGCGCCACCGCACCAACATTCAGCGTCTGCAGGCCGGGACAGAGCCACGGTTCGGGCAATTCAGTCCGGAACCGAGGGCGGAAGCATAGGAACTACTCGCTCGTCGAAACTGAGTTCCCGACGTCGTGAGATCGCCAGTCGGCGACCGGCTGCGGCCCTGCGCCACGGGCGAAACGAAGGCCGATCTGCTATCCTGCGGCCTGCAGCAGGTCCAATCGCGGGAGCGATTTGCAATGTTGACGCTGTTCAGTGTTCTCACCGCGTTGCCGGCGGTGCTGGCGCTCCACCTGCTCGAGCCGCAGCTGGTCCTGCCGGCATTCAGCGCCCTGCTGTTCGTCGAGGCCGCCTTCGCCGTGATCGCAGCGCGGTTGATTCACATCCCCGACAACTCGGACGATATTACCCTGTGGGATTTCGCCGGCGGCTTCACCCTGATCGGATGCGCCGCCGCAGTGTTCGGAGAGCCGGATCAGGCTGCCCTGTTCCTGACCGAACAAGGCAGCGTGCGACCGGCGTCATCGCCGTAAGCTCAGTGGATCTCGGTCGAGCGCTTCAGCGCGGCTTTCAGCTTCTCCAGCGAGAAGTCGGGACTGCGTGCGATCTCCAGGATCGGCGTCTCGCGGCGGCCGCAGAGTTCGGCAGCCTCAGGCAGCTTTGCCGCGATGTCGAGCGGGATCACGATGGCGCCGTGCCGGTCGGCGTGGATCAGGTCGTCAGACCTCACGGTCATGCCGGCGACGCGAACCTCCCCGCCAAAACTCTCGGCATGGACCCAGGCGTGCGACGGGCCGATCGAGCCGGCCAGCGCCTGGAAGCCCGGCGCCCATTGCGGAATGTCGCGGATCGAGCCGTCGGTGACGACGCCGAGGCAGCCGAGCGCCTTGTGCACGTTGCTCTGCACCTCGCCCCAGAACGCGCCGTAGCCGACGTCGGGACCGTCGATGTCCTGGATCACGGAGATGCGCGGCCCATGGCCGGTGCCGACATATTCGTAATATTCGATGCGGCGCTTCGACTGCTCCTCGGCGGGAAGCGAGGATTTCAGCACCGAACGGATCGCGACCGTGCGGGCATAGCCGACGATCGGCGGCAAATCGGGGAACGGGCAGACCAGCTGCTTGGTGGTGTAGCCGATCAGCCGGCGTTCGGGCGCCACGATCTCCATGGCATTGCAGATCGTCGGCGTGTCGTAGCGGCCCAGCGCTTCGAGGACGGCAGCGGGCAGCGGCCCGGTCGCTTTATCGGTCACGGCGTTCTCTCCCAGATTGGCGGCTGATTGACGCGATGCCGCCGTCACAGGCCGATATAGCCGAGATCGGGTCTCAACCCAACTCGGCGGGCCTCATGGCAGATATCCGCGTGTCGCTGCTCAGTGCAGCCGTCCGGGCCGGTCGTCGTCGTCGTGCGGCGGCTCCGACAAATTGGTCAGCGTCGGCGCTGAGGGCGGCGATGAGACCTCGTCTCCCGCAGGCGCGGCAGACTCCATCGCGCGGGCCTGGTCGCGATAGGATTTGTAGCCGAGCGGCAAAGCGAGAAGATACAGCACCGTGCCGATCGACAGCACGTGCCAGGGATAGGCGATCAAGAGCGCGATGAAGACGATCACCGCGACGAAGGCCGGCAGCACCAGCTCCGGCGGCACGCGCATGCGCTTGGTCTTGCCGGAGAACACCGGCAGGCGCGACACCATCAGGAAGGCGATCAGAAGCGTATAGGCCGCCGTCACCACCGCAGGCATGCGGCCGAGATCGAGGAAGGCGACATAGATCGGCAGCAGCACGGTGATCGCGCCGGC
This sequence comes from Bradyrhizobium sp. CFUWI, assembly GCF_056429085.1. Classification (NCBI taxonomy): domain Bacteria; kingdom Pseudomonadati; phylum Pseudomonadota; class Alphaproteobacteria; order Hyphomicrobiales; family Nitrobacteraceae; genus Bradyrhizobium; species Bradyrhizobium sp. CFUWI. The sequence goes on from NZ_JBWJZE010000014.1 coordinate 137,132, forward strand.
CGGCGCCGGCACGCCGGTGAAGAAATTGGCGGCGAAGGCCGGCTTGTTGGGATCGTCCATGGTGGCGTTGAAGCGTGCCAGGCGCAGGCCGCCGGAAATCGCGAATACCATGGCGGCGATCCAGCCGGCATTGCCGAGCTCGTGCAGCTGCCAGAAATACAGCATCAGACCGGGCGCGACGCCGAAATTCACGAAATCGGCGAGGCTGTCGAGCTCGGCGCCGAACTTGGACTGGCCCTTGATCATGCGCGCGATGCGCCCGTCGATACCGTCGAGCGCGGCCGCGAACACGATGGCATAGACCGCGAGCGACATCCGCCCTTCGATCGACAGCCGGATCGAGGTCAGGCCGGCACAGATCGCCAGCAGCGTGATGACGTTGGGCACCAGCATCCGCACCGGAATCGGGCGGAACCGCCGGCGGCGCGTATCGGGATCCTTGAAGTCATAGGGCGTCATGGCTCGTCCTCATCTTGAGGCGAGATATAGCAAGCCGCGCCCCCCTCCGCCATTGCGGCGGAAGGCCATCGCGGACCGACTATTGGTTAATTGGTGCGGTAGGTCCGGCTGGGGTCGTCGACGGCAAGATCGGCCAGAATCGTCTCGCCGGCGATGGCGGTCTGCCCTTCCGAGACCAGCGCCTTGGTCCCCACAGGCAGATAGACGTCGAGCCGCGAGCCGAAGCGGATCAGGCCGAAGCGCTCGCCGGCGCCGATCGCCTGGCCTTCCCTGACGAAGCAGACGATGCGCTTGGCAACGAGGCCTGCGATCTGCACCACGCCGATGCGAGCCGTCGGTGTCGAGATGACCAGCGAGTTGCGCTCGTTGTCCTCGCTGGCCTTGTCGAGCTCGGCATTGATGAAGAGTCCGGGCCGGTAGGCGATGCGGTCCACCCTGCCCGCGACGGGCGCGCGGTTCACGTGGCAATTGAACACGCTCATGAACACCGAGATGCGCGGCAGCGGCCGGTCGCCGAGGCCGAGCTCGGCCGGGGGCAGCGCCATGGTGATCATCGAGACGCGGCCGTCGGCCGGCGACACCACCAGCCCCTCGCGCACCGGCGTCACGCGCACGGGATCGCGGAAGAACAGCGCGCACCACACGGTCAGGATCGTGCCGATCCAGCCCAGAGGCGACCACAGCCAGAACAGGACCAGGCTTGCCAGCGCAAAGCCGCCGATGAAGGGATAGCCCTCCTTGTGGATCGGCGGGATCTGACGCTGGATCGAATCGAGAATGGACATCGTTATCTGCCGCTCGGGGTTAATGGCGCAGGTCGCGCGGGCCTGTTTAGGCCAGAGTTGGGACCGGAGACAAGGTCACACCGCCGCCGCAGGCGTCGTCAGGGCGTCATCGACCGGGGGCGGCTCCCGGTTGGGGGCCTCGCCGGTATCGGCCATCTTGGCCAGTTTCTCGCGCGCCGCCTCGGCCTCGCGCTGCCTATTCCACATGCTGGCATAGAGGCCGCCATGGGCGAGCAGCTTGGCGTGGGTGCCCCGCTCGGCGATGCGGCCCTGATCCAGCACGATGATCTCGTCGGCCCCGACGATGGTCGAGAGCCGGTGTGCGATCACCAGCGAGGTGCGATTCTTCGCCACGCGGTCGAGCGCGCCCTGGATCTCATGCTCGGTGTGGGTATCGAGCGCCGAGGTCGCCTCGTCCAGCACCAGGATCGGCGGCGCCTTCAGGACGGTGCGCGCGATCGCGACGCGCTGCTTCTCGCCGCCCGACAGCTTGAGCCCGCGCTCCCCGACCTGGGTCTCGTAGCCCTTCGGCGCCATGCGGATGAAATGATCGATCTGCGCCAGTTGCGCGGCTTCCTCGACCTCGGCATCGCTGGCGTCCCAGCGACCGTAGCGGATGTTGTAGCGAATGGTGTCGTTGAACAGCACGGTATCCTGCGGCACCATGCCGATCGAGGCGCGGAGTGAATCCTGCGTCACCGCGCGGATGTCCTGGCCGTCGATCAGGATCCGGCCGCCGGAGACGTCATAGAGGCGGAACAGGAGGCGCGAGATGGTCGACTTGCCGGCGCCCGACGGGCCGACGATGGCGACGGTCTTGCCGGCCGGCACCTCGAAGCTGATGCCCTTGAGGATCGGGCGCGTCGGCTCATAGGCGAAGCGCACGTCCTCGAAGCGCACGGTGCCGGCGGAAATGACCAGCGGCCTGGCATCGGGCGCGTCCTTGATCTCGGCCTCGCGGCCGAGCACGCCGAACATCTTCTCGATGTCGATGATCGCCTGCTTGATCTCGCGATAGACCATGCCCATGAAGTTCAGGGGCTGGTAGAGCTGGATCATCATCGCGTTGACCAGCACGAAATCGCCGACCGTGTTGGTGCCGTTGCGCACGCCGATCGCGCACATCAGCATGGTCGCGGTCAGGCCCAGCGTGAAGATCACCGCCTGGCCGGTGTTGAGCACCGCGAGCGAGGTGTAGCTGCGGACGCTCGCTTCCTCGTAGCGCTCCACCGATTTGTCGTAGCGCTGCGCCTCGCGCGCCTCGGCGCTGAAATATTTCACGGTCTCGTAGTTGAGCAGCGAGTCGATCGCCTTGGTGTTCGCCTCGGTGTCGGAATCGTTCATCTTGCGGCGGATGCCGATCCGCCACTCGGTCGCGATGTAGGTGTAGTACATGTAGAGCGCGACCATGATCAGGGTGGCGACCACGTAGCGCCAGTCGAACTGCCAGAGCAGCACGGCCATCAGCAGCGAGACCTCGACGATGGTCGGGATCAGCTGCAGGATCACCATGCGGACGATGACCTCGATGCCCTCGCGGCCGCGCTCGAGCACGCGCGTCAGGCCGCCGGTCTTGCGCTCGAGGTGGAAGCGCAGCGACAGCTCGTGCATGTGAATGAAGGTGATGGTGGCGAGCTTGCGGACCGCGTGCATGGCGACGCGCGCGAAGATGCCGTCGCGCCATTGCGTCAGCAGCGCCATCAGGATGCGCATCACGCCGTAGCTTGCGGTCAGCAACAACGGCGAGGCGATCACCCAGAGCTGCCAATTGTCGGCCTGCACCGGCGCCGAGTTGGCGCCGGTCAGCGCGTCCGTCGCCCATTTGAAGCTGAACGGTACCGCGAGCGTGATCAGCTTGGCCGCGAGCAGCAGCACCAGCGACCACACTACGCGCATCTTCAGGTCGAAGCGGTCGCCCGGCCAGATATAGGGCCACAGATGCGCCAGCGTGCCCATCAGCGTCCCCTGCTCGGGCGGGCCGCCGGCGGGAACGTCGGCGCCGTCGAACGATTGAGGTTGGTCCATCAAGAAGCCTGAAAGCCCACCGGATGCGGGCGTCGTCGAGATTTACGATTTTCGCCTGTCATATAGAGCCTTCCCGATGCCAGCGCACCCCGTCAAATGGCGAATCTTCGATTGGTTGCCGCCATTTACCGGTAGATTTCCGGGAGTATCGAATCACCGATTAGGCTTGACGCCTCTTCGCTGCAATGCATCATGGCACCAATGAGCACGATCAAAACCGTCTGTGTCTATTGCGGCTCCGGCCCCGGAACCAATCCCAACTTCATCGAAGCGGCGAAGGCGCTCGGCAAAGCGCTGGCGGATAGCAAGATCCGCCTCGTTTATGGCGGCGGCTCGCTCGGGCTGATGGGGGCGGTCGCAACCTCCGTGCTCGATCACGGCGGCACCGTCACCGGCATCATCCCCGACTTCCTGCGGATGCGCGAGAATGCGCTGACGCGCGTGCAGGAGATGGTCGTCACGCCCGACATGCACGAGCGCAAGCGGCTGATGTTCGAGCGCTCCGACGCCTTCGTCGCCCTGCCCGGCGGGCTCGGCACGCTCGAGGAGCTGGTCGAGCAGCTGACCTGGCAGCAGCTCGGCCGTCATGCCAAGCCCGTGCTGCTCGCCAATATCGACAATTTCTGGGAGCCGCTGTTCTCTCTGGTGGCGCACATGCGCCAAACCGAGTTCATCCGCGCCGGTCTCACCGTCGATATCCTGAAGGCCGACAAGGTCGAGGAGATCGTTCCGCGACTGCGCGCCGCGGCTGCGCAGATTTCCGACGACCAGCGCGATCTCGCGCCCGACGTGGCGCGCCGGCTCTAAAGCATGATCCGGAAAAGTGCGCAGCGGTTTTCCGAAAAGATCATGCTTAAACAACAACCTAAAGCGCGATGACGATTCATCCTAATCGCATCGCGCTTTAGGCCGCCCGCTATCCCTGCGGAAACGTCACCGCCTCGATGCGGTTGCCGTCGGGATCGACGACGAAGGCCGCGTAGTAGCGCACGCGATCGTGTGGGCGGATGCCGGGCGCACCGTCGGAGGTCCCGCCCGCGGCGAGAGCCGCGGCATGAAACGCATCGACCTCGTCCGTCGTCTTGGCGCGCAGGCAGATGTGCACGCCGCTTTCCAAAGCTACAGGCGCCATGTTCTCGCGCAGATTGATCCAGAACTCGGGATAGGCCTTGCCGAAGCCGACCGTCCGCGGCCGCGCGACGAGGCGGGTGAGGCCGAGGGCTGCGAGCGTGGCCTCGTAGAATCTTGCGGCGCGCTCGAGATCGCTGATGCCGACGGAAATGTGGTCGATCATTGGCCCTCCCTCAGTCATTCCGGGGCATGCGAAGCGTGAACCCGGAATCTCGAGATTCCGGGTTCGGTCCTGCGGACCGCCCCGGAATGACTCCTTCTAGCTACGTCGGCGCACCCGATCTCACGAGCTTGTAGATCACCGAATCCATCAAAGCCTGGAACGAGGCGTCGATGATGTTCGGGGAGACGCCGACCGTGGTCCAGCGCTCGCCGTTCTCGTCCTCGCTCTCGATCAGGACGCGCGTGACCGCGCCGGTGCCGCCGTTGAGGATACGGACGCGATAGTCGATCAGCGTCAGGCCCTCGATGTATTTCTGGTACTTGCCGAGGTCCTTGCGCAGGGCAACGTCGAGCGCATTGACGGGGCCGTTGCCTTCGGCGGCCGAGATCAGATGCTCGCCGGCGACGTCGACCTTGACCACAGCGAGCGCCACGGTGACCCGCTCCCCCAGCGCGTTGTAGCGCTGCTCGACATTGACGTCGAACTGCTCGACCTCGAAATAATGCGGCACCTTGCCGAGCGTGCGACGCGCCAGGAGCTCGAAGGAGGCGTTGGCGGACTCATAGGCGTAGCCGGCCGCCTCGCGCTCCTTCAACTCCTCGACGAGGCGCGTCAGCTTGGGATCGCTCTTCTCGTAGGGGATGCCGGCTCGCTCGAGCTCGGCGATGACGTTGGACCGTCCGGCCTGGTCCGAGACCAGCACCTTGCGGTGATTGCCTACCGTCTCTGGCAGCACGTGCTCGTAGGTCTGCGGGTCCTTCAACACCGCGGAGGCATGAATGCCGGTCTTGGTGACGAAGGCGCTCTCGCCGACGTAAGGCGCATGCCGGTTCGGGACGCGGTTGAGCATGTCGTCGAGCGTGCGCGAGACCTTGACGAGCGTCGCCAGCTTCTCCGCGGTGACGCCGATCTCGAACGCATTGGCAAAGCCCTGCTTCAACTTCAGCGTCGGGATCAGCGAGCAGAGATTGGCATTGCCGCAGCGCTCGCCGAGGCCGTTCAAGGTGCCCTGGATCTGCCGCGCACCGGCCCGCACCGCGGCGAGCGAGTTCGCCACCGCCTGCTCGGTGTCGTTATGGGCGTGGATGCCGACGTGATCGCCGGGGATGTGCTTCGTCACCTCGGTGACGATGGCCTCGACCTCATCAGGCATGGTGCCGCCATTGGTGTCGCACAGCACCACCCAGCGCGCGCCCGCATCGAAGGCGGCTTTCGCGCAGGCGAGCGCGAAGCTGGAATCTTCCTTGTAGCCGTCGAAGAAATGCTCGCAGTCGAGCATGACTTCGCGGCCCGCGGCCTTCGCGGCCGCGACGCTGTCGCGGATGGAGGCGAGGTTCTCTTCCTTCGTCGTCTCCAGCGCGACGCGCACCTGATAGGCCGACGCCTTTGCAACGAAGCAGATCGCATCCGCCTTCGCTTCCAGCAGCCCGGCCACGCCGGGATCGTTCGAGACCGAGCGCCCGGCCCGGCGCGTCATGCCGAACGCGGTGAAGCGAGCATGATTGAGCTTCGGCTTGCTGGCAAAGAACTCGCTGTCGAGCGGATTGGCGCCGGGATAGCCGCCCTCGACATAGTCGATGCCGAGGTCATCGAGCATCGCGGCGATGACCTGCTTGTCGGTCAGCGTGAAGTCGACGCCGTTGGTCTGCGCGCCGTCGCGCAGCGTGGTGTCGAACAGATAGAGGCGCTCTTTGCTCATTGCGGTGCTCCGAGCGTCTTCTTCATGGTGGTGTTGGCGAGCCACTCGTCGTTGACGGTGATGCTGTTGCGCTGCATGGCGACATAGCCGCGCTTGGCGAAGAAGCCCTGCGCGTTGTCGCTGGCATCGACCGAGAGGCTTTTCGCGCCGCGGCCGCCAGCAAGTTTTTCCAGCGCATCGACCAGCATGGTCGCGATGCCCTGTCCGCTCACGGCCGGATGCACATAGAGCATGCGGACGTGGTCGGCCCCTTGCAGCGAGGCAAAGCCGACGGGCGAGCCCTCCAGCGTCGCGATCAGCGTCAAATCAGCCGCGAGCCGCTTGCCGAACTCTTCGCCTTCCGCGATCTCCATCCAGGCCCGCTGCTGCGCCTCGCTATAGTCCTCGCCGGTCAGCTCCTCGATGCTGGCGGTGAAGATCGCGGCGAGCACCGGCACGTCATCGGGCAGGAAAGGCCGCAAGCCGGGCTTTGGCAAAGTCTGTCCCATCGTCCTCACCACATCCCATACAGCTTGAGCACCAGCAGCACGGCGCCCACGAGCAGCGCGATCTTCAGCGCGATGTAATAGAGCCAGTGCCGCGGGAAAGGCGTGTCGGGCCGCTTCATCGCGCAATCTCCCACGTCGTTCCTTCCTTGGAGTCCTTGATCGCAACGCCCATGGCGGCGAGCAGATCACGAATGCGGTCGGATTCCCCAAAGTCCTTGCGGCTACGGGCCGCCGTCCGCTCCGCGATCAGGCGCTCGACCTCTTTGGCATCGACGCCGCTCGCCTGCTGCTTGCGGCCTTCCCACTGCGCAGCGCTCTCGGACAGGAATCCGAGCAGCCGCAGCGAGCCCGCCAGGGCGCTCACGTCTCCGCCGCGCAGCCCATGCAGTGCCGCGATCGCCAGCGGCGTGTTGAGATCGTCGAGCAGCGGCTCGACAACGGACGCTGCCGGCTTGCCGGGTTCGACGTCCGCCGCGACGCGATACCAGTCGTCGAGCGTCTTGGCGCTCTCCTCCAGCGACTTCATGGTCCAGTCGATCGGCGAACGGTAATGCGTCTTGAGCATATTCAGGCGCAGCACCTCGCCCGGCCAGTCCTTAAGCAGCTCGTGGATCGTGATGAAGTTGCCGAGCGACTTCGACATCTTCTCGCTCTCGACCTGGAGGAAGCCGTTGTGCATCCAGTAGTTCGCCATGCGCTCGCGGTGGAAGGCGCAGCAGGTCTGCGCGACCTCGTTCTCGTGATGCGGAAACACGAGATCGATGCCGCCGCCATGAATGTCGAAATGCTCGCCGAGATGCTTCCAGGCCATCGCCGAGCACTCGATGTGCCAGCCCGGACGGCCCTCGGCCTTGATACCGGCCGGCGAGGGCCATGACGGCTCGCCGGGCTTGGACGGCTTCCACAGCACGAAGTCGGTGTTGCCCTTCTTGTAGGGCGCGACATCGACGCGGGCACCGGCCACCATCTCGTCGAGCGAACGGTTGGACAGGGCGCCGTAGCGCGGCAGCGAGGAATTGGCCGCGTTCATCGCCTGCGGCGAGAACAGCACGTGATCCTCGGCGACATAGGCGAAACCGCCCTTGACCAGCCGTTCGATAATCTCGCGCATCTCGGCGATATGCTCGGTCGCACGCGGCTCGACGCTCGGCCGCAAGCAGCGCAGCGCGTCGACGTCGGCATGAAACTGCCGGCCCGTCTCCTCCGTCACCTTGCGGATCGCCTCGTTCAGCGGCAGGCCGGGGAAATCGCGCGCGGCGCGGTCGTTGATCTTGTCGTCGACGTCGGTGATGTTGCGGACATATTTGACGTGCGCCTCGCCGAAAGTGTGGCGCAGCAGCCGAAACAGCACGTCGAACACGATCACCGGCCGCGCATTGCCGATATGGGCGAAGTCATAGACGGTCGGTCCGCAGACATACATGCGGACGTTTTTCGCATCGAGCGGCACAAAGGCGCGCTTTTCCCGGCTCAGCGTATCGTAGAGGCGCAATTCCATGACAACCCATCCCTTGCGGCCGGGCGTCCAAGGCTCTCAACGTGTTTGAGAAAAGACGGCTCCAGCCAGCGAATCGCTAGCTCGTAATCTCGCGGCAAATGGCGCAAATGGCGAGGAGACCGTTCATGCGGAACATATGGGCCATCAGGCGCCCCTGCGTCAAGAGAGCCGCGAAAACGCCGTTTTGTGCCCCGCGAGGCGCGCCCGTCACGAAGGTTCACGATCTCCTAACCATTTGAGACCATTCTGGAACCGGCAGTTCCCTTTTGCCCCCGGTGCATTTTCATGCGATTCCTGCCAGCGCTTATTTCCAGCGCCTTCGTCTTTGCGGCCTCCAGCGCCTTGGCCGAGAGCCGCGTCTTCATCATCGCCAATCAGGCGAACGGCTACGGCGTCGACCAGTGCCTGGCCAGGGGTGACAAATGCGGCGCCTCCGCCGCGCGCACCTATTGCCAGTCACGAGATTTTGCCCAGGCGTCAGCCTATCGCCGGGTCGATCCCGACGAAATTACCGGCTCTGTCCCCAAATCCGGCACAAATTGCTCCCATGGCCATTGCGACGAATATGTCGCAATCACCTGCCAGCGCTGAATTTGCTCGGAGCTGGCGCAGCTTAGGCCGGTCCTTGGCTCCCGAAACGACGTGACGATGCCGCAGGAAGCGGCTATTGGGAGGGCGCGCTTTGGCCCCTCCAAGTCAAGTTGGAAAGTCACGTGGAAAGTCACATTGGGCCGTGACATCGCTAGAATGGCGGATATGCCTGAATTCCTGTCTCTCTCCCGTGCTCGCCTTCTCCTTGCCTGCACCGTGCTGTTGAGCACGGCCGTGCTCGTCACCGGCGCTTTCGCGCAGGCCGGTCCGCCCGGACCGCCGCCGCAGCCCGGCCAGAACGGCCTCGGGCCGAATCCGATGTGCGTGCGCCTGGAGGGCCAGCTCGCCGCGCTGGACCGCGGCGGCGGTGGCGACCCCGCGCGTGAGGAGCAGATCCGCCGCTACCAGGATTCCCAGACCCGCCAGCAGGCCGAGCTCGACCGCGTCACCATGCAGGCCAAGCGCATGGGCTGCGATTCCTCCGGCTTCTTCTCGCTGTTCAACGGCCAGTCGGCGCAATGCGGCCCGGTCAACACCCAGATCCAGCAGATGCGCGCCAATCTGGACCAGATCACCGGCAATCTCGAACGCCTGCGCGGCGGCGGCCCGGGCGGCTTCAGCCCGGAACGCGACAACCAGCGCCGCTCGGTGCTGGCGGCGCTGGCGCAGAACAATTGCGGCCCGCAATATGCCAACGCCGCGCAGTCGCAAGGCGGCGGCAACTTCCTGACCAATCTGTTCGGCGGCGGCAACAATCCGAACAATCCGCAAGGCGTGCCGCCCTCCGAGCTCGGACCGCAATCCGGCACCTACCGTACCGTGTGCGTACGCACCTGCGACGGCGCCTATTTCCCGGTCTCGTTTGCGACGGTGCCGGCGCGCTTCCCCGACGACGAGAAGACCTGCAAGGCGCTCTGCCCGGCCGCGGAAGCCGTGCTCTACACCCATCGCAATCCCGGCGAAGACATGAATGCGGCGGTCTCGATCAGCGGCCAGCCCTACACGGCGCTGCCGACCGCGTTCAAATTCCGCAGCGAGTTCAACCCGTCATGCTCCTGCAAGGCCGCGGGACAGACCTGGGCTGACGCGCTGAAATCTGCCGACGACAAGGCGGCGGCCGAGCAGCAGGGCGACATCATCGTCACCGAGGAGAGCGCCAAGAAGATGCAGCAGCAGCGGCTCAACAAGGGCACGCCTGTGAACGCCAAGAAGGGCCCAGCTCCCGCGCCGACGACGGCCACCGCACCGCCGCCGGCGGATGCTGCCCCCGCGACCTCGTCGGAGAACAAGCCGATCCGTTCGGTCGGGCCCACGTTCCTGCCGCAACAGCAGAAGTAGGCAGCCCTGCTTTTACTGTCATGCCCAGCGAGGGCGGGGCACGTACTCCGTGACGCCAGCCGTGCACACGAGCAGCGCCGCAGGGTACTGGATCATCCGCTTTCGCGGATGATGACAGCAGTCCAGGGGCACAATCGCCCGCGTCACTCGCAACATCTCTCAAACGCGCGCTACTACTCGCCCTCGCGGCTCCACGGGATGAGATTGGCCGGAAAGTCTGCTGCGTAGCGCCTTCCCTTCGGGGGCGGCGGCGGAGCGTCCGGTGGGTTCGGATTCGGCTCAACCACCCGCCGATAGAGGTGCCAGGTGGCATGACCGAGCACCGGCAAGACGACAGCGAGACCGACGAAGAGCGGCAGCGAGCCGATCACGAGCAGCGCCGCCACGATGAGGCCCCATCCGGCCATCGCAACCGGATTCGCCGCCACCGCTCGGAGCGACGTGCGGATCGCGTCGATCGCAGTCGCATGCCGGTCGAGCATCAACGGAAATGACACGACGCTGACGCACAACGCCACAACCGCAAACAGGAAGCCGACACAGCAACCGACGATGATGAGCGACCAGCCTTCCGGTGTCGTCAGCACGCGCGTTGCGAAGTCGGGAATGCTTGCGGCCGCCGCATGACCGAAGATTGAGACATAGATCGCGTTCGCGACACCGATCCAGGCCCCGAACAGGACCAGCAGGAGCACGCCGAGCTCTACCATGGCGCCGAACGACGGTGCGCGCACCACCTTGATCGCATCCCATGCATCGACCTCGTCGCCGCGCTCGCGACGCCGGCTGAGTTCGTAGAGACCGATCGCGGCAAAAGGACCGATCAAGGCAAAGCCGGCGGCCAGCGGAAACAGTAGCGGCAGCACCGAATAGCCGAGAACCATCCTGAACAGGACGAGACCGAGGACGGGATAAATCAGGCACACGACGATCGCGTGGCTCGGCATCGCCTGGAAATCCTCCCAACCCAGGCGCAAGGCCTCGGTCAGATCGGACAAGCTGATCTTGCGAATGGGATAGGAGGCCGCTTCGCCGAATGCGTGCCGCCTGGTGATGTGGTGGGGGTACAGAGTGGCCATGAGCAGACCCTCCCCTGCTGAAAATCGCGGTTTCGATAACACGCGCTTTCCAGTCCACGCGTGTCCGCCGAACGAGCAGGAAACGCGATGGGTTGAGTACGGCAACCCAGGTTCATCTAACGAGCCTGGCCGGACGGAACCCGTCGCGACCTACCCTGGAAGCTTAGCGCGTGCGGGGCACGGCTGCACTCACGGTTGGGTGAACTATGCGCCCGATTTGTGCGTTGCATCACCCAGGACGCTGAAATGCGCTGATGCTTTGTGTCGACTTGCCGAGCGACGGCAACACCCACGTCGGGACGCCTATCTGCTCTATTGACGCCGGATTAGGATTGACGCCGGATTAGGCTGGTACCATTTTAGACGCAGACGCCCTTAGCTCCGATGAGATTGATGGTCGCGGGCTTTCTCCTGATTTCGCGACCAGTGGAATGGGCGAGGCAAGAGGCCGGCGATGGCATGTATGCCAACCAAGAAAGGCCAGCCATCGCGACAGACATGAGCTCCGCCCTGGATTCGTATCCGTAGCCTTCAGTGGCAAAGGATGGATCAGGATGGCTGTCGCACTGATATTGCTTCTGGTCGCGATCGGCTCCGTGCTGTTTCACCTCTACAGCCCGTGGTGGTGGACGCCGATCGCCACGAACTGGGCCTATATCGACCACACCATCAGCATCACGTTCTGGATCACGGGCTTTGTGTTCGTCGCCGTCATCGCCTTCATGGCTTATTGCGTCTTCCGCTTTCACCACAAAGAGGGAAGACGGGCCGACTACAATCCGGAAAACAAGAGGCTCGAATGGTGGTTGAGCGTCGGGACCGGCGTCGGCGTCGCAGCCATGCTGGCACCTGGCCTCGTGGTCTGGCACCAGTTCGTGACGGTGCCTGCGGATGCCACCGAGGTCGAGGTCATGGGCCAGCAATGGCAATGGAGCTTCCGGCTTCCCGGCAAGGATGGGAAATTGGGCACATCCGATGTTCGCAACATCGCTTCCGACAATCCGATGGGGCTGAACCGTGACGACTCGCATGCGCAGGACGACGTCGTGATCGAGAACGGCGACTTGCACCTTCAAGTGGGAAAGCCGGTCAAGGTCCTCCTCCGCTCGGTTGATGTCCTGCACGATTTCTACGTGCCCGAATTCCGGGCCAAGATGGACATGGTCCCAGGCATGGTGACCTATTTCTGGATAACGCCGATCCGAACCGGAACGTTCGATGTTCTCTGTGCGGAGCTCTGTGGCGCTGCTCATTATCAGATGCGGGCCAAGGTCATCGTCGACGAAGAGCGTGAATATCACGCCTGGCTGGAGCAACAAAAGACGTTCGCAGAATTATCGCCGGCAAGAGCCGTCGTGAAGACGACGTACCAATCCGGCGGCAAGTAGCAAGCTGCCGCCGCGAAGATTGATCGGGTGCACGAGGCCAACACCTCACCCCGATGGAAACGATCGAGGAGGTTTCTATGGTCGATATTCCATATGAAGGGATCCGCAGCATCCCGCCTCCCGAAGTACCTGATGTCGAGCTCTACCATCCGCGGAGCTGGTGGACACGGTATGTCTTCTCGCAGGACGCCAAGGTGATCGCCATTCAGTATTCGCTGACGGCCTCGGCCATCGGGCTGGTGGCCCTGGTGCTGTCGTGGCTGATGCGGCTGCAACTGGGATTCCCCGGCACCTTCTCTTTCATCGATGCCAACCAGTACCTCCAGTTCATCACCATGCACGGCATGATCATGGTGATCTATCTGCTCACCGCGTTGTTCCTGGGCGGCTTCGGCAACTACCTGATCCCGCTGATGGTGGGCGCCCGGGACATGGTCTTCCCTTATGTGAACATGCTGAGCTACTGGGTCTACCTGCTCGCAGTCCTGGTGCTTGCCTCGACATTCTTCGTGCCCGGCGGCCCCACCGGCGCCGGCTGGACGCTATACCCGCCGCAAGCAATCCTCTCCGGAACGCCCGGGCAGGATTGGGGCATCATTCTCATGTTGTCGTCCCTGATCCTGTTCATCATCGGCTTCACCATGGGCGGGCTGAATTATGTGGTGACGGTGCTGCAGGCGCGCACCCGCGGCATGACCTTGATGCGCCTGCCCCTGACGGTGTGGGGCATCTTCACGGCGACCGTCATGGCGCTGTTGGCATTCCCTGCACTCTTCGTTGCCTCGGTCATGATGCTGCTAGACCGTCTCTTGGGAACCAGCTTCTTCATGCCCGCCCTCGTCGAGATGGGCACGCTTTCGAAATATGGTGGTGGCAGCCCGCTGCTCTTCCAGCACCTGTTCTGGTTCTTCGGCCACCCCGAGGTCTACATCGTCGCCCTGCCCGCCTTCGGCATCGTCTCCGATCTGATCAGCACGCATGCGCGCAAGAACATCTTTGGCTATCGCATGATGGTCTGGGCGATCGTGGCCATCGGAGCGCTCAGCTTCATCGTATGGGCGCACCACATGTATGTGAGCGGCATGTTCCCGCAATTCGGGTACTTCTTCGCCACCACAACGCTCATCATCGCAATCCCCACCGCGATCAAGGTCTACAACTGGGTGCTGACCCTGTGGCGCGGCGACATTCATCTCACGGTGCCGATGCTGTTCGCCCTCGGCTTCATCATCACCTTCGTGAACGGCGGGCTCACCGGCCTCTTCCTCGGCAACGTTGTCGTGGACGTGCCCCTCTCGGATACCATGTTCGTGGTCGCGCATTTCCACATGGTGATGGGCGTGGCGCCGATCATGGTCGTGCTCGGCGCGATCTATCATTGGTATCCAAAGGTCACGGGGCGGATGCTGAACGACGCCCTGGGCAAGTTTCACTTCTGGGTCACCTTCCTCGGCGCCTACCTGATCTTCTTCCCCATGCACTATCTTGGACTGCTCGGGGTCCCGCGCCGGTATTTCGAACTCGGAGATACGACGTTCATCCCGTCCTCGGCCCATTCACTAAACGCCTTCATCTCCGTGGTGGCCTTGACTGTCGGCTTCAGCCAGATGGTGTTCCTGTTCAACCTTGCCTGGAGCTTGTTCAAGGGTGAGGCCTCGGGCGGCAATCCGTGGCGGGCGACGACGCTGGAGTGGCAGACGCCGGAGACGCCCCCGGGGCACGGCAACTGGGGCAAGGAGCTCCCTGTCGTATACCGCTGGGCCTATGATTACAGTGTGCCCGGCGCCGCGGAAGACTTCATTCCGCAGAACCAGCCGCCACGCGCGACGCAGCTCATTCAGGGAGCCGCTTCGTGAGCGCCGTCATCCTGTTCCTGGCTGTGCTTGTGGTGATCGCCGGATGGTGGCTGTCGCAGCAGCGGCTGACAGCCAAGCCCTGGCTGGAGGAAGGCCCGGCCGGTGACTTCCCCGGCGGCGATGCCATGACCTGGCCGGCAGCGAAGCTCGGACTTGGCGTGTTTCTCGCTGTCGCGAGCGCATTATTCGTCCTCTTCATCAGCGCCTACTCGATGCGCATGAGCATGGCGGACTGGCGGCCGCTGCCGGTACCACGGCTGCTGTGGGTCAACACGGGCGTCCTGGTCCTGAGCAGTGTCGCGCTGCAATGGTCTTACCTGGCCGCGCGCCGACACGATGCTGAAGGCATCACGATCGGCCTACTTGCTGGCGGGGCATCTGCCGTGATCTTCCTCGCCGGACAGCTCCTGGCCTGGCAGCGGCTCGCGACTGCCGGATATCTCGTGGCGTCCAATCCGGCGAATTCGTTCTTCTACGTGTTGACCGCAGTGCACGGGCTGCATCTGACGGGCGGTCTGGTGGCCTTGGGCCGAACCTCAGCCAAGATGTGGCGCGGCGCCGAGATCGCCGACATGCGCTTGAGCGTGGAACTGTGCGCCATCTACTGGCACTTCCTGCTGTTGGTCTGGCTTGTCCTGCTCGGTCTCCTCACCGGCTGGACCGATGATTTCGTCAACATCTGCCGCCAATTGCTGAGCTAGGGAGGCGAGACCAGATGGCTGAGACCGTGCTGACAAATCCGGGCCAATCGCCTGCGCGGCTTGAAGGCTGGCGAGGCATCGCCGCCGACTGGGCGTCCGATCAACGCGCCTTCAAGAACGTGTCCTGGGGCAAGGCCATGATGTGGATCTTCCTCCTCAGCGACACCTTCATCTTCAGTTGCTTCCTGCTCTCCTACATGACGGCGCGCATGTCGACGACCGTGCCGTGGCCGAATCCCAGCGAAGTCTTCGCCCTCAATATCGGGGGCAACCACATGCCCCTGATCCTGATCGCCATCATGACCTTTGTACTGATCAGCAGCAGCGGAACAATGGCGATGGCCGTCAATTTCGGCTACCGCCGCGATCGCGCGAGAACCGCAATCCTGATGCTGGTCACTGCGGCCTTCGGCGCAACCTTCGTCGGAATGCAGGCCTTCGAATGGACCAAGCTGATCATGGAGGGCGTCCGGCCCTGGGGCAATCCATGGGGTGCGCCGCAGTTTGGTGCGAGCTTCTTCATGATCACCGGCTTCCACGGTACCCATGTGACGATCGGTGTGATCTTCCTGATCGCCATTGCGCGGAAGGTCTTTCGCGGCGATTTCGACGTCGAGAGGCGCGGCTTCTTCACGAGCCGCAAGGGGCATTACGAGATCGTCGAGATCATGGGCCTGTACTGGCACTTCGTCGATCTCGTGTGGGTGTTCATCTTCGCATTCTTCTATCTTTGGTGAGGTCGGCGCATGACAAACGCGGCGGTACACATGGAAGGACAGCTCCACGCTCCGGCGCAGGGCGCAGTCGCAACGGGAGCCGTTCACGCCAAGGGGCAACAGCACCCGATCAAGCTCTACCTCGTGGTCTGGGGCTGGTTGTTCGTCCTCAGCACGTGCTCCTATCTCGTCGACTACTTTGGCCTACATGGCTATCTGAGGTGGTCGCTGATCCTGCTGTTCATGGTGTTGAAGGCCGGCCTGATCGTCGCCGTCTTCATGCACATGGCCTGGGAGCGACTGGCTTTGACCTATGCCATCCTGCTGCCGCCGATCGTGGTATTGGTATTTGTGTCGATCATGGTGCTCGAATCCGAATACACGCACTTGCTTCGAGTCTTGTTCTTCGCAGCCCCGCCGTAGCAGAACGCGAGGTTCCCACTGTCATGCCCCGCGCAGGCGGGGCATCCAGTACTCCGCGGCGGAAGTTGGTTTTCACGACGTCCGCCGCGGAGTACTGGATCATCCGCTTTCGCGGGATGATGACAGCGGAATGAGTAGCGAGATCGCCTGCCTCGCCCCCGCAAGCATCTTTGAAAGCTCACCCCTCGAACGCGTCGATCGAGGCCTTGCTCGCGCGCGACACCAGCGTCTCGTCGACGGCCGGCAGCTTCTCACCCTTGTCGCGAAAGCGGTTGGTGATGGGATAGCGGCGGTCGCGGCCGAAGTTCCTGGGCGTGACCTTCACGCCGGGCGCAGCCTGGCGGCGCTTGTATTCGGCGACGTTGAGCAGATGGTCGATGCGGGTGACGATCTCGCGATCGAAGCCGGCGGCAATGATCTGGTCCAGCGGCTGTTCGCGCTCGACCAGACGCTCCAGGATGGCATCGAGCACGTCGTAAGGCGGCAGCGAATCCTGGTCAGTCTGGTTCTCGCGCAGCTCCGCGGTCGGCGGCCGCGTGATGATGTCGGGCGGGATCACCTCGCCGGCGGGTCCGAGCGCGCCGTCCGGCTTCCAGCTATTGCGCAAGCTTGCCAGGCGAAACACCTGCGTCTTGTAGATATCCTTGATCGGATTGAAGCCGCCGTTCATGTCGCCATAGAGCGTGGCGTAGCCGACCGACATTTCGGACTTGTTGCCTGTCGTCACCACCATCAGGCCGGTCTTGTTGGAGATCGCCATCAGGAGCGTGCCGCGGGTGCGGGCCTGGAGATTCTCCTCGGTGATATCTGGCGGCAGATTCTTGAAGAGACCCGAGAGGATGGTCTCGAACCCGCTGACGGCCTCCGCGATCGGCAGCACCTCGTAGCGGATGCCGAGATGGCCGGCGAGTTCGCCGGCATCCGCAATCGAGTGTGCCGCGGTGTAGCGATACGGCAGCATCACGCCATGCACCTGATCGACACCGAGCGCATCGACCGCGATGGCCGCGCACAGCGCGGAATCGATGCCGCCGGAAATGCCGAGCAGCACGCCGGGAAAGCCGTTCTTGCCGACATAGTCGCGCAGGCCCAGCACGCAGGCGGCGTAATCGGCCTTGTCGCCCTCGGGCAGCGTCGCGATCGGCCCCGCGCAGCGCCAATCGTCGCCGTTGCGGGTGAAGCGCAGCGTGACGATGCTTTCCTCGAATGCCGGCAGTTGCGCCGCCAGCGAGAGATCGCCGTTGAGCGCGAACGAAGCGCCGTCGAACACCAGCTCGTCCTGGCCGCCGACCTGGTTGAGATAGACCAGCGGCAGCCCGCTCTCGGTGACGCGCGCGACTGCGACCGACAGGCGCACGTCGTTCTTGTCGCGGGCGTAAGGCGAGCCGTTCGGGACCAGGATGATCTCGGCGCCGGTCTCGGCCAGCGTCTCGACCACGTTCTCGTAGTCCTCGGACTCCTCCAGCCAGATGTCCTCGCAGATCGGCACGCCGATGCGCACGCCGCGCACGGTCACCGGACCAGCGGCGGGCCCGCGCGAAAACAGCCGCTTCTCGTCGAACACGCCGTAATTCGGCAGATTGCATTTGAAGCGCAAGCTGGCGATGCGGCCGCCGTCGAGCAGCGCGCAGGCATTGTAGAGCTTGCCCTCCTCGACCCAGGGCGTGCCGACCAGCATCGCAGGCCCGCCATCAGCGGTCTCGCGCGCCAGAGCTTCGATTGCGGCGCGGCAGGCGGCCTGGAACGCCGGCTTCTGCACGAGGTCTTCCGGCGGATAGCCGGCGATGAACAATTCCGGAAACAGCACGAGATCGGCGCCGTCGGCGATCGCCTGCGCGCGCGCCGCCCGCGCCTTGGCGGCATTGCCCTCGATGTCGCCCATGGTCGGATTGAGCTGGGCGAGCGTGACCGCGAATGCGGCGAGACGTTCGGTCATCGGGCGCCCTTATCCGTTCCTCGTTAGACGAAACCCAACCGCTCGACGATGGCGAAAATCCAGAACGCACCAGCCATCAGCAGCGCCACGCCGACCGCGGCCGAGCCCATGTCCTTGACCCGGCCGATCTGCTTGTCGTGGTCCATGGTCAGGCGGTCGGCGAGCTTCTCGATCGCGGTGTTGAGGAGCTCGACGACCAGCACGAAGGCGACGGCGCAGACCAGCTCGACGGCCCGCATCGCGGTCGCGCCGATCAGCCAGGCGAGCGGCACCGACAGCAGGAGCGCAAAGATCTCCTCGCGGACGGCCTGCTCCGATCTAATCGCAAAGGCCAGACCGTTACGGGAATTGATCGTGGCCTTCCAGATCCGCAGCAAGGTTTTAGAGCCCCGCTGCGACCGGCATCGGCTGGGCCTTGCCGGCACGCTCCTGCTTGAGCAGTTCTGCGATCAGGAAAGCCATGTCGATGGATTGCTCGGCGTTGAGGCGGGGATCGCAGACCGTGTGATAGCGGTCGTTGAGGTCCTCGTCCGTGATCGCGCGGGCGCCGCCGAGGCATTCGGTGACGTCCTGGCCCGTCATTTCCAGATGCACGCCGCCAGCATGGGTGCCTTCGGCGGCATGGATCGCGAAGAACGATTTCACCTCGGACAGGATGCGGTCGAAGGGGCGCGTCTTGTAGCCCGACGTCGAGGTGATCGTGTTGCCGTGCATGGGATCGCAGGACCAGACCACCACCCGGCCCTCGCGCTTCACGGCGCGGATCATGTTCGGCAGGTGCTCTCCGACCTTGTCGGAGCCGAAGCGGCCGATCAGCGTCAACCGGCCCGGCTCGTTGTCGGGGTTGAGCACGTCGATCAGCTTCAGGAGCTCGTCGGGCTTCAGCGACGGGCCGCACTTCAGCCCGATCGGGTTCTTGATGCCGCGGAAATATTCGATATGGCCGTGGTCGAGCTGGCGGGTGCGGTCGCCGATCCAGATCATGTGGCCCGAGGTCGCGTACCAGTCCCCCGTGGTGGAATCGACGCGGGTCATGGCCTGCTCGTAGCCGAGCAGCAATGCCTCGTGGCTGGTGTAGAAATCGGTGGCGCGCAGCTCCGGGTGGCTCTCGAGATCGAGGCCGCAGGCGCGCATGAAGTTGAGCGCGTCCGAGATGCGGTCGGCCAGCTCCTTGTAGCGGCGGGACTGCGGGGAATCCTTGAGGAAGCCCAGCATCCATTGATGCACGCTGCCGAGATTGGCGAAGCCGCCGGTGGCGAAGGCGCGCAGCAGGTTCAGCGTTGCGGCCGACTGGCGATAGGCCATCAGCTGGCGCTGCGGATCGGGGACGCGCGCTTCCCTGGTGAAGGCGATGTCGTTGACGATGTCGCCGCGATAGCTCGGCAGCTCGACGCCATTCACCTTCTCGGTCGGCGACGAGCGCGGCTTGGCGAACTGCCCGGCGATGCGGCCGACCTTCACCACCGGCACCGCGCCGGCATAGGTCAAGACCACCGCCATCTGCAGCAGCACGCGGAAGAAGTCGCGGATGTTGTTGGCGCCGTGCTCGGCAAAGCTCTCGGCGCAGTCGCCGCCCTGAAGCAGGAAGGCTTCGCCGGCCGCAACGCGCGCCAGCGCCTTCTTCAGGTTGCGCGCCTCGCCCGCGAACACCAGCGGCGGAAAGGTCGCAAGCTGCGCCTCGACGTCGGCCAGGGCCTTGGCGTCGGGGTAGTCGGGCACCTGTAGCACCGGCTTGCTGCGCCAGGACTCGGGCGTCCACCGCTCGGACATCGCAATCTCTCCGTGAAGCAAAAAGCACAACCTGATCTGGGGGTTGTGAGGGCCGCCTTATACACAGGCTCGCTCCGCCCCGCCAGTTGTAAATCCGTTTGGCATCGCAAGCCCTTGCGGGGAAAGCCAAATTCGCATTTGCTGGGAAAGCTTGAGGAAACTGGCGAAATAGCTTCCGGCCATGGGCGCGGCATTGGACGACGTTTTCATCGACGAGATCAGCTTCCCGGCGACCGACGGGTATGGGCTCACCGGCACCCTGTTCCTGCCGTGGGGCGCCAAGCGCCATGCCGTCCTGATCAACTCGGCGACCGCGGTGCCGCGCAAGATCTATCGCGGCTTTGCTTCCTACCTCGCCCATCGCGGCTGCGCGGTGCTCACCTACGACTATCGCGGCATCGGCGATTCCCGGCTGCCGGCGATGGTCGGCTACAACCGGCCAAAGTCGCTGGTCGGCTTCAAGGCCTCGATGTCGGACTGGGCCGCGCTCGACGTCACCGCCGCCGTGCGCTGGATGCGCGAGCGGTATAATACGTTGCCGCTCGCCTATATCGGCCATTCCTTCGGCGGCCAGGCGCTCGGGCTGATCGCGAACAATACCGACATCTCTCGCGCGGCCTTGGTGGCCTCGCAGGCCGCGACCTGGCGGCTGATGACCTCACCCGAGAAGTACCGCGTCTTCGCTTTCATGAACCTCGTCGGCGTACCGCTGGTCCACGCGCTCGGCTATGCGCCGGGCTGGGCCGGAATCGGCGAGGATCTGCCCAAGGGGGTCTTCCTGCAATGGGCCGAGTGGGTCTCGAGCCCCCGTTATCTCTTCGATTCCAAGTTGCCGGCGCTGGACAATTTCACCAAGTTCAAGGGCGAGCTGCGGGCGCTGTGCTTTTCCGACGATCCCTGGGCGACACGGCCCGCGGTCGAGCTGCTCACGAGCGGGTTCTCCGCGATCAAGCCGGAGGTGCTGACGGTGAAGCCGTCCGAGGTCGGCGCCAAGGCCATCGGCCATTTCGGCTTCTTCCGCCCCGAGCACCGCGACACGCTATGGCGCGGCGTCGCGGAATGGGTCCAGGGGGAGTGAGCCCGCGTCAGCGAATGATGGTCGTGAGAGACGAGTAGCGCCTGTTCGGTTTTGCATCGCTCGGCGCGAATTGCGCGAACGCTTCGCTGACGCGGACCGCCGGCGGCGTGTCGCTCGCGAACCGAAACTCCTTCGGCCGCGGCGCGTAGAAGCTGGCGCGATAATAAGCCTCGTCGAAGCGCGCCTCGCCGACCCCGAACAATGCGTCACAGACCAGCAGGAGCGCGTAGACTCCCGCGACGGCTGCGACGATCTCCCTGAGAATTGACATGCCGATAGCCCTGCCCCTTTTGCAGGCAGGATGCAGATCGGTTCCAAAGACCTGGTTTAAAGCGCCGGGCTTGTTGTCCGCAGGGTTTGCCGCCGCTGAACGGATTGCAGACGATTTTATCGATCTTGCAACAAAGAGCCCGCCGGATCGGACGATCAGGCGGGCGCCTTGACTGGCCGCTCGGGAGGCTTCAGGCGGCCAGGTCCGTCAGTCGTGGGCGGCCTTCTCGCGATGGCCGCTCTCGCTGAGACGATCGACCCAGGCGATGCCGATCGCGGAGATGATGAAGGTCAGGTGGATCAGCACCTGCCACATCACGCCGGTCTCGGTGAAGTTGCTGCGCGTGGTGCCGAGATTGCCGGCTTCGATGAAGGTTCTGAGCAGCGAGATCGAGGAAATGCCGATGATCGCCATCGCCAGCTTGATCTTGAGCACGCTGGCATTGACGTGACCGAGCCATTCCGGCTCGTCCGGATGCCCGCTCAGGTTCAGGCGGGAGACGAAGGTCTCGTAGCCGCCGACGATCACCATGATCAGCAGGTTCGAGATCATGACCACGTCGATCAGCCCGAGCACGACCAGCATGATCTGCTGCTCGCTGGCGTCAAACGAGTGCAGGACCAGGTGCCAGAGCTCCTTCAGGAACAGCAGCACATAGACGGCCTGGGCGACGATGAGGCCGACATAGAGCGGCAATTGCAGCCAGCGTGAGCCGAAGATCAGCTTCGGAAGCAGCCCGACCGGCGGCAGCGGCGCCGAAGGTGCTTTGGGTTCGGACGTCATTGATCACTCCGGATTGCGAACGGGCCTGCGTCTCAGAGATTCGCGACGACAGGCGCGAGCTCGAGCGAACCCCGATAGATCATCTCGAAGGCGACGTAAATGATGATGGCAAGGCCGACATAGGCGACCCAGCGATGCTTCTGGAGCACGCGGCCGAGCAGATCGGCGGCGACGCCCATCATCGCGACCGAGAGCAACAGGCCGAAAATGAGGATGTAGGGGTGCTCGCGCGCGGCGCCCGCGACCGCGAGCACGTTGTCGAGCGACATCGAGACGTCGGCCGCGACGATCTGCACCGCGGCCTGGCCGAAGGTCTTTCGCTGTGCGGGCTCGGCGTCGGCGCCGCCGCCATGATTGAACGCGAGTTGCCCCGCATGCGACTGCTCGCGCAGTTCGCGCCACATCTTCCAGCACACCCAGAGCAGCAGCACGCCGCCGGCAAGCAACAGGCCGATGACCTGCAACAGCTGGGTGGCGACGCCGGCAAAGGCGATGCGCAGTACGGTGGCGGCAGCGATGCCGACGATGATGGCGCGGCGGCGCTGCTCGGTCGGCAGTCCCGCCGCGGCGAGGCCAATGACGACGGCGTTGTCGCCGGCGAGAACGAGGTCGATCAGGACAACTTGAAAGAGCGCAGTCAGCGCCTCGGGCGTGATGAATTCAATCATGATTGATCATTCTTCGCTATGGACGGATCGAGCCAGTGTGGCTTGCGGCGTTCGATCCAGTCGAAGACCTTCGAACGGGAGGAGCGCAGCGCAGGCACGTCCTCGGCAAGCAGCGCGAGTCCCAGCGGCAACATCCAGATGCCGAGCAACGGCAGGACGGATAGCACACCGCCAGCAACGAGCAGCGCGCCCGAGGGGATTCTGACCCAGCGGCTCGACGGTTTGAGCAGATAGGTGACGGCATCACCCATGCGCGGCGGCAGTCGATCGACGAGCTTGTCGAGGCGCGGGTCACCGCCCGCCAGTTCGCTGGCGGGACCCGCGGCCTCACGCGTACGCTCGCTCGATGCAGCGCTCATGCTTACTCCTCTGTGGCCAATTGCGGTTCGGTGCGCCCCCGACCCGGGATCGGCTTCGCGCGTGGCAGCGCCAGCGTCAGCAAGCGCAACAATTTGATCGCCTGCACTTCGTGGGGATGGACGTCCTGGTCGGCGGCCGCAACCCGCTGCGACAGTTCCATCAAATGTGACGACAACGGCATGTCCGAGACCGGCCGCAGCGTGTCGATCACGACATTGGCGAAATCCGGCTCCTCCAGCCGCTCGGCAAGTGCGTCGAACATTGCAAACAGCCTGTCGTCGTCGAGATGCGGCGCCAGGCCGCGATCCCTGATGAACCGGATCACCTCGTCGCGCTCGACCGGCGAAACCCGCCGGTCGGCCACGGCGACGAGCGCGCCGGCAATCACCAGCGCGGCCGCGGCCTGCTCGTTCAGGCTGGACGGCTCCGCGATCTCGATCTCGATCTCGATCTCGATGGGATTTGAATGCTTGGCGTCAGACATCGTTGCTCCCTTAGTCTTGCGAAATGGCCGCACGGAGCTGCGATGGGGACGATGGAGTCGGAGAGAACATCAAGGGCCCGACGATCGGCCAATCCATCGCATTCGCGCGGGACAGGTCATCCGACATCACGAGGTTTGCCGACATTGTCGGCGTCCTCGCCAGAGGGGCCCGGATTCTTGTTCGTACCAGAAATATAGGTGGCTCTGTCGGAATCAAGGCAAGATGACTGCGACCAGCCGCCGCATCGGTTCCATCTCTTTGGGAACGGGCCGAGGCGAACGACACTTTTCCAAACCCGTCAGCCGAGGCGTCAGGTCTGCGATGCATTGGCATCGCAATCCGAGCCTCGAAGAATGACTACTTGGCGATCGACGGACTCACAAATCCGATCAGCCGGCGCGGAGGTAGGGTCCGTGGAACCTTCAAGACCGGACATGACCGGTTCGTCCCGGCTGTCCGTTAAGGGCCCAGAAGCGGACATGATCGACGCTAGCGGTTGGCGTTCAAAACCTTCATTCGCGTCACCGTGACACCGCCTTCGGCAAGTTCAGGCAGCTTGGCGAGCCACGCCTTTACGTAGGGCATCTCATTATGAGCCTCGAAGTCTTCCTTACTGGCGAAGACCTCATAGAAGATGAACTGGCCAGAAGCTGCGCGGTCTTCCTGAAGAAAATATACGAGGTTCTTTGGGTCACTGCGCACGAGAGCGACAAGGGGCAGCGTGGCAGCGCGCAGTTCCTCTTCCCTGCCCGATTTGGCCCGGACCTGCGCAACCACCGAATAGGCGCCCTCTGGAATCCGGGAATAGTCTCTGCCCGGCTTCTCCTGCGCGACGGCAGCAACCTTCGCCGCAAGAACGGCGAGGAATACAACTGTCGTCAGTGACAGACGTCGATGAGTCGAATGCATTGCTGAGAACCCTTTCGTAGGGTCAACTGGATTGATGCGCTGCCGCTCGCATTCCTCCCTGCTCAGTTGGCAGCCAATTTACTCCGGCGTGCGCTCAACGCCTCCTCGAATGTCTTCTTCACGGGCCCCAGCGCTTGCACGAATTCGAGTTGTTCGCCTTCCGGCCCCTTGCAGTAAATCAGTGACCAGCCGTTGGATTTTCCCGCGGTGATCCGGTTGGTATTGGCCGACATCGGAGCCGCTAACCGCTCCTGTTCCGAGGTTACGGTGATCACGCGGTTGGCCCTTACCTGGGTCATCCCGCGGCGCGCCGATTCCGCCTCGAGATCGCGGACGAACTGATTGAAGTCGACATCGTCGCGCATGTAGAAGCAGATGTGCATCGATCGCGGATAGGCCGGGCTCATATGATCATGTGGTTCGGCGAAACTATCGCCTTTTCCCATCGGCTGAGTGGCATCCCGATACTGCAATAGCTCGATCACCACATTATCGAACTGAATGAATCGCACGTCGAGGCGCTGGCCGCCGCCCTTGAGATCGGGCACGCCCATCGTGCGCGGATTAACCCGCCGCTTGCGCGCCTCGATCTCCTGATCGGTCAGTAGAGTATTGTGTATCGCCTCACCCTGGAAGTCGCCATCTCGCATCACTTCGCTGCCGCCAAGGACTTCTGTATAGAACTCGAATGCACGATCCATGTTCTGTACGGTGACGCCAAAATGCTGGATGCCTTGTAAGCGCGCCCCCAGAGGGGCGCTATTTCGCGACGCCGCAGACATTTCGCCAGCAGTCTGCGCCGATGCGGGGACCGCGCTGGTCGCCGCCATGCCGACCACCAGTGCGGTTCCGGCAGCCTGAAGGACGGTCCTGCGATCAGGATCATGGGGATTGTTCGCCTTGTCGTCACACATTTCCTTCACTCCTGTTCACCGATCAGAATCCCCCGTTGGCGCGTCGCGCGCTCGGGCGATCACTGTCACACCATCTTGGCTGCCGTCATGGTGGCGCTGCTATTGGGCCAGGTAGCCTCCGTCAATCACCAGTTCGGCACCGGTGACGTAACTGGCTTCATCGGAGGCGAGAAAGAGGCAGCCATATGCAATTTCGCTCGGCTTGCCTCCGCGTTTCATCGGCGTTGTTGCGATGACGGCCTCGTTGAGGTCCGCGTCTTGTGCGTCGGTCAGCGGCGTGTGGATGAAACCTGGATGGACTGAGTTGACGCGAATTCCGTCGGCAACATACGTCATTGCGGCGTTCTTCGACATGATGCGGACTGCACCCTTTACGGCATGATAGGAATGCGCGCCTGCGACTGCAGAATTGCCCCAGATCGACGAGATGTTGACGATCGAACCCGACTTCTGCTTCCGCATAACGCGAATTGCCTCGCGCATGCCGAGAAAGACGCCGGTCTGATCGACCGCGATCATCTTCATCCACGCCTTCATCTCGAGTTCATGCAGCGGCTCGTACGCAATGATCCCCGCATTGTTGATCAGCACGTCGAGCCGACCGCGTTTTTTGACAACGATGTCCACCGCTGTTTTCCAGTCGCCTTCGCTGGTGACGTCGAGCGGTATGATCTCGATACCATCGGAATGTGGTTTCACGGGTGACGCAATATCGCTAGCGAAAACAGTTGCGCCCTCCTTGGCAAAAAGTTCCGAGACGGCATAGCCAATGCCACTTGCGGCCCCGGTGACCAACGCCACTTTCCCTTGAAGTCTCATTTCGCATCCCTTTCCAACTGGTATGCTGCGCCGTTGGCGTGCATCCGGGCTCGCTCAAACCTTACGACAGTCGAGGCGCTGGCGGGAGTTAAGCGTGGTTAAATCCGGTGAACCGCCTTGGGCTTCTACGCTCACTTGTCAGCCCCATATTTCGGACCCGGCGGACGAACTGATCGCTTGTTTGGGCAGGTCGGGGCGGTGAGCGGGACCCTTCGAACGTCGGATCAGACCCTTCGAAGTTCTTCGATGATCGAGCGAGCCTTCTTGAGGTCTGCCGTCTCGAACCCTTCCGTGAAACGATCGTAGACGGAACTGAGAAGCTGCTCGGCTTCCTTGGCGATGCCCTGCCGCCGCCAAAGCTGCGCCAAGCAAATGGCCGTCCGCAGTTCCCACGACAACGCACCTTGAAGCCGAGCCCATTCAAGGCTTTGCCGATAACGAATCTCGGCTGCCTTGATCGCCGACGCCGCTCCATCCGCTTCCAGTAAATGGCCCTGGATGCGCAGCAGCTCCGCCATGCACCAGCGCTCGTCACTTTGCTCGCACCACTCGAGCGCTTGCTCGATGGCCGTGCGCGCGGCTCCCGTCTGCCCGGCGGCGTGCAAACCCATGCCAAGAGTGCCCAGATAAAGCGGATATCGCAGGCGGTATCTCACATCCGTCAGCCTGTCGATGCCGTCCCGCAGGAGCGGCAGGCCCCCGCGGTCGCCTTTGGCGACCAGCAGCATGCCCTTCAAGCAATCGCCTTCGGCTCTTGAGACGACTCTAGCGTGCGCTGCCAGGTGGTCCTGCAACCGGTCCATCAAGCGCTGCGCGGTCGCCAAGTCTCCGACGTACAGCGCGAGAGGGCACGCACCGTGGATCAGCACATTGCACACGGTGAATGCATGGTCGGTCGCCTCGGCATCCTCGAGGGCGCTTTGAGCCATGCCAAGGGCTTGATCCGGAAATCCCAATAGCCAGAGGATGTTCGTCAGGTTGTACTTTGCTGCCACACGCTGGTCGTACTGGAAGCGGGCGATGTGCGAGTGCTGAAGAGACAGATGCTGGCCGAGCGTGTGCTCCAACTGGCGGCGTGCCTCTCTCTGGTCTCCCAGGTAATGCAGTGTGCTGCCGATCAGCCTATCGCAGCTCAGCAGATCCGCGACATCGCTTCTCTCTTGTGCAACGCTCCGAAATCGCCTCAGCAGATCAAGGGCCAACCGATAGTCTCCAACGTAGAAGCGACCGATGGCCAAACCCCAAAGCGGGCGCAGTTGGTATTCCCGATCCCCGAGGCGCTCAGCAATCTGAAGCGCCTTCGTCCAGACAGCGTCCACTTCCGGCAAAGGGCCCCTCTCGTGCAACAGCGCGGCCGCCAGCCCGGCATAAAGCTTCATGTCGTCGTGGTCGTTTCTAAAGAGTCCATTGCTGGCGAGGGCGCGGTCGATGCCGACCCGACATTCGTCGATCAACGACATATGCATCCACAAAGGAATGGCAGCGACGGTAAGTGCAACGCCTATTGCCATGTCGCCATCGGCGGAAAATGCCCAGCTCAGTGCGTTCCGAACATCGTCGATCGCGTGTCCATAGTCCGCCAACCAATCTGCGGCGGGGCGCGCCTCGACTTCGCCAGCGGCACGTGAAAGGATTTGGCGATGGTGCTCCGCGTGACGTCGCACAAGCATCTCGAGCTCCCCACTCTCGTTGAGCTTCTGCAGAGCGTAAGACCTCGTGGTATCAAGTAACCGATAGCGCACGATCGCACCGCTTGCATCGGCCACGACGAGCGACTTGGCGACCAGGCTCTCTATGCCGTTGATGACATCGCGGCCGGTTATGCGGCTGTCCGCAGCTACGGCCGCTGCGCACTCTAGACCGAACGCGCCAGCAAATACGGACAGGCGATTCAGAACCGATCGCTCGCCCATCGACAGGAGCTCATAGCTCCAATCAAGAGCAGCCGCCAAGGACCGATGGCGCGGCAGGGCGGTACGCCTGTCCTGCCTCAGCAGCCGAAAGCGGTCGTCAAGAAGCTTCGACAATTCCCTCGGCCCAAACGCATCAATGCGGGTGGCCGCTAACTCGATGGCAAGCGCAATGCCGTCGAGCTTGCGGCAGATCCCTGCCACAATGGGAGCATCCGCATCGTGCAGCACATAGTCCTCGACGCTCGCTATTGCACGTTCGACAAAGAGCTGGACAGCTGGAAATGCCAGCGCTTCGGCTGCCGTCAGTCGGACAGAAGCCGGCGCGCTCCCCAGGGGAGCGAGCCGATGCACGCGTTCGCCTCTGGCCCGCAACGGTTCACGACTCGTCGCGAGAATGTGGATGCCGGACGCGCCGCTAATCAGTTGCTCCGCCAACGTGGCCCCCGCATCGATCAGGTGCTCACAATTGTCGAGTACGATCAGCATTCGCCTATCGCGCAGATAGTCCTTCAGCGCAGCCACGGGATCTTGGAAGGAAATCGCGAGGCCCAAGCTGGAAATAAGCGCCCTCGACACTAGGGACGCGTCGCGCAACGGCGCCAGATCGACAAACCAAACACCGTGCTCGTAGGAAGCGATCAACGCTTCAGCGACAGCAAGAGCGACCGTTGTCTTGCCGATGCCTCCGGCTCCAACGACCGTAATGAACCGGTGTCGCGACAGTTGTTTCAGCAGAGCATCGATGGTGCTGGCGCGACCGATCGTTCTGGTCAAAGAGGCGGGCAGATTGTGCGGACGCGCCGCCGACACTGGAGGGAATGAGGTGTGTGGCGCTGAAATCTGGACCGGTGCCGCGAAACGATAACCGTGGCCGATCACTGTCGCCACATAGCGGCGGCCGGGCTGGCCCTCACCGAGCGCTCGCCGCAGCGCCGACATGTTGACCTTAAGATTGCTATCCTCAACGACGGTGCTGGGCCATACCCGAGCCATCAACTCGGCCTTGCTGACGACTTCGCCGGGACGCTCGACCATCGCCTCCAGAATCGCAAGCGCGCGACCGCCGACTCGAACGGCAGTCGTGCCCTCGAGCAGGAGCTGCCGTGCCGGGAAGAAACGAAAAGGCCCAAACGAGTACTCGCGTTCGGTCAGGTCGGTCGACTGGACGGTCAGATCCTCTTTACCTCATTTTACCTTACTTAACTTGACAAATTCTATCGTCGCCAAAGGGCCCTTGTCCATACACCGCGCGGGTGGCGAATCCTGGGCGTGGCCGGGCTTGAGGATGACGAGCGCCGACGAGGCACCGCCCCATCGATGCGCCGGAGGGCCTCGCAACTCCCCTACGGAAGTGCGTCGCAATAGCGCCGCCACATTTTGAATCGTGGCCTAAGCGCACTAACACTAGCTTTAGAGCCCATCATGCAGATGTCTGCCTTGGGTCAAAGGGCGCCCTCGGCAGTCTTCATGATGCGATTCCGCTCACCTCTCGGAAGCGGACAGGGCGAAAGCCCAGAGCGCAGGTCGGCCCCGTTGGGGGCACGTCCTGCATTTACGTGTTTTTCGGCCTCTATCTACTGATCGCGTTGAACTTGGCCTGCCTGCTGTGGGTCCCGATCGCGAGACGGCACGGATGGGGTGCTGAAGGTCGGCTCACGAGACATCTCGGTCGTCCCCGGATCGAAGACGAAAGCCGCAGAGCCAGTTCGCCGCGAGTGCGTACGAACCCCTAAGGAAGAGGCATGACTGTTTCAGACGAAGTCCGAGTTTGGCGGTTGCGAGCGCGAGGCTTTGCAGTTGCTGGAGCTCTATGTCTCGCGTTGATTCTCTTGCTGAAGATTCTCGATCCAACCGAGTTCGTGAAAAGCTCGATTGGTCCGCTTGTTCTGGTGCTCGTCGTTCTTTGGCTCTACGGGCTATATTGCACTTCCCGGTATTGGAAAGATTTTAGAGAAGTTGAAATACGACGCGGCGGATCAGCGGAAACCGCTCGCGAAAAATGGCATAAACTGCACCCGCCACCAGGCTAGATGCTGTTGGGCAGCAACAGGTCACAAGCCGCCGATCACGCTCAAGTCGCAGCCTTCCGCTTTGCATTGGCAAGCCGACGCTTATGAGTCCACGTCCTGGGATACCCGTTGCAACCGCGCAGGGTGAATGAAGGGGATGCCACGCGAAATGCGCGTCCTTTCCGAACACGACGAACAGCTGCAGCCAGGAACTATCATGCAGGCCAATGAGTTACCGCACATCATGGCATCTCCCGACAGGATACACCCATGTGCCGCTGGATCGCATACCGGGGCGAGACGACGTCGTTCGAGCCCTATGTCACCGAACCCGAGCATTCGCTGGTCGCGCAGAGCATCCGCTCGCTGCAATCGACGGCGGGCTCGAACGGCGACGGCTTTGGTCTCGGCTGGTACGGCGAGCATCCCGAGCCCGGGCTCTATCGCGAGACGCGCCCGGCGTGGTCGGACGAAAATTTGCGCTACCTCTGCCGGCATCTGCGCTCGCACTTGTTCTTTGCCCATGTGCGCGCCGCCACCGGCACGGCGGTGACGCGACAGAATTGCCATCCCTTTGCCTGCGGCCACTGGATGTTCATGCACAACGGATTCGTCGGAAGCTGGAATCGGCTGCGGCGCAAGGTCGAGGCGCTGATTCCCAACGACTATTACCCTTCGCGACTCGGCACGACCGATTCGGAAGCCGTGTTCCTGGCGATGATGGGCGCCGGCCTCGACAGCGATCCGCTCCGCGCGACGCAGCGCGTGCTGCAGGCTCTCGTCGGCCTCGTCAATGAAGGCCACTTGCGCGAACGGATGCGCTTCACCAGTGCGATCGCCAACGGCAAGGATCTCTACGCCTTCCGCGTCGCGGTCAACGACGCCGCGAACACACTCTATTTCCGTGAGGACGGCGGCCAGGTCATCGTCGTTTCCGAGCCGTTCGACAAGGAAGCGGACTGGAGCGAAGTGCCGCCAAACCACGCGCTGATCGCGCGGGCATCGGAAAGCGTGAAGATTGTTCCCTTCGACGCGACAATTTGCAGTAGCGCCGAGACGGAACCCGCCCCTGCCAGAAGGATTAGTTCCCGGAGGTGACACTGCCGGGTGGGACATGACCTTTGCTTCAGACGTTGTAAAACTTCTTCGACTGGATTCCTCCGACGACAAGCAGCACCTCGTCATTCGTTCCGCTGGCGGCGGCGGCAAGGCGGCGGAATATTCCTTCGGCATCGAGGAGGAGTATTTCCTGGCCGACCGCCGCAGCTTCGAGGTCGCGATCCAGACTCCCAACGAACTGTTCGAATCGGCAAACTGGTCGACCGGCGGTCAGGCCATGCGGGAGATGCTGCAATCCCAGCTCGAGGTCGCCACCAACGTTCACGTCGACGTCAACGACGCCCGCGAAGAGCTGCGCTTCCTGCGGCGCGAAGTGGCGAACGTCGCCGCGCAATATGGCTTCGTGATCATGGCCTGCGGCACCCACCCGACGGCGGTCTGGCGCATGTCGCAGCCGAGCCCGAAGCCGCGCTACGAGGAGATGATCGAGGATCTGCGCAGCATCGGCCATCGCAACATGATGTGCGGCATGCACGTGCATGTTCAGTTGCCGGATCCCGAGAGGCGCATGGCGGTGATGCGGGCGATGCTGCCGCACCTGCCGCTGTTCATCGCGTTGTCGGCATCCTCTCCGTTCTGGGATTCGCACAAGACCGGGCTGAAAGGCTACCGCCTCGCCGCCTATTCCGAGCTGCCGCGCACCGGCCTGCCCGAACTGTTCGAGAGCCGGCGGGACTACGACGAATATCTCGGCGCCTTGCAGCGCTCCGGCGTCATTCCCGACGAGAGCCACATCTGGTGGGCGATGCGTCCTTCGATGCGGCACCCGACGCTCGAGCTTCGTGCGCCCGACACCTGCACCTTCGTCGACGATGCTGTTGCCATCGCCTCGCTCTATCGCTGCCTGACGCGCCACCTCTATCTGCGGCCTCATTTGTCCAAGGAGGTCACGGCGGTCGAGCGTGCCATCGCGGTGGAGAATAAATGGCGGGCGCAGCGCTACGGAACCGATTGCATCTTTGCCTCCCGGGACGGACCGGTCACGATCTCGGAGCTGCTCTCCCGAATCATCGACGCCACGGCCGAGGACGCGGACCTCCTGGGGTGCGCCGCCGAGATCGCGCATTGCCGCGTCATTGTGGACCGCGGCAGCTCGGCCGAATTCCAGCTTCGCGCCTATCGCGAAAACGGCGACGACATCGCAGCCGTGTCACGATGGATCGCTACATCGACGATCTCGGGAACGAGCGCACCGATCGGGCGCAGGACTCCAGCGCCGTCATAGCGCCCGCACAAGCTTCGCGGACGAGAAACGTCATTTCTGAATTTGGTACGCCGTGGGGGAATGCATGACTGACATCGCCTGGTGCGCCGGTTGCGGCCACAGCCTGGTTCCGGTCCTGTCCGAGAACGGCCGCGCGCGGCCAAGCTGCTTCTGGTGCGAGGGCGTCGACGCGCGGACCATGGAGATGGCAAAGTGGGCGGACAGCCCGGCCGGCAAGCCGGATCGGGCCGCGCCTCGCGCCTTCGATTGAGGCGCACTCCGCGTCAAGCCCGCGCCACCAGGCGCGGACGGAACACGGACTCGGCGGCTGGGGAAGGCGCCGCGACCGGCTTCCGCGCCGGCCGGCGCCGCGGGATGAAGACATTGTTCACGAGGATCGGCTCGTGATCGCCGAGCGCGATCCGCTCCTTTGCGAGCAGGCCCATGACCGAGCGCATCTTGATCACCTCCTGCGCCACGAAGCTGCAATCCTCGGCGCGGTTGATCTGCTCGTGCATGATCGCCTCGGCTTCGCGCATGCTGACGCGAAGCGCTCTAATGGTTCTGCGAAGTTCGCTGATACGGTTGTCCATGGCTGCCTCCATCTCGGTGCAGCATAAGAACAAAACATGAACAATCTGTCAATCGCCGCCTCCCCGGTCGCGACGTTCGCTCATCATCCCAAGGCCGGCCTCGCGCCGCTTCTCCCCCGACGCCGCTGCACGCACTGGCGAGGCTTGCCGACAAATTAGACAGGTCCCGTCGCTACCCCGCAAGCACGCGCCCCCCGCACGGCGTCTGACGATCGGACCAAGCCATCGATCTAACGTCCCGTGCAACCATCGGATTTTCTCCTGCGCGAGCACGCGCGCATCGCGGCGCCGGGCTCGCTTGCTGCTTCGCCAACCAACTGGCCCAAAATTCGCAGTGACGTTGCGAGCGAAGCAACGGCGCAGAGCGGAGAACGTCATGAACGTGCATGCTGCGGGCGGTCTCAAGACGATCGGCCTCACCCATCCGAATGGCGCGCCGCTTCGCCTCAACATGCAGGACTTCGTCGCAATCGATCGCGACCGGAATGCGAAGTTCGAGGCGACGTATCGTCCGCAAGCGCTCTACAATCGCGCCAACGAAGGCTTTCACGCCAACAACGAAACCTTCCTGCTGCACGAAGTCGCGACCAATCTGCCGATCTACCGTCCCGACACCGGTCCCACCGATTTCCATCTGCATCTTCCGCCCGGCGGCTTTCAGCTCGTGCTGGTCACCTCGGGCGCCTTCACCTTCGACTATGACGGGCGTTTCTATAATGTCGGCCCTGGCGCGGTGATGCTGCAAAGCGCGATCGTGCATCGCCAGCTGTTCTACACCTGGTCGGGCCTGTCGACCGAAGAGAACCTGAAGACGCCGCAGACAGTGGTGCCCGACCCGATCTCGATGGGCTATTCGGGCAAATTCCTCGAAGCCTTCATCACCGATCCCACCACCTTTCCGAATCCGACCATCGTGGGTCCGGACCAGATCGACGAGGCCGAGACGCCGCGCGTGGCCTGGAGCCACAAGCTGCACGACCGGCCGGCCGGTGCCGGCTTCTGGCTGCAGGATCCGCTGGCGCTGGATGCGCTGTTCAAGCCGCTCCTAGATGGTTCCGTCAAATCGGCCATGCCGGTTTTTCTGCGCGATATCGGCATCGAGGGCCCGAGTGGCCATCTCGTCACCGGCCACATCATCGCAACCGATCCGCGCGGCCAGTCGCTGCTGCCGAAGAGCACGTCGATCGCCGCCGATGCGACCTGCCTTGCGAAGGGCGAGGTCGTGATCTACCGCGTCATTCGCGGCACGGCCGAGTTCAGGAAGAGAGCCGGCGAGAGCTTCGAGCTTGCCGCCGGCGACGTAGTGACGGCGGGCAAGGATTCGATCAGCCTCGTTGGCGTCGGCGAAAACACCCAGGTGCTCCGCCTCGGCCTGCTCAAGGGCATGAACGAGCTGCGCAGCTGGACGCCGACGCAACGCGACGAGATCGACGCACTCGCCGGTCAGATCATCACGCACAAGGACGTCCGTCCGCTGCGCACCGAAGGCAAGCCGGTCGGGTATCTGTACGGATAGGCAGTTCGCAGCTAGACGCCCGAGGTCTTATGACGCAAGAATCGGGCAGCTCTCATTTGAGAGCGGCTATTCAGTCGTTGGTCTGGGCCATCGAGGAGATTGCTCGAGCCGCCAACAAAGAGACCCAGCATCACGCACATTTGGCGCTGAAGTACTTGGAGACCAACAGCAGTCCGTTTGACAAGAATACTTTATGCCCCGCGTTATGTAACGCCTCTGTAGGTGCTCCAGTTCGCAAGTCGCTTCGCTGTGCCGGCGATCTCCTCTGGAGCCGTGATTCCGAGCTTCGCCAATAATCGCGCTCGCTGTTCGGCGATTTGCTTGCGGCTGCCTCCAAGCCGTACAGCGATCTCCGCGTCTGTTTTCCCGGCGGCCAAGCGCCTGAGAAAGCGCTTCTAGTGAGGGCTGAGCAAAATGTCGGTCATTTGCCTCGTGTCGTGTCTCGTGACTCCTCCGCCGCGACAGCGGTCAGAAGTTCGAATTGACTCGCGAGGCCGCTTAGGCTGTTCGCGATGTTTCTGAGGAGGTTCGCCTTTCTTGGTGACACTCCATTTTCCTCGGCCGTTCTTCGATAGTCGCTCGCGAGCTTCCGGCACTCCTCGGCGGTCTGCATGGGTCACTCTCCCAGGCCAAATGTAAGCCCATTTTGGCGGACTGAGATCGATCGCTCTCGAAAGCATAATGATCGCGTCCAAAAGGGGCGGCCCGGTTCGGCTTAGATGCGCCCATTGGAAATCAAAAGCCAAGGGCGAGAAGAGAAAAGGCCGCGATTGTGAATATGCCGGCTGACATGGCGAGCGCTAGGTGAACGCGGTCTCGCACGGATTACATCCCCGGCCGCCGATAAGCTTACATCTAACCTTAGCGGGCAACAGTTCAAAAGTGAACGTTCGGCCTCATGAGGTAGAGCTGGCTCGCGCTCGCTGAGCATCGATCCGCTCGCATTCGCGCGGGTTCCGGATGCCATCTGCTGATGCCCTGGCGCTGCATGCGCAAGGTTGCCTCCGCCATTCCTAACCAGGCGGCTCTTTCCGAACGCCATCACGTGGCCGCGCTCAGCTGCATCAAGGCACACTCACACGGTGCTTTTCCGAATGCTTTCGCACCTCTCGCTGTTGCGACGGCCGGTCATGGCCGAAGTTTACTTCGGGAGACATTCGACGTTGTATGCAATGATGATCTGCGTCGGATCGGCTTTCCCGAGGCTCTTCAAATCTTCCAAACCGCTTCTAAGCTTGGCTCCTGCCTCACCCAAGCTGCCTTCAAGTGTAGTCTTGGCCTTCCGGCATCGCTCTTCACTCGTGAACTCCTGAAACACGACTGTTGGGAGGAGCCTCCATTCCGCCTTGTCACTGGTGGCGGCCGGGCTGACTGAGTAGGAGAAGACGTACATCAGGACCCACATCCTCTTGCTCCGCACGTGATGAGCACCGCTAGCTGGCCCCTCGACCTGAGCCGCTCATGTCCTACTGCTAGTTGATGTAGATCAATTTCCTGCGGTTCCGATTGTCAAAATGGATCACAGGAAACAGTCGACCTTTGGGGCGATAGGTATGAAACGCTGGATGGGGCTTCTCATCACAATGCTCATGTTAATTGGATCATGCGCAAGCGAGGCGGCCGTGCGGATCGCATACGATCCCGGTGGACGGATCGGGAAATATATCTATAGGTATGAGCGACTGCGCGCCTCAGGCCAGAACGTAATTATCGACGGTTTCTGCGCATCTGCCTGCACGATTGTCTTGGCGACCTTGCCCTCCAACAGGATTTGCGTCACTTCACGTGCAGAGTTAGCGTTTCACGCCGCTTGGGACATTGGGCATCGTGGGCGGCCCGTGGCAAACCCCGGTGCGACCCGCATGATCTACTCGATGTATCCGGGGCCGGTGCGTCGCTGGATCGACCAAAGTGGCGGGTTAACGCGGCGAACGATATTTCTTAGTGGAAGCCCGCTACAGGCCATGTATCGCTCGTGCCCAGCCTGAGCCAGCGAGAAACTTCTTAGTCGTCTGGCCCAGGGCAAGACTGACGGGTAAATCGCGATCGAGATCGGCGGCAGAACAGATCAAATCGGACTGCGGCGCCAAAGGCTGATTGAAAGATTGCAAATTCGATCGCAAGAGCAGCTTGAAGGCGCCCCGAAGACGTTTACACCTTATCCGGACCGGTCGCCGAGAGAGCGAGGGACGCCGCCGTCCCCGCTCGCCTGGCTCAATACTGATACGGATATTGACCTGGGCAGACATAGTTGCCGTAGGCATTGTAGTAGCAACCATTGTTGTAGTTGTTGTAGTATCCGTAGGCTCCCGCCGCCGCAGCGGCGCCTGCAGCCGCAGCGCCGTAGCCCCAACCCGGTCGATAGTAGCCGCCACCGTATCCGGGGTAACCCGCGATCGGTCGTCCTGGACGGCCGGCGATTGGACGACCTGGATAACCCGGTCGACCTGCTATTGGATGCGAAGACCGAGGACCTCCGGCCACGCGATAGCCGCGACCGCCGTGAATGCGTCCCGCGTGAGCGGCGCCGCCCCGAATGTGAGCTGCTCTCATCCCGCCGCCATGAAAGCCTCCCGCGCGCATGCCGCCGCCGTGAAATCCTGCCCCACCGCCAAAGCCGCCACCTCCACCGCGGCGTGCAAATGCATCATCAGGAACAAGGCTGGCAGCAACGAGGATCGCGGCCGCAAAACCGATCAGACCGTATCGAACCATAGCATCCTCCCGGGTAGCAATGTGCCGACGACTGCTGTCTTCAGAATTGAAGGCTTCGCCAGCGGCATCGGTGGCAATCAGTTCTCTTCCTTCATCTTGCGCGCTTGATTTAAATCAATTGAGCAAGGCCGCACTCAATCGGTGTGTATGTTCCCATCAGGAACTACCGCGCTCCGCATGACCTCAGGACGAGTGGACGAAGGTACGGAACCGCAGCATCGCGAAGCATGGGCATGCTTGCCCGCCTCCTCGCGGAGCGACGCTGTTGCTTGGCCGATGGCTTCCTTGTAGTCGTCGCCTTTGCTTGCGGGCTGTGAGGATAGAGACCCCTCACCCGGCTTCGCGTTCCGCAAAACCACCCTCCCCGCAAGGGAGAGTAAGCAAGAGCCGCTCGCGCCCCTACTCCGCCGCCTGGCGGACGTGCCGCGCGGTCGGGGTGCGCATGGTGACGAGCTCCTCGGCCGCGGTCGGATGCAGCGCGATCGTCGCGTCGAAATCGGCCTTGGTCGCCTTCATCTTCACAGCGATCGCGACGGCTTGCGTGATCTCGGCGGCGGCGTCGCCGACGATATGGCAGCCGAGCACGCGATCGGTCGCGCCGTCGACCACGAGCTTCATCAGCACGCGGGTGTCGCGGCCCGACATCGTCGCCTTGATCGGGCGGAACGTCGTCTTGTAGATGTCGACGTGGCTGAATTGCGCGCGCGCTTCGGTTTCGGTCAGCCCCACCGTGCCGACCTCCGGCTGCGAGAACACGGCGGTCGGGATGTTGGCGTGATCGACCCTGACCTCGCGCTTGCCGAACACGGTATCGGCGAAGGCATGGCCCTCGCGGATCGCGACCGGCGTCAGGTTGAAGCGATGGGTGACGTCGCCGATCGCATAGATGCTGTCGACCGAGCTCTTCGAGAAATGGTCGACCGCGATGCCGCCATTCGCAGGATTGATGGCGACGCCGGCCTTCTCCAGCCCGAGATTGGCCACCGCCGGATGGCGGCCGATCGCGAACATCACCTGGTCGGAAGCGAGGCTCGATCCGTTCGACAGATGCGTGGTGAACTCCTCGCCATGACGATCGACCTTCGCCACCGTGCAGCCGGTGAGGATGGTGATGCCCTGCTTCTCCATCTCGGCTCGGACATGGGCGCGGACATCCTCGTCGAAACCGCGAAGGATGTTGTCGCCGCGATAGACCACGGTGACGTCGGAGCCGAAGCCGGCGAAGATGCCGGCGAATTCCAGCGCGATATAGCCGCCGCCCTGGATCACGATCCGCTTCGGCAGCTTCTTGAGATGGAACGCCTCGTTGGAGGAGATCACGTGCTCGATGCCGGGGATCGCGGTACCGTGGTTGGGCGCGCCGCCGGTGGCGATCAGGATGTATCTTGCGGTAATCTTGCGGTCGTTCTCGAGCAGACGGACGGTGTGCTTGTCCTCGATCACCGCGCGGCTCTTGACGATCTGCGCGCCGGACTTCTCGACATTGGCCGTGTAGGCCGCCTCCAGCCGCGCGATCTCCTTGTCCTTGTTGGCGATCAGCGTCGCCCAGTCGAAGCTGGCGGGCGGAACGGTCCAGCCGAAACCGGCGGCGTCCTCGAGCTCGTGACGGACATGCGAGCCGATCACGAACAGCTTCTTCGGCACGCAGCCGCGGATCACGCAGGTCCCGCCCATGCGGTACTCCTCCGCGATCATCACGCGCGCGCCGTGACCGGCCGCGATGCGGGCGGCCCGCACGCCGCCCGAACCGCCACCGATGACGAAGAGGTCGACGTCGAATTCAGCCATTGTCCACTCCGACCTCTAAAGCATGGTCCGGACCCGGAGAGCCGCGCCAGTGCAAAGTGTGCAGCGGTTTTCCGAGAAGACCATGCCCAAATAACAACCTGAAACGCGATGACGCGCTTCAGGAATTCCCTGTCAGATAGTGTCTGTCAGATGTCCTTGCCACGCTTGCGCATCTCGGCGCGGAAGGCCCCCATCACGGTCTCGGAGAAGGTCTGGGCCCAGGAGTTCATGAAGTTCATGCTGAGTCCGATGGCGCGCGGCTCGGCGTCGATCAGCTTCTTGCCCAGCGGCGACTTGTAGAAGGTGACGAGATCCTTCAGCTCCTGCTCGGTGAACTCGCTGGCATAGATCTGCGCCATGCCTTCGCCGATCTCGCTCTGGCGGCCGTTGAGCTGCTGGGCCACGATCGGCGCGACCTCGTTGAGGTCCTTCTGGTAGTTGAGGTTCTGCTGGATCAGCGCATTCTTGGTCTTCTCGACGAGGCCGGGCACGGCGCCCGCATACATCCCGCTGGCGTTCTTGATCTGCAGGATCTCCCTGGCTGCGGCAACGGCTGCAGGCGAGGCCTTCGGCTGGGCCGGCGCAGCCGGAGCCTTCTGGGCCTGCTGCGCCACGGCCGGGACGGCCGCCAGCGCCAAGCCCGCAACGAGGGTCGCGGCTGGCAAGAATTTCAAAAAGCTCTTCATTCCTAGTCTCCTTTCGGCTTGCGCCGTTCAATCACGCGGATTCCCTCGCCACCCGCCAGAACGGCAGAGCTGGCCAAGCCGATGAACAATCCATGCTCGACCACGCCGGGGATCGCGCTCAACGCCTTGGCTAGGCTGGCAGGATCCTCGATCCGTCCGAGCTGGGCATCGACGATCCAGTGGCCGCCGTCGGTGACGAAAACGTGGCCGTCCTTGCCCTTGCGGACCGCCATTTGCCCGGAAACGCCGCATTCGGCAAATGCCTTCTCGATCGCGCGGCGCGTCGCGCCGAGGCCGAACGGGATGACCTCGACCGGCAGCGGAAACTTGCCGAGCGTCGGCACCCATTTGCTGTCGTCGGCAATCACGATCATGCGATCCGAGGCCGCCGCCACGATCTTCTCGCGCAGCAGCGCCCCGCCGCCGCCCTTGATCAGGTTGAGCGCGGGATCGATCTCGTCGGCGCCGTCGACCGTGATGTCGAGATGGTCGATCTCATCGAGCGTCGTCAGCGGCACGCCGCAACGCGTCGCGTCGAGGCGCGTCGCCTCGGAGGTCGGCACGCCGATCACTTTCAGCCCGGCGGCGACGCGCTCGCCGAGCAGCTCGACGAAATGCTTGGCGGTCGAGCCGGTGCCGAGCCCGAGCTGCATGCCGTCCCGCACCTCCTCGAGCGCGCGGGCAGCAGCCTGTCGCTTCAACTGATCCATATTCACGTTTGCGCCTGCCTCTGAAGTCTCGAAGGTGCCGCCGATCATGGCCGCTTTCGGCGGCCTATGTAGCCTCGTTTTTCCCGCGGGAACAGGCCTATAAGGTGATCTTATGGGCCCGCCCCTTGCGTGGACGCGACCGGGCCGGTAGCGCTTGGATCATGATCTCCCCTCACACTATCGTCTTCGATCTCGACGGCACGCTTGTGGATACGGCGCCCGACCTGATCACCGCGCTGAACTACGTGCTCGACCGCGAAGGGCTGCCGCCGGTGCCGATGGCCTCGGCCCGCAACATGATCGGCGCCGGCGCCCGCAAGCTGATCGAGCGGGGACTGGAAGCGGAGGGCCGCGCCGTAACCCCCGCCGACATGGACCGGATGACCGCCGATTTCATCGCCTATTATGCCGATCATATCGCAGTCGAATCCCGCCCCTTCGAGGGGCTCGAGGCCGCGCTCGACCAGTTTTCGGCTCAAGGCCATCGCCTCGCGGTCTGCACCAACAAGCTGGAATGGCTATCCAAGCGGCTGCTGGACCAGCTCGACCTCAGCCGCCGCTTCGCGGCGATCTGCGGCGCCGACACTTTTGGCGTCCAGAAGCCCGATCCGACCATCTTCCGGGAAACGGTGGCGCGGGCCGGCGGCGCGGTCAAAGCCAGCATCATGGTCGGCGATGCCGGAACCGATGTCGGGGTGGCCAGGCGGGCCGGGGTGCCCGTGATCGGGGTCAGCTTCGGCTACACCGACGTGCCGATCGCCGAGTTGAAGCCGGACCGGCTGATCCATCACATGCGCGACCTGCCGGCTGCCGCGAGCAGCCTGATGACGGCTTCACCCATCGCAACCGGCTGATACAACTCGGTTATTCTCGCGACGCCCTGCGTTAACCATCAATTATCTATGCACCGCGCGCCAATTGCCTGCCCCAAACGACACTCCTAAGGTCGTCCCGGGGATGTGGCGGCTCGTCGCAGTCGAATTGGATGGTTCATGCGTCGTGTCATCGCGATTGCGCTAGCGGGAGCGAGTCTGTTGGGAGCGGCCAGCCTTGGCGGCTGCTCCTCGATGTCCTTTGACGTGTTCAAATCGACCCCGCCGACGGTCCAGGTCCGGCTCGAATCCAATCCCCCGGGCGCGGACGCCACGACATCGCTCGGCCCGGGCTGCAAGACCCCCTGCTCCGTCTCGGTTCCAGCTCCCGACGTCCCCTTCACGGTCGCTTTCGCGCTGCCGAAGTACCAGCCGGCAAGCGTCCCGGTGAATCTGATCAGGAATCCCGGGGATTTCACCACCCCGGCCTCGGTGACCACGGACCCGGATCCGGTGTTTGCGGAACTGCAGCCCGCGACCCCGCCCAGACCGGTTCGCAAGCCGCACCGGCCCAGGAAACCGAAACCGGCCGCAGCGGCGCCTGCTGCGGCACCGGTTCAAGCGA
Source organism: Bradyrhizobium sp. CFUWI (assembly GCF_056429085.1). Classification (NCBI taxonomy): domain Bacteria; kingdom Pseudomonadati; phylum Pseudomonadota; class Alphaproteobacteria; order Hyphomicrobiales; family Nitrobacteraceae; genus Bradyrhizobium; species Bradyrhizobium sp. CFUWI. The sequence continues at coordinate 179,155 of NZ_JBWJZE010000014.1, forward strand.
TTCCGGCCGCGGCCTCGCCGTTCCCCGATCCGAACGCCGGCCGGCGCTGATCTAAGTATACCACCCGATTGTCCTCGCCGCGTCCGATGCTTAGATTGCGTCCCGAGCACCGCCTGAAGCCAAGGTGCGCCCGTCGCCATAAGTGACAAGGCCTCTCGCATGAACGGATCCGCCGCGCTGTCGAACCCGATGACCGATCCGTTCGGGCGGACCATCAGCTATTTGCGCGTGTCCGTGACCGACCGCTGCGACCTGCGCTGCTTCTATTGCATGTCGGAAGACATGACGTTCCTGCCCAAGGCGAACCTGTTGACGCTGGAGGAACTCGACCGGCTCTGCTCGGCCTTCATCGCCAAGGGCGTCAAGAAGCTGCGCCTCACCGGAGGCGAGCCGCTGGTCCGGCGCAACGTGATGACGCTGGTGCGCTCGCTGTCGCGGCATCTGTCGAGCGGCGCCCTCAACGAGCTGACGCTGACCACCAACGGCACCCAGCTGGCGAAACACGCAAGCGAGCTCGCCGATTGCGGCGTCCGCCGCATCAACGTCTCGCTCGACACGCTCGATCCCAGCAAGTTCCGCGAGATCACCCGCTGGGGCGAGATCGACAAGGTGCTGGAAGGCATCGAGGCCGCGCGCGCCGCGGGACTTGCCGTCAAGGTCAACGCGGTGGCGCTGAAGAATCTCAACGAGGACGAGCTTCCCGAGCTGATGCGCTGGGCCCACGGCAAGGGCATGGGCCTGACGCTGATCGAGGTCATGCCGATGGGCGAGATCGGCTCGGGCCGCATCGACCAATATCTGCCGCTGTCGCTGGTGCGTGCGCGCCTTGCCCAGCAATTCACGCTGACCGACCTCGCCGAGAGCACCGGAGGCCCGGCCCGCTATGTCAGCGTCGCCGAGACCGGCGGCAAGCTCGGCTTCATCACGCCGATGACGCACAATTTCTGCGAATCCTGCAACCGGGTTCGGATTACCTGCACCGGAACGCTGCACACCTGCCTCGGCCACGAGGACGCCTCGGACTTGCGCAAACCTCTGCGTGCATCCGATGACGACATGCTGCTTGCGGATGCGATCGACCGCGCCATCGGCCTGAAGCCCAAGGGCCACGATTTCATCATCGACCGCCGCCACGACCGCCCCAGCGTCAGCAGGCACATGAGCGTCACCGGCGGCTGACACCGGCGGATTACGGCCTTTTTCCCCTTAACTATCAACAAACTTCCGATTGACTGGCGGCACGCCCGCTGGTTTGGTGCGGCGGCCTCATGCCTGCGCGGCGAGACAAGCCACGCGCCCGTTCGGCGCAGTCAAGACGGCCAGGGCATAATCGGGGGAGGACCTATCGTTGCAAGCGCTCCTTAAGCTGAGCAGTAGGATTGATGCGTTCACGCGCTGGACAGGCAAGCGCGTGGCGTGGCTGATCGTGCTCGCCGTGATCATCTCGGCCGTCAACGCCATCATCCGCAAGACGTTCGACACCTCCTCGAATTCATGGCTCGAGCTGCAATGGGTGCTGTTCAGCATCGTCTTCCTGCTCTGTGCCCCCTGGACGCTGCTCGACAACGAGCACATCCGCATCGACATCGTGAACAACACGCTGTCGAAGAAGACGCGCAACGTAATCGATGTCGTCGGCCACGTATTCTTCCTGTTTCCGATTTGCATCGTCATGATCATCACCGGGGTGCCGTTCTTCCAGCGCTCCTTCCACATCAACGAGCAATCCGGCAACGCCGGCGGACTGCCGCAATGGCCGGCCAAAGCCCTGATCATGATCGCATTCGCGTTCCTGCTCGTTCAAGGCATCTCCGAGCTGATCAAGCGGATTGCGGTCATGCGCGGATTGATTCCGGATCCCCATGAATCGCAGGTGTCGGCGCTGGAGGCGGAAGTCGAGCATCTCGTCGAAGCGATCGAGAAGAAGTAGCCGTTGGCGACGGTGTAGGGGGAAATCATGACCGCATTCATCATCGCCAATATGGCGCCCATCATGTTCGTGTCGCTGGTCGTCATGCTGCTGCTCGGCTATCCCGCGGCATTCTCGCTCGGCGCCGTCGGCCTGTTCTATGCCGTGATCGGCGTCCAGCTCGGCCAGTTCCACCCCGACTTCCTCCAGGCCCTTCCCGAGCGCGTCTACGGCGTGATGAACAACGACACGCTGCTCGCCATCCCGTTCTTCACCTTCATGGGACTGGTGCTGGAGCGGTCGGGCATGGCCGAGGACCTGCTCGACACCATCGGCCAATTGTTCGGCACCATCCGCGGTGGCCTCGCCTACGCCGTGATCTTCGTCGGCGCGTTGCTCGCCGCGACCACGGGCGTGGTCGCGGCTTCCGTGATCTCGATGGGTCTGATCTCGCTGCCGATCATGCTGCGCTACGGCTATGACCGCCGGGTGGCAGCCGGCGTCATCGCTGCCTCCGGCACGCTCGCCCAGATCATCCCGCCCTCGCTCGTTCTGATCGTGATGGCCGACCAGCTCGGCAAGTCCGTCGGCGACATGTACGAGGGTGCCTTCATCCCCGGCCTCGTGCTCGCGGGCCTCTACGCCCTCTACGCCTTCCTCGTCAGCATGATCTTCCCGGCAGCAGCACCCGGCCTGCCCAAGGACGCCATCGGTTTCCGCGAAGACAATGGCGACCGCGGCCTGGTCTCGCTCGGCATGCTGTTCCTGGCGAGCTGCGTGTTCGGATGGTTCATGATGCGCAATTCGAGCACGCATGGCGCCGATTACGTCGTGCTCAGCATGTTCTACGGCATCGTCTTCGCGTTCGCCGTCGCCGTGGTGAACTGGGCGATCGACAAGCTGACCGGCTTCCGCTTCCTGTCCAAGATGGCGCAGCAGACCACCTTCGTCATGGTGCCGCCGCTGTTCCTGATCTTCCTCGTGCTGGGCACCATCTTCATCGGCATCGCAACCCCGACCGAAGGCGGCGCGATGGGCGCGGCCGGTGCCCTCATCCTGGGCGCTGTGAAGCGCCGGCTCAGCTGGGACCTCATCCGGCAAGCCACGGAATCGACGGCCAAGCTGTCGGCTTTCGTCGTGTTCATCCTGGTCGGCGCCCGCATCTTCTCGCTGACCTTCTATGGCGTCAACGGGCACGTCTGGGTCGAGCACCTGCTCACCTCATTGCCCGGCGGTCAGGTCGGCTTCCTGATCTTCGTCAACGCCCTCGTGTTCGTGCTGGCCTTCTTCCTCGACTTCTTCGAGCTGGCCTTCATCGTGATCCCGCTGCTCGGGCCTGCCGCCGAGCATCTCGGCATCGACCTGATCTGGTTCGGCGTCATTCTCGGCGTCAACATGCAGACCTCGTTCATGCATCCGCCGTTCGGCTTCGCGCTGTTCTATCTCCGCTCGGTCGCGCCAAAGGATCGCTACACCGATCGCGTCACCGGCAAGCGGATGGAACCCGTCACCACGGGCCAGATCTATTGGGGCGCGGTGCCTTTCGTGGTCATCCAGCTGATCATGGTCGGTTTGGTCATCGCCTTCCCCGCGATGGTAATGCACTACAAGGGCGTGCAATCGACCATCGATCCCAGCACCATCAAGATCGAGGTGCCGCAGATCGAGCTGCCGCCGCTGGATCTCGGTCCGCCGTCGAAGTAGGGGGGCGACACGCGCCGTCGTGCTCCGCGCAAGCGGGGCATGATGCGCGACGGCGCGCGTGACAAGCACCGAAAACGGAGGCATACCGGGCCATCCTCAACCCTAGGGATGGCCGCCCATGCTCCGATTGCACCCTGCTCCATCGCTCGTTGGCCGGTTGATCGCCTCGCTCTGGCTGACATGTGCCGCAGCGACGGTGCAGGCCGAGCCGATCGCCGATGTCCATATGCTGGCGCAACAGGAGCAGCAGCCGCTGCTCGACACGCTGCGCGATCTCGTCAACATCGAATCCGGCAGCAAGGACATCGAAGGCCTGAACCAGATCGCCGAGCGCGTTGCCGGTCAGCTCAAGCAGCTCGGCGGCACGGTGGAGATCCTGCAACCCACCGACATCTATCGCCTCGACGACACCCCCGAGAAGATCGGGCCGGCCGTGCACGCAATGTTCAAGGGCACCGGAACCAGGAAGATCATGCTGATCGCCCACATGGACACGGTGTACCTGAAGGGCATGCTGAAGGACCAGCCGTTCCGCATCGACGGCGACAAGGCCTACGGCCTCGGCATCGCCGACGACAAGCAGGGCGTTGCACTCATTCTTCACACCGTGGCCCTGCTGCAGAAGTTGGGCTTCAGGGATTACCGCACGCTGACGGTGCTCACCAACGGCGACGAGGAGATTTCCTCGCCCGGCTGGCGCAGTACCATCACCCGCCTCGCCTCGGATCAGGACGCGGTGTTCTCGTTCGAAGGCGGCGGGACCGACGGCACGCTGCGCCTCGCCACCAGCGGCATCGGCTCGGCCTATCTCACCGTGCAGGGCAAGTCGTCACATGCCGGCGCAAGGCCCGAGGGCGGCGTGAATGCGCTGTATGAGCTCTCGCATCAGGTGCTGCAGATGAAGGACCTGTCCAAGCCCGAGCGGGGCCTGAAGCTGAACTGGACCGTCTCGCAATCCGGCACCAACCGTAACGTGATTCCTGCGAACGCCACGGCCCAGGCCGATGCGCGTGCGCTCAAGGTGTCCGATTTCGACGGCCTGGAGCAGGAGCTGCAGGACAAGATCAAGAATCGCCTGCTGCCCGATTCCAAGGTCAACCTGAAGTTCGAGGTGCGCCGCCCGCCGCTGGAAGCCAACGAGGTCTCGCGCCGCGTGGCCGCCCACGGCAAGACCATCTATCAGGAGCTCGGAATGGCCCTCAAGGTCGACGAGAAGGCGACCGGCGGCGGCACCGACGCCGCGTTTGCCGCGCTCAAGACCAGCGGTGCCGTGGTCGAAGGCATGGGTCTGTCAGGCTTCGGTGCACATTCCAACGATGCCGAATATGTGCAGCTGGGCACCATCGTGCCGCGGCTGTATCTGGCGACACGCATGATCATGGACCTCTCCACCGGCAAGCTGAAATAGCGGCTCTTTCTCCCTTCTCCCCTTGTGGGAGAAGGTGGCGCGAAGCGCCGGATGAGGGATTCTCTCCACGCGCTCAATTGAGAGTGGGCCTCACTGAGAGACCCCTCACCCGTCTCGCCGCTGTCGCGGCGAGCCACCCTCTCCCACAAGGGGAGAGGGGAAAGAAGCAGCCCCGTCGACCAACCGAAACCGCAGCGTGAACTCGGCTCCGCCGCCGGGAAGATTCTCCACCGCAACCGTCGCCGCGTGATCGTCCGCCACGGCGCGCACGATCGAGAGTCCGAGGCCCGCACCGTCGCTGCGGCGGCGGTCGGCGCGCCAGAAGCGCTGGAAGATCAGCTCGCGCTCGGTCTCCGCGATCCCCGGACCGGAATCGCGCACGCGCACCGAACCGTCCTTGCTCACCTCGACGTCGACGGTGCTGTCCTTTGCCGTGAACTTGATGGCGTTTTCGGCGAGGTTGAAGATCGCCCGCTGCAGCATCTCCGCATTGCCGTGGATCAGCACCGGCGCATCGGTGCCCTTCAGCGCGATGTCCTTGTGCTGGGCGATCGCGAACGGGGCGATCGCGGCGACCACCTCGGCGCTGACCGCGCGCAAATCCGCGGTCTCGCCGGGATCGAGCACCAGGGTGTCGAGCTCGGCGATCTCCAGCAGCTGGGCGACGAGGCGGCTCATGGTTTCGATGTCGGCATGCAGCGCCTGCCGCGCCGCGCGGTCGTCAAGCGTCTCGATCCGGGTGCGCAGGATCGCGAGCGGCGTGCGCAATTGATGCGCTGCGTCCGCCGTGAACTGCCGCTGCACCCGAAAGCCGCCTTCGAGCCGGTCGAGCGCCTGGTTGACGGCGGTGACGAGCGGCAGGATCTCGCGCGGGATCTGCTCCGTCGGCAGGCGGATGTCGGTGCGCGCCGGGCCGATATTGCTGGCCTTCTCGGAGGCCTTCCACAGCGGCGCGATCGCCCGGCGAAAGATGATGATGTCGGTGGCGAGCAGGATCAGGAGGATCGGGATCGTGATCCATCCGACGCGCCGGAAGAAGTTCGAGACGATGTCGTCGATGATGACGTCGCGGTGCGCGAGGTCCTCGGCGACCTGGATACGCACCGTCTTGCCGTCGATGTCCCGGACGACCGTAGCGCCGGAAATGCTCTCGGGCGGGCGCGCAGCGGCGGCAGAGCGCCGGTGCGAAGAGAACAGCAAGCGGCCGTCGGCGTCGCGAATGTCGTATTGATAACGGCCATACGCGTCCGAATAGAGGCCCTTGAGACTGTCGGGCAGATTGAACGTCAACTGGCCGCCCGGCTGCGCCACGATCCGCTCCGCCAGCACTTCGGCCTGGGCGCGCATGGCATCGCGATGCAGCTGGTCGATCTCGGAATTGAGCAGCCAGAACAGCACCAGCGGCAGGAAGATCGCGACCACCGCGACCGCCAGGATGTGCAGGAACACGATGCGCCAGATCAGCGATTTGAACGTCGGCGACCTGCCATAGGACCCGGCCTCTGACCCGGTCTGGGCCACGCTATTTCTCCACGTCCATGAGATAGCCGACGCCGCGGATGGTGTGGATCGCGACCTTGGCGCCGTGTTCGGCGAGCTGCTTGCGCAGCCGCGAGACGTAAACCTCGACCGCATTGGAGGCGACCTCGCCGTCCAGCCCGAAGATATGGTCCTCGACGTTCTTCTTCGGCACCACCCGCCCCTGCCGGCGCAGCAGGATCTCGAGCACCGAGGCCTCGCGCGCGGAGATGATCCGCGGCTGGTCGTCCACGAAGATCTGGCGGCTCTCGGTGTCGTAGACCAGGTTGGCGAGACTGAGCGAGCGGCCGAGCAGCTGGCCGGGCCGGCGCAGGATCGCCTCCAGCCGCGCCACCAGTTCCTCCATCGCGAAGGGTTTTGCGAGATAGTCATCGGCGCCGCTGCGCAGGCCGCTGACGCGGTCCTGCAGGCCGCCGCGTGCGGTCAGCACCAGCACGGGGAGCGGCTCCATCTTGACCCGCAGCTCGCGCAATACCGACAGACCGTCGCCGTCGGGCAGCCCGAGGTCGAGGATCATCGCGGCATAGCTGACGCTGCTCACCGCCTCGCGCGCCTCGGCCGCGCTGCCCACGATGTCGCTCTGGTAGCCGGCCGCCGCCAGCCCGCCCGCGACGAGCCGCGACAGCTCGGCATTGTCCTCGACGATCAGAAGGCGCATCGCATATCCGCCGAATACTCAAGTCACCGCACGGCTCGCGCGGCAGCTTCGCTCTCTTCCCCCATTCCGGCCGCCTCGGCCAGCGAAAAAGCGCGGCCCTGGTCGCTCTTCCGTTCGCCTCGTCGGCTATCGCGTTAGCCTGACTTCGTGCCGTGCCGCCGGAAAGCGGTTCTGAGCTCAGCCAGTTCGTGCGCCGTCGCCCCTCGCTCTCCGTTGGCGCGGCTTGCAGGCAAGTCCAAATACGCGATCGGCTGATCGAACTGGCTCCCCATGAAGTCGTACCTCTTGCCGTCGATTCGGTTGCAGAAATGCTCGCCGGCCGGCAGCGGCGTCTTCAGGAGGTCGCCGCCGAACAGTTCGTGAATGAGCAGCGAGGTGACGTTGCACTGTCCCGCCGCGGGGTTGCTCGCGGTCCATTGGCTCGCCGTCGCCAGCGACCATGCCCTGCGCAGCGCCCTCTGAACATTATCTGGATCGAAGCTCAGCACCGTTCCCGCCTCCGCGAAGACCGCTTGCATCGCCATTAATGGGATGACCCGCCCCGTCCTCTCAGTCAGACTGAGTTGGCTTTTGAAAGGAGGAAGCAATGAGGACACGGAACAAGCCCAGGCCGGCAACGGTGTTTGGGATCGACATTGGCAAGAACTT
>NZ_JBWJZE010000015.1:0-167641 GCF_056429085.1 Bradyrhizobium sp. CFUWI
TGAAAGCCGGAGTGTGGTTCCGCCGTGCTCGTCTGCTCATCGTCTCTCCTGATTCGCGGGTCAATCTTGCCCGCCGTCAGGCAGAAACTCCACTTATCGCGCTGTTCAGATTTGCGGGACCAGCTCAGTCGGCGCCGCCCTGCAGGCGGATCTGATCGCCGATCAGCCGCCCTCGCGCCCCGATCCTGGCGACGTCCGCGCCCATCAGCGGCTTGTAGTTGGGATCGAGGTTATGCCGCTCGGTGATCACCTCGGCGACGATCTCGCCGTCGCGCTCGTCGTAGGTGCCAAGGTGCGCAAAGCCCGAATTGCCGCCCAGCATCTTGCCGTCATGCAGGCACATGATGCTGCAGCCGAACGCATCGTTGACGCCGTATTCAACCTTGTAGAGTCCGTCCAGCAACGCAGTCAGCCCACAAATCGGAAAAGTGCTCCGGGCTACCTAGCATTGCCGCCGCGTCTCGGCCACCGGGCTTTTGCCCGCAGGGGCGTTGCGGGTCTCAGCGGCTCCCGGACGTCATGCCTGCTTTGCCCTGGACAGCCATCCATTTCGCCTAATCCGCAGTCAACGATTTCAAGGACTTGGCTACTGTGCATGGGGTTGTTTTCGCGTTTATTGGGTGCCGCGAGGCTCATCTGGCGTCAGTGACGCTTGAAATACTGCACCTCGCGCTCGTGCTTCTCGGCCGCCGCACGGCTCTTGAAGGTGCCGAGATTGCGACGCTTGCCAGTCTTGGGATTCACCTTGCGTGAATAGAGGCGGTATTCGCCCGATGCCAGTTTGCGGATCATGATCGCGCTCCGTCTTGTCCTGACGTCAACGACGTATGCGCGAGCCAGGTTCCGCCGGGTCCTGGCTCTGCTCAGAAGCACAGCGTGGTGACGAGCTTGCCCTGCTTGTCCTTGATCGCATAGGGACAGCGAATGCGCTCCAGCGCCTTCTTGGCGTCCTCGTCGCCGAGCGCCGCGGCACGCTCGTAATAGGCCTTCGCGGCGTCCTTGTCCTTGGGCCCGCCGCGGCCTTCCTGCGCGAAGGCACCCATCCGCTCCAATGCGCCGGGATAGTTTTGTGCCGCCGCCTTCTCGAACAGCGCACGAGCCGCGACCTCGTCCTTCGCGCCACCCGTGCCTTCGGAGAGCATCAGGCCGAGCTGGTACTGCGCTTCCGCGTTGGTCTCGGCAGCCCTGCCGAGCAGCGCGCGCGCCTGCGCGGGATCGGCCGGCGCGGCGCCACCTGCGCCGCCGAGCGCGGCGAGATTGCTGACGCCACGGGGATTGCCGGCCTGCGCCGCCTTCTCGAACAGCTTTCGCGCTTGTGCCTCGTCCTTGGCAACGCCGGCGCCGGTGGCGTAGGCGACGCCGAGTTCGACCATGGCCGCGCTAGATCCCTTGTCGGCGGCCTTGCGCCAGGCCGCCATCGCCTCGCCGGACTGCCGGTTGGCCGCATAGGCGCGGCCGAGCGCGAACATCGCGCGCCGCGAGGATGGCGCGGCCTGCTTGCAGAACCTGATCGCGGTTGCAATGTCGGAGGCCGCGATCTCCGCCACGCCCCTCACGTCGGCCGGCTTGTCGGGATCGCTGGGATCGGCGGCGACCCGGTCGCACAGAACGAGATCGGCCGATTGCGCCTGCGCCGTCAGGGGCACGGCGAGCGCGAACAGCATGGCAAGGAGATAAGTCCGCATGGTCGCCACGTTGCGTTCCCGTTCCGGCAAATTCAAGGCTCGAGTCCCGATTGGCGCAGCACGGGCACGACATCAGGCGATGCCAGATAGCGCAGCAGCCGGTCAGCGGCTTCCGCATGTTTCGCATTCGCCACGCGGCCGGCGGAGAACACCGCCGGCGTCTGCAATTCGTGCGGGATCGGGCCGACCACCTCGATGCCTTCGACCTGCTTCAGCTCGCTGATCTGCTGCACGGCAAGATCGGCCTCGCCGCTGACGAGGCGCTGCGCCGTGAACCCCTGCTCCACGATGCTGGCCCTGGCGTTGATCTCGGCCGCGATGCCCATCCGTACGATCAGCTGGGCGAAGTAGACGCCGCTCGCGCCCAGCCGCGAATAGGCAACGGACCGCGCTGCGAGCAGCGACTTGCGCAGCGCCGTTTCGCTGCCGATGTCGGGTTGCGGCTGCCCGGCCCGCACCGCGATGCCGACATAGGAGCGCGCCAGATCGGCCGCGCCATCGGCAAGCGCGCGGCCCTCCGCGATCACCTCGTCCAGCCCCTCGCGCGTGAGAATGACGAGGTCGGCGGCCTCGCCGTCGCGCAAGCGCTTCAGCAGGGCCAGGGTCGGCGCGAAGTCCGCGTCGACATGGATGCCTGTTTCAGCCTCGAAGGCGCAGGACAGGCTCCGCATCGCGCCCATCAGGCCGAGCGTCGAAAGCATGCGGACTTTTTCCATGTGCGCTTCCCGTCACGATCAGGCGCGGTGCATCAGCTTGAGCGCGGCGGTCAGGCGCAGGCTGCGCTTGCCGGCAAGCGCGGCCGCCTCCATCACCGCCTCTTCCGCATCGTAGCGACCGGAGAAGCCGATGCCGACCTCGTGGCCGCCGAAGATCGGATCGTCCTTGGCCGGCGTGTGCTCCTGGTTGAGGATCTGGCCCTTCCAGCGGCCGTTCGCGGCGGTGTAGCTGCCGAGATAGTAGAACGAGGCATCGCCACCGAGGATGCGGCCCCGGTTGAGCAGCATCACGCCGGTGAGGCCGCCGTCGAGACCGTCGAGCATGCGCAGATGGATGGAATAGAGACCATCGGCGATGCCGGCTTCGCCGATGCCACCGGCAATCGGCACCTCGTCGTCCGTGATCGGTGTCATCACCGACTGGAAGGGAATGCCCGGCAGCTCCTTCAGTTCGCCCTTGAAGCGATAGAGGTCGCCATCCGCCCAGCCCTTGGCGAGCAAGGTGGCGTCGTCAGTGCCCGCCATGGCGCGGTAATTCGGATCGGGATTATGGCGGACGGTGCTGATCACGATATCGACGCCGCTGTCGGTCTTCTCATAGGTGCCGATATGGGCGAAGGCCGAATTGCCGCCGAGCATCTTGCCATTGCCGGCATGCATCACGCTGCGGCCGACGGCGTCGCCGAGCTGAAATTTCACCTTGTAGAAGCCTTCAAACACCAACCGTGTCCCCGGGCCTCGCGCGCATCCCAAGACATTCTATCGCGCTTTCAGCGGCAATGGACAAGTGTCGCGCGGCCGGGCCAGGCAATTACCAGGACGACCGTCATCCAAATGCAAAAAATCCGCCGGAGCCTTGCAGCTCCGGCGGATTGAGCACCAACCCGGGCCAGCCCCCCAGCCCGGGCCGGGAGGAACTTAGGCCGCGGCCTTCTTATCGGTCGGCACGGAGGCGATCGTCTTCAGGATCTGCGAAGCGATCTGGTATGGGTCGCCCTGCGAGTTCGGACGGCGGTCTTCCAGATAGCCCTTATAGCCGTTGTTGACGAAGGAGTGCGGAACGCGGATCGAGGCGCCGCGGTCGGCAACGCCGTAGCTGAACTTGTTCCACGGCGCGGTCTCGTGCTTGCCGGTCAGACGCTTGTCGTTGTCCGGGCCGTAGACGGCGATGTGGTCCATCAGGTTCTTGTCGAAGGCGGCCATCAGCGCCTCGAAATATTCCTTGCCACCCACGGTGCGCATGTACTCGGTCGAGAAGTTGGCATGCATGCCCGAGCCGTTCCAGTCGGTGTCGCCGAGCGGCTTGCAGTGGAATTCGATGTCGATGCCGTACTTCTCGGTCAGGCGCAGCATCAGGTAGCGGGCCATCCACATTTCGTCAGCGGCCTTCTTGGAGCCCTTGCCGAAGATCTGGAATTCCCACTGACCCTTGGCGACTTCCGCGTTGATGCCTTCATGGTTGATGCCGGCAGCTAAGCAGAGGTCGAGATGCTCTTCGACGATCTTGCGGGCGACGTCGCCGACGTTCTTGTAGCCGACGCCGGTGTAGTACGGGCCCTGCGGCGCCGGATAGCCGGCCTCGGGGAAGCCGAGCGGACGGCCGTCCTTGTAGAAGAAGTATTCCTGCTCGAAGCCGAACCATGCGCCGGAATCGTCGAGGATGGTGGCGCGCTTGTTGGAGGGATGCGGGGTCTTGCCGTCGGGCATCATGACTTCGCACATCACCAGCACGCCGTTGGTGCGCGCCCCGTCCGGGAAGACGGCGACCGGCTTCAGCACGCAATCGGAGCTGTGGCCTTCGGCCTGCTGGGTGGAAGAACCATCGAAGCCCCAGAGCGGAAGCTGCTCGAGCGTCGGGAACGACGCGAATTCCTTGATCTGGGTTTTGCCGCGCAAATTCGGAGTCGGCGTATATCCGTCGAGCCAGATGTACTCGAGCTTATACTTGGTCATTGAGCCTCTCTGTAGATGATGCGAAAGGTTTGGGGGCCCGGAGGCCCCTGAACGTTTTGTACCCGGCCATCATCGGCCAGCCCCTAACAAGCATTTTACGTGCCAAAAAGCCGCAGTGCGGGACGTTTCCATCGCGATCGGGGACTCCCCGCCGCGAGCAGACCGCCTCCTGCGATATGCGTCATAGCCGCGCACCTCTGCGTGAAGCCGCAACGCAAAAACGCCGCGGAAACCGCCAGTTTTTGTAGCAGGCGGCGCGGCTCGGAACGGTGCCGATGAAACGCGCATCAACCGCCGGCAATTTTTGCAAAGTCTCTCGCCCCTTCGCAGCAACCTTTGGAATGGCCCCCGCGTTGGCCTCCGGCAAGCTGCCTTAGGGGAAGCAGACCTCCATCTGCCCACAAATTGGGCGGCAACTGATTTCCTTTTCAGCACTTTCCAATCCAGGGGACGCGGCCGATATGGGGACTCCGGTAACCACAATCGAACGAGTCGGGCGCACCATGGAGGCCAATGCGCTTCGACCAAGGAGAATCGCAATGATGAACAATGGTCTGAGTCACGGATCGGCAACGATCTACCAATTCCCGGTCGGGGGCCGCGCAGCTCTCGCCGGACGCCGCTATGGCGAGACCCGCCTCCCTGCCGATCATGCCTCGCATCCCGCGAACGTCTCGATCTGCAGCGACAGCTGGTATCACCAGGACGCGGTCGACGACGCCAAGCCGAAATGGGATCGCTGATGCCTTTGCTCGGTGTGAAACCGCCGCGCTCGAACAAACGCCTGGCGGAAGTTGAAAAAGGGTCGAAACAGCGATGTTTCGGCCCTTTTTGATTCCCGGGTGAATCCGCGCCGTTCAGATTATGGCGCAGGCCGTCGCCGGCCGCTTCGGATGCTTGACCATGGTGGTGCCGGGACTCCGATGGTCAGCGTGATCCAGCCGCCAGCAAAAGAATGGCCTTGTGCCGGCCGATGATCGCCCCCTGTAATGGATCTCAAGGACGCCCCCTCGTGCGTCCAATGGAACCGTAACCGAAGTCGATCCCATGCAAGATTCTTCTCTGAGAGACTCCCCTGCCCGTCATCTGGCTCTGCAAGGCGCCAGTAATTTTCGCGATCTCGGTGGTTATCCGACCGCCGATGGCCGCACCACGCGCTGGCGGCACATCTTCCGCTCCAACCATCTCGGCCAGCTCACCGCTGCCGATGTCGAGATCGTCCGCGCGCTGGGCGTGCGAAGCGCATTCGATTTCCGCGGGCTTGAAGAGCGCGCGGCCGGCGTCTGCGTGGTGAATGAGATCAATGTGCACTCGCTGCCGATCGAGCCGACCGTCGTGGCTGCGCTGCGCGCTGAACTCTCGAAGGGGACACTGACCGCGCCGGTGGCACTCGAGCTGATGCGCGAGTCCTATCGCAACTACGTCCGCCACCACACGCACAGCTTTCGCAGCCTGTTCGGCCATCTGCTGGAAGACCGTGCGCCGCTGGTGATTCACTGCACCGCCGGCAAGGACCGCACCGGCTTTGCCAGCGCGCTGATCCTGCATGCGCTCGGCGTGCCCGATGACATCATCGCCGAGGATTACCTCTTGACCAACCGTCACTACAAGCGCGATGCGACGGCCGGCACGGACCTGCCCGAGGACGTCCGCAACGCCATCGGCAGCGTCGAGACCTCGTATCTTGCTGCGGCCTTCGAGGCCGTCGGCAGCGAGTATGGCGATCTCGAAACCTATCTGCGCGACGGGCTCAAGCTCGGCGAAGCCGAGCGGGCCGCGCTGAAGGCGCGCTATCTGCAAGCCTGATCACGACGTTGCTTGGTCGATCAGCCACCTCCCCGGCGGGACAGCGTCGGTGATTGCCTGACACAGGGCTTTGGAGACCTGAAGCGTGCTCCAGTCGCTCTGGTGAAGCATGTCGGGTCGATCCGTTGGATCGAGCATCTGGTCGAATGGCACGCCATTCTGCACATGCCAATGCCGCATCAGGGCCCAACGTCGGAACACATTGACCTTCGCAGCTTCCGCGATCTCCCGGATCTTCGAGACCATCTGCTCCGAAAGCTCGGCTTTGTCGTCGCGGAGCATGGCGGTGACATATTGCGGATCAATCAACACAACATCCATTGGATGCTGCCCCAGCCGGCGCACGCCTTCGGCAATACTGTCCAGCACCTGCTGAAAGTTGAACTCGTTCTTGCGGAAGACAGCGTTGGTGCCGACCTGCCAAAGCACCATCGCGGGCCGGTCCGCGAAAATATCTGCGTCGAAACGATCGAGCTCTGTCGGCGCCTCCTCTCCGCCCCTGCCGCGGTTCAGGACGTCGATGCGAAGCTTCGGCAAGGGGCCGGCGTAGTGCTGCCTCAAATACATCTCCAGGCGGGCGGGGTAAGGCACGACATCCGCACGTCCCGCCGTTGAGGATGATCCCATCGCCACGATGCGAGCCGGACCTTCTCCGCGCAGAGCGTCAAAGAAGCGTCGCAGCGGGTATTTGAGCGCGATGATGTCCTGCGGGATGTCTACGGCTGGCAGACTTTCGGACATGCCAACGCCCTCACGCTATTCAAGGTTGCAGAACTCATTCAGCCTTGAAGCCGCCGCCATTGCAAGTCCAATTCGGCCCGCGCAATGTCGGGGCGCAAGGGTAACGACGGAGAGCAACGTGCAGGGAAAAGTGGTTCTCGTGACGGGCGCGCGCGGCGCGCTCGGCAAGGTGGTCGCGGAGATCGCTCGATCGCGCGGCGCGCGCGTGGCCTGCATCGACCACGCGCCTTCGCAAGTGCCCCCGACGCCCGACCGCATCGAGGTCGGCGGCGTCGACCTCTCCGACGCGGCGCAAGCGCGGACGGCGGTCGATGCGACAGCCAAGCATCTCGGCCGGCTCGATGCGCTGATCAACATCGCCGGCGGCTTCGCCTTCGAGACCATCGGCGACGGCGACGTCAAGACGTGGCAGCGCATGCATGCGCTCAACGTGCTCACCGCGCTGAACGCCTCGCGCGCGGCGCTGCCCCATCTCGCAGCGTCCAGCGCTGGCCGCATCGTCAATATCGGCGCCATGGGCGCGCTCCAGGCAGGCGCCGGCATGGGGCCTTACGCGGCGTCGAAAGCCGGCGTGCACCGGCTCACCGAGGCGCTCGCCACCGAGTGGAAGGGAATGGTCACGGTGAACGCCGTGCTGCCGTCGATCATCGACACCGCGGCCAATCGCGCCGACATGCCGAAGGCGGACTTCTCCAGATGGGTGACGCCGCAGGAACTCGCCGAGGTCATTCTGTTTCTCGCCAGCGAAGCCGCGAGCGGCGTCACCGGCGCGTTGATCCCGGTGGGCGGGCGGGTCTAAGTCGAGGGCGTCGGACGCATCTTTTCGTGGCAAGTCAACATTGCTATATTTGGATCATGACGACCGAAGATATTGAGAAAGCGATAGAGCTGCTAACGCCAAGCGAACTTGCGCGCTTTCGCGCGTGGTTCGAACAGTTTGAAGCCCAGCGCTTTGATCAAGCCCTGGAGCGCGACGCTCAGGCAGGAAGGCTCGACGCGTTCGCCGAGGAGGCGTTAAACGCTTACCGCGCAGGGCAGACGCGCGACTTGTGAGACACACGGCTTCGCCAAGATTTTGGAAAGCCTACGCAGCCTTGCCTGCCAATATTCAGAAGTTGGCCGATGCCAATTTCGCCCTTTTGAAGTGCGATCCCAGCCACCCATCGCTGCATTTCCAAGAAGGTCGGACGATTCTGGTCGGCTCGCGTCGGCCTGCGGCACCGCGCATTGGCAGTCGAGACTGACGGTACGTGCGTCTGGTTCTGGATCGGTTCCCATGCGGACTATGATCGGCTAGTCGGTTGAACGCTCTGCTCAACTCCGATCCGGGATAGACTGGCGCAATTGATTCTCCGTTCGAACATCGACCCGGGACCTTCCTTTGGAAACCGCCCTTTACCTGCCCGTCAAACGCTTCCTCGAGGGACTCGGCTTCACCGTGAAGGGCGAGATCGGCGGCTGCGATCTCGTCGGCCTCAGCGCCGGCGATCCGCCGATCGTGGTGATCGGCGAGCTCAAGCTCGCCTTCAATCTCGAACTGATCCTGCAGGCGGTCGACCGCGCGCCGGCCGGTGACGAGGTCTGGATCGCGGCGAAGATGTCGGCCCGAGGCAAGGGACGCGAGAGCGATGCGCGCTATCGCAATCTCTGCCGCCGCCTCGGCTTCGGCATGCTCGGCGTTACCGATCGCGGCCAGGTCGAGGTGCTGGTGAAGCCGCCGACGGCAGCGCCGCGCCGCGAGCCGAAGGTGCGCTCGCGCCTCGTCGCCGAGCATCAGCGCCGCCAGGGCGATCCCGTGCTCGGCGGCAGCACCCGCGCGCCGATCATGACGGCCTATCGGCAGCAAGCGCTGGCCTGCGCCTCGGCGCTCGCCGACGGGCCGCGGCGCGTGCGCGAATTGCGCGAACGCTGTCCTGATGCGGGCAAGATCTTGCTTAACAATGTGTATGGCTGGTTCGAACGGGCCGACCGGGGAATCTACGGGCTCACCGAGGCCGGACACGCCGCCCTGAAACGCTGGCCACAGCAACGGATTGAGGTCGATTCCGCTGTTGCGTCGCTGTCATGACACCCGACCGGTGCATAGCTGAGATGCCACACCAATTTCATATTGCAATGCAACATTGGTGGCACTAGGTATCCCCGGCATCGAAACGAGGCCGTTATGAGCGCAGACTGGAATACCAAATATGGCACGCGGCGCGTCCGCCACGATCCGCCCACCCTGGACGAGGCGATCTTCGCCGCCATCGGCATCACCGACGATCAGGGGCAGCAGGCCGAGATCGCCGCAGCCTTGATGGGGATGCCGCTCGATGTCGTGCAGGCCGAGGTGAAGAAGCAGGCGCGCACCAACAGCCGCATCACTGCGACGCGCGTGATCGCCGGCGAACAGGGCGCACAGCGCTCCGTCGTGGTCGAACGCCGCACCGTGCGCCGCTTCGGCACCGGCACGCGTACCGGCACCTAAGGCGTTCGTTTCACGATCTACGAAATACGAAAGCGGACCGGCCATGCCGGTCCGCTTTTTGATTCAGCCTGCGATTTGAAGTCAGGCGGCGCGGTTGTCGTACATGCTGGAGATGATCTTCCAGCAGGTCGAGTTGAGGCTGAGAAGCGCGCGCCCGGCCGTGAAGGGCGAAGCCGCGAGATCGGCAAGCTCTGCCTCGGGCGTCTTGGCAAGATCGATCGTGCCGGTCGATTCGCCCTGGCGGAAAGCCAGATGCGCCCCGAACTTCCTGGCGAGCGCCCGCATCGCGTGATTCTCGGCACCGGTTGTGATGCGCAGACGCCTGTAGCCTTTCCAGCGCGCCTCCGCGATCAGGCGGCGGAACAACGCGGTGCCGACACCCTGGCGCCGCGCCGAGGCTTCCACGCTGAAGGCGACTTCAGGCAGGGCCTCATCTTCCGGCGGATGCAGCTCGGCCGCACCGCGGACCACGCCGTCGACGATATAGGCAACGATCACGGTGCCGTCCTCGGCGCAGCGGGCGGCGTAACGCTCGATGAAGCTGTCGTCGAGATAACCGTTGAAACGGTCGTGCCGGCTTGCGGCATCGAGCCTCAGCAGGTGATCACGCAGGAGCGGCAATTCTTCCTGCTGGATCAGGGTCCGCACATAGCCCGGAGCCGTGCGGACGGTCTCTTGAAGTACCACGTCAAAACTCCTCTTGGTGTCCCTCGAGGAGGCGTTCGAATCCCTAGGCTCCCTATATTGTGCATCGCAGCATCTTTTGCAAGACAGGAACCTGCCCAACTTAAAGGCACGGGAGACGACTAATTCGTTAATGAATTCAAAGCCCCGTAGTCTTACAGGACCAGCTGGGTCTGGGTCACCACGGCCACCAGCTTGCCCTCCTCGGTCTCCAGCCGGGTGGTCCAGACCTGGGTCCGCCGGCCGCGATGGACCGGGGTCGCCGTGGCGATCACCGTGGTTCCCTCCTTGGCCCCACCGATGAAATTGGTCTTGCTCTCCAGCGTGGTCGTACCCTTGGCGTCGTCAGGCAGGTTGATCACAGTCGCGGCCGCGCCAACGGAATCGGCCAGCGCCATCACCGCCCCGCCATGGATGGTGTGGTGCAGCGTGCAGAGATCGGGGCGGACCGTCATCCGCGCCACCACGCGGTCCTTCCCGGCCTCGACGAACTCGACGCCCTTGAGCTCGGCGAACGGCATTTTCATCGCTTTAAGTTTCTCGAGCGGCGTCATCAGATCTTCTCCCAATTCGTTGTTGTCTCAGCGTGAATTGCTTCGCGCGGCAAAGCAATGACGTCCGAGGTAATCGCCGTGCTGACATCGGCGGCACAGTGCATGGGCTTCTCTCGGTTCCGTCATCCTGAGGCGCGAGTTGCGCGGTGCGCAGCGCCGTGCAGAAAGCCTCGAAGGATGAACGGCCGCGAAGCCGCCGGGCCGTCGCCCTTCGAGGCTCGCTCAGCGGCGCATCGGCGCCATCGAGCTCACGCCTCAGGGTGACGGTGATGGATTTTCACGTCACCGCGTTCACGACCTGATATTCCGGCCGCCGCCACACCTCGCCTGCGATGACCTCCTCGATGATCTCGGCAGCCCGGATGATCTCGCGCTCGCCAATGTAAAGCGGCGTGATCCCGAACCGCATGATGTCAGGCGCGCGAAAATCGCCGATGACGCCGCGGGCGATCAGCGCCTGCATGGCGGCGTAACCGCCGTCGAAAGCGAAGGAGACCTGTGAGCCGCGGTGATCATGCGCGCGCGGCGTCATCAGCCTCAGGGACGGACAGCGGCGCTCGACTTCGGCGATCAGCAAGTCGCCGAGCGCCAGCGAGCGTGTGCGGACGTCAGCGATATCGACGCGGTCCCAGATATCGAGCGAGGCCTCCAGCGCCGCCATCGCCAGCACCGGTGGCGTGCCGACGCGCATACGCTCGACACCGCCGGCGGCCGCATAGGCAAGCTCGAACGCAAACGGCTTGGCGTGCCCCATCCACCCCGACAGCGCCGCGCGCGCGTGGTCGGCGTGGCGCGGCGCAACGTAGAGGAAGGCCGGCGCGCCGGGCCCGGCGTTCAGATATTTGTAAGTGCACCCCGCCGCGAAATCGGCGCCGGTCCCGGCGAGATCGACCGGCAATGCGCCGGCGGAATGCGCGAGATCCCAGACCGTGACGATGCCGAGCGCATGCGCCTTCGCGGTCAGATCCGCCATGTCGTGGCGGCGGCCGGTGCGGTAATCGACCTCGGTGATGTAGAGCACCGCGATCTCCTCCGACAACGACGCCTCGATTTCCTCCGGCGCGACCAGACGCAATTGATGGCCCCGTCCGAGCGTCGCGATCAGGCCTTCGGCCATGTAGAGGTCGGTCGGGAAATTGCCGGTGTCCGACAGGACGGTCTTGCGAGACGGATTCATGTCCAGCGCGGCGGCGAGCGCCTGGTAAACCTTGAGCGACAGCGTGTCGCCGACCATCACCGAGCCGGCTGCCGCACCGATCAGCCGTGCGATGCGGTCGCCGAGCTGGCGCGGCTGGACGTACCAGCCCGCGGTGTTCCAGGCGCGGATCAGCTCAACGCCCCACTCCTTCGTGATGACGCGGTTGACCCGTTCGGCAACGCCCGATGGCAGCGCACCGAGCGAGTTGCCGTCGAGATAGACGACGCCGTCAGGCAGATCGAACAGAGCTTTGGTATCGTCATAGACGCGATATCTGGTCATGGGCATTTCTACAGAATGGTGCGGACGCGCCAGAGCTCGGGGAACAGCTCCACCTCCAGCATGCGCTTGAGATAGCTGACACCACCGGTGCCGCCGGTGCCGCGCTTGAAGCCGATGACGCGCTCGACCGTGGTCACATGGTTGAAGCGCCAGCGGCGGAAATAATCCTCGAAGTCGACCAGTTTTTCGGCGAGCTCGTAGAGCATCCAATGCGTCTCCGGCGCCTCGTAGACGACGCGCCAGGCCTGCAGCACGCCCTCGTTGAAGCTGTGGGTCTCGCGCACATCGCGCGCCAATACAGCCGCCGGCATCTTGAGCCCGTTGCGGTCGGCGAGCCTGAGCACCTCGTCATAGAGGCTTGGGGTCGCAAGCTCGGCCTCCAGCAGCTTCGTCGTCTCCGGATCGTGCGCGTGCGGCTTCAGCATGGCGTGGTTGCGGTTGCCGAGCAGGAATTCGATCAGTCGGTACTGGCGCGACTGGAAGCCCGAGGACTGACCGAGCTGCGAGCGGAAGCGCGTGTACTCGCTCGGCGTCATCGTGCGCAAGACATCCCAGGCGTTGTTGAGCTGCTCGAAGATGCGCGACATCCGCGCCAGCATCTTCATGGCGGGCGAAACGTCGTCTCTGGCGATGGCCCGGCGCGCGGCACTGAGCTCGTGGATGGCGAGGCGCATCCACAGCTCGGTGGTCTGATGCTGGATGATGAACAGCATCTCGTCATGCGCTTCAGACAGCGGATGTTGCGCGCCGAGGATCGCGTCCAGCGCCAGATAGTCGCCGTAGGACATGCGCCGGGCGAAATCGGTCTCGGCGCCTTCGCTAGTGGGATCATAATCGCTGGACGTCATGGGCAGGCCCTTTCGATCGATCTTCCCAGCCTTGCTCAGTCGAGGCCGATCAGGCGCGCGGTGATCGGCGAGGCCGGATCCTTCAATCCGTCGATCACGGTAAAATGGTTCAGCCCGGGATCGACGACGAGACGGGTCTGCACATCGAAACCGGTCCAGATATTGGCCATCAGATCGGACTGGCGAATGAATTCGGGCCGCTCGCCGCCACCGACCCAGGCGGTCACGGGCGAATGCCCGCGCGGCAGATGCAGCGCCGCGCTTTCGAGCGCCGCCTCCTCCATCGTCATGCGCAGCGTGTCATTCATTTTGGTCTTCAGCAGTGGCCGCAGGTCGTGCAGGCCGCTGATCGAGAGCGTGCCGGCGATACGGTTGAAGACGGCGGGCTCCAGCCGGCTGTCGTCGCACAGCATGCGCGTGACGAGGTGGCCGCCGGCGGAATGGCCGGCAAGCCGGATCGGTCCTGCGACGAGAGAAGCCGCTTTCGCGATCGCGGCGGAGATCTCGGCAGTGATGTCGGAGATGCGCGCGGCCGGTGTCAGCGTGTAGCTCGGCAACGCTACCGTCCAGCCGTGAAGGCGTGCGCCTTCGGCCAGATCGGTCCAGGCCGACTTGTCGAAGCGCATCCAGTAGCCGCCGTGCACGAAGATGACGAGGCCCTTGCTGTCGGCGTCGGGCAGGACCAGGTCGAGCTTCTGGCGCTCAGCGGCGCCATAGGCGATATCAGCGCGAAAATTCTTCAGCCCGGCCCGGTAGGCCGCCGCCCGCTCCGCCCATTGCGCCGGCATCTTGTCCGATCCCGGGATATGGGCCGAATTGGCGTAAGCATCATCCCAATCGCGCATTGTCACTCCTCGGACTCGGGCTCTGCGATCAGGCGTCAGTCTGCCACCGGTCAGGGCCGCATCCTAGTCTTTATTTTAAGCTTAAAGGATTCCAGCCGAGATATCGTAGGGCGGGCAAAGCGCAGCGTGCCCACGCATTTGGTCATGTTCGAGACACCTCGTGGGCACGGCGCTAACGCGCCTTTGCCCACCCTGCGAGAGCTGCGACTGAGGCGGCGCTAAGCCTTCTCCAGCCCGCACCATTCCGCGATGAACAGCGCCATCGCCTTGGTCGTCTTCTTCAGCGACTCCAGATCGACGAATTCGTTGAAGCCGTGCATTTCGCCGCCGCCGGCGCCGAAGCAGAGGCTGGGGATGCCGTGGTTGAGGCCATAGAAGCGGGTGTCGGTGAGCGCGGTGAAGACGAGATCCTCCGGCACGCCGCCATAGACCTTGCCGAACGCCTTGGCGAATGCAGCTTCCGGCGCGGCGGCGTCGGTCAGCTCATAGCCTTCCGACAGGAAGCCCGACCATTCGATCTCAGGCGGATTGTTGGCGAGGAAGCGGTGGTTGCGCGCCGCGGCCGCGACGCAGGCCATGATCTCCTTCTGGTGATCGGCGATCGACCAGCCCGGCAGAACCGCGATCCGGCAGTCGACGTCGCACCAGGCCGGCACGCTGGAGGCCCAGTCGCCGCCCTTGATGATGCCGGGATTGAAGTTGATGGGATGGTTGAGCGTCTTGAAGTGCCTGTCGGCCTTGGCGCGCTCGTTCCACTCGATCTCGAGCTTTTGCAACGCCTGGATCAAATGATAGGCGGCCATGATCGCATTGGCGCCGGAGCCGGCGAACGCCACGTGAGTCGGATGCCCCTTGACGCGCAGGCGAAACCAGATCACGCCGACCTGCGAGCGCACCATCTTGCCGCCGGTCGGCTCCGGAATGAAGCAGGCATCGGCGCGGTAGCCGCGCTGCAAGGTCGAGAGTGCGCCGACGCCGGTGCTCTCCTCTTCGATGACAGATTGGAAGTGGATCCGAGCCGTCGGCTTGAAGCCCGCAGCCTTGATCGCATCCAGCGCATAGAGCGCGCCGATGGTGCCCGACTTCATGTCGCAGGCGCCGCGGCCGAACATCTTGCCGTCCCTGATGACGGGCGAGAACGGCGGCGTGTCCCACAATTCCAGCGGGCCAGCGGGCACCACGTCACAATGGCCCTGCAGGATCAGCGATTTGCCGCCGTTCGTTTGCGGACGGTAGGTCCCCACCACCGAACGCGCCTTGGAGAAATCATGCTCGATCGGGCCGAAGCCGCGCAGATCCTTGAGATCGTTGACGTCGATGTGCCAATCGTCGACCTCGTAGCCGCGCTCGCGCAGGAGGTCGCCGATCATGTCCTGGCACGGCCCCTCCGCCCCACGGGTCGAAGGGATCGCGACGAAATCGCGTGTGGTGGCAAGCTGGTCCTCGAAGCCGGCATCGACGGCGTCGAGAATCCTCTGCTGCGTTTCGGCATTCATCAGGCAACTCCAGGCATTCCAAGGGTCCCAGGGAGTGCGCAAGCTAGCCGATTTCAGCCGTTCGGGTACTCCACAAAATATGCATCCCGCAATGCATCTTCGAGCAGTCGCCCCTCCGAATAGCCGTCCAGCGTCGCAGGCCGGCTGACGCCGTCGAGCAGGCGCGGACACGGCTCCGGCGCGCCGAGCACCGTGCGCACCGGAATGCGCTCGGCATAGATCGGCAACGCATAGTCCTCGTCGTCGTCAGCAACACCCTTGGCGCGTATCTTGGCCGAGGCTTCCTCGATCTCCATCGCGATGAAGGACGTCGCCTTGATCTCCTGGGTGGTGCTGGCCCGAAGGCTCGCGGTGCGATCCGGGAAAAAGCGATCGACCATGGCGATCACCGCCCGCTCCTTCTCATCGGGATCGGTGACGAGATAGGCGGTGCCGAATGCCATCACCGCGCGGTAGTCGGCGGAATGGTTGAAGCCACAGCGCGCCAGCACGAGGCTGTCGAGATGGGCGACGGTGAGACACACGCGCTCGCCTTTGGTCTGATTGCGCAGCATCCGGCTGGCGCTCGAGCCGTGCCAGTACAGCTTGGTGCCCTCGCGCCAGAAGAAGGTCGGGGTGCAATAGGGCTGGCCGTCGATCACGTAGGAGACGTGGCAGAGCATCGAGGAATCCAGGATGCGATGAACCGTGTCGTGATCGTAGAAGCCGCGGTCGTGCCGGCGCTTCACCTGGTTGCGCGCCGATGTCGGATAGGAATTCGAGGTCTCGGTCTGGCTCACGGCCGCTCCTGATCGGATTGGAAAGATCGGGAATAGTTGTAGCGGCGCATTTGGTCTGCGATAGTTCCAATTCCATGCGAAAAATTCCGACCAATTCCCTGCCCTCACCGGCCAAGACCGAGCTGCCGCTCGACCTCGCCGGCCCCCACATCACGGCGGGCGCCTCCGCCGCGCACCGGCTCTATCAGGCCTTGTGCGAGATGATCGTTTCCGGCCTCGTCAAGCCTGGCGAGCCGCTGCCGCCCTCGCGCACGCTGGCCAGGCAGACGGGCTTTCGGCGCAACGCTATCGTCATCGCCTATGAGCGCCTGATCGCCGACGGGTTTGCCGAGGCCAAAGTCGGCTCCGGCACCTTCGTCGCCGCGCGCATCCCAGCGCGCACGGCCGCGCCGAGCACGCCGAAGGCGGTTGTCGAAGCGCCCAGGCAAGGTGCGTTCGCGCTCGGCTGCACCCATATCGACGACCGCGCCGTGCAGCGCTTCCGCGCCTTCGTCGGGCGGCGCATGCGCGCCTTCGGGTCCGAACATCTGCATTACGGCGATCCCCGCGGCAGCCGCGAGCTGCGCGCCGCCATCGCCGATCATTTGTTGTCGGCGCGCGGGCTGCGCTGCGATCCCGATCAGATCATGTTGACGTCAGGCACTCTGCACGCGCTGCGCATCGTGCTGAGCGCGATCCTCAAGCCGGGCGACCAGGTCTGGTGCGAAGACCCCGGCTATCCCGCCGCGCGAAAGACCATCGCGCATTGCGGCTATCGCGCCGTGCCCGTTCCCGTCGACGCGCACGGCATGCGCATCGCCAAGGGCCGTGCCACGGCGCCGTCCGCGCGCGCGGCCTACATCACGCCGTCGCACCAGTTTCCGCTCGGCGTGCAGATGTCGATGCCGCGGCGGCTCGAGCTTTTGGACTGGGCCAGGCAGGCCGGCGCCTTCGTGCTGGAAGACGATTACGACAGCGAGTTTCGCTATGACGGCGCACCGCTGATGTCGCTCGCCGGCATCGACCGTCTCCAGCGCGTCATCTACCTCGGCACCTTCGCCAAGACGCTGTTTCCGGGCCTGCGCATCGGCTATTGCGCCCTGCCCGAGCGCCTCATCGCCGACGTGACGGCTGCGCGCGCGGCGCTCGATCGCTTCCCCGGCACGCTGATGGAAGGCGCGGTCGCCGACATGCTCAACTCGGGCGCATTCGCCGCAAACCTCAAGCGCGTGCGAAAACTCTATCGCGATGCGCGCGATGTCCTGGCCGAAACGCTGGAAGCCGCTTCCGATGGCGTGCTCTCGGTGCCGGTGCCGTCACAAGGCCTGCATCTGGTCGCCAGGTTCGATCCATCGATCGACCCGTCGGTGGCCGCGCGGGCCAAGCAGGCGTGCGGCGCGGAAGGCTGGCTCTTGGCCGACACCTATTCGCGCGCGCGCCCTCTGCCCGGCTTCGTGCTGGGGTTTTCCGGCCACGCGGTTCCGCAGCTCAAAGCCTCCGCCGAACGGCTCGCGCGGGAGTCGCGCGCAGCCCTGCGCGCGGGAACCAGAGCCGCTCGGCGCGCGTGACGAACGTTCACTATGAGAATCGCCGGCCAGTCCCTACATTGCCGCACCGTCGCCGAGACCTATCGCCATGCTGCTACGCCTCTCGTTCCTGATCTCCATCGTGCTTGTCGCGACGGCACATGCCGGCTCGGTTGGACGCGAGCAGGACATCGTCGATCTCAAGCTGGGTCAGCGCGTGCAGGTGGATGACGGAACCTGTCCCGCCGGACAGGTCAAGGAAGTGCGTGGAGCGAGGATGACGGACAAGGGCGTCGCGCGCACCAGCACCTGTGTGCCGCGATACGGTCCGAAGACGAAATAGCTGCTACTTCGCCGGATCGAACATGCATTGCAAGGTCGGCTTGGCGATCTTGGTGAAGGTCGGGCCGATTTCGCTTTGCTTGGAAGCCGGCACCCAGTCGGTCTCGATGGTGGGCACGCCGGTTTCGCTGATGCCGCGCAACAGCGCTTCGCGCAGATCGCGGTCCTCGACGGCCGCCGCGGCGTGATCGTGCAGGCAGCCGCAGACTTCCTCAGGATGTTCCCACCGCCCAAGCATCCGCGGCGCGCATTGACGCACGAACTCAGTGCGGGGATCCGGTAATCTGGAGGGGGCGCGCACCTGCGCCTGAGCGGCGCCGATCGTCAGAATGGAGACGAACGCAGCGGCGCAAAATCGAACGAGCATGACGGCCTTACCGGCTGATTTCTTATTGTCGATCAGAAGCGCGCGGCAACCAAGATCGGCTGCGACGTCGCGGTGCTCACCGGCGAGCCGCTGTACTGGAAGGTGCCGATACCCGGGAGACTGCCGTCCGGCGCGCCCGCGAACGAGGACCCGGCAACCACGAAAGCGAAAGCAAGGATGAAGCTGAACGCGCGCATGGTGTGGTCTCCGAATTCCGTGGCCGGCGGTGCGCCGTTCGTCGTTGTCGAGTTGATAACCATGGGCGGTTTCGCGCGTGATGCGCCGAAAGCGCAAAATGGTTTCATCCTGCGTGAGAATTGTTTCGTCGGGTCCGAGGCGACGACACAATTCTCGAAATCCGCCAATTATTTCAGTCAGCTCGCGCCGGAACTCTAAGCGGCCTGACAGGTTCCGCATGCGGTTTGCGAGCACCCCTTGCGTCGGCGTCGTCACGGTTCCGCCTTGCCCGCTTCACACGCATTTTACGTTTTTCTGTTGAAGAGGGACGAACGAAGGCTGGGTCCCGTCGAACCGGGGGCGCATCGGCTGCGACCCAAGCCATCGAAACCGAGACGCCCGGGATCACCGGGCGCGTTCAGCTGAGGGATGGCCATCATGATGGGGCAAGATCGCGCAACGCCGCGCGAGGCGGACCAACGGAGCGACGGCGGCGATCAACGCCCCAGCCGCGTCGCCTCGGCCGGCGCGATGTCGCTGCAGTCCGGCCGCGGCTTTGAGGCCACGCCGCAAGCCTTCGCGCGGCTGACCGGCTCGCATCTCGCCAAGCGCGTCAATCCGTGAAGAACTCGCCGCACTTCTGAACGTTTGCGTCTGCCGCTCCCCACGGCATGATCGGCACCGTCGAGGTCGAATTCTTCGGCGAACCCTCGATCAGCCTGTCCGAATAGACCATGTAGACCAGCACGTTGCGCTTGGTGTCGCAGCCGCGCACGATCTGCATCTTCTTGAAGAACAGCGAGCGGCGCCGGCGGAACATGTCGTCGCCCTGCTCCATCTTGTTCTTGAACTTGATCGGGCCGACCTGACGGCAGGCCAGCGAGATGTCCGAGACCTCCTCGGCAAGGCCCAGCCAGCCCTTGAAGCCACCCTTCTCCGGCACCGTGAAATGACAGGCGACACCCTCGACCTCGGGATCGTCGAGACCATAGGTCGCAAGCTTGTCGTTCGGGCTCATCCATTTGAACACGGTGGAGCGGCGGAAGATCAGATCTGGCTCGTCGGCAGCCTGGACCGACGCTGCCGGCACAGCCAAGGCCAGGAGGAATAAGGCGAGGCCTTTCAGGCGGATGCCGGCAAGACCAGGGAAACGAGATGACATGAAGTTCTCCGCTAACAAGTCCTCGCAATGTAGGAGCGCGTCAGCCCGACAGGAAGACGACGCGCAGCCGGGGGTGGCCGCCGTTTACCGCTCTGTGAGGCTTTTTTGCTACGTCTTGAACAAAAGTAGGCGACGGCAGAACCACCCTGCTAGTGAACGCGTAGTCCCTTTGCGAGACTAACGTTTGATTTGGATTATGGATTCGAGGATGAACAGCGTGAACGGGTCGGGTTTTTCCGCCAAGCCGGCGCGGCTCTGGCAGGTCGCCATTTTGACGGCGGCGGGTGCGATCGGCGCGACCAGCCCGGCAAACGCAGCATTCTATTATTGGACGGATTATTCCGACGGATCCTATTACCCCCGGCAGGACCGGCGTCCCGAGATACCGCGCCAGAAGCCGCAGAAGCGCAGCGCGACCGGCAAGAAGGCGGTCGTCGCCGAGAAGGAAGCCGGCACCAAGCCGCAAGGGCCGCTGGTCATCGTCGTCTCGATCGACCGGCAGAAGGTCACGGTCTACGACACCAATGGCGTGTTCGCGGAATCTCCGGTGTCGACAGGCATGAAGGGCCATTCCACGCCGATGGGTGTGTTCAGCGTCATCCAGAAGCACAAGTTCCACCATTCCAACATCTATAGCGGCGCGCCGATGCCGTACATGCAGCGGATCACCTGGTCCGGCGTCGCCATGCATGCCGGCGTATTGCCGGGCTATCCGGCTTCGCATGGCTGTATCCGCATGCCGATGTCGTTCGCGATGAAGATGTGGAATTGGACCAGGATGGGCGCGCGCGTCATCGTCGCGCCCGGAGAGATATCGCCGCACAGCTTCTCCCATCCCCTGCTCGCCTCCGCGCGCGTGCCGCCGCAGCCCGCCGCCAGCCTCGAGCCGCAGACCAATGCCGGCGACAAGGCCGACAAGGGCGCGGCGCCAACCAAAGCCGCCGAAGCCAAACCGACCGAAACCAAGACCGCCAGCGCCGACGCCGTGCTCGAGCTGCGCGCCTCCGTCGGCCACACCGTGATGTCGGATGTGACCACCGGCAATGCGCCCGTCCGCGAGGATGTCGCCGCCCCGGCCGAGGAGGTCAGGACCGCCGAAGCATCCGATGCGGCCAAGCCTCAGTCGGACGGAGCCGCCAAGTCGGCGAACGAGGACAAGCCCGCCGACAAGGTCGAGGCCGTCAAGGCCGAGCCGGCCAAATCCGAACCGGCCAACGCGAACGCCGCTAAGACACCCGACGCACGGGCACCTTCGATCGCCGCCTCGTCCGACGCCAAGAAGGACGAGAGCCGCCTTGCCGAACCGGCGCCGGCCGCGAAGCCGGAAGCACCCAAGCGGGCCGGCCAGATCGCCGTCTTCATCAGCCGCAAGGATTCCAAGCTCTACGTGCGGCAGAATTTTGCGCCGCTGTTCGATGTCCCGGTCACGATCGCCACCAGCGACCGTCCGCTCGGCACGCATATCTTCACCGCCGAACTCGACAAGACCGATTCCAATGCGCTGCGTTGGTCGGTGGTGTCGCTGCCGGTGTCCGCCCGTGCCGCGGCACGCGAGGACGACAGCCGCCTCACGCGCCGCAAGGGTGGCGCTGCCCTGATCCCTGTCGCCGCCAAGCCTGTCACCGCCAAGCCCTTGGTCACGCCTGACAGCCCGGCCGAGGCCCTCGACCGCATCTCGATCCCCGCCGACACCATGGCGAGGATCAACGAGATGCTGACAACGGGCGGCTCCATCATCATCTCCGACCAGGGCATCAACCAGGGCGAGACCGGCGAAGGCACCGACTTCATCGTTCGCCTGTACTAAAGCATGATGGGATCAAGCTCGATTGCCGCGATGACGGAGGTGCACTTCCTCTCCCGCTTGCGGGAGAGGGCTGGGGAGAGGGTGTCTCCTCAATGGGACAATCCCCAAGAGGAGAAAGCCCTCTCCCGGCGCGCGGGACGATGCTTCGCATCGCCCGGACGCGCCGACCTCTCCCGCAAGCGGGAGAGGTGAACGCCCCTGCGGCAATCGGTTCAACCTTAAGCCACTCCGCTCTAGTGTCTCACCGCGTCCGATAACGCGGTGTTGACGAGGCGGGGCGCTGTCGCGGAGTAACATGCCCCTCGGATCATTTCGGGGGACGCCGTCATGGTGAACCGCAGGACCATGCTCACCGTGGCGCTGGCGGGTGTGCTCGCGCCGGCGACGCGTGTGCTTGCCGATGGCGGCATGAGCCGAATCTCGGCCTATGCCTTTTCTTTCTCTGCTTTGTCCGGCGACGACATCCGTCTCGCCGCGTTCACCGGTAAGCCGTTGCTGGTTGTCAACACGGCCTCGCTCTGTGGCTACACGCCGCAATATGCCGGCCTGCAGGAGCTCTGGAACGAGTTTCGCGAACGCGGCCTCGCCGTGATCGGCGTGCCCTCCAACGATTTCGGCGGCCAGGAGCCGGGCGGTACCGGCGAGATCGCGGCGACCGCGCATCACCAATATGGTGTTACCTTTCCGATCACGGCCAAGGCTGTCGTGGTCGGCACCAAGGCGCATCCGTTCTACAAGTGGGCCGCCGAGGCGAGGCCTCGGGAGGTTCCGCGTTGGAACTTCCACAAATACCTGATCGGCCGCGACGGCTATATCGCCGACGTGTTTGCCTCGGCGGTCGAACCAACCGACACGCGAATCAAAACAGCCGTTGCCAAAGCGCTGGCCGCCGGCTGACGCGAGGCGTGCCCAATCGGGCTGGGCACAATCGTGGCGAGATGCCAAACAGCCGTTGCAATGGCGATGGCCTACCATCTAGGCTAGGATTGGTTTGGGGCAGGATGGTTTTGCCGGTGGCGAAAAGCCGCGGCGGAACAACGGGATCAATCTCGAGGACAACACCATGCGCGTGGCGGCAGGACTGATTTTGGCAAGCGCGATATCTTTGGCCATGACCGGCGCGGCGTGGTCGCAGACCCCGGCAAAGCCCGCAGCTGCGACACAAGCCGCTCCCGCGGCAACGCCGGCAGCGGCGGCCGCCGCTCCGCCCGCGGCTCCCGCGGCAGGCGCCGCGCCGGCGGGTTTCGTCAATCCGCCTCCGCCCAAGCAGGCGCCGCAACCGGCGCGCGCGGCCTGCAACACGCCGGGCGCGCTCGGTGTCGCCCGCACCGTCGAGATCGACACCACGGGCGGTCCGGGCTTCGGCTTCGAGCACTTCAAGGAGCTCGACTTCCTGCGCGACAAGGAGGTGGTGCTGACCTTCGACGACGGCCCATGGCCGCGCAACACGCCCGCAGTGCTGAAGGCGCTCGCCGATGAATGCACCACCGGCATCTTCTTCACCATCGGCAAGCACGCGACCTACGAGCCGGAGATCCTGAAGCAGGTCTACAACGCCGGCCACACCGTCGGCACCCACACCTGGTCGCACGCCAATCTCAACAACAAGAAGCTCAACGAAGCACAGCGCAAGGAAGAGATCGAGAAGGGCGTTTCCGCGGTGAAGTGGGCGCTCGGCGGCATCTCGCCCTCGCCGTTCTTCCGCTTCCCGGCACTTCAGCATCCGCCGGAGATGGTCACCTATCTCGGCAACCGCAACACCGCGATCTTCTCCTGCGACATCGACTCGTTCGACTTCAAGGCCTCCAAGCCTGAGAAGGTGGTCGAGACCGTGATGAAGAAGCTCGATACCAGGGGCAAGGGCATCATCCTGATGCACGACTTCCAGAAGCACACTGCGGAAGCCCTGCCCGAGCTGCTCAAGCGCCTCAAGGCCGGCGGCTACAAGGTGGTGGCGATGCGCGCCAAATTCCCGGCGTCCTCCTTGCCGGAATACGACCAGGATCTGGGCAAGGACATCAAGCTGCCGACCGTCAGCCAGCGCCCGGTCAATTCCGTGGTGACGACCGTTTCCGAATAGACGGCCATTGTCTTTCCGTATCGAAGGCTACGTCATCGTCTCGGCGGACGGCATGCTTGCCGACGCCGGTCGCGTCATGCCCGACAGCCTGAAGTTCGAGGGCGACAAGCTGTTCTTCGAGCAGGCGCTCGACCGCGCCGCGCTGATCGTGCACGGCCGCAACTCGCATGAGCAGCAGCCGAACTCGCCGAATCGCAAGCGGCTGATCCTGACCCGCAAGATCAAGGCGCTCACCGTCGATCCGGAGCTGCCGAACGCGACGCTGTGGAATCCGGAACATGCGAGCTTCGAGGAGGCCTGCGCCTTTGCCGACGTCGCCTCCGGCATGGTCGCCGTCATCGGCGGCCCCGTCGTGTTCGACCTATTCATGGATCGCTACGACACGTTCTGGCTGTCGGAAGCCCCGCATGTGCGCCTGCCCGGCGGTGAAGGCTG
This sequence comes from Bradyrhizobium sp. CFUWI, assembly GCF_056429085.1. NCBI lineage: Bacteria > Pseudomonadati > Pseudomonadota > Alphaproteobacteria > Hyphomicrobiales > Nitrobacteraceae > Bradyrhizobium > Bradyrhizobium sp. CFUWI. The sequence continues at coordinate 23,933 of NZ_JBWJZE010000015.1, forward strand.
TTTCGTCGGCGTACCCCAGCGGACGCCGCACGAGGTGCTGGCTTCGCACGGAATGAGACCCGGCGCGCCGTATGTGCTCGACGCGGCGCATGAGGTGACCGTGACGCCGTGGCGGCCCGGCTAGCTCCCATCAAAATCGGAAAAACAACCCCATGCACAGTACCGGCAATATGACACCATTACGTATCCCGCCGATATCACGCTGAAAATTGGTCCCGCCGCCGGCCAGCGCAAAGCCGGCTAGCATATTTGCCGAGACCAATAATCGGCCCCGACGGCGGTGATGGCGCTATAGCCAACCTCTGTGGCGCTGCGTCAATACGAGCCGACCATTCCGAAACGCCGCATCAATAGACTGAGACAAAAGCGCAAAACTGGACGGCTTCGGCTCGAGGCTGTCGCCGCGCGGGCGGCAGGACTCCCGCGCAAACGAACCCTTTGCCTTCGCCGGATATCAACCTCCAGCCGGGCCTGCTTGGCCCGGCGCCGCCCTTCCCCGCTTCTTCACTGCCGATCAGAACGCGACCCCGACCACCATGAGCGACGACGCGACGACGACAGGATCGACTGACGCCTCCGGGCTGGCTGCTGATGCAGCGCCGATTTCATCCCTGCTTCCGGCATTCGGCTTCCGCGCCGATCAGATGGAGGCCAATGCCAACGTCGCGGCGTGGCGGGAGGCTGTCGCCACGCTGTTCGACGTCGACGAGCTCGCCGCCGACGAGCCGGGCCCGTTCCGCGCCGACATCAGCTCCTACGCCATGGGGCCGGTGCTGATCGGATTGAGCCGGGCCAGCGGCCAGCGCTTCCGCCGGACCGCCGAGACGATCGCGCGCAGCGGCGTCGACCACATCATCCTCCAGCTTTACGTCAGGGGTGGCTATGACGGCATCGCAGGCGATCGTCCGATCCGTGTGCGCGCCGGCGACATCTGCCTGTTCGACCTGGCCCAGACCCTGGAGACCAAGGCGACGGCCTTCGAGAATGTCACGCTGGTGGTTCCGCGCCCGATGTTCGGCACCCATCTCCTGCGGGTCGACGATTTGCATGGTCTCGTCTTGCCGGGCAGCAGCGTGATCGCGAGGCTGCTTGCCGGGCATCTCACCGCCCTGTTCGAATTCGCCCCGCGCATGAGCCTCGACGAATGCCAATCGGTGGTCGAGGGCACGGTCTCGCTGCTGGCGGCGTGCCTGCGCAACGAGCTCGAGCGTGGCGATCCCGACGCCGACCAAGCCGTCACGGCGGGTCCGTCCCTGATGCGGATTCGCCGATACATCGAGGCTGGTCTTGCCAGCAACGAGCTGTCGGCCGGCTCGATCGCGGCCCATTTCGGCCTGTCCCGGGCTTCCCTGTACCGGCTGTTCGCGCCGGTCGGCGGCATCGCCGACTACATCCGCAGCCGGCGGCTTCACCGCGCCTTCTTCGACCTCGCCAGTTCAGATGCGAGAACCTTGAGGATCAGCGAAGTCGCGCGGCGCTGGCAGCTCGGCACCGATGCGCATTTCACACGCTCCTTCAAGGCAGCCTATGGCATCACGCCGCGCGCCGCGCGCGAGGCCGCCTTGCTCGGTGTGCAGCGGGACATGGACGGAACGAGCAACGCAACGATCTCGCGGTGGATGCGCGAGATCGCGCCCCCGCGTGCAGATTGATCCCTACACGTCCCCGTAGGCCGCCTCGGCCGGACGCGTCGTGCGGCCGTAGCCCATCAGCATGAACAATGCGCCGATGATCGACAGGTTCTTCAGCGCGTCGACCACCACCTTCGCATTGTCGGGCGCCGCCTGGTTCCAGAAGTCGTTGAACAGTACGGTCGCAACCGCGACGTAGATGATCATCAGCATCGCGAAGAACCGGGCGCCGAAATTCAGCGCGATCATCAGGCCTGCGATGATCTCGAGCCCGCCGATCGCGATCGCCAGCAGCTGCGGCGTGGTCATGGCGGCGACGGTCTCGATCTCCTTGGCGTAGGGCGCGACGATGTCGGGCACCACGACCTTGGTGGCGATGAAGTCGGCCGTCGCCTGGACGGCAAAGAGCTTGGTCGCGCCCGTGTAGATGAACAGCACGGCGAACAGAATTCGCCCGAAAGTCACGAACGCTGGCATGATCGGCCTCTTGGCAAGCTCAAAGCGCGGGAATGCTTGGCAGGATTATGGAGAGTCGTGCGCCGGTTTACAAACGGGGAAATGGAGAACTGCGAGGAATTCAAGGTTGGCGGCGGAGACGATTGGCACCCCCTAGCGGGTCGATCCACATCTTTCCCTTTAGACATTTCATGATTATGATTTAGCGTTCTTACTCTGCGAAACTGTAGAACGTTTTGCGGAAAGACGAGAGGCGATTTCGGCTTTTCGAGACCGGTCTCTTGTTGTGGCAAGGGCACCACCTACCTTGTTCTCGTAAGCTTTGTCTCGTCACCTGCCATTGTCGATGATGAATGGACACCCTCCGGCTCACGCGTCTCGCCCTTACGCGCGATATCGAGGGATGCCTTAAACCATTTGCCGTTCAGCCGAACATCGCCCAATACCGAACCATTCCAAAAGGCACACGGGTAACCCGAAAGAGCGCACAGGCAGCTTCGTCATGACCTGCGCTGACGACGGTCGTAAGCCCCGACGTCTCAACATCGACTCGAAAACCCTCTTGACCGCGATGCCCGAACGATAGAGCGGCGTTGCTTGGCGACAGAGGTCGTCGGGCGCGGCGCGGAGGTGCGACCGAAGTTTCCGAAGCGGTGAATGATGCGGTCTCAGGCCGCCTTATCGCCGGCGCGCCTTGCTGTGCTCCAGTTTCGCCACCTCGGCAATTATCTGCACCTGCTTCTGCTTCGTGCCGATAGGAGTGACAATCATCACATGTATCGCTGCTTTGTAGTGCAGGTGATACGAGAGCTCCCCGTCGACGCCACCATAATCGAGTTCAAGTTCGACGATGCCCGATGGGGGTCCTTCTCGGAGCGGAACTCCTAAGATCGACCCCAGATTGATAGATGCCAAACCGCCGAAGGCCGCCATGATGAATGTGTTTTGGTCATCGATAAGATGGCTAGCGAGCGCGCGACCAGCCAGCGTCGCACTGCATCGTTCCAGACGGTAGAAGACGGGCTGTTGACTATCGTTTCTGATATCTATCGCGAGAATGATGTTTTGAATTTCGGTCTCGCTTTTGTCGAGCACCACGCTACGCGCGCCCATGATCGGCACGGATATCCGCTTGAAAATCCCGATCATTTGTTGGATGCGCAAGTAGCAAAAGAAGCTCAGCATCCCGAAGGCAACAACGCCAGAGGAGTAATACAAACTTTTGGCAAGACCCAGCTGTGTGTAGCCGTAATGCTCCGTGATAGTGGCAAGAACGCCAATGGCCGCCAGTTGCCACGCTGCGGGCAGCAGCGTCCAAAGGAAATGAGCGATGCTGCCAATACCAGCCGCACGCTTAAAGTTGTCCATTACTCCCATGCTGCCCAGAGTAGCGCGCCGAACAAGCACTTGACGCAAGTCTCCGCATTTATCCACAGACTTCGGACCTCTGCGACGCGTCACGGTTTCTGCTTTGCCCAGTGCCGTCGCACCTGCTCGCGGGTCTTGGCGCGGCGCTCGTCATCAGTCAGCCGGGTGATCTTCAGTGCTGTTGCAGCCGGTCAATTTCCATGACATGCGACGCTGTTACGGAATAATCGACCTCCACCGCATCACCAGTCACACGCAAAAAAACGGGCCACGCCACCAGCGCTGGGGCGATGACGTGGAGGGCAGCATTACTGCACTGGTGCATCGGATGGCGAGAGCGCGGCCAATAGCTCTCGATGGTCACATTGGATTCAATCATCGGCCAAAGCCCGCGATGATCGTGGAGAAATGCTTACGCCTTGCGTCGCGGCGCTCCGGTCTCCTGATCCGGTGTCGACTGGCGCCGATTGCTTCGACGCAAAGCCTCCATCAAGTCGATGACATTGTCGCCGCGCGGCAATGACGACCTGGATTGCTTCTCTACAACCTTCCTGCGCTTTTTCGGTGCGGCCTTCAGTTTGGCGGGATCGAACGTTGCTGTTTTAGCCATCACGATATGCGTCGCAAGATCGAGCATGTCCTCCGTGATCTTCACATCTGCAATTGACTGGAACAGCTCACTTGGATCACGGACCTGATCTGCGTTGCGAAGTAAGGTCGCAACCATGCCGACCCGGCGAGGTTCAAGCGCGAGAGTGTGTTCGCCGAGAGAGGCTATCGCGATGAGCTTGGTCGCTGCCATTACTTCGCGGATCACCGCGTACGCATCGTGACCGACTACACCTTGCGGAACGAGATAGTACGAGGCAGCGCAATATTCGCGTTCAATCTCGTTCGACTTCACGAAACCTCCGATCTCGATGGTGACATCACCATCGGGTTCTAGATGACGCTCATCCTCGGTCACAGGATGCAGCCGGACCGGGCATGTCACGAGTGCAAGGCGTAGAAACCCCTCAAAGGGAGAGACCAGGCGCTCGGCATCTGGCGGGGCGACCGGCACTGCCGGGCTCAGTTTTTCTTCCAATGCAGCAGTTACATAGGAATTAAGGGTCAATTCCTCGCGCGCTGCCGCGAATGCAGCCTGCCGATGCAGCTCGGGTGGGACGCGGACATTGAAAAGCCCTTTGAACGGGCGCGCAGGTTCCTTGCCGACTTCAGCGCAGGTCGCGAGATAGTCGTCAACGAGTTCCCCGAACGCGTCCTCCACATCGGCAGCGCTTTCGACCTCCGTCGTGATTAGATCATCGATGTGAAGGACGCGGATGACAAGCTTGCCATCCTCGAACTCAACCGCCCCTTGATAGTCGCGATAGCGGACTGTGCTCATAGCAGACCCATGTCTTCCAGTTGTTTTTGCAGGCGGCGAACCATCGATGGCCGCATCTCCCCGTCGTGCGGCTCATCAAGCCATATCATCGCCTTCGTGGTTCGATGCATGAACTTCCGCCTGCTCCCTCCGGTTTTTCCAGCTCTGAGTTGATCGAACCCCATGGTTACGATCACTCGCTTAAAATCGGAATATCGGAACGTTCCCCGGCAACACCCAAATGAGTGCTTCAGCTTGTCCGTTTGCGACATGCTCCATCCGCTTTGTAACTGAATATCAGTTACACTAATTGGCAGCGGAGTTCAACTCCGCCGGTGTGAGTGCGGCGTCTTCGCGTATCCCGTCCAGCCGGGTACCAGCGGCCATCCCGGCGACCCGCTTGGCTGCCGTTCGGCCCGCGCAAGGGCGCGCTGGGCCGGCCGAACGCCGCCGAGCCCGGGCGGCGAGGTTGTCGAGGTCGATCAGGTCCACGTCGGTGGCCGGGCGGTGAAGTCGGGGGGTCACCATGTCGGCGGCCCTTCGGGCGCCTCGTGAGCCCATCGAAAGGGGCCCCTTTTCTTGGTGCGCTAGTTTTCGAAAACGGCGTTACTAATACTACGTGGGCTGGCGGCGATACGGCAGGGCTTCAGCGTTTCCAACTCGAAATATTCCCCGTTACGCGACCTTTGATGGAGACAGATCCCAACAGGAAGCGCGGCGCATCGCTGATCTCTGTCGACGGCATCCGGCTCACGCTCTGGAGATGCTCAGTCATCGCTAGCTCCCCGCGGCCCGCGCGTGACGAGTTCGCGGAAGCCCGCCCCTACGTGAACAACGTCGGCTGCCGGGCCGCCCGCTCCTGGGCTTCGACCACGGCGACCGCCGTCATGTTCAGGATGCCGCGCGCCGTCACCGACGGGGTGAGGATGTGTGCGGGGCGCGCCGGGCCGACCAGGATCGGGCCGACGGGCAGCGCGTCCGCCAGCGACTTGATCATCTGATAGGCGACGTTGGCGGTGTCCAGCGTCGGCATGATCAGGATGTTGGCTTCGCCCTCCAGCTTGGAATGCGGCAGCACCATCTTTCGCGCGGCAGCGGAGAGCGCGGTATCGCCCTGCATCTCGCCGTCGGCCTCGATCTCGGGATGCTTGTCCTTTAACAGCTGGGTCGCCAGCCGCATCTTGCGCGAGGAATCGGTGTCGTAGCTGCCGAAATCCGAATGCGAGACGAAGGCGATCTTCGGCTTGATGTTGAAGCGTTGGACATGCACCGCGGCGAGCGATGCGATCTCGGCCAGCTCCTCCGCGCTCGGATTGGGGCGCACCTGCGTGTCGGCGATGAAGAAGGCGCCCTTGGTCGTGATCAGCAGCGCCAGCGCCGCGTAGTCGCTGATGCCGGGACAGAAGCCGACGATCTCGCGGACGTGGCGCAGATGGCTCATGTAGCGGCCCTCGACGCCGCACAGCATGGCGTCCGCCTCGCCGCGCGTGACCGCGAGCGCGGCGATCACCGTGTTGTTGGTGCGCACCACGGTGCGGGCCGCATCCGGCGTCACGCCGCGGCGGCCGGCGACCTCGACATAGGACTGCACGTAGGAACGGTAGCGCGGATCGTCCTCGGGATTGACGAGGTCGAAATCCTTGCCGGCGCGGATCGAGAGGCCGAAGCGCTTGATGCGCGCCTCCACGACCGAAGGACGGCCGACCAGGATCGGCCGCGCCAGGTTCTCCTCCAGCACCACCTGCGTGGCGCGGAGCACGCGCTCGTCCTCGCCTTCGGCGTAGATCACGCGCACCGGCTGGGTCTTGGCCTTGGCGAACATCGGCTTCATGACGAGGCCGGAGCGGAAGGCGAAGCGCATGAGCTGCGCGGCATAGTCGTCGAAATTGGTAATGGGACGCGTCGCGACGCCCGACTCCATCGCCGCCTTCGCAACCGCCGGCGCCACGCGCAGGATCAGCCGCGGATCGAATGGGCTCGGGATGAGCGAGCCCGGACCGAAACCGCCCGCCTCGTTGGTCTCGACCCCCAGCGCCACCGCATCCGAGGGCGCCTCGCGTGCGAGCTGCGCGATGGCTTCGACCGCGGCGTGCTTCATCTCCTCGTTGATCGCGGTGGCGCCGACGTCGAGCGCACCGCGGAAGATGAAGGGAAAGCAGAGAACGTTGTTGACCTGGTTCGGATAATCGGAGCGCCCGGTGCAGATCATGGCGTCGGGCCGCGCTTTCCGCGCCTCCTCCGGCATGATCTCCGGCGTGGGATTGGCGAGCGCCATGATCAACGGCTTGTCCGCCATCGCTTTCGCCATCTCCGGCGTCAGCACGCCCGGTGCCGAGAGACCGATGAAGATGTCGGCGCCGCCGATGACGTCGCCGAGCGTGCGCTTGTCGGTCTTCTGCGCATAGACCGCCTTCCAGCGGTCCATCGTGGTATTGCGGCCCTCGTGCACGAGGCCGTCGATGTCGCAGACCCAGATGTTCTTGCGCTGCGCGCCCATCGACACCAGAAGATTGAGCGTCGCGAGCGCCGCGGCCCCTGCCCCGGACGCCACGATCTTGACGTCGGACAGCTTCTTGCCGTTCAGCCTGAGGCCATTGGTGATGGCAGCCGCGACGATGATGGCGGTGCCGTGCTGGTCGTCGTGGAAGACCGGGATCTTCATGCGCTCCTTCAAGCGCGTCTCGATCTCGAAGCACTCGGGTCCGCGGATGTCCTCCAGATTGATGCCGCCGAAGGTCGGCTCGAGCGCCGCCACGGTCTCGACCACGCGGTCGATGGTGTCGGCGGCAATCTCGATGTCGAACACGTCGATGCCGGCGAACTTCTTGAACAGGACCGCCTTGCCCTCCATGACGGGCTTGGAGGCCAGCGGGCCGATATTGCCGAGGCCAAGCACGGCGGTACCGTTCGAGACCACCGCGACCAGGTTGGCGCGGGTGGTGAGCGTGGCCGCCTCGGCCGGGTTCTTGGCGATCTCGGTGCAGGCCGCGGCGACGCCCGGCGAATAGGCCAGCGCGAGGTCGCGCTGGTTGGCAAGCGGCTTGGTCGCCTGGATCTCGAGCTTGCCGGGGCGCGGCAGACGATGGTAGGCGAGCGCCGCCTGGTGGAGATCATCGGAATAGGACGACATGCGTTGTCTCGCCTTGCGTTACCGGCCTCAAAATGCGCGATCCGGAGCCGCTGTCCAAGCGAGCCGAATTTCCGGATCATGGAAACGGGATGAAGCACGCCGGCCGCCCCGGTGGCAACATCCGATTGCGCGCCCATCAACAGGGCGCGCAGTCAAATGTTTGAAAACCATAGCTTTCCCTGGACCGCGCGGCGTTTCGCGAATATGGCAGGTTGCGCGGTGCGAAACGAGCAACTGGAGCTGGGAATGAAGCGAATCCTGATCGGCCTGATCGTGGCAGCCGCGCTCGGCGCAGGCGGGTGGCTCGGCTTCAATCTCTATGTCCAGCACCGGGCGACCAGCGAGGTCGAGACGGCCTTCGAGCGGCTTCGCGCTGGTGGCAGCAAAGCCAGCCACGGCAAGATCACGTTCGCGCTCGCGACCCGGACGCTGACGATCGAGGACATTGCGGTCGAGCCTGCCCAGCCGCAGTTCGCCACCTTCAAGGTCGCCAAGATCACGGCCGTCGGTGTGCGCCAGCCGGACGAGGCCCGTTTCTCGGCCGACAGCATCGAGGCATCGGGGGTCGAGCTCGGCTTCACATCCACCGAGCGGATAACCGTGAAGGCGAACTACAAGATCCCGCAGATCAGCGCGCGAGATTTTTCCGGCCCGACCCGCGCAGACGGCACGCCGGTGGCCGGCTCGATCATCGATATGTACCGCTTCATCCTCGCGCAATACGGGACGATCTCGGCGTCGGAGATCGCGGTGCCGACCCTCGCGGTCAACGTCGATGCGGGCAGGAATGCCGGCAGCGGTGATTATGTCTATTCAGGTCTATCGGTCCAGAACGTCAACCGGGGCAAGATCGAAACGGCGAAGATGGACCGCGTTACCTATACGATCGACCTGGCGCAGCCGGGCAAGCCCGCGAAGATGACCGGCGAAATGTCCGGTCTGGCCATCTACGATTTCGACGCAACCGCTGTGAGGGCCGCGCTCGATCAGCAAGGATCGAACGACGATAATTTTCACAGGATCTATCGGCGCATCTCGGTCAACTCCTATGTCGTGACGGCGGCGCCCGGCATGCGCATGCAGGTGGACGGCTTCACCTTCGACGACATTGCCATCCGGCCCTCGAAATTCCGGCCGGCCGAGATCATCGCGCTGGTGCCGGCTGACGGCGCGATCCCAACGCCGGCGCAGTCGCGCGACATGATCGCGAGAGTGGCTGACTTCTTCGAAGGCTTCCAGATCGGCAAGGTCGAAATCGGCAAGCAGACGGTCGAGACGCCGCAAGGAACGGGGCGGCTCAGCGCCGTCAAATACGATCAGGACAAGGTCGCGCTGGAAGGCCTCGACATGCCGCTGCCGCAGGGGCAGCTCAAGATCGAGCGCTTCGCGCTGAAGTCCTTCAGCGCGGCGAATCTGATGCGCTGGGCGGCGAGCCTCCAGACGTCCGGACAGCCGCCCTCGCCGGATCAAATGCTCGGCCTGTTCCGCGTGCTCGAAGGCGCCGAGATCAAGGGCGTGGTCGCGCCCTACAAGAATACGCGGCAGCTATTCACCGTCGACACGATCAGCCTGAACTGGGGCCAGCTGGTCGGCTCGATCCCGAGCAGGGCCAATCTGGTCGTCAAGATGGTCACGCCGACCGATCCGGCCAATCCGGCGCTGCAGCCGCTGACCATGGCCGGCATCGACAAGCTCGCGATCGACCTCGATCTCGGCGCCGGATGGACGGAATCGACAGGCGCATTTGCGCTTGCGCCCGCCACCATCGATCTCGGCAGCCTCGCCAGGGCACAGGCCCGCCTCGCGCTCGCCAACGTGCCGCGCGGCCTGTTCACCACCGACCCGGTGCAGGCGATGGGCCAGGCGGCGCAGGTCGAGACCGGTGCGTTCGAGCTCTCGCTGCGCGACAGCGGCGTGGTCGATCTGATCGTGGCGCAGTTCGCGCGCATGCAGAATGTCAGCCGCGACACCGCGCGCAGCGCCATCGTCGAGATGATCCGGGCGCAGGGCGAGAAGATCGCGGGGTCCAGCGTCGATGCCAGGGGCGCGGTGGCTGCGCTCGCCGGCTTCGTCGAGACGTCAGGACAGACGCTGACCCTCAAGCTCACGCCCCGCGCCAAGGTGCCGCTGATGCAATTGATGCAGCTGATCCAGACCGCCCCGGACAGCGCGCTGGCGCAGTTCAGGATTGAGGCATCGACGGGGCTGTAGGAGGCGAGTGAGGAGCGCACGCCTTTACCGCCGTCATGGCCGGGCTTGTCCCGGCCATCCACGTTCTTTCACGCAGCTGAAAAGACGTGGATGCCCGGGACAAGCCCGGGCATGACGAAATTGGAGCGGCTGGCTCGCGCCTTAGGAGCAGCGCCCCACGCTTCACTTCTGCGGCAGGTTCACCCTCACGTGCAGCTCGCGCAGCTGCTTGGTGGTGGCTTCCGACGGGGCGCCCATCAAGAGGTCCATGGCCTGCTGGTTCATCGGGAACAGCGAGATCTCGCGCAGATTCGTGGTGCCGCAGAGCAGCATCACGATGCGGTCGACGCCCGCCGCCATGCCGCCATGCGGCGGCGCGCCGTACTGGAAGGCGCGGTACATGCCGCCGAAGCGGTCGACCACTTCCTGCTCGCCGTAACCTGCGATCTCGAACGCCTTCACCATCGCTTCCGGCACGTGGTTGCGGATGCCGCCCGAGGCGATCTCGTAGCCGTTGCAGGTGATGTCGTACTGGAACGCCTTGATGGTCAGAGGATCCTGGCCCTTCAGCGCCTCGAGGCCGCCCTGCGGCATCGAGAACGGGTTGTGCGAAAAGTCGACCTTCTTGTCGTCCTCGTTGTACTCGTACATCGGGAAGTCGACGATCCAGGCGAGCTCGAACCGCTCCTTGTCGGTGAGGTTCAACTCCTCGCCGACCTTGTTGCGGGCGAGCCCTGAGAACTTCCAGAACTTGTCGGGATCGCCGGCGACGAAGAAGGCGGCATCGCCTTCCTTGGTACCGAGCTGCGCGCGGATCGCGGCGGTGCGCTCGGGACCGATGTTGTTGGCGAGCGGACCTGCACCCTCGCCGCCCTCGCGCCACATGATGTAGCCGAGGCCGGGCTGGCCCTCGCCTTGCGCCCACGAATTCATGCGGTCGCAGAACGCACGGCTGCCGCCGCCAGGAGCCGGGATCGCCCAGACCTGGTTCTTGGGATCCTCGAGCATGCGCGCGAACACCTTGAAGCCGCTGCCGCGGAAGTGTTCGGAGACATCCTGCATCTCGATGGGGTTGCGCAGGTCCGGCTTGTCGCTGCCGTATTTGCGCAAGGCTTCGGCGAACGGAATCCGGCGCCAGCCCTTGGTGACCGGCTTGCCCTTCGCGAACTCCTCGAACACGCCGGTGATGACGGGCTCCATCGCGGCGAAGACGTCCTCCTGAGTGACGAAGCTCATCTCGACGTCGAGCTGGTAGAATTCGCCCGGCAGACGGTCGGCGCGCGGGTCTTCATCGCGGAAGCAGGGCGCGATCTGGAAGTAGCGGTCGAAGCCGCTCATCATGAGCAGCTGCTTGTATTGCTGCGGCGCCTGCGGCAACGCGTAGAACTTGCCGGGATGAATGCGCGACGGGACGAGGAAGTCGCGCGCGCCTTCCGGCGAGGACGCGGTCAGGATCGGGGTGTTGAACTCGAAGAAGCCCTGCCCCTCCATGCGACGGCGCATCGACTTGATGATCTCGATGCGCGTCATGATGTTCTGGTGCAGCTTCTCGCGGCGCAGGTCGAGGAAGCGATACTTCAGCCGGATGTCTTCGGGATATTCCTGGTCGCCGAACACCGGCAGCGGCAGGTCGCCGGCCGGGCCCAGCACCTCGATCTCGCTGACATAGACCTCGACCTTGCCGGTGGGCAGGTCGTCATTGTCTGTGCCCTCGGGGCGGCGGCGGGCCTTGCCGTCCATCCGCACCACGAATTCCGAGCGCAGCTTCTCGGCCAGCGAGAACGCCGGCGAGTCCGGATCGACCACGCACTGGGTCAGGCCGTAATGGTCGCGCAGGTCGATGAACAGCACGCCGCCATGGTCGCGGACGCGATGGACCCAGCCCGACAGGCGGACCGTCTCGCCGATGTTGCTCTCGCGGAGCGCGCCGCATGTGTGTGACCGGTAGCGATGCATGGTCGTCCCAAAATCAATGTCTGAAGGATAGCGAATCGAACCGCCTGTCATGGCCGGTCCGAGATTGCGGCAGGGTTTACCCGACGAGGCCCAAGGCGGCAACCAAGGGAACGCCCTGTTTTGGACCCGGAGGGCCCATTTTTGGCTTATCAGAGGCCAAGCCTTTTCAGAGGCCAAGCCTTTGCCGACAGGCGTTCCAGCCCTATCTTGAGCCCATGACGATGCATTTCCCCTTCCAGAACTCCTATGCGGCGCTGCCGGACAGCTTCTTTGCCCGCGTCGCGCCGACCCCGGTCGCCGCCCCCCGGCTGATCAAGCTGAACCGGCCGCTGGCGGTCCAGCTCGGGCTCGATCCTGACCTGCTGGAGACGCCGGAAGGCGCGGCGATCCTGGCCGGCAAGACGGTTCCCGAAGGCGCCGATCCCATCGCCATGGCCTATGCCGGGCACCAGTTCGGGCATTTCGTGCCTCAGCTCGGCGACGGCCGCGCCATCCTGCTCGGCGAGGTCATCGACAGGGAGGGCGTCCGCCGCGATATCCAGCTCAAGGGCTCCGGCCCCACCCCGTTCTCCCGGCGCGGCGACGGCCGCGCGGCGCTCGGGCCGGTTCTGCGCGAGTACATCGTCAGCGAGGCGATGTTCGCGTTGGGCATTCCGACCACGCGCTCGCTCGCCGCCGTCGTCACCGGCGAGCACGTCATTCGCGAGACGGCGCTGCCCGGCGCGGTGCTGACGCGCGTCGCCTCCAGCCACATCCGCGTCGGCACCTTCCAGTTCTTTGCCGTCCGCCGCGACACCGAGGCCATTCGCCGGCTCGCCGATCACGTCATCATCAGGCATTACCCGGAGCTGCGCGACGCCGAGCGGCCGTATCACGCGCTGCTCGCCGCCGTCGTCGCGCGCCAGGCCGAGCTCATCGCGCGCTGGCTGCTGGTCGGCTTCATCCACGGCGTGATGAACACCGACAACAGCTCGATCTCCGGCGAGACCATCGACTACGGCCCCTGCGCCTTCATGGACGCCTACAATCCCGCGCAGGTGTTTTCCTCGATCGACGAGATGGGCCGCTACGCCTATGCCAACCAGCCGCGCATCGCACTTTGGAATCTGACGCGCCTCGCCGAATGCCTGCTGCCGCTGTTCTCGGACGAGCAGGAAAAGGCGGTCGCGGAGGCCCAGGACATTCTCGGCGCCTTCTCGGACCAGTTCAGCGCCGCCTATCAGGCCGGCCTGCGCAGGAAGGTCGGCCTGTTCGCGATGCGTGACGACGACGAGGCCCTGATCCAGGACCTGCTCGATGCCATGGCCAAGAACCAGGCCGACTTCACCCTCACCTTCCGCAAGCTCGGCGATGCCGCGGCCGATGATGGCGCCGACGTGCGCGCCCAGTTCATGGAGCCCGCCGCTTTCGACGAATGGGCCGGCCGCTGGCGCGCGCGCATCGCGCTGGAGCCGCAGAGCGCAGCCGAGCGGCAGGCCGCCATGCACGCCGTCAATCCCATGTTCATCCCGCGCAACCACCGCGTCGAAGCCGTGATCCAGGCCGCCGTGAACGACGACGATTACACACCGTTCGAGGAACTGGTGAAGGTGCTGGCGAGGCCGTTCGAGGACCAGCCGGACTACGCCGCCTACGCCGATCCGCCGCTGCCGGACCAGCGGGTATTGCAGACGTTCTGCGGGACGTGAGGCGAGTTCGGTGTGTAGGGTGGATTAGCCGAAGGCGTAATCCACCACATCTCCCGATGGCCGCAAGAGAGTTGGCCCGCGCTCCGCTCGCCCGTTCTGCAAGCTGGCGCGGTCATCAGGATCTCTCCCCGAACTCACCTTCAATCTTCGCGTCCCCACCCCAATCCTCCGGAAGCAATCCGGCGCGGACATCGCGGTGAAACGAAGAGTACGGCCAGTCGCACACCTTCGAGACGTGCCCGTGCTTGACGGGATTGTAATAGCAGTATTCGAAGTGGCGAGCGTAATCGTTCTCGTCGCGAATGAGATGCTCCCAGAATCGGCGCTGCCAGATGCCGCGCTCGTTCCGCGCGGCACGGACGGCGCTCAGTCGCTCATTGGCCGGGAGCGCCTTGGCAAAGCGCGTCTTGATCAGGCGCCAACGCATGGAAAAATCGGCATCGCCCGGCGGCAGTTGCTAAATCGCGTGCAGATGATCAGGCAGAACCAGCATCGATGGTGAACGGATGGCTTCGGCGCGTAGCTGCGACCGCCTCTCGTAAGACTTCGATCTGATCGGTCAGCAGGGCCTTCCGCCGATCCAGCAGGTTCATAGTGAAGAACCAGCAGCCTCCGGGGACGAACGCGCGGCGGTAGTCGGACATTTGCCTCCAATAGCACAACTTGAAGTTGGCTCACAGTGGTGGATTACGCCTTCGGCTAATCCACCCTACGCAGCGGCGATTGTGGACCCCGGAACCGCTGTCATCAAACTGAAACACACCCGCACTAACCGCCTGTCAGGGTCGTCTTGCCGGAGACGTCCATCCTCCAACGGTCCCGACAAGCGCCATGCCCTTCAAATTCATCCACCTCACCGACACGCATCTCGCGAACCCCGGGATGAAGCTGTACGGCCTCGACCCGCGCGCCCGGCTGGACGCCGCCATCGCCGACATCAACCAGCACCAGCCCGACGCCGCCTTTGCGGTGGTGACCGGCGATCTCACCCATTGGGGCGAGGCTGAATCCTACGCCAATTTCGCCGAGGCGATGGCTGCGCTGAAGATCCCGTACATCGCCATGGTCGGCAATCACGACCGGCGCGTCACCTGCCTCGACGCGCTGAAAGCCGCGCCGCGCGATGCCAACGGCTTCGTGCAGGGCACGCGCACCACCGAGCACGGCCTGTTCGTCTTCCTCGACACGCTGGACGAGACCAGCCACGCCGGCGAGATGTGCGAAAGGCGCCTCGGCTGGCTTGCGAGCACGCTTGCGGCCGCGCCTGCCGAGCAGGAGTTCGTCGTCTTCATGCATCATCCGCCCTTCCCGATCGGCGTCCACGCGATGGACGAGATCGGGCTGAAGCAGAGCACCGAATTCGGCGAAATCATCGCACCCTACCGCGCGCGCATCCGGCACCTGTTCTTCGGCCACGTGCACCGGCCGATCTTCGGCAGTTTTGGCAAGATCCCGTTCTCGACGCTGCGCGGCACCAACCACCAGGTCTGGTTCGAGCTCAATGCGGGCGCCCCGCACCTCGCCAGCCACGAGCCCCCCGCCTATGGCGTGGTGCTGATCGACGACGAGAACGTCGTCGTGCACAGCCACGACTTCCTCGACGAAAGTCTGCGCTTCCCATTCGAGCCGCCGGCGGGAGTCGACGGCCGCGACTATGCGCTCAACTTCGCGGCACGGTGAGATGAGCCTCGCTGAACCCGCGGCTCTCCCGGTCGCGACCTCGGCGGCACCGCGCCTCGATGTCCTGAAGCGCCTCATCACCCGCTTCAAAGCCTCGCTGCCGGCCTACCTGCTGCTGCTGCCCTCGCTGGTCTTCCTCGCGCTGTTCACCTATGGCGCGATGGGACGCGTGCTCGTCGATGCGCTCTATCAGCGCGCCACGCCCAAGGCGCCGCTGCGTTTCGTCGGCCTCGACAATATCAGCGCGGTTCTGACCGACCCCGCCTTCACCGGCGCGGTCGTCAACAACCTCATCTACGCCGTGGGAACGGCGATCCCGAGCATCGCGCTCGCGCTGCTGTTCGCGCTGGCGCTGGCGCGCACCAACGTCGTGAGCAGCGCGCTGCGCGCCGCGCTGTTCCTGCCGGTGCTGATCCCGATGGTCGCGGCCTCCGCGCTGTTCATGTTCATCTTCCTGCCCAACGTCGGCCTGCTCGACTACTATATCGGCCGCCTGCTTCCGGTGCTGCCGAACTGGCTCGGCGATTCCGACGTCGCGCTCTATGCGATCATGGTCATCACGATCTGGAAGAATGCCGGCTATTACATGCTGTTCTTCCTCGCCGGTCTCCAGGCCGTGCCCGAGGACGTGATGGAGGCCGCCCATCTCGACGGCGCGGGCCCATATCAGCGCCTGCGCCACATCATCCTGCCGGAGCTCAAGCCAACCTTCCTGTTCGTCACCGTCATCGCGATCCTCAACGCGGTGACGCAGGTCGACCACGTCTTCGTCATGACCCAGGGCGGACCGTCGAACTCGACCAATCTCGTGCTGTTCTACATCTACCAGCAGGCGGTCGAGCATTACGATATCGGCAAGGCCTCGGCCGCGACGCTGCTGACGCTCGCCGCGCTGATGGGCCTCACCGCGCTCTCCTTCCGCACCATGGCGAACCGCGAGGGCGGGCCATGAAGCTGTTCGATCGCCTGTTCGGAGACGCTCCGCTCGCCACAAGGGGCGAGATCACGCCCAAGCTCGGCTTCCTGCTGACCGTGCTGCTCGCAATCGTCTGGCTCATCCCGTTTCTGTGGATGGTCGTGGCGACGCTGCGCCCGGCCTCCGACGGCATCAACGCCATGGCCGAGCTGATGCCGAGCCTGAAGCCGACGCTCGACAACGTCAGGGATGCCTGGGAGATCGGCGATTTCCCGCGCTACACGCTCAACACCACGATCATCTGCGCCGGCATCCTGCTGGTGCAGTTCGTCACGATCACGCTCGCGGGCTTTGCCTTTGCGCGCTTGAAGTTCGTCGGCAAGACGCTGATCTTCTACCTGTTCCTGATGCAGCTGATGCTGGTGCCGGTGCTGCTGATCGTGCCGAACCTGTCGCTGGTGGCGCAGCTTGGACTCTACGACACGCTCACCGGCGTGATGATGCCGTTCTTCGCCTCCGCCTTCGGCACCTTCCTGATGCGCCAGGCTTTCGAGGCGATTCCGACCGAGCTGGAAGACGCAGCCCTGATCGACGGCGCCAGCCTGCTCCAGCGCATCCGCCACATCTACGTGCCGCTGTCGATGCCGAGCTTCTCGGCCTTCGCCATCATCTCGGTGACCAGCCATTGGAACGACTTCCTGTGGCCGCTGATGGTGATCAACTCGCCCGACAAGCGGCCGCTCACGGTGGGCCTGTCGGTCTTCACCAAGACCGCCGAAGGCACGCAGGCCTGGGGCACCATTGCCGCCGGCACGCTGATGGTGATCGGCCCGCTGCTCGTCACCTTCCTGATCTTCCAGAAGCGATTCATCAGCTCTTTCGTCACCTCAGGCATCAAATAGGAGATTCTTCGATGCTGTTTTCCCGCAGGCTTGCACTCGGCCTCGCCATGATAGGCACCATGGCCGGTGCGCTCGCTTTCCCGGCCTTCGCCGAAGGCCCGACCGAGATCGACTTGTTCTTCCCCGTCCCCGTCGACGGCAAGCTCGCCCGCGACATGGGCACCTTGATCAAGGAGTTCAACGAGACCCACCCGGGCGTCAAGGCGACCGCGGTCTACACCGGCTCCTATGACGACACGCTGATCAAGACGCGCGCCGCGATCAAGGCCGGCAAGCCGCCGTCCGCGGTGATCATGTCGGCCAACTTCCTGCTCGACATGCAGATCGAGAACGAGCTCACCAATCTCGATGCGCTGATCAAGGCCGACGGCACCACCAAGGAGCAGTTCCTCGGCCAGTTCTTCCCGGCCCTGCACGGCAACGCGGTGATCAACCGCTCGGTCTACGGCGTGCCGTTCCACAATTCGACGCCGCTGCTCTACATCAATGCCGACAAGGCCAAGGAGGCGGGCCTCGATCCGAGCAAGCCGCCGCAGACCTGGGCCGAGCTCACCGACTGGGCCAAGAAGCTGACCAAACGCGAGGGCGACAAGGTGACCCAATGGGGCATCGCGATCCCCTGCGCCTACGATTATTGCGGCTGGATGATGGAAACGCTCACCATGAGCAATGGCGGGCGCTACTACAACGAGGAGTTCGGCGGCGAGGTCTACTACGACACGCCCTCGATGCTGGGCGCGCTCTCCTGGTGGAACGACCTCGTCACCAAGCACAAGGTCCACCCGCCCGGCGCGACGCCCGGCCCTGCCGTCAGCACGTCCTTCATCTCCGGCAATGCCGCGATGATCATGCTGTCGACGGGCTCGCTCACTTACGTGCGTGACAACGCCAAGTTCGCCTACAAGGTCGCCTTCATCCCGCGCAACGTCCGCAACGCCGTGCCGATCGGCGGCGCCTCGCTGATCGTTCCGGCCGGTCTCGAAGCCGAGAAGCAGAAGGCCGCCTGGACGCTGATCAAGTGGATGACCTCGCCCGAGAAGAGCGCCTGGTGGAGCCGCGCCACCGGCTATTTCGCGCCCAACATGGCGGCGTACAAGACGCCTGACATGGTCGACTTCCTGAACAAGAACCCCGACGCCAAGACCGCCGTCGAGCAGCTCGACGTCGCAAAGCCGTGGTTTGCGACTTACAAGACCGTGCCCGTCCGCAAGAACCTCGAGGACGAAGTGATGCTGGTCCTCAACGGCAAGAAGCAGCCGAAGGAGGCCCTCGCCGCCGCGCAGAAGGCCGCCGACGAGACGCTGAAGCCGTACAATGCGGAGACGTCTCTGAAGCTGCCGTAAGGCGGCCAACATCTGCAAACGATCATCGGCGCTCCGTCATGCGGGGCGCCGAATGCTTTCGTTGGGATGGCGCGAGCTCAGATCGTCACCACGATCTTGCCGAATTGCTCGTTCGACTCCAGGAAGCGATGCGCCTCGACGATCTCGTCGAACCGGAACGTCCTCGCGATAACAGGCTTCAGCGTACAGTCCGCCAAGCCATCGAGAACGAACGCCTTGGCCCGCGCAAGGCGCGGAGGATCGCTGATGATCTCGTGTACCAGATAGCCGCGCAACGTTAGGCTCTTCGTCAGGACGCTGAACAGCGGAAACGGCGTCGGAGCGGGGCTGAGCCCGCCATATTCGATTAGGATACCACCCGACGACATCGCCGCGGTCAGCGGCTCGAACGCGGGACCGCCGACCGCATCGAATACCACGCGGACACCAGTTGAGCCTGCGATCCGCTCAAGTCGCAATCGGATGTCCTCTTCGTCCGAGGCGATGACATGGGCGGCGCCGGCATCGTGCAAAGCGCAACGCTTGGCCGAGGTGCGCGTCAGGGCAACCGGGATAGCGCCAACCCGGTTCGCGATCTGGATGGCGGCAAGCCCGACACTGCTCGATGCCGCCGTGATGGCGACTACGTCTCCGCGCCGAAGTCCGGCGATGTCGACCAGAGCGCCGTAGGCTGTCAGAAATTGCATCCACACGGCAGCCGCCGCCTCGAAGCCAAGCTCCGGCGGATGCTTCACGACGAGTTCGGCGGGAAATGTCGCGATCTCGGCATAGGCCGGCCATCGCACCATCGACATCGGCGGCACGATGCTCACGGCGTCGCCCGGCGCAAATCCGGCCACGCCTTCACCGATGGCCTCGACAAGCCCGGCCGCCTCCAGACCGAGACCCGACGGGAATTTCGCGGTCTCGATATAGGTGCCTCGCCGCAACAGCGCTTCCGCACGGTTGAGGCCGAGCGCCTTGACCCGGATCTGAACCTCGCCCTTTGCCGGCGCTGGAACCTCGACAGTCTCGAGGTGCAGCACCGCGGGGCCGCCATGTTGATGAAAGCGAACGACGCGTGCCATGAGACACTCCAACAGTTGAACTGAATGGAGCTATGCCGCCCCTGGAGAAGCGGATAAATCGCCGAAACGGGCGAACAGTCGAAACCAGGAGTTTGCAATCGTGGACCGCCTCACCAGCATGGCCGTGTTCGTTCGGGCGGTCGATCTCGGCTCCTTCGCGGCCGCGGCCGATGCCCTGGAAATGTCGAGCCCGATGGTCGGCAAGCATGTGCGCTTCCTCGAAGAGCGGCTTGGCGTCCGCCTCCTCAACCGCACCACGCGCCGCCAGAGCCTGACCGAGGCTGGGCAAGCCTATTACGAGCGCTGTCGCGTGGTACTGCTCGAAGCGGACGCCGCCGATGCCGTCGTTGCCGACGAATTGTCCGAGCCGCGCGGCAGGCTGCGCGTGACCATGCCGGCCCTGCTAGGCCGGCACTGCATCGCTCCCTTGCTGATGAAGCTCGCGCGAAAACATCCGCGGCTCGAACTCGACCTCTCCTTCGGCGATCCGATCGCCGACATCATCGAGGCCGGCTACGACCTTGCGATCCGGACCGGCGATCTCGACGACCAGTCCGGCTTGACCGCACGCCGCATCGCAAGCCAGCGCATGGTGGTGTGCGGCGCGCGCTCGTACTTGCGGGCAAGCGGCAAGCCGAAATCGATCGACGATCTCACCGCGCATCAGGCGATCATCTATCGCCGCTCGGGGCACGTCCGTCCGTGGCTGTTTCCACAAGGCGGCGGGTCCGTGCGCGAGATCATGCCGTCCGGCCGGCTACGGCTCGACGATCTCGAGGCGATTGCCGATGCCGCCACGCAGGGCATGGGGCTCGCCTGGCTGCCGTACTGGCTGGTCCGCGAGCGCCTCGCCACCGGCGCGCTGATCAGTCTCCTCAGCGGCCATCCGGAATTCCTCTACGAATGCCACGCGCTCTGGCCGCGCTCACCCCACTTGCCGCCAAAGGTCCGAGTGGCCGTGGATACCTTGGCCGCAGCCCTGCCGAAGCTGATGACATAAAGGACGGCCCCATTAACCCCCCGTCCACCATCCGGCCCGCCCCGCCGCCGGTAACCATTGGAATTAACAGACCCTCAACACACCCCCGACAAATCTATCAATGTTTCTGGAGATTTCGCCGTGGATCTGTTGGTTTTCGAGTTCCTGGGGTTGGCGCTGGTCGCCATGTGCGTGATCGTGGTGGCGCTGCCCTGCGCCCGCAAATCCTCGCACCGGGTCCGCTACGAATAGGAATTTCGTCGGAAAAAGCGATTCCGGCCCCAATGCAAGGCTCGAATTCGCATCGAGCCCCTTGACATCACAGCGCTTTCGGCAGAACGGCTGATATCAAGTGTCATGGGCCGTTCATGGATTTGATTACCACCACCGCTGACCTCGCGGCTGCCTGCAGCCGGCTGGCCAAGCACCCCGTCATAACCGTCGATACCGAGTTCCTGCGCGAGACCACCTACTACCCGCTGCTGTGCGTGGTGCAGATGGCCAGCGCCGAGGAAGCCATCGTCATCGACACCCTGGCCGCTGGCATCGACCTCAAGCCGTTCTTCGAGCTGATGGCCAACGAGAGCGTGCTGAAGGTATTCCACGCCGCCCGTCAGGATATCGAGATCATCTGGCACCAAGCCAACATCATCCCGCACCCGGTGTTCGACACCCAGGTCGCCGCGATGGTGCTCGGTTACGGCGACAGCATCGCCTACGACGCCCTGGTCGAGAAGGTCACCGGCCACCGGCCGGACAAGACCCACCGCTTCACCGACTGGTCGCGCCGGCCGCTGACCAAAGAGCAGATGCATTACGCGGTGTCCGACGTTACGCATTTGCGCGACGTGTTCGCCGCGCTCGATGCCGACCTCAAGAAGCGCCGCCGCAGCGAATGGGTCTCCATCGAGATGGAGGTCCTCACCTCCCCCAGAACCTACGACTTCCATCCCGAACGCGCCTGGGAGCGGCTGAAGACCCGCGTGCGCAAGCCGAAGGATCTCGCGGTGCTGATGGAGGTCGCGGCCTGGCGGGAGCAGGAGGCGCAGAGCCGCGACGTGCCGCGCGGCCGCGTGCTGCGCGACGAGGCGATCTCGGACATCGCGACCCACGCGCCGACCACGCTGGAGAAGCTCGCCAACCTGCGCTCGGTGCCGAAAGGGTTCGAGAAGTCCAAATGGGGCGCGGACATCGTCGCCGCCGTCGAGCGCGGGCTCAAGCGGGATCCTGCGACGCTGCCGAAGCTCGAGAAGCCACGCAACAATTCCAACGGCGCCGCCATCGTCGAGCTGTTGAAGGTGCTGCTGCGCATGACCGCCGAGCGCCACGCGGTCGCCAGCAAGGTGATCGCGACGGTCGACGATCTCGAGGAGATTGCGGCCGACGACGAGGCAGACGTGCCCGCCTTGCGCGGCTGGCGCCGCGAATTGTTCGGCGATGCCGCGCTCAAGCTGAAGCGCGGCGAGCTGGCGCTGGCGATCGAGAAGGGTCGCGTGATCGGGGTGCAGCGGGCGTAACATCGCTGCCAATTGCCAACCGCGCAGCGCCCCGCTGCGGCAGTCGGGCCGTCGCCCTTCGAGGCTCGCCGAAGAGGCGAGCACCTCAGGGTGACGGGGGATGGATTGGAGCTCGCTGTCTCCACCCCGTCATTGCGAGGAGCTCTTGCGACGAAGCAATCCAGAGTTTTTCCGCACAGGCAGTCTGGATTGCTTCGCTTCGCTCGCAATGACGGAATTCGACGCGACAGTATGGCTTACGCCGGCGTCAGCTTGGCCACTTCCGCCTTCATGTCGTCCAGCACGCCCGAAATCGCGGCGACCAGATCGTCGATGTGGGACTTGTTGACGATCAGCGGCGGGCAAATGGCGATGGCGTCCAGCATGTTACGCGAGATCACGCCGCGCTCCTGGAGGATGCGGCTGGCGATGCCGCCGACCGCGCCCGGCGTTGCCGCGGCCGTCTTGCGGCCCTTGTCGAGCACGAGCTCGATCGCTGCAATCATGCCGACGCCGCGAACCTCGCCGACCAGCGGATGACTGGCGAGCTCGCGCAGGCGGCCCTGCATGTAAGCGCCGAGCTCGGCCGCATGCGCGACCAGGCCGCGTTCCTCGATGATCTTGAGGTTCTCCAGCGCAATCGCCGAGCCGACCGGATGGCCGCCGGCGGTAAAACCATGGCCGAGCACGCCGATCTTGTTGCTCTCGTCCGCGATCGGCTCGAACATGCGCTCGTTCAGCATGATCGCCGACAGCGGGAAATAGCTCGACGTGATCTGCTTGGAGACCACGATCGCATCCGGCTTGATGCCGTAGGTCTCGCAACCGAACATCTTGCCGGTGCGGCCGAAGCCGCAGATCACCTCGTCGGCGACCAAGAGGATGTCGTACTTCTTCAGGACCGCCTGGATCTTGTCCCAATAGGTCGCCGGCGGCACGATGACGCCGCCCGCCCCCATTACCGGCTCGCCGAAGAACGCCGCGATCGTATCGGGCCCCTCCTTCTGGATCAGCGCGTCGAGCTCCTCGGCCCGGCGCGTCGCAAACGCCTCCTCGCTCTCGCCGGCGGCGCCGTCCTTGTAGAAATGCGGCGAACCCGTGTGCAGAATGTTCGGCAGCGGCAGGTCGAACGAGCGGTGATTGTTCGGCAGCCCCGTGAGGCTGGCGGAGGCGATGGTGACGCCGTGATAGGCGCGCATCCGGCTGATCACCTTCTTGCGCTGCGGCTGGCCGAGCGCGTTGGAGCGATAGGCGATCAGCTTCAACACGGTGTCGTTGGCTTCCGAGCCGGAATTGGTGAAGAACACCTTGCTCATCGCAACCGGCGCAAGCGCGACCAGCTTCTCGGCGAGGTCGATCGAGGGCCCGTGCGATTTGGCGGAGAAGGTGTGATAGAACGGCAGCGCCTGCATCTGCTTGTGCGCCGCCTCGACCAGCCGCTTCTCGTTGAAGCCGAGCCCGACGCTCCACAGGCCGGCCATCGCCTCGAAATAGCGCTTGCCCGACGCGTCGAAGACGTAAGGACCATCACCGCGTTCGATCACCAGGGGACCGGCCTGCTGATGCGTGCGCGCATTGGTGTAGGGATGGAGCTGGTAGGCCACATCCCGGGCCTCTTGCGAATTGGGCAGCATGGACATTTGCGAAGATCCTTGAAAGCGTCACGTCGCAGGCATAGCCGGCGTCATCACTCGATGATCAAGTCCCTTGGCTATTGCGACAGCGCAGAACTTGCAACGCCAATTTGCCGGCAGCAAGCGCTCAGCAGCGTTGCACAAAGCCGCAAATGACAAAGCAGCCCATCACGGAACGGCACATCGCAGAACCGCACGTCAGAAACTGTTGGCGAGGCAGCTCTCACGCCGCGTCGTCGTCATGCCCGTCGTCGGCGCCGGCTGCGGCTTCCCTCACTTCCACCAGCGCCATCGACAGCAGATAGACCGTCGTCGGCAGACCAAGCCTGCGTGCCTTCTCGGCGGCATGCGACAGGTCGCTGGCCAGCTCCTTGAGCTCGTCTCCCCGTGACAATCTCTCACCCCATCCGCCGGTCGCGGCCGCCTACACCGCAACGACGCCGCTGGTTCTGATCAGTTCGGCGCTGGACTGGATTGTAGCAAAGTTCCCGATGACATTCACTACCGCATGCTTATAGGCGACGGCATCGCCAGTGCCCGGCTGGCGGCAAGCCACGGCGTCAGCGACCACCTGGTAGCGATGGCTGCGGTGAAACCCTTCGGCGGCGGTGGCCAGGATCGTCTCGTCCAGGGAAAACCCGACCAGAATGCAGCGCACATTGCGGATATTGGACATGTAGTCCACAAACCGCGACGAGCTGTAGGCGGAGGGCAGCGGATGCTCGAACGTCAGTTCCCCCGGCCGCGGCTTCATCTCCGCGATCCAATCGGTCAGCCTGGATGCCGGATTGAACCAGGCGGCCTGCGCGATGCGCTTCAGGTGCATCACCGGCCACAGATTGCCGCGCCACAGCGTCACGAGTTCCAGGCAGCGCGCCATGGCGGCGTCGCCGTCGAGAATGACGTGGCGGCGCCCTGGCGTCAGATATTCGATCTGCAGATCCGCGCAGACCAGGATCGGCGGATCGTCATGGATGGAAGCCAGCATTGTCTTGCGCCGAGCTGCACCAGTTTCAGCGGTCGGCGAGCGCGAGGTCCCGCAGCGGTGAGGTCACCGCCCGCCCCGCCGAGGCGTCGAGCACGCCGGGCCGGTCCCAATCGCCCTCGGGACGGATGATCACATAGGGATCGCTGTCCAGCGTGATCGCGTCCGGGCCCGGCTCGATCTCCAACAGCATCTCCGTGTAGGAAAAATCCGAGAACGTGATCTTGCGATTATGGCCGAGCGGCTTGGCGCCGAAATGCGCCCAGAAATCCACCAGCCTGTCCTGCGCCTGACCGTAGATCTTGCGAAAGCCCTTCCGCTTCACATAGTCGACGCTGGCCTGCACCAGCTTGAAGGAGACGCGCGAGCGCCGATACTGGTGCCGCACCGCGAGCCGCTCCACCTTGGCGAAATCGCCGAAGAAGCGCACCCGCAGGCAGCCCGCGGGTTCGTTGCCGACGAAGCCGATGAAGTGCGCCGCGACCATGTCGTTGCCGTCGAACTCCTCCTCGAATGGACAATCCTGCTCGGCGAGATAGACCGCGGAACGAATGGCGGTGACCAGCATGAGATCGTTTGGATCGCGCGCAAGGCGGATGGTGATGGCGCGGGAACAGGGCTTGGCGACAGGGATCCTAGTACCGTGCATCTGCAAAACTCCTTGCTTGAATGATTGCGGCGGACATACGCATCGGCTGCCGATGCCAGGGCCGCTCGTAGCACCAGAGGTCGGGCTGGAAGCTTGGCACCGGTGCAAAGCCGGTCGCCTTCATGATGTCGCGTCCGGCCACCGTTGACGGCTGCGCATAGCAATCCGCGCCGCGAAACCTTAGCTGTCGCAGATGTGCTGCCGCTTTTCCGAGACCGGCGATGCCGCGTCCCGTCGCCGCGATCGCCCAGATGTAGATAGCGGCGACGTCTTCCTTCGCGGCAGCGAGATAGTGCGTCTCGGGCGCGGTAAGGCAGATCTCGTCGAGCAGCAGCGCATCGTGCCCGCGGTCATTGAGAAACAGAAAGGCCATGCCGCCGACGAGATGGCCCTTTCGGCTGAACGTCAGAATGCTCTGGGGATCGAACGTGGCGTATCGCGCAAGCTCTTCCGCTCCGATCCGCACGCCCGGCACCAGCCGGTGCGCCATCTGCGCCAGCGCGGCGATTTCGGAAGATTGCGCGCACCGGACGTCGACATCCGGGCTCAGCGGCAAGGCATCGAAATCATGCCTTGCGTCAAACGAGCCCCTTTCCATACCCATATCGCGCCTCTATCGTTCGAGGCTTTCGTGCCCCGCTACGTCGACGAGCTTAGCGGCTGGAGATCAGGAGTATGCACCAGTTATTGCACCGGGGTGCTGCGATGATGCAGCACCGTGAAGAGGCCCTGGATGCGTCCTGGGACGATTTGAAACTGTTTTTAGCATGCGCAAAATATAAAAGTTTTCGCAATGCCGCCGAGGAGCTCGGGCTCACCTCGACCACGCTGATGCGCCGGGTCGACCGGCTCGAAGAGAGCATCGGCTGCAAGCTATTCCTGCGCGACCAGAGCGGGCTCACGCTCAGCGATGAAGGCACCGCGATGATCGCAGACGTTGCGCATATGGAGCGTCATGCCTTCAACGTCTTCCGGCGCGCTTCGCGATCGTCGAACGACACCTCGGGCACCGTGCGCGTCGCGGTGACGGAGGGGCCCGGCAATTTCTGGATCCTGCCGCGACTGATCGACTTCCAGAAGACCTACCGCAGGATCACCGTCGATCTGCGTTGCGCGATGGAGCAGGCCGACGTCGCACGGCTTGAATCGGACATCGCGATCCAGCTCGAGCCGCCGACCAACCCCGACCTGATCGTCGCCAAGCTCGGCCGCCTGCACATTTATCCGTTCGTCTCCAAGGAGTACGAAAACCTCTACGGTGTGCCGACGACCCTTGCGGAGCTGAAGGACCACCGTATCATCAAGCAGAGCGCACCGCAGGTCGACGACGGCGCCTATGCCCGCGTGCTCGGACTGAAGTCGCTGGAGGGCATCGTCGGGATCAAGACCAATTCCTCGGTCGGCGTGCTCTACGCCGTCGAACGCGGCGCCGGCATCGGCTTCCTGCCGACGGTCTCGATCGCGCTCGGCGCGCCGCTGGTCGCCGTCGATCTCGGCGTCAGCCACCACGCCGATCTCTGGCTCACCTATCACAAGGAGTTCCGGACCTCCGAGCGCCACAAGATCGTGGTCGACTGGCTCAAGCAGATCTTCGATCCCAAAACCTATCCCTGCTTCCGCGACGAGTTCATCCATCCGAACGCGCTGGTGCCGATGATGACGGCCGCGCGCGAGGGGTTTGGGCTGACGGGATATGTCGCGGCGACGCCGACATAGGCAGGGGCGAACGTCCGCTCACCACCGATATTCGAAGCCGACCATGCCCTGGTGCGAGGTCAGCTCGTTGCGGAATTTGCCGTCGTAATTGACGTAGAGCCGCGCCACACTGGTCAGGCTGAGCGAAGCCGAGGCGCCGGCATCCGCGCCGTAACGGCTCTCGCCGATGCCGGGAACGATGATGCTCTGGCTTCCCAGGCTGACCTGGATCGACCCGAGATCCTGGTAGAAATTGTCGACGAACTTGCCGTAGGCGGACAGGTCGAGGATTTTCTGATCGATGACGAAGTAACGGCCGACCTCGGCCCCGATCATGACGCGTGCGCGCGAGAGCGCCGTCGAGCCGACGTTGAGCGGATCGAGGCCTCCGGTCTCCTGGAACGCCGCGCTGGTGGCGCGCACATATTCCAGCGCCCCTTTGGGCACGACACGCATCTGGTCCTGGGTCCAGTAATAGCTGATCTCGGTCAGCGCGCCGTCGATCGCCGCGCGATAGCCCGCGGTCGCAAGGCCGAGACCGGTGTCGCGGCTGGAGCGGACCTTGCCGAAGCCGTGCACCACGGCGAAGGCCCAGGTCCACGGGCCCTTGTCGACCGAGCCGCTGAATCCGATTTGCGTCAGGTCGAGCGTCGCCGATTGCAGCGCCAGCGGCACGTCGATGTCGGTGTGGCTCTGGTCGACGGAGAAGCCGAGATTGACACCCGGCGCAACGCGCGCGCCAAAGCCGGCGACGCCGCCAACCGTCTTGCGCTTGTCGCCGACGAAGTCGCCTTGCGCATCGGAGCGGACCGAGATGCCGTAGCCCTCGAACCAGGTGCGGTAACGCGGATCTTCCGTGCTGGCCGATGCGCCGCCGCCGCCGGGATTGGTCCGGAACGCCCGGTTGAAACCACCCGATACCTGGTTGCCAAGCCGCTCCAGGAAGCTGGAGCCGAGATTGAGCGCGCCGCTGCGGACCGACTGGTCGTAATTGGTCGATGTCGGCGTCGGGACCGGAGTCGGTGACGGCGTGGGCGTGGGCGTGGGTGTCGGCGTCGGCGTTGGCGTCGTGCTTTGCGCCAGGACTGGCGATATGGCCGACATCATCACGACGATCGCAAATGCCATCGCGATCGCGGCCGCGACCCTGCCGACGCGGCTCCGCCCGATCGTCTGCCCTGTCCCTGAAGGCTGCGAGGTGCAGCACATGACGACTAATCCCGAAGCAAAGGGCGGTCCGCAAAAATGCAACACGAACGGCTCGCATGTGTGGCGATTTGGGCCGAACTGCCACGGAGGGTCAACCGCCTGGCACGCTGTCGCCGTGCCTATTGCCCTCGGTTGTGGTTCCGCGGCCACAGGTCGCAAAAAGCAAACGATGGTACCCGGCCCGGTCTTGAAAAGCGCGCGCGGCTTGCTAACGCGCGATTTTCATGTTGCAATATCGGACACAATCGGAATTGGCCGCTCGGCTGTGCGTTTCGTGACATTGAGACTCGAACAGACTTCCGGAAGCCCGTTTGTGGCGTGGCACGCGAAAAGGCGGCCGCGTCTTTTTTCTATCTAGTGGAGGAGACTAGCGATGCCGCAAAAGGGCACCGTCAAATGGTTCAACCCGACCAAGGGCTATGGGTTCATCAAGCCGAACGGCGGCGACAAGGATGTGTTCGTTCACATCTCCGCCGTCGAGCGCGCCGGACTCTCGACCCTCAACGAGAACCAGGTGGTTGAATACGACCTCGTGGAGAACCGCGGCAAGGCATCCGCGGAGAACCTCAAGGTCTCCTGATTTCTCTCGAAGCTGACACACGAGAGATCATGACGTTGCCCCCGGCTCTGCCGGGGGATTTTATTTGCGATGAGCGCCGCGAGGACGGCGCTTCAGCCCACCACCGGCGCAATCAGGAAATTCTCAGACGGCCCGCTGCCATCCGTCTTGCACACATCGCCCTCAATCCGGACCTTGCCGGTTGCCAGCAGCCGCAGCGCTTCGGGATAGATGCGGTGCTCGACTTCGAGGATGCGCTCCGACAGCGTATCTCCCGTGTCGTGGTCGCTGACGGGCACCGCGCCTTGCATCACGATCGGGCCGGCGTCGGTCTCGGGGATCACGAAATGCACCGTCGCACCGGAAAGTTTGACGCCGGCACGCAAGGCCTGGCCGTGCGGATCAAGGCCGGGGAACGACGGTAGCAGCGACGGATGGATGTTGAGCATCCGCCCGTACCAGGCTTTGGTGAACTCGGCCGTGAACAGGCGCATGAAGCCGCCGAGACAAATCAGCTCGATACCGTGCTCATCGAGCGCTGCCTGGAGCACCTTCTCGAAGCCGGCGCGATCCTTCCCGAACGGCTTGCTCTCGATCACCAGCGTGTTGACGCCGCTCGCTTTGGCCCGTTCCAGTCCGAGCGCATCGGCCTTGTTCGAAATGACAACCGAGATCTCCGCCGGGAAATCCGCCGAGCTTGCGGCCCTGATCAGCGCGGCCATGTTGGAGCCGCGGCCGGAGATCAGGATGGCGACGCGGCGCTTCATCACAGCGCCAGATCGAGATGGCCGTTATAGACGACGCGGTGCTCGCCCTCGGCCGGGATCACGGTGCCGAGCTGCGCCACGGTCTCGCCGGCGTCGGTGAAGACCTCGATCACCTTGTCGACCTTGTCGGGCTCGACGATCGCGATCATGCCGATGCCGCAATTGAAGGTGCGCAGCATTTCCAGCTCGGCGATGCCGGCCTGTGCCGCCAGCCATTTGAACACCGGCAGCACCGGCAGACGCGCGAGGTCAATGCCGACGCCGAGATGCTGCGGCAGCACCCGCGGAATGTTGTCGGTGAAGCCGCCGCCGGTGATGTGGGCAAGGCCCTTCACCGCGCCGGTCTCGCGGATCGCGCGCAGGCAGGATTTGACGTAGAGCCGCGTCGGTGTCAGCAGCGCGCCGCCGAGCGTCATCACGGGTGCGAACGGCGCCTGTGCGGTGAAGCCGAGGCCTGATTGTTCCACGATCTTGCGGACCAGGGAGAAGCCGTTGGAATGCACGCCTGATGAAGCAAGACCGATCACGGCGTCGCCCGCCGCGATGTCCTTGCGCGGCAGCAGCGTACCGCGCTCGGCGGCACCGACGGCAAATCCGCCGAGATCGTAATCGCCGTCCTTGTACAGGCCGGGCATCTCGGCGGTCTCACCGCCGATCAGGGCGCAGCCGGATTCGCGGCAGCCTTCCGCGACGCCCGCAACGATCGAGGCCGTGGCCTCGGGGTCGAGCTTGCCGCAGGCGAAATAGTCCAGGAAGAACAACGGCTCGGCGCCCTGCACCACGAGATCGTTGACGCTCATGGCGACGAGGTCGATGCCGATCCCGCCGTGCAGCCCGGTCTCGATCGCGATCTTGACCTTGGTGCCGACCCCATCGGTCGCGGCGACCAGGACGGGGTCCTTGAAACCGGCCGCCTTGAGGTCGAACAGGCCGCCGAAGCCGCCGATCTCGGCGTCGGCGCCCGGCCGCGCTGTGGCGCGCACCATCGGCTTGATCAGATCGACCAGGCGGTTGCCCGCGTCGATATCGACGCCTGAATCGGCGTAAGTGAGGCCGTTTTTGCGGTCGGTCATGCCCGATTTCCAGTGGGTTTGCGGCTGGTTACGTCGAATTCCGGGGACACGCAATGGCTCGCATGGCGCTCCTGCCTATACTATGTAGATATCAACCGGTTCAGCCTCCCGAGGGGCCGGATTCGAGGTCAGACCGGGTGCCGGGAAGCGCTTTCGTGAGTATTCCGAACATCATCACGCTGGGCCGCATCATGCTGGTCCCGATCATCGTCTGGGCCATCGTGTCGAGCCAAATGGAGGTCGCGTTCGCCGTCTTCCTGATCGCCGGTATCAGCGACGCCGTGGACGGCTTCCTGGCCAAGCGCTTCAACATGACGAGCGAGCTCGGGGCCCTGCTCGACCCGCTCGCGGACAAGGCGTTGCTGGTCTCGATCTACATGGCGCTGGGCATCTGGGGCGCGATCCCGCGCTGGATCGTGATCCTGGTGGTCTCGCGCGACATCATGATTGTCGCCGCCGTGATCGTATCCTGGCTGTTCGACCGGCCGGTCGAGATGAAGCCGTCGAAAGTGTCGAAGCTCAACACCGTTGCACAAGTGGCGTTCGCGGCGCTGGTGCTGGCGGCGCTTGCCTTCGGCTTCAAGCCGGCCCCTTATGATATCATCCTGATGGGCCTCGTCACGGTCTTCACGCTCTCCTCGGTGTCGCTCTATCTGGTCGAATGGCTGCGGCACATGAGTACGATCGAGGCCAAATGAGGGAATGCGGCCCCGCAAAAGGCCAACTCCCGCCCGATCAAGTCGGAATTCTCTTCAGACGGGCCGGCGCGCCGGCATGGAGCAAGACAAGCGTGGCAGGCCGCGTCCATCCCCGACAATTGGCGTTTTCGCTTCCGCATGCGGAGAGCCTCAGCCGGGACAATTTCCTCGAGGGCCCCGCCAACGCGGCCGGTGTGGCGCTGATCGACAGCTGGCCGGAATGGCCGAACCGGATCATGTGGCTCGCCGGCCCGGAAGGCAGCGGCAAGAGCCACCTCGCCGCGATCTGGGCCGAAATATCAGGCGCCCGCTCGACCGCCGCCAACGTCCTGACCGCCGCCGGCGTTCCGGGCGCGCTCGCCACCGGCGCCCTGGTGGTCGAGGATCTCCGGGCGGGCGATTTCGACGAACGCGCCCTCTTTCACCTGATGAACCTTGCCCGCGAGGACGGCGCCTACGTGCTCTTCACCGGACGCGAGCTGCCGGCCGCGCTGGAGATCGAGCTTCGCGACCTGCGCTCGCGTCTGCGCGCCGTGCCGGTGGTCACGCTGCTGCCCCCGGACGACCAGCTCTTCCGCGGCCTGATCGTGAAATTCTGCGCCGACCGCCAGCTCAATGTGGACGAGAGCGTGGTCAGCTATCTCGCCACCCGCCTGGAGCGGTCCTCGGCCGCCGCCCGCCAGGCCGTGGAACTGCTTGACAGCGAGGCCCTGCGGCTCGGCCGCCCCGTGACCCGGGCGCTGGCCGCCGAGCTACTCCGGGATGCCTGATCCCGCGCGCCCGCGCGCAGGCCGCGAGGCCCGCTTGACGCAGCGAAGCGGCGGAACATCAATGTCATCGAAACGTCATCGCTGTAACACATGCTCCCGCGGGTTTTGCGCATAGATCGCAAAGTGAGGCGAGACAGGATGGACAGACTTCTGATGGACTCTGCGCAAACCATTGAAACAAAAGAAAAAATCGTGGAAGCTGAGGGTCTGCCGGCGATCGCCTCCAGCCCCGAACGATTCATCAATCGCGAGCTCTCCTGGCTGCATTTCAACCGCCGCGTCCTGGAGGAATCGGTCAATTCCAACCACCCGATGCTGGAGCGGGTGCGATTCCTGTCGATTTCAGCAAATAACCTCGACGAATTCTTCATGGTCCGCGTCGCCGGCATCAAGGCCCAGGTGCGCGAGGGCATCGCCGAACGCAGCCCCGACGGCCTGACGCCATCCGAGCAGCTCGCGCTGATCAACCGCACCGTCTCCGAACTTGCCTCCGACCAGCAGGCAATCTGGCGCGACCTGCGCGGCACGCTGGCCGATGCCGGCATCGTGCTGGTCGACGGCAAGGACGTCACCAAGGCGGAACGGACCTGGATCGAGGAGTACTTCCTCAACAACGTGTTCCCGTTGCTGACGCCGCTGGCGATCGACCCGGCGCACCCCTTCCCGTTCATCCCGAGCCTCGGCTTCACCATCGCGCTCCAGCTCACGCGTGCAGCCGACGGCAAGCAGATGAACGCGCTGATCCGCATGCCCGGCAAGATCGACCGCTTCATCCGCCTGCCGGCCGACGGCAAGATCGTTCGGCTGATCTCGCTGGAACAGGCTACTGCCCTGTTCATCAACCGCCTGTTCCCCGGCTACAATCTGCACGGCCAGGGCGCCTTCCGGATCATCCGCGACTCCGAGCTCGAAATCGAGGAAGAGGCGGAAGACCTCGTCCGCCTGTTCGAGACGGCGCTGAAGCGCCGCCGCCGCGGATCGGTGATCCGGCTCGAGATCGACGCCAAGATGCCGGAGCAGTTGCGCAACTTCGTTCAGCACGCGTTGTCGGCCGCCGACGACGAGGTCTTCCTGGTCGACGGCGTGCAGGCGATGAACGAGCTCTCGCAGCTCACCCGCATCGACCGTCCCGATCTCGAATTCACCCCTTACGTGCCACGCCACCCCGAGCGTGTGCGCGAGCACGGCGGCGACATCTTTGCCGCAATCCGGCAGAAGGATCTCGTCGTCCATCATCCTTATGAATCCTTCGACGTCGTGGTGCAGTTCCTGCAGCAGGCCGCACGCGACCCCGACGTCGTCGCGATCAAGCAGACGCTCTACCGCACCTCCAACAACTCGCCGATCGTGCGCACGCTCGCCGAAGCCGCCGAGGCCGGCAAATCCGTCACGGCGCTGATCGAGCTGAAGGCGCGCTTCGACGAGGAAGCCAACATCCGCTGGGCGCGCGACCTTGAACGCGCCGGCGTGCAGGTCGTCTACGGCTTCCTCGAGCTGAAGACGCACGCAAAACTCTCGATGGTGGTGCGCCGCGAGGGTGGCAGCCTCACCACCTATGTTCATACCGGCACCGGCAATTATCACCCGGTCACCGCGCGCATCTACACCGATCTTTCCTACTTCACCTCCGATCCGACCATCGGCCGCGACGCCGCGCGCGTGTTCAATTTCATCACCGGCTACGCCGCGCCGAGCGATCTGGAAAAGATGGCGGTGTCGCCGCTGACCTTGCGCAAGCGCATCATCGAGCACATCCAGGGCGAGACCGCGCATGCGCGGCACGGCCGGCACGGCGCGGTCTGGATGAAGATGAATGCGCTGGTCGACCCCGATATCATCGACGCGCTCTACGAGGCCTCGCAGGCCGGCGTGCAGGTCGAGCTCGTGGTGCGCGGTATCTGTTGCCTGCGCCCCGGCATTCCCGGCCTATCCGAGAACATCCGGGTCAAATCGATCATCGGGCGCTTCCTGGAACACGGCCGAATCTATTGCTTCGGCATGGGCCAGGGCCTGCCGAGCGCCAAGGCGGCTGTGTATATCTCGTCCGCCGACATGATGCCGCGTAACCTCGACCGCCGCGTCGAGGTGCTGTGTCCGCTGCAAAATCCGACGGTGCATCAGCAGGTTCTCGAACAGATCATGGTCGCCAACCTGAAAGACAATGAACAGAGCTGGCAGTTGTTGCCGGACGGGTCCTCAACGCGTATGAAGACCGCGAAAGGCGAGGAGCCTTTCAACGTCCACAACTACTTCATGACAAATCCGAGTCTGTCTGGCCGTGGAAAGTCGCTCAAGGAATCCTCGCCGCGTCGTCTCACGCGCCGGAACGAACGCCATCCGTCCTGATCGGGGATTTCCGACGTGAAGCGGCCGCGCAAGCGCGGCTCGAGCGTCGCGGTCATCGACATCGGCTCCAACTCGGTCCGTCTCGTCGTCTACGAGGCGCTGGCGCGGAGTCTCATTCCGATCTTCAACGAGAAGACGCTGTGCGGTCTCGGGCGCGAGGTGCAGAGCACCGGCCTGCTCGCCCCCGACGCCGTCGACAAGGCGCTGACCTCGCTCAAGCGCTTTCGCGCCTTGTGCCGCGTGATGCAGGTCGGACGCGTGTTCGCGATCGCCACAGCCGCCTGCCGCGACGCCTCCAACGGCGCTGATTTCATCGCCAAGGCCGAGCGCATCTGCGCCGTGAAGATCGAGATCCTGTCGGGCCCGCGCGAGGCGCGGCTGTCGGCGCTCGGCGTGATCTCCGGCATCCATCATCCCGACGGCATCGTCGGCGACCTCGGCGGCGGCTCGCTCGAATTGATCGACGTGCGCAAGAACAGCGTACGCAGCGGCGTGACACTGCCGCTCGGCGGGCTCGCGCTGCAGGATCTTGCGCACAGATCGCTCAAGCGCGCCGATCGCATCGTGCGCGAGGAGCTCGACGAGGTGCCGCAGCTGACCGCGGGCCGCGGCCGCAACTTCTACGCGGTCGGCGGGACCTGGCGCGCCCTCGCGCGCATTCATATCATCCAGAGCGGCTATCCGCTCCAGGTGATGCACGGCTATTCGCTGTCCGCGGCGGAAGCGCTCGACTTTTCCCGCAGGCTGCGGCGCCTGGCAGCCGCAAACATGCTCGCCGACATCGAGAGCGTTGCCGATGCGCGCCGCCCGCTCCTCACCTATGCGGCCCTGGTGCTCGAGCACATCATCCGGGTGGCGAAGCCGAAGACCATCGTGTTCTCGACCTTCGGCGTGCGCGAGGGCCTGCTGCACGAGAAGCTGCCGGAGGCGGAACGCAACAAGGACGGCCTGATCTGCGCCGCGGAGGAGCTGAACCAGCTGCTGTCGCGCTCGGCGAAGCACGCCCGCGAGCTGATCGCCTGGACCGATCGCCTCGTGCGCGTGGTCAAGCTGCGCGAGACCGAGGAAGACCGGCGGCTGCGCCACACCGCGTGCCTCTTGTCCGATATCGGCTGGCGCGTGCATCCGGATCACCGCGGCGAGCAGACGCTGAGCCTCGTCGTCAACGGCAATTTCGGCG
Organism: Bradyrhizobium sp. CFUWI; assembly: GCF_056429085.1. Classification (NCBI taxonomy): domain Bacteria; kingdom Pseudomonadati; phylum Pseudomonadota; class Alphaproteobacteria; order Hyphomicrobiales; family Nitrobacteraceae; genus Bradyrhizobium; species Bradyrhizobium sp. CFUWI. The sequence goes on from NZ_JBWJZE010000015.1 coordinate 59,669, forward strand.
CGATCACCCACACCGAGCGCGCCTTCGTCGGCCTGTCGGTGTTCTATCGCTATGCGGGCCTCAGCGAAGAAAATCAGCCGCCGGTCACCACGCAGGAGCTGCTGACGCCGGCGCAGCTCGAACGCGCGCGTCTCTTGGGCGCGGCGTTCCGCGTCGCGCATCTGATCTCGGCGGCACGTCCGGGTGTCTTGCCCGCCACGCATTTCCGCAGCCAGGGACGCAAATTAATGCTGGTGTTCGAGCACCGCCTCGGCGACCTCGTCGCCGACCGCGTCGGCAGCCGTTTCCGCCAACTCGCCCGCCTGATTGGCCGCGCCGGCTCGATCGTGCGGCGCTGACGAACAGAACAGGTGTCAAGCGAGCGGCTGGGGTTCTTCAATCAGCAGCCATCCGATCGCACCTGCCCGCCGGCGCGACGATGGCTTTCAGTCCACCGAGCTCGGACTCGGCGAGAATCAGCTGCCATCCGTAGGCACTGAGCACGTCCTGAACGATCGCGAGGCCGAGGCCGGCCCCTTCGCCACGCTCGTCCAGCCTGACCCCGCGTTCGAGCACGCGTGAACGTTCGGCGGGCGCGATGCCCGGACCATCATCCTCGACCGTGATCGCCGGCTTCGCTGCATCCGCGCCAATGCGCACTTCGCTCTTGGCGTGACGAGCGGCGTTTTCCAAGAGATTGCCCAGCACTTCCGCCAGATCAGTGCGATCGAGCGGCACGCTCGGCTCGCCCGTCATGCAGGTCTTGAAGGCGAGCCGCTGTGCCGCAGGCGTACGCGCCAGCGTCAGGATCAGGGACTGGACAAGCGGTCTGAGCGGCGTGGAAATACCGCCGCGCAGGCGTGCCGTCCCCCTCGCCCGCGCACGTGCCAGCTCGCGGTCGACGTGACGGCTCATTGTCTCGCCGACGGCCTCGATTGCCTGCGCGACCTCCTTCTCACCGCGCTGACGCAACAGCGCGACATCGGCCGCGAGTGCGGCAAGCGGCGTCTTCAGCCCGTGTGCCAGGTCGGCGGCGCGGCTGCGCGACCGTTCGATTTCGCGTTCCTGGGCGTCGATCAGGCTGTTGACCTCTTCCACCAGCGGCTTCACCTCAGTCGGGACCTCGACGGGGAGATGCTTGCGCTGCCCGGAGCGGACGTCCGCGACGCCGCGGCGAAGTGCGTCCAGCGGACGAAGGCCGAGGCCGACCTGGATCGAGGTGGCCGCCGCCAGCACCAGCCCCAGCACGCCAAGCGCCAGCGCCAGATCCCTGGCGAAATGCGAGGCGGCGGCCGTCACGCGGGCGAGATCGGCCGCCACCGCGACACGCACCGGCGCGCGGCGGTCGCCCAGGGTAAGCATCACGCGGCGTTCGCTGACCAGGAGCCGCGCGTCGGCGGGTCCAGGGATGACATGACGATGCAATTCGCGAGGCGACGGCTCATCCCGCGGCAGGTCCAACGCCGTGTCCCAGAGCGAACGTGAACGCAGCACCTGACCGCCATCGTCCGATACCTGCCAGTACAAGCCCGAAAGAGGGTCGGCAAAACGAGGATCGGCCGGCGGCCGGCCGACCACCAGCCTGCCCTGCGCGTCGGCGTCGATACCCGCGACGAGTTGCTTCAGATAAACGTCGAGATCCTCGCCGATGGTGCGCGCGACATGGCGTTCGAACAGCAACGTCAGCCCGGCGCCGGCAATCGTCAGCGCGACCAGGATAGCTACGAGTCCGCCAGCGACCAGTCGCAGCCGCAGCGAGCCCCAGCTCATGGCGTCGTCTCCGGTACCAGATAGCCGAAGCCGCGTCGGGTCTCGATCAGGTCGGCACCGAGCTTCTTGCGCACGCGGCCGATCAGCACTTCGAGCGCATTCGACTCGTGGTCCTCGCCGTGGCCATAGACGTTTTCATCGAGCTCCTGCTGCGATACGACGCGGCCGCGATGGTGCAGGAGAAAGGCGATCAGGCGGTATTCCAACGGCGACAACGCGACGGGTACCCCGCGCAGCATCACCTTCATTTGACGCTCGTCGAGCTCGACCTCGCCGGCGATGATCCGTGGCGAGGCATGCCCCGCCGAGCGGCGCACGATCGAGCGCAGCCGCGCCAGCAATTCCTCCATGCGAAACGGTTTCGGCAGGTAATCGTCGGCGCCCGCGTCGATGCCATCGACGCGCTCGGCCCAGCTGCCGCGCGCCGTCAGGATCAGCACCGGCATAGACCGCCCATTCGCGCGCCAGCGCTTGAGCACCGCCAGACCGTCCATGCCGGGCAAGCCGAGATCGAGGACGATCGCGCCGTAATCCTCGGTGTCACCGCGGAACCAGGCTTCCTCGCCGTTGCCGACGGTCTCGACCACATAACCGGCCGCGCGGAGCGCCCTCTCCACATCGGCCGCGATCCGTCGATCGTCCTCCACGAGCAGCACGCGCATCACTTCTCCTTGATGCGTTCGATCTCGCCGCTACGCGCGTCCACATGCGCTTCGTAGAGCCGGCCCTTGTCGTCAACCAGGCGAAACTCGTAAATCCAGCGGCCGCGCTCACGCTCTATCTCGACCCCCGCAACCTCGCCCGGCAGCTTGCCACGGAGCGAGGCGAGAATGTCGGCGAGCGACTTGATCTCGCCGGCCTCGACTGCGCGGCGAACCGCGTCCGGCGCGCCCTTATCGTGGTCGCCTGCGGCCGCAGGCATCGGCGCGAGCAGGAATCCTGCCAGCAGCGGCACCGCGAGGAATTCCAGAAAGCCTGAGGATTGCATTGGCAGAGAATGCCCCAATCGACCTGACAAATTGCTGACGTGGATCAACAGGCGGCCGTCAGGGCGGTTCTGGCACTGTCCGCCCATCGCCTCGCCGCATGACGCGGCCGGGCGCCACAAGCTGGAGAGAACATGCGCAAGATCACCATCATCGCCGCCACCGCCGCCTTGCTCGCAGCCGCCGCGACCGCTCACGCCGGCAGCCTCGGGCGTCCCTGCACTGCGGCGCCGCAGAACAGCTGGCTGTCGATCGAGCAATTGCAGGCCAAGATCGAAGCCCAGGGCTACAAGGTCCAGAAGGCCAAGCTCAAGAACGCCTGCGGCGAGCTCTACACGATCGACAAGTCCGGCAGCCGGGTCGAATTGTTCGTCGATCCGACCAGCGGCCGGATCGTCGGTCAGCTGTAAGGGGCCGCATCATGAGCGCCATTCACGATACGGTCGTAGCCGGCGGCGCCAAGCCGCCGGCTACGGTAAAGGTCTGGGACCTTTTCGTCCGCGTGTTCCATTGGTCGCTGGCCGGGCTGTTTCTGCTCGCCTATGCGACCGGGGACGAGATAGAAAAGATCCATATCGCCGCCGGCTACACCATTGCCGGGTTGCTTGCGCTCCGGATCGTGTGGGGCTTCGTGGGACCGCGCCATGCACGCTTCAGCGACTTCGTGCGCTCGCCGCGCGCGGTGCTCGCCTATATGCGCGATATGGCGCTGCTCAGGGCGCCACGCTTTCTTGGCCACAATCCTGCCGGCGGCATGATGGTCGTGGCGCTGATCGTCATGCTGATCGGCACCTGCACCACCGGCTACATGATGACGACCGACAGCTTCTGGGGAGCGAAATGGGTGGAGGAGGTCCATGAGGCGTTCGCCAACCTCACGATCGGCCTCGTGGTCGTCCATGTGCTTGGCGTCCTGCTGGCAAGCTTCGAGCACCGTGAGAGCCTGGTGACGGCGATGATCACGGGAAGGAAGCGTCCATCATGAGCGAGGTCGGTTGGCCTGCCCGCCCCCTTTCCGAAAGGCGCGACGACAGCTTGACCTCTGCGGTCATGAAGCAATCGACTGAGATCAACCGAAGCGCGCCACGAACGGCGAGCAGCCTTCCAAAGGGGCTGGCCCGCTTGAGGCAAATCAACCCATCGATGCTCCGGTGGGCTAAGCGAAACCTGCAATCGATCAGCGCTTCGCTCGCCTCCAGGTCTGGGTTTTTCCTCATGCGAGTCCGTCGCAGAACTCTCCCTCTCACCTCGTCCGGGGGCGTGCTCGTTCGTGCGCTCTTCGCCGTTGCATTGAGCCTGCTGAGTTCGGCATCGATGGCGCAGGACGAGGTGAAGCTGAGCGATGCGCAGGCGCGCAATCTCGGCGTCCGGGTAACCCATCCGGTTGCCAGCCGGACCGATCTGACGCTGCCTTACCCGGTCCAGATCATGGTCCCCACGCCGCAATTGTGGGTTGTCAGCGCGCCGGTGGCGGGCATGGTCGCCAATCTCCTGGTCGGGCGCGGCGATCGCGCCACGGCCGGCCAGCCGCTGGTCACCCTGGAGAGTCCAAGCTTCGTCTCCCAGCAACGCGACTATTTGCACGCGATCGCGCAGGAGCATCTCGCCAGCCAGCAACTCAAGCGGAACGTCGATCTGTTCGAGGGCAAGGCCGTGCCGCAACGCGTGCTGGAGGCCAGCCAGGCCGAAGCGCGCCAGGCGGCTCTCGTCGTCGCCGAACGGCGCCAGATGCTGCGCCTCAGCGGGATGTCGGACGATGCCATTTCCCGACTGGCCCAGGAAGCGGCGATCAGCGGCACGCTCACGGTCAATGCGCCGCAAACCGCGTCCGTGGTCGAGGTCGCGGTGTCGCCAGGGCAGCGGCTCGAACAATCCGCGCCGCTGGTCAAGCTGGCGCGGCTGTCGCCGCTGTGGGCCGAGATCGCAGTTCCCGCCGCCAATATTCGAGCGATCCGCACCGGCGCGAAAGTCGAGATCGAGGGCTATTCCACGCCCGGCACGGTCGTGCTGGTCTCCGAGACCATCGACCCTGCCACCCAGACCATCCTGGTGCGCGCGGAGGTCCCCAACGACGGCGAGCTGCATCCCGGTCAGACCACCGCGGCCCGCATCGGCTTTCTTTCCGCCGGCGAAAGCGCCTTTGAGATTCCCTATAGCGGGCTGATCCGGAGGGGCGAGCAGACCTCGGTCTTCGTCGCCTTCGACGGCGGCTTCCGCCTGGTCCCGGTCAAGCTGCTCGCTGAGGATCAGGATCACGTCGTCGTGTCGGGCCCGATTACGGACCGGGATGCGATCGCGATCGGCGGCATCTCGGCGCTTCGCGGCATTCTCTTAGGCCTGGGACAATAGATGCTCCGCCGCCTGGTTGCGTTCGCGTTGTCGCAGCGGCTGTTCGTGATGCTGAGCGTGCTGCTGCTGATCGGCGCGGGCGCCGTCCTCCTGCCCGGCCTGCCGATCGACGCCTTTCCCGACGTCTCGCCGGTTCAGGTGAAGATCATCATGAAGGCGCCGGGCCTCACCCCCGAAGAAGTCGAGCAGCGCATTACCGTCCCCGTCGAGCTCGAGCTGCTCGGATTGCCGAACAAGAAGGTGCTTCGTTCGACCACGAAATACGCGCTGGCCGACATCACCGTCGATTTCGAGGACGGCACCGACATCTACTGGGCACGCAACCAGGTCTCGGAGCGCCTGTCGAACATCTCGCGCGACTTCCCGGAAGGGGTGAGCGGCGGTCTGGCGCCGATCACGAGCCCCCTCGGCGAGATGTTCATGTTCACCATCGACAGTCCCGAGCTTTCGCTCGCCGAGCGCCGGACCCTGCTCGACTGGGTGATCCGCCCCGCGCTGCGGACCGTGCCCGGCGTTGCCGACGTCAATGCGCTCGGCGGCTATGTCCGCGCCTTCGAGATCGTGCCGCGCAACGACGCGCTGGCGGCGCGCGGCATTTCCTACGACCTGTTTCGCCGAGCCATCGAAGCCAACAGCCGCAACGACGGCGCCGGACGGGTGAACCAGGGCGAGGACAGCGCGCTGGTTCGGATCGAAGGCAGCATCCGTTCGATCGAGGACATCAAGGCCATCGTGGTCGACACCCGCGAGGGTGTGCCGATCCTGGTCAACGACGTCGCGACCGTCAAAGCCGGGACGCTGACGCGCTATGGCGCCGTCACGGCGGACGGCCGCGGCGAAACCGTCGAGGGGCTCGTCCTCGGCCTGCGCGGCGCCAACGCGGGTCAGCTTATCCGCGACGTGCGCGCCCGGCTCGCCGAGCTGCAGCCCTCGCTGCCCAAAAGCGTCTCCATCAACGTGTTCTATGACCGCAGCCGCCTGGTCAATCGCGCCGTCGGCACCGTGGTGCGGGCCCTCGGCGAGGCCACCGCTCTCGTCATCGTTCTTCTGCTGCTCTTCCTCGGCAATTGGCGGGCTTCGCTCGTGATCGCGCTCAGCCTGCCGCTCGCCATCGTGATCGCGTTGATCATCATGCGCGTGGTGGGAATGTCGGCCAACCTGATGAGCCTCGGCGGACTTGCGATCGCGATCGGCATGCTGATCGACGCCCTGGTGGTCGTGGTCGAGAACATCGTCGGCAACCTCGGCAAGCACGAACCGGGCAAGTCTCTCCCGCTGATCCACCTGATCTACCGTTCGGTTTGCGAAGTGCTGGAGCCGGTCGCCTCGGGCGTGCTCATCATCATCATCGTGTTCGTCCCCCTGCTGACGCTGCAGGGGCTGGAGGGCAAGCTGTTCATCCCGGTCGCGCTGGCCATCATTTTCGCGCTGGCCGGCTCGCTGCTGCTGGCGCTCACCGTGATCCCGGTCGCGACCTCCTTCGTGCTCAAATCCGCCTCGCATCGCGATCCCCTGCTGGTGCGTGCGGCCCAACGGGTCTACGCCCCGGCACTGGACTGGGCCTTGAACAACGAGCGCAAGGTGATGGCGGCCGCCCTGATCGGCCTGGTTGCGGCGGGCTTCGCCTATACCAAGCTCGGCAAGACCTTCATGCCGACGATGGACGAAGGCGATGTCATCGTCAGCGTGGAGACGCTTCCCTCCGTCAACCTCGACGAGTCGCTTGCCATCAACGCCAGGCTCCAGACCGCGCTTTTGGCCGTGCCTGATATTGCCGGCATCGTCGCCCGCACCGGGTCGGACGAGCTTGGCCTCGATCCCATGGGTCCCAACCAGACCGACACGTTCCTCGTGCTCAAGCCGGCGGCCGAGCGCGCGACCGACAACCGCGAGGCCCTGCTGCAGAAGCTTCGCGAGGTCCTGACCGGCTTTCCCGGCATCTCGCTCAGCTTCACCCAGCCCATCGACATGCGCGTGCAGGAGATGATCAGCGGCGTGCGCGGCGACGTCGCCGTCAAGATCTTCGGCCCCGACATCGCCAGGTTGAATGAAACCGCGGCAAGACTGTCGGCGATCCTCTCCAGCATCGACGGGGCCGAGGACGTCTACACCACGCTGAACGAAGGCGCTCAGTATTACACGGTCGCGGTCAATCGCATGGAGGCCGGCCGCCTCGGCCTGACCGTGGACTCCATCGTCAACTCGCTGCGAACCCAGATCGAGGGCCGAACCATCGGGACCGCGCTCGAGGAGGGACGCCGCACGCCGATCCTGGTCCGGGGCAGCGAGACGACGCGGGAAGCGCCGACGCTGCTGGCGAGCCTGCCGCTGACGCTGGCCTCGGGACAGCATGTCGCGTTGTCACAGGTCGCCCGCATCCAGCGCGTCGACGGTCCGGTGAAGATCGACCGCGAGGACGGCGCCCGCATGAGCGTGGTGCGCGCCAACGTGCGCGGCCGCGACATGGTCGGATTCGTCGAAGCCGCGCGCCAGAAGGTGGCGAGCGAGCTGCCGCTTCCGAACGGCTACCGGCTGACCTGGGGCGGACAGTTCGAGAACCAGCAACGCGCCGCCGCGCGCCTGTCGATCGTGGTTCCCGTCGCGATCGGCCTGATCTTCGTGCTGCTGTTCACCACGTTCGGCGCCATCCGCCAGGCCTTGCTGGTGCTCGTCAACATTCCCTTTGCCCTGATCGGCGGCGTCTTCGCCCTGGTGGTGACGGGTGAGTACCTGTCGGTGCCGGCCTCGGTCGGATTCATCGCGCTGCTCGGCATTGCCGTGCTCAACGGCGTCGTCCTGGTGTCCTATTTCAATCTGCTCCGCGCCCACGGCGTCCCCGAGCACCGCATCGTCGTCGAAGGCACCATGCGCAGGCTGCGGCCGGTGCTGATGACCGCGAGCATCACGGCGCTGGGCCTGATCCCGCTGCTGTTCGCATCCGGTCCGGGATCCGAGGTGCAGCGGCCGCTTGCTATCGTCGTGATTGGAGGATTGCTGTCCTCCACCCTGCTCACCCTGATTCTCCTGCCGATCCTGTATCGCCGCTATGGCGGGACGTCGAAGGTGGCGAAATGATCGACCAGCTTGTCTGCCTCACGCTGATCGTGCCGCATCGGCTCCGCGACGAGGTGTTCGACCATCTCGCCGAACAGAGCGATCTGGTTTCCGGATTCACGGCCACGCAGGGCTCGGGTCACGGCACCGAGGTTCGATTGCATACGGCCGCCGAACGCGTGAAGGGCCATGCCGACCAGACCGTCGTGCAAGTGGTGCTGCCAGGAAAAGAGGCGGGCCGGCTGCTCGACCGTCTGCGGGTTTCGTTCGCCGGAACCAAGCTCGTCTACTGGACGACGCAGGTCATGGAACTCGGCCGGATCGACTGAGAGGTCGGCCTATTCGGCCGACGCCCTGGCGTGGCGCTCGGACGATTCAAGCGCGGCGGCGGTCAGTTTGCGTCCGCGCCAGATGGTGCCGACCACCAGCACGACGATGACGCCGAGCGCGGCGCAGAAATATTCGCCGCCGGCGCCGCCATGGCCGAACTGCGGCGGGATACGCACGGCACCGAGCATGCTGTCAAGCGAGGCGCCGAACGGACCGTCGAACAGCGTGTGCAGCCTCGGCGCGACGCCGGGATCGGTCGCCATCACCTCGCCCGCGATCCAGCCGAGCAGCGCCGCACCGGCCCAGACCAGCACCGGCAGCTTTTCGAGCAGCGCCATGATCAGCGCCGCGCCAGCGACGATCAGCGGCACGCTGATGGCAAGGCCGAGGATCAGGAGCGGCACGCTGCCATTGGCAGCGGCAGCCACCGCGATGACGTTGTCGAGACTCATGACGATGTCGGCGACCACGACGATCTGGATGGCGTGCCACAGATGCGCGGCGGCGTCGACGTCGTCCTCGTCCTCGTGTTCCGGCACCAGGAGCTTGGCCGCGATCACGATCAGCGCGAGTCCGCCGATCAGCTTGAGGTAAGGCAGCTCCATCAGCGTTGCGACGATGCCGGTGAAGATGATCCGCAGCATCACCGCCGCGCCGGCACCGAAGATCATGCCCCACAGCCGGTGTCGCGGCGAGAGGCCGCGGCACGCCAGCGCAATCACCAGCGCGTTGTCGCCGGAGAGCAGGATGTTGATCCAGATGATCTTGCCGACCGCGATCCAGAAGGTCGGCGCAGCCATCTCGTTGCGAAACTGGGTGAAGAACGCCCCGATCGTCGCGGGATCGAAGATCTGCCAGAGCCAGTCCACAATGAGTCCTTTCGTCCGGTCTTTAACTTACGGCGGATTGATCAGCCGACGATCTCGTTGCCCGAGAAGAACTGCGCGATCTCGATCGCGGCCGTCTCCGGCGCATCCGAGCCGTGCACCGAATTCTCGCCGATCGACTTGGCGTAGAGCTTGCGGACGGTGCCCTCGGCCGCCTTGGCCGGATCGGTCGCGCCCATCACCTCGCGGTACTTGGCGATCGCGCCCTCGCCTTCCAGCACCTGCACCACGACCGGAGCGGAGGTCATGAACTCGACCAGCTCGCCGAAGAACGGGCGCGCCTTGTGGACGGCATAGAAGGTCTCGGCCTGTTCCTTGGTCATGCGGATACGCTTCTGCGCGACGATCCGCAGGCCCGCCTTTTCGATCACGGCATTGACGGCGCCGGTCAGGTTACGCTCGGTCGCGTCGGGCTTGATGATCGAGAAAGTCCGTTCGATGGCCATGATCTTGTCCTTGGGAAGAAAAGCGGTGATTGCCGGGTTGCGGGGCTTATATCGGCGCCTTTGCCGGACGGCAAGCGAGCGGCGGGATGACATCACAGGCTTCGCCGCCGGCGGCACGGCCGGATCCGGACATGAATTACCGAGATTTCACCGAGATGAACCGAATCTGAAGCCTCCATTCAGGCTTTGGTTCGGCCTGCCGGCTTATGCTCCTTCCATCGAAGCCCAAACCTGACCATCAGGCGGACGTTTCGGCGGCCTTTCCATCGACGCGGATCGCCCCCGCGCCGGCAGTTTTGAGGAGATCACCATGTTGAGGAAACTTTCGCTTGCCGCTGTCGCTGCGGTTGCGCTCGGTGCCGCGTTGGCGCCGACCTCGGCCTCCGCTCACTGGCGTGGCGGCGGCCCGGGCTGGCATGGGCATGGCGGTGGCGGCTGGCACGGCGGCTACCGCTGGGGCGGACCGCGCTTCTATGCCCCGGTCTCCTACGGTTATGGCGGCTGCTATGTGCGCCGGCTGGTCCCGACCCCCTGGGGACCCCGCTGGCGGCTGATCAACCGCTGCTACTGAGCCCGACAGCACCTTTCTAAACCCCCAAGGTATCTGCGCCCCCCACAGGTACCTTCCAAGAGAAGCCCCGGCGATCCCCCCGCCGGGGCTTCGCATTTTGAGTGGATGGCGCGGGTTCATGCAATTTTGACGAGAATGGCAGTGATCCCCAAGGAATGGCGAAACCATTTTGGGGGTCAATGACTTGGTACCGTGTCTTTACTCTGAGCACACGGAACCGCGCGATGGTTGGGCCCTTTGCCAATGACAGCGAACAGATCGACGGGCGCACCAGCCGATCGATTTGCGATGCCGTGGGCGAACGGCTCCAGCAGAGCCTGCGTCCCGAGACACGGCTCCCGACCCATCTCGAGCAGCTCCTCAACGAGCTGGAGCGGCGCGACCGCGACGCGCATTGAGCGGCGGTCAAGCCATTGCAGAAACGGGTTGCGTTTGACCACGGCTGCGGTGACAAGGCCGCATGCTGTCCATTACCGACCTCTCCATCCGCCTCGCCGGACGCCTTCTGATTGACCAGAGTTCCGTGCAGATCACGCCGGGCTCGCGCGTCGGTCTGGTCGGACGCAACGGCACCGGCAAGTCGACGCTGTTCAAGGTGATCCGCGGCGAGCTGGCCGCCGAGCACGGCTCGGTGACCTTGCCGCCGCGCTGGCGCATCGGCAGCCTGGCCCAGGAAGCCCCGAACGGGCCGGAAAGCCTGATCTCAGTCGTGCTCAAGGCCGACCTCGAACGCGACGCGCTGCTCACTGAAGCCGAGAGCGCGACCGATCCGCATCGGATCGCCGAGATCCAGACCCGCCTGGTCGACATCGACGCGCATTCGGCACCGAGCCGCGCCGCCGCGATCCTCTCCGGCCTCGGCTTCTCCGCCGCCGATCAGCTCCGCCCCTGCGCCGAATTCTCCGGCGGCTGGCGCATGCGCGTCGCGCTTGCCGCCACCCTGTTCGCGGCCCCCGATTTGTTGCTGCTCGATGAGCCCACCAACTATCTCGACCTCGAAGGCACGCTATGGCTGGAGGATCACCTCGCGCATTATCCGCGCACCGTGATCGTGATCAGCCACGACCGCGATCTGCTGGAAAGCTCGGTCGACCAGATCCTGCATCTGGAGCGCGGCAAGCTCACGCTCTACAAGGGCAGCTATTCCTCGTTCGAGGAGCAGCGCGCCGCGCGCGAGCTGCTCGATGCCAAGCAGGTCAAGCGCCAGGAGGCCGAGCGCGCCCGCCTGCAGGCCTTCGTCGACCGCTTCAAGGCCAAGGCTTCGAAAGCGCGGCAGGCACAATCCCGCGTCAAGATGCTGGAGCGGCTGAAGCCGATCACGGCCTTGGTTACCGAGGACGTGCGCGAGATCAGCTTTCCCGCGCCGGAAAAAATCCTCTCGCCGCCGATCATCGCGGTCGACAACGCCTCGGTCGGCTACGATCCCGCCGCGCCCGTGCTCAATCGCGTCACCTTGCGCATCGACAACGACGACCGCATCGCGCTGCTGGGTGCCAACGGCAACGGCAAGTCGACGCTGGTCAAGCTGCTGGCCGGACGCCTTGCGCCGTTCTCCGGCAGGGTGACGCGGGCCGACAAGCTGTCGATCGCCTATTTCGCGCAGCACCAGCTCGACGAACTGAATGAAGACGCCTCCGCCTATGATCACGTCCGCAAGCTGATGGGCGATGCGCCGGAGGCCAAGGTGCGGGCGCGCGCCGGCGCGATCGGCTTCTCCGGCAAGGCGGCCGACACCAAGGCCGGCAAATTGTCGGGCGGCGAGAAGGCACGGCTGCTCCTGGGCCTTGCGACCTTCTTCGGTCCCAACATGATCATCCTGGACGAGCCGACCAACCATCTCGACATCGACAGCCGCGGCGCTTTGGCCGAAGCCATCAACGAATTTCCCGGCGCGGTGATCATGGTCTCGCACGACCGCTATCTGATCGAGGCCTGCGCCGACCGGCTCTGGATCGTCGCCGATCGCACCGTCACCAACTACGACGGCGACCTCGACGAATATCGCCGCCTGGTGCTGTCCACACGCAACGGCGAGCCCGCCCCGCGCGAGCGTAGCGCCGCGAGCGAAAAGCCGCAGCGCGCAAGGTCGGACAATCGCGGCTCGCTGAAGAAGCGCATCGCGGAGGCCGAAGCCGAGATCGCCCGCGTCAGCGAGATCATCACCAAGATCGATACAGCCCTTGCCCTGCCCGATATTTTTACGCGCGATCCCAAGCAGGCCGCGCAGCTGTCGAAGGCGCGGGCGAACGCGGCCGACGCGCTGGCGCGGGCGGAGGAGCAATGGCTGGAGGCGAGCACACAGTTCGATGAGGCGGCGGGGTAAGCGAGCTCTCGTGTCCCGGACGCGGCGCGTCATGAAATGACGCGACGCAGAGCCGGGAGCCATGCGTCAGCGCGCACGCGGCTCCTGGGCCCCGGCTCAGCAGCGCATCGCTCGCGCGCTGCGCTGCGTCCGGGGCACGTCTACGCGACGATAGCGGCGAATACGCCGGCGTCCGCAGCCGGACCGGCTCAGTCCGCGTATTGCCCGGCGGCCTTGATGATCGGCGCCCAGCGGTCGATCTCGCTCGTCAGCATCGCGCCCAGCGCCTCCGGCGTCGCCTTGTCCTGCGGCACCGGCTCGGTGTTGATGTCGTTGAACCGGGCGATCAGCGCCGGATCCTTCAGTGCGGCCTGGAGCGCCGCCGTGAGCTTCTGAATGACCGCCGGCGGTGTGCCCTTGGGCGCATAGATGCCGTGCCAGACGCCGAGCTCGAACCCCTTGAGGCCGGCCTCGTCCGCCGTCGGCAGGTCGGGAAGACTCTTCAGCCGCTCCTTGGTGGTGATCGCGTAGGCCTTGACCTGCTTGGCCGTGATCGGACCGGTGGTGTTGGTCGCCTGGTCGCAGGTGAGATCGATCTGCTTGCCGAGCAGATCGTTCATGATCGGACCGTTGCCCTTGTACGGCACCGTGGTGAGCTGCTTCTGGATCGCTGTCATGAACAGCATGCCGCAAAGATGCGATGCCGCTCCAAGGCCGGCATTGGCGTAGGTCAGCTTGTCGCCCTGCTGCTGGGCGTAGGCGACCAATTCCTTGAGCGTGTCGGCCGGAAAATCGGCACGCGCGATGATGGTCATCGGCGCATTGGTCACGAGCCCGATCGGCGCAAAGGCTGTCTTGGTGTCGTAGCTGAGGTTGCGATACAGCGTCGCCGCGGTCGAGATGCCGACGTGATGGATCAGCAGCGTGTAGCCGTCCGGCTGGGCGCGCGCGGCACGGGTCGAGCCGATGGTGCCGCCGGCCCCAGTCGCGTTCTCGACGATGACCTGCTGTCCCAGCGATTTCGCCATGCCCGCCGCGGTCAGGCGCGCGATGGTGTCGGTCGGCCCGCCGGCGGCGAACGGCACCAGCACGGTGATGGGCCTGGTCGGATAGTCCTGGGCGAGCGCCGCGCCAAACGGCAGGAGCAGCGCCGACACGAGGGCGATGAACCGCATGGTTTCCTCCGGTTTGTTATTGACACCATCAAAGCGCATTCCTGGCCGCGCGGCCATCACCAAAGCGACACATCAGACGCGTCAGAAGTGTTGCGATCTGTGCGAAGGCGCGCGAGCGCGGCCGATGGCCTGGCCGCATCGGCTCAAGTCCGCACTCGGTTTGATGAAGCGGCGGGGTCGAAGGCCTCGTGTCCCGGACGCGACGCGCCATGAAATGACGCGACGCTGAGCCGGGATTCACGCTTCAGCGTGCGCGCGGCTGTTGGGCCCCGGCTCGGCCGCTCATCGCTCAAGCGCGGCGCAGCGTCCGGGGCACGATGACGTCGATAGCGCCTGATACGCCTTACGCGTGCTTCTTCTTCGGCTTCGCCGCCCTCGGCACCGGCTGCGGGTCCGGATTGCCCTCGATCGAGGACAGCCGTCCGGCCGTGAAGGTGTAGATGCCCGCGCGCGGGCCGGAGGCCCACGTCACCACCGCAACGCGGCGGCCGGCGGCATCGTTGGAGAGGTTGACGCTCGCGGGCGCGCCGATGCCGCGCACCACGTCGCATTCGGTGTGGCCGAGCGCGACCGTGCCGCCCATCGGCGCCGTCGTCGACGCATTGGCGTCGGCCGGCCCGGGCGGCGGCGCCATGCCGGGACAGCCGCCATCGGCGCTGACGAGATCCTCAGCTCCGACCGGCTTGTCGGGGGTCAGCGGCGGCGACTCGATCGAGATGTTCTTGATGAAGAGACGGCCCGGCTTCTGGAACCATTCCGCGTCCTTCGACAACAGATCGCTCCCGCCCGAGCAGCCCGCGACCAGCGGTGCTACGGCAGCCAACGCAATTAGGAGCGACTTGGGAAGCTTTTGATGTCGCACGATAAACCAAATTCCCCGCATGAAGGACCAGCCCTAAGCGATTGTCCCAACATCACTTTGCGGCACGAAGGTGGCCAAAGCCAGCATCGCCCGAAAAGTGCAAATTATCATTAATTGCGAAGGACGCTAATTCCGACGCTGCCACCGGCCCCGCTCGTCGGCCTGCCAATAAGTGACATCAAATCCCCGCGCCTTGCAATCCGTCCAGGCGCTGCGGGCGAGCGCCAGCGCATCCGGGTCGTCGCCGTTGAACAGCAGCACCATGCGCGCATAGCCCTGCGCGTCCTCCGGGAGGGCGGCATTGTCGACCAGGAAGCGGACATGGGCGCCGTTGGGATTGCCCTCCTCGATCGCCAGCACGATCGGCTGATCGGCGGCGTCGTTCACCCGCCATGTCGCGTGCGGCAGGAAGGAATCGTCGCGATAGGTCCACAAATGCGCGTCGAGCGCGTCGGCGCGTTCTTCCGAGGTCGACTGGACCACGACGCGCCAGCCGCGCTCGAGCGATTTCTCGAGAAGCGGCGGCAACACGTTCTCCACCGTCATGTTTTGCAGATGATAGAACAGGACTTCAGTCATCTCGGGTCATTTGCGCTCGTAATGGTCGGCGACGAGGCGGTCGAGCAGGCGGACACCGTAGCCGCTGCCCCAGCTGTGGTTGACGTCGGTCTTCGGCGCGCCCATGGCGGTGCCGGCGATGTCGAGATGGGCCCAGGGCGTGTTGTCGACGAAGCGCTGCAGGAACTGCGCCGCGGTGATCGAGCCGCCATGACGGCCGCCGGTGTTCTTCATGTCGGCGAATTGGGAATCGATCAGCTTGTCGTATTCGGGACCGAGCGGCATGCGCCAGACCTTTTCCCCGCATTCGATACCGGCCGTCAGCAGGCGTTCGGCAAGCTCGTCATTGTTGGAGAACATGCCGGCATGCTCGGTTCCAAGCGCGACCACGATCGCGCCGGTCAGCGTCGCCAGATCCACCATGAATTCCGGCTTCACCTTCTTGGCGACGTACCAGAGCACGTCGGCCAGCACGAGACGGCCTTCCGCGTCGGTGTTGATGATCTCGATGGTCTGGCCCGACATCGAGGTAACGATGTCGCCCGGCCGCTGCGCATTGCCGTCGGGCATGTTCTCGACGAGGCCGATGGCGCCGACCACGTTGGCCTTGGCCTTGCGCGCCGCCAGCGCGTGCATCAGGCCGACGACGCAGGCCGCGCCGCCCATGTCGCCCTTCATGTCCTCCATGCTGCCGGCCGGCTTGATCGAGATACCGCCGGTGTCGAAACAGACGCCCTTGCCGACGAAGGCGACCGGCGCCTCGCCCTTCTTGCCGCCGTCCCAGCGCATGATCACGGTACGGCTCGGCCGCGCCGAGCCCTGACCGACACCGAGCAGCGCGCCCATGCCGAGCTTCTGCATCGCCTTGACGTCGAGCACCTCGACCTTGACGCCGAGCTTGCGGAGCTGACTGGCGCGGCGCGCGAACTCCTCGGGGAAGAGCACGTTCGGCGGCTCGTTGACGAGGTCGCGCGCGATGATCACGCCGTCGACGACATGGCCGGCCGCGACAAACGCCTTCTTCGCGGCAGCGGCATCGCCGACCGCAAGCGAGATGTCGGCGCGCGAGCCGCCCTCCTCGCCGTCCTTCTTCTTGGTCTTGTAACGGTCGAACTTGTAGGCGCGTAGGCGCAGGCCGGAGGCGATCGCAACCGCCTGCTCGCTCGTCATCGCGCCATCCGGCAGCTCCGCCATGACGGTCATGGCGGCAGTCCCGGCGGGAAGCTTGCTCGCGGCCACACCGCCGAATTTGAGGAAATCGTTCGCCTTCAGGCCGGCCGCCTTGCCGGCGCCGATCACCAGCAGTCGGGCGGCTTTCACCCCTTCCGGCGCCAGGATGTCCAGCGCCGCCCCGCTTTTACCCTTGAAGGCGGCGGCGGCCGCCGCCCGCTTCACGAGGTCGAGAGCGCCGCCCAGCGCCTTGGCGGTCGCGGGACCGACCTTCAGGCTGTCGTCGCAGAACACGACCAGGATGCCACGGGCGGCTGATGACAACGGGACGAAGCCGACCTTGATGGCATCGGACATGGGTAACTCCTTCAAAAGCTTTGGTCTTTTTGTCATTTACGGCCATGGCCGGGGCCAGACCTGAACGACGATTCACTGCGCCTTGCGCACTATGGGCCAGCGGCTGGGCTCATGCCAAGCACCCCCGTGGCCTCAGGGCCACAACGAGCGAAATATTAACCATATATTGAGGGTGCCACGGGGCAGCCATTTTGTTGACGGATCAAAGGGATGGTAGTGAGAGAGTAAGCTGGCGGAAGAGCCCTGCGGCCAACCTTGGGGATCCCCTGATCGGGGATTGGTTGGACAAGCGGAATTTCGGCCGACATTGGGGACTTGGTGGGATTCGTGCGGTAGCGCATGGGGTCGATCGATAGGTATATCTTCCGCACGACGCTGGCGTCGTTTGCGCTGGTCCTGGTCAGCCTCACCGGCGTGATCTGGATTACGCAGGCGTTGCGCGGCATCGACCTGATGACGAGCCAGGGTCAGACCATCCTCACCTTCCTCGGCATCACCAGCCTCGTCATCCCGGCCCTGGTGCTGATCATCTCGCCGATCGCGCTGATGATCGCGATCTCGCACACGCTGAACAAGCTCGCGACCGATTCCGAGATCATCGTGATGAATGCCGCCGGCTTCTCGCCGTTCCGGCTGTTCTATCCGTTCTTCTACGCAACCTGCGTGGTGGCGCTGCTGGTTGCCTTCATCGCGGCCTATCTCGCCCCCGACGGCATGCGGCGAATCAAGCAGTGGGATGCCGAGATCACCGCGGACGTGCTCACCAACATCCTGCAGCCCGGCCGCTTCGCCCAGCTCGACAAGAACCTCACGATCCGGATTCGCGAACGCCAGCCCGGCGGCATTCTTGCCGGCATCTTCATCGACGACCGCCGCGATCCGAACGAGCGCGTCTCGATCGTCGCCGAACGCGGCGAGGTCGTGAAGAACGAGACCGGCTCGTTCCTGGTGCTGGAGACGGGCAATCTGCAGCGCTTCGAGGCGGGCAAGCGCGATCCGGCGCTGGTGGCCTTCGGCCGCTACGGCTTCGACATGTCGAAATTCTCCAACCAGGGCCGCGACGTCACCCTTGGCATCCGCGAGCGCTATCTCTGGGAGCTGTTCTCGCCGTCCGAGGACGACCCCGTCTACAGGCAGATCCCCGGGCAATTCCGCTCGGCCCTGCATGACAGCCTGCTCGCGCCGATCTATCCCTTCGCCTTTGCCGTGCTGACCTTCGCCTTCCTCGGCGCGCCGCGCACCACCCGCCAGAGCCGCAACTTCTCGATCGGCTCGTCGATCATCGCGGTGTTCGGCTTGCGCATGGCGGGCTTTGCCTGCTCAGTGATGGCGGTGAAGTCGTCGGGCCCGGTGCTGGTGCAATACGCGATGGTGTTCGGCGCCATCGGCATCGGATTGTGGATCATCGTCAGCGGTGTCGTGGTCGAGCCGCCCCCCGGCCTGATGGAGGCCATCAACAGGTCGAACGCGCGCATCGCGCGGCTGTTCGGACGTCCGGCCACCGCATGAGCATGCTCACCAACACACTCGGGCGCTATTTCGCCGGCCGCTTCGTGGTCGCGGCGCTCGGCGTGTTCGCGAGCATCTTCCTGCTGCTGGTGCTGGTCGACTACATCGAGATGGTGCGCAAGACCTCTGGCCTCGCCTCCGCCTCCGCGCTCATGGTGGCCGAGACCTCGCTGTTCCGGGTGCCGCAGCTTCTGGAGAAGCTGACGCCGTTCTGCATGCTGATCGGCGCCATGACCTGCTATCTCGCCCTCTCCCGCCGGCTCGAGCTCGTGGTCGCGCGCGCCGCCGGCATCTCCGCATGGCAGTTCATCTCGCCGGCGCTCGGCAGCGCGCTCCTGATCGGCGTGATCGCCACCGTCGCCTACAATCCGATGTCGGCCAACTTGCGCGAAGCCTCCAAGCGCATGGAGGCCGAGCTGTTCGGCTCGGCGCCCGGCGGCGGTATCCAGGACGCCTCCGGCTTCTGGCTCAATCAGGTGACCAGCGACGGCCAGACCATCATCAACGCGGCGCGCAGCGAGCAGCAGGGCGTCCGGCTCACGGGGCTGACGCTGTTCCGGTTCGACCCGGAGCAGCACTTCAAGGAACGGGTCGAGGCGCGCGAGGCGACGCTCGAGGCCGGCCGCTGGCTGTTCAAGGGCGTCCGCCGCTTCTCGCTGGACGCCCCGCCGATCGACCAGGCCAGCCTGGAGATTCCGACGACGCTAACCGAGGCGCAGGTCCGCAACAGCTTCTCCACCCCAGAGACTGTGTCCTTTTGGCAACTACCGAGCTACATCCGCTCGTCCGAAAGCTCGGGCTTCGCGACAGCCGGTTACCGACTCCAGTATCAGAAGCTTCTGGCACAGCCGTTTTTGCTTGCGGCCATGGTGATGCTCGCGGCCTCCGTGTCGTTGCGCTTCTTCCGGATGGGCGGCGTGCAAAAGATGGTTTTGAGTGGCGTGGGCGCAGGCTTTCTGCTCTACGTTCTGTCGAAAGTAACTGAGGACTTGAGCAAGGCTGAGTTGATGCATCCGATCGCTGCGGCGTGGTTGCCCGTTGTAGTGGGCGGCCTCACCGGCTTTTTGGCCTTGCTCTATCAGGAGGACGGTTAGTGAGTGCCGTCCAACGAGGGCTCGTGTCTCGTTTGACGCGGCGCATGTTGATGCGCGCGAACGGGCACGGCTTGTCCATCCGCAGGCTGCTGCTCGCCGTCGTGACCGCTGCCTCGCTCGGCGGGCTGATCGACGTTGCCGCCGTGGCGCCGGCCTCCGCCCAATATACCTACAATCCGCTACCGCCGCGTCCGAAGCCGCCCAGGGTCGCCAACGACAACCAGATGCTGGTGCAGGCGACCGAGGTCGACTACGACTACAATAATTCGCGCGTCTCCGCGGTCGGCAACGTCCAGCTGTTCTACAACGGCACCAGCGTCGAGGCCGACAGGGTCATCTACGACCAGAAGACCAAGCGGCTGCATGCCGAGGGCAACATCCGCATGACGGATGCCGACGGCAAGATCACCTATGCCGAGATCATGGATCTCTCCGACGATTACCGCGACGGTTTCGTCGATTCGCTGCGCGTGGACACCGCCGACCAGACCCGCATGGCCGCGAGCCGCGCCGACCGCTCCAGCGGCAATTACACGGTGTTCGAGAACGGCGTCTACACGGCCTGCGCGCCGTGTCGGGACGATCCGAAGAAGCCGCCGCTGTGGCAGGTCAAGGGTGCGCGCATCATCCACGACCAGCAGGAGAAGATGCTGTATTTCGAGACAGCGCAGCTCGAATTCTTCGGCGTGCCGCTCGCCTACATGCCCTATTTCTCGACGCCCGACCCGACCGTGAAGCGCAAGAGCGGCTTCCTGATGCCGGGCTACATTTCCGGCACGGACAACACGGGCTATGGCGTCGAGGTTCCCTATTATTGGGCGATCGCGCCCGACATGGACGCAACCTTCACCCCGCGCTTCCTGTCGCGGCAAGGCGTGCTGCTGCAGGGCGAATTCCGACAGCGCCTGATCGACGGCGCCTACCAGATCCGCGCCTACGGCATCAACCAGCTCGATCCCGGAGCGTTTGCCGGGCAGCCCGGCGACCGCGATTTCCGCGGCGCCATCGACACCAAGGGTCAGTTCGCGCTGAACGACAAATGGGTCTGGGGCTGGGACGGCGTCCTGATGTCCGACTATTATTTCTTCTCGGACTACCGCCTCTATCAGTACCGCGATCCGCTCGGCTCGTTCCTGCTGCTGCCGACGGAAGCGCTGTCGCAGCTCTATCTGACCGGTGTCGGCAACCGCAGCTTCTTCGACGCGCGCACGATGTACTGGCTGAGCTATTCGGGTAACCAGAGCCAGGTGCCGATCGTCTATCCGGTGATCGACTATTCCAACGTGCTCAACTATCCGGTGTTCGGCGGCGAGTTCAGTTACAAGACCAATTTCGTGAACCTGTCGCGCGACCAGTCGGTGTTCGATCCGATCACGACGCTGGCCAACACCAACAGCCTGTGCACGACGGCATCGGCCGATCCGCTCGCCCGCATGCCCTCGCAGTGCCTGCTGCGCGGCTTCCCCGGCACCTACACCCGCCTCACGGCGGAAGCGCAATGGCGCAAGTCCTTCACCGACCCGTTCGGCCAGATCTGGACGCCGTTCGCGAGCCTGCGCGCCGATGCGATCAACTCCTCGGTCTCCAACCAGCCGGGCGTGTCGAACTATCTTCCCGTCGGCGACACCCAGGCGTTCCGCCTGATGCCGACCGTGGGCCTCGAATACCGCTACCCCTTCATCAACATCCAGCCCTGGGGATCGACCACGCTCGAGCCGATCGCGCAGATCATCATCCGGCCGAACGAGACCTATGCCGGCAAGCTCCCGAACGAGGACGCCCAGAGCCTGGTGTTCGACGCCTCCAACCTGTTCAGCGTCGACAAGTTCTCCGGCTACGACCGCGTCGAGGGCGGCGGCCGCGCCAATGTCGGCGTGCAGTCCACCACGCAGTTCGACAAGGGCGGCGCCGTCAAGGTGCTGTTCGGCCAGTCCTACCAGCTGTTCGGCATGAATTCCTTCGCGGTCCAGGACGCCATCAATACGGGCATCAATTCCGGCCTGGACAAGCCGCGTTCCGATTACGTCGCGAGCGCCAGCTACTCGCCCAACAGCACCTACACGTTCAGCGTCCGCTCCCGCATGGACGAGCAGACCTGGAACGTGCAGCGCTTCGAGGCGGAAGGCCGCGCCAACTTCAATCGCTGGTCGGTCAGCATGCTGTATGGCAGTTACGCAGCGCAGCCGGAGCTCGGCTATCTGACCCGCCGCGAGGGCATCCTGACCTCGGGCTCGCTGAAGGTGGCGAACAACTGGGTGGTGTCGGGCTCGGCGCGCTGGGACCTCGAGGCCAACAAGATCAACCAATATGTGGTCGGTGCCGGCTATGTCGACGATTGCTTCGTGCTGGCGGCGAACTACGTAACTTCGTATAGTTATTCTGCGGGCACCACGCCGCCCGTGTTGAGCCACGCGTTCATGTTCCAGATCGGCCTGCGCACGCTGGCGAACTCGTCGACGACCAGCAGTTCCTCCGGCCTCCAGTGAACGGTTTGAAGTGCCGGCCGCGCTTGCCCCCATCACAGGCTCGACGCGGCTGACATGCGAGCGACAATCATGACGACCCCATTGCCCGTCTTCCGCCTCCTGCTCGCCATCACTGCCGGGTTGATCCTGACCGGACTGCCCTCGCCGTCGCGCGCGCAGAACATCGTCGTCATGGTCAACGGTGATCCGATCACCGATTTCGACATCGAGCAGCGTTCCAAGCTCGACCAGCTGACGACGCAGAAGACCCCGAGCCGGCAGGAGGTCATCAACGAGCTGATCGACGACAAGGTGAAGATCAAGGAGGGCAAGAAGTACGGGGTCGATCCCAGCGCCTCCGACATCAACCAGTCCTTCGAGGGCATGGCGCAGCGCATGCGCATCACGCCGGACCAGCTCGCCAAGTCGCTCGAATCCAAAGGCCTCCGCCCCGAGACGCTGAAGAGCCGCATGAGGTCCGAGATGGTCTGGACCAGCCTCGTGCGCGGCCGCTTCAAGGAGAAGCTGCTGGTCGGCGAGCGCGACGTCGCGCAGGCCGTGCAGGCCCAGACCGGCGACAAGCTGCAGGTCGAAGGCACCGAGTACAAGATGCAGCCGATCGTGCTGATCGTGCCGCGCGGCTCGTCCCCGTCGTTCCTGGAGACCCGGAAGAAGGAAGCCGAGAGCTATCGCGCGCGCGTCGGAAGCTGCGAAGAAGCCAATTCGCTGTTCCGCTCGACACCGAACGTCACCATTCGGGACGCCGTCACCAAGACCACCGCCGAACTGCCGGAGGTGCTGCGCAAGGTGCTCGACGACACCCCGATCGGCCACCTGACCGCGCCCGAGCTGACCAAGAACGGCATCGAGATGGTGGTGCTGTGCTCGCGCAAGCCGACCATGATCGACACGCCGAAGAAGCGCGAGGTCCGCGAGAAGATGTATCAGGAGAAATACGAGAAGACCCAGAAGGCCTATCTCGACGAGCTCCGCAAGGCCGCGATGATCGAATATCGCAACCGCTGATGGCCGATCGCGCAGCAAAGCCCCTTGCCCTGACCCTGGGAGAGCCCGCCGGCATCGGCCCCGACATCACGATCGCGGCCTGGCTGCGGCGCCGCGAGCTGAACCTGCCCGCCTTCTATCTGCTCGGTGACGAGGCGCTGATCGCGCGGCGGGCCAAGGCGCTCGCCCCGTCGCTGGGGGCCGGCGTCAGGACCGCGGCGGTGAGCCCCGGCGAGGCCGCTGCTGCCTTCACCGAGGCCCTGCCCGTGGTCGCCACCGGCGAGCGCGCGACCGCCGAGCCCGGCAAGCCCGACGCATCGAGCGCGCCCGCCGCGCTCGCCTCGATCCGGCAGGCGGTCACCGATGTTCGCGAGGGCCGCGCCGGCGCCGTCGTCACCAATCCGATCGCCAAGAGCGTGCTCTACCGCTCGGGCTTCCGTCATCCCGGCCACACCGAATTCCTCGCCGAGCTCGCCGCCAAGAACGGGCGCGTGCCGCAGCCGGTGATGATGCTATGGTCGCCGCAACTCGCCGTGGTGCCCGTGACCATTCACGTCTCGATCCGCGATGCCTTGGCCCAGCTCACCAGCGAGCTGATCGTCTCGACCGTGCGCATCGTCGCAACCGAGCTGAAATCCCGTTTTGGCATCGCGCGGCCGCGCATCGCGGTCTCCGGCCTCAATCCGCATGCCGGGGAGGACGGCTCGCTCGGCCACGAGGAGCAGACCGTCATCGCCCCGGCGCTGAAAGTCCTGCGCAACGACGGTATCGAGACCAGGGGCCCGCTGCCCGCCGACACCATGTTCCACGAGGCCGCGCGCAGCACCTATGACTGCGCCATCTGCATGTATCACGACCAGGCGCTGATCCCGATCAAGACGGTCGCGTTCGACAACGCGGTCAATGTCACGCTCGGCCTGCCCTTCGTCCGCACCTCGCCCGATCACGGCACCGCCTTCGACATCGCCGGCACGGCCAAAGCCAACCCAGCGAGCCTGATCGCAGCCTTGAGGCTCGCCAGCCGCATGGCGGCTTCACCAAGCTCACAAAGCTGATGAGCGCGATCGACGACCTCCCGCCGCTGCGCGAGGTCATTCGCCGCCACGCGCTGTCGGCGCGCAAATCGCTCGGCCAGAACTTTCTGCTCGACCTCAATCTCACGGCGCGGATCGCGCGCGCCGCGGCGCCGCTCGAGGATTCCACCATCGTCGAGATCGGCCCCGGCCCGGGCGGGCTGACGCGCGCCCTCCTCGCGCTCGGCGCGAGGCGGGTGATCGCCATCGAGCACGACGAGCGCGCGATCCCGGCCTTGCAGGATATTTCCGCGCACTATCCTGACAGGCTCGAGATCGTGCACGGCGACGCCATGACATTCGATCCCCGCCCGTTGCTCGATGACGCGCGCGCGAAAATCGTCGCCAACCTGCCCTACAACATCGCGACCCAGCTCTTGATCAACTGGCTCACCAGCGAGCCCTGGCCGCCCTGGTACGACATGATGGTGCTGATGTTCCAGCGCGAGGTCGGCGAGCGCATCGTGGCGCGCGAGGACGAGGAGGCCTACGGCCGGCTCGGCGTGCTCGCCAACTGGCGCTGCGAGACCAAGATCCTGTTCGACATCGCGCCGTCCGCCTTCGTGCCGCCGCCCAAGGTCACCTCCTCCGTCGTGCGCCTCAAGCCGCGCGCAGAGCCGCTTGCCTGCGATCGCAAGCTGCTCGAACAGGTCGCCGCCGCCGCCTTCGGCCAGCGCCGCAAGATGCTGCGGCAAAGCCTGAAGTCGCTCGGCGTCGATCCGGCCCGGCTCGCGCAGGCCGCCGGCGTCGATGCGACGCGGCGCGCGGAAACCATTCCCATTTCCGGCTTTGTTGCCATGGCGCGCGAATTGGCGGATATACGCAGCGAAACCGAGTAACCAAGAATTCCGGAGGAAAGAAAATGGCGCTGATGCGCAGGCAGTCCCTGGTCAAGTTCGACGCGCCCTTGTGCGAGACCATCGTCGACACGCCGAAGCCGCAAGGCCGCGAGGTGCTGGTGCGCATCGAGCGCTGCGGCCTCTGCCATTCCGACCTGCACATCCAGGACGGCTATGCCGATCTCGGCGGCGGCAAGAAGCTCGACACCACGCGCGGCATGACGCTGCCGTTCACGCTGGGCCACGAGATCGCCGGCGTGGTCGACGAGGTCGGCCCCGACCTGCCGGCGGGTCTCGTCGGCGCGAAGAAGGCCGTCTTTCCCTGGATCGGCTGCGGCCAGTGCCGCGACTGCGCCAATGGCGACGAGAATCTTTGCGTGAAGCAGCGCTTCCTCGGCGTCTCCATCGACGGGGGCTTTGCCACCCACGTGCTGGTGCCCGACGCGAAATATCTGCTCGACTACGATCCCCTGCCCGTCAACCAGGCCGCGACCTTGATGTGCTCCGGCGTCACCGCCTATGGCGCGCTCAAGCGCCTGGTCGACCGTCCGCGCCAGCGCAACCTTCTGCTGATCGGCCTCGGCGGCGTCGGCATGATGGGCCTGTCGTTCGCGCAGGCGATGTTCAAGCAGCCGATCACGGTCGCCGACCTCTCAGCGGCCGCGCGAGAGACCGCACTCAAGAACGGGGCCGCCGTCGCCTACGATCCGGCCGAGCCCGACGTGATCAAGCGCATCCTGAAGGAGACCGAGGGCGGGTTCGACGAGATCGTCGATTTCGCCGGCAACGAGAAGTCGATGGCCTTTGCGGTCGCAGTCGCCGCGCGCGGCGGCAAGATCGTTGTCTCCGGCCTGATGGGCGGTCAGTTCACGCTGCCGATGGTGCAATGGGTCTACAAGCGCATGACCATCGAGGGCTTCATGGTCGGCACGCTCGCCGAGGCCCACGAGCTGATGGCGCTGGCGCGCGCCGGCAAGATCAGGCCGACGCCGATGCGCGAGGAGCCGATGGGCGAGGTCCAGAAATGGATCGACGAGCTTCGTGCCGGCAAGGTCGTCGGCCGCATCGTGCTGAAGAACTGACCGATCGCTTGCTGCGGGCCCGACGCAAGTTGCGCCCGCCGCACGGAACGCCTTCGACCTCGCCGCGTTGGCAGCGCATGTCCATCCGCTGCACCGTCGAAAGCGCATTCTTCATCGCCTGGAGCTGCCTCGAGCAGAGCGGCGAGCTCGGCCCGCCGGACGAGAGCGCGAACGTCCTTCTCGACGCCATCGAAGCCCAGCTCAGGACCGGCGAACGCCGGCAGCTGATGCTGGCCAACAGGGCGATCGACGCCTATCGCGCGCATGCGGCCGAACGCCGATCCACAGGGGACCGCGAAGCCCGCGTCGGGTGATGTTTCATCGCCCATGCGGGCCCGGCGGCAGAGGCGCGAACTTTTCGACCCCGAGCCTCGCCTTGTGTGCACTTTGGAACCGTTGGTTCCGCCACGGAAACGTAGGGTTCTGACCGGCGCCGATTCCCGGCCAGCCAAGAGAAGAGACTGTGACCGGTCGGCCCCAGAACGATCTGCTCCGGCAGCTCGCCCCGCGAGATTTCGAACTTCTTGCACCTCATCTCCAGCCGGTCGACATCGAGGCGGGCCACATCCTGCATCACGCCGGCGACGCCGTGGCGGCGGTTCATTTCCCCTGCGGCGCCACGCTCGTGTCGTTCGCCGTTCCGGTCGAGGATGATCGCGAGGTCGAAAGCCTGCTGGTGGGACGCGAGGGTGCGGTGGGCGTTGCCGCCGGCCGCAATCCTTCGCTCGCCTATTCCCGCATCGTCGTGAAGCTGGGCGGCACGCTCGTCCGGCTGCCGCTGCGCGTGCTCGAGCAGGCGCAGCAGAGGTCGGCCGCGCTGGAAGAGGCGATCTCGCGCTATGCCGATTGCCAGTTCGCGCAATTGCTGCAAAACGCGGCCTGCAACGCCGCGCATTCGATCGAGCAGCGCGCCGCCAAGTGGATCATCTCCACGCAGGAGCGTATCGGCCAGGCCGAGATCCCCCTCACCCACGAGCAGCTCGCCGGCATGCTCGGCGTCTCCCGCAGCTATGCCAGCCGCGTCATCCAGATGTTCAAGGCGCGGCGCATCCTCGCCACCCGGCGCGGCGCCATCCTGATCCTCGACGCAGCGGCGCTCGCCGCCAGAGCCTGCTGCTGCAACGATTGGGTGAAGAAGCATTTTGACGAAGTGCTCGGCGCGGCATCCGCCGATGGCTAACATGCCGGCGGACTCACGCCGGCGGCGACGACTGCCGTTTCTGGTGCAGATAGGTCGGGCTGAAATCGCCGAGCCGCTGCAAGTCGCGCCATTTCAGCACGATCAGCTCGCCCTCTCGCAGATCCATGGCGCCGCTGCGCCTGAGCTCGGCGAGCGTCCGGTTCACGGTCGCAATCGCCATGCCCAGCGTCTCGCCGAGCTGCGCCAGGCTGATCGGCAAGGGGCAGCGATTGCCGCGGACGAGCTGCGCGGCGCGGGCGCGGTAGAACAGCTCGCAGAACAGGTGCGCCATACGCGCCTGCATCGGCCGGGCGCTGTTGTTGGTGATGGCTTCGCGAAAGATCGCGGCATCGAGTAGCGTCTCGCGCCAGATGGCCAACCCAAAGCTCGGCCGCCGCCGGAACGCGATGAACAATTCGCGATGCGGGATGAAGGCGACCGAGGCGGGCCCCAGCGCGCTCAATCCGTGGTCCATCTGGTCGATGAACAGGCCCTGCGCGTCCGGCAGGTCGCCGGTGAGGTGGAAGGCGAGATATTGCCGCCCGCCGCCGCCGAGCAGATGGTAGCGCGCGACCATGCCCGAGACGACCAGCACCGAATGCTCGGGTTCGTCGCCCTGGCGGATGAAATCCTCGTTCGACTCGAAATCGCGCAGCGTGAAGGTGAGCGCGCGAATCTCGGCGAGATCCTCCGGTGCGAGCGCGGTGTGCTCGCACAGGTTCCGGATCAGCACGTCGTGGGCTTTTTCCATGGGGCCGCCAAAAATCGCGCCGGGTTCTATCAAATGATACGTCCGGCATGGCTTCAGCGGACTAGAACGCGTCTCGGAAGCAGAGGTTGCTAATTCGATCTGCGACCGTACCGGGTCGCATCCACCCCGTCACCTCGACGACGAGCCGAGCCGTCCCTTCATGAGCCCTGCGACGATCCTGGAACGTATCCGCAGCCTGTTCACGCCGGATACGAGCGAGCACCTCGACAGCATCGAGAATGCCTTCGTCGAAGGCACGCTGAAGCAGCCGGCCGGCCGATGTCCGATCAGGAACTCGCCCGTGCCATTCGCGAGTTCCGCTCTGCGCCCGTCTCCGCCTGGACCCTCGCAAAGCTGTCTGGGCGCTTCGTCGAGGCATCCAGGTCGCGCGAGAATTGAACCGGCACGCGAGGCTCATGCCGCATCAAAAGTTCATCGCGCGTCTGCAGGTCGTCGAAGACCTGTCCGAGGACGAACGCCGACAGATCGCCGCCCTGCCCGCCACGCTGCGCCAGGTCGCCGACGGCGAGATCGTGCTGCGCCAGGGCGAGACCGCCTCGCGCTGCGTCTTCGTCGTGCACGGCTTCCTCTACCAGACCCGCATCGTCGGCGACCGCAGCCAGATCCTTGCCTTCCACGTTCCCGGCGACATGCCCTGCCTGCACGCGCTGCTGGTCTCGCCGATGGATGCAGACCTCGTCGGCCTCGGACCGACTATCGTCGGCGCGGTCGCGCACAGCCAGCTCAAGCAGCTTCTCGACGGCTCGGTGCATTTGACTCGCGCGTTCTGGCGCGAGACGCTGATCGATGCGGCGATCTCGCGACGATGGATCGCCCGCCTCGGCGCGCAGGCGGCCCTGGCCAAGGTCGCGCACCTCATCTGCGAGCTCGCCGCAAGGCTGGAGCTCGTCGGCCTTCTCGACGACGGTTGCTTCCAGATGCCGATGACGCAGCGGCACGTTGCAGATGCCTGCGGACTCTCGATCGTCCACGTCAATCGCACCATCCAGGAGCTGAGGCATCGTGGATTGATCGCCTGGGAGGGCAGCGAGATCGAGCTGCTGCAACCCGAGGAGCTGCGCAGGCTTGCGGACTTCGCGCCGGACTATCTGACGGGAGCGCGGCGGACGTGAGGAGAAACCGCCGAGCAGCGCTACCCGCCGGCTCGCGATCGCGGCCGCTCTTTCCGCCACGCGCGCAGCAGCGGGCCGCCGCGGCCAAGGACCGGATCCGTCTTCGGCTTCCGGACCTTGGCGATGCGCCTGATGGCGTCGGGACGCTCGCGCGTGTCGGTGCACTCGTCATAGGTCCCGTCCTGCGGATAGGCGCCGACCACCAGAAAATCCCGACTGGACTCGATGAGACGGTGTCCCGTGCCTGCGGGGAGGACCAGAACATCGCCGGGCCTCACACTCAGGATTCGCCCCTTGATCCCGCCGCACTCGATTCTGGCCGTGCCGCGTGCCACGCCCATCACCTCATGGATCTGCGAATGATAATGGACGAAGTCGTACACGGTATCGCGCCATGACCGGCCCCAGCCATTCGCATCGAACATCGTGTCGATGATGACGTCAGGGCGAAAGCGCCGGCTCGTCAGCTTCACCGCCCCGCGATAGAGCAATGCTGGAAATTTCGGATTGTTCGGCACGATGCCGTCGTCGCGAAAATGGAGGGCGGCCGGCCTTCGCGCCCGCACCAGCGCGCGCAACGCTGCTGCATCGGGACAGTCCTCCACCAGCTTCCTGGCGAAATTCTTGACCTGATCCTTGATCGGCATGGCGTCTCCTCAGCCGCGATTCAACGGCGGCGGAGGCGAGAAGTTTCCCAAGGTGAAAACAGCTTGGCGGCTTTCTGCGCCCCGTGGCAAAACCGCAAGATCGGTCGAGCACCTCCTGCCCGCATAGGCTTTAGCTGGCGCTGCCACGGAGAACGGAACGATGACGGCGGCGCTTCGCAACTACCATGCCCGGATGCAGCGGGTGCTGGATCACATCGACCGGCATCTGGATGATGATCTTGACCTGGATGCGCTGAGCAGCGTCGCCGCCTACTCGAAGTATCATTTCCACCGGCAGTTCACGGCGACCTTCAGGCTGTCCGTGCATCGCTATATCCAGCTCGCCCGCATGAAGCGCGCTTCATACCGGTTGGCCTACAGCGACGCCGAAAGCGTCACGGATATCGCGATGGATGCCGGCTACGACGCGCCTGACGCCTTCGCCCGCGCCTTTCGGCAACGGTTCGGGCAATCGCCGTCGTCGTTCCGGAAGTCTCCCGACTGGGAGCCGTGGCTTGCGGCCTTCGGGCCTCTCGACAATGCGAGGAGCAAGTTCATGCAGAAGACCTTTACCAGCGACGACGTGACGATCCGCAATGTGCCGACGACGTCGGTGGCGATCATGGAGCACCGCGGCGATCCGGCGACGCTCCCCGCCACCATCCAGCGGTTCATCGCCTGGCGCAAAGCCGCCGGCCTGCACCCGAGCACGAGTCCGACCTTCAACGTCTGGCGGTCCGAGCGGCGGCCGGCCTCGCCCGCCGACTACAGCGTGGACCTCTGCGTCGGAACCGACAAGCCGATCGAGGCAAACGGGGCAGCGATCAAAGCCGGCGAGATTCCGGGCGGCCGCTGCGCCGTGCTACGCGTCGTCGGCAACACCGACAATCTCGAGCCCGCCGCGCTGTTCCTCTATCGCGACTGGCTTCCGGCCAGCGGTGAGGAAGCCCGCGACTTCCCGATCTATTGCCAGCGGCTGAGCTTCGTTCCTGATGTCGCCGAGCACGAGGCGGCCGCGGATCTGTTCCTGCCGTTGAAATGAACTGCTCTCACCGCATCCATCGTCATTCCAGGATGCGTGCGCGTGCCCCGGACGCAGCGCAGCGCCTCATGGCGGTGCGCTGCAGAGCCGGGGCCCATGCTGCACCGGAGTCCAGAGCGCCGGGCCGCGGCTCAGCGCAGCGTATGAACGCTGCAGCGCGTCCGGGACACGAGGGCGAGTTACGCCACCGCCTTCTGCCGCGCCACCAGCGCTTCGCCAAACGCCTCGAACAGCTTGCGGTTGATCGGATTGTGCTGGGGATCGTATTCGGCGTGCCATTGCACGCCGAGCGCGAAGCTCGGGGCTTCCGCGATCCGGATCGCCTCGATGGTGCCGTCCTCGGCGACGCCCTCGATCAGCACGCGCTTGCCGGGATCGAGAATGCCCTGGCCGTGCAGCGAATTGACCCTGATCTTCTCGCAGCCGAGAATCCTTGCGAACGCCCCGCCCGGCGTCAGGTCGACGTCGTGGCGGTCGGCGAATATGACGGTCGGATCGGGATGGATTTCGCCGTTCTCGAGCCGTGGCATGCGATGGTTCATACGGCCGGGAATTTCGCGGATCTCCGGATGCAGCGAGCCGCCGAAGGCGACGTTCATCTCCTGCAGGCCGCGGCAGATGCCGAACAGCGGGATGCCGCGGGCAACACAGGCAACGGAAAGGGCCAGCGCCACCTCGTCGCGGTGGATGTCGTAGGGCTCGTGCTTCTCGCAGGGGTCGACGTTGAAACGGGTCGGGTGCACGTTGGCCCGTGCGCCGGTGAGGATGATGCCGTCCACGGTGTCGAGCAGTGCCGCAATATCGGTGATGTCAGGCGAGCCCGCGAACATCACCGGCAAGCCGCCGGAGACCTCGGCCACGGCGCGCAAATTGCGCTCGCCGACCATCTGGACCTGAAATCGATTTTCGACGCGATGGGCATTCCCGATCACGCCGACGACCGGCTTTCTCATCTGTCGTTCCGCGCCTCCCGTCAGAAGATTCTCCCAACATGCCCCTCGGATGGAACAAATTCAACAGAGGGGATCGCGGGACGGCAATGCTATTTTCGCGCAAATGCCGCCCGGGCCTCGCCCCCGGCGGGCAGACCGGCGGCCTTCAGCGCCGTTGCCGCGCCATCGCCGCGCGCGGTCAGCCAGGGCAGCTTCGCGTCGATGCCACGCGTCACGGGCTCCCCGAGCACCCCACCGAAATCAATCGGCCAAAACCCGTTGGGTACGACTTCGGCCGAAAGGCCGCGGATCGCATGGCCCTCGCCCAGAACCGCCTCCGCATGGTCGGCGGCGACGAGCCGGGCGGTCGTGGGATCGCTGGGATCGCCAAAGCTCAGGAGCACGGGAACGAGGTCTGCCTGCACCGGGACCACGCCGGTCTGCCGGTGCATATCGTTGAACGAGACGCGGTTGCCGCGTCCGGCGCCGTAGGCGCGGAGCGCGACATAGTTGATGTCGTCAAAGTCCAGCCTGGCGCCCTGCCAGTGCGCCAGCGAGGCCACCAGATTCTTGCCCTGACCGAGGTCGACGAACACCGCCTCCCCGCGCATCGTGGTGCGGCCGCCGCGGTTGTAATTGCGGTCGGGCACGACGGCCAGAATGCCGGACCCGGACTTGATCCCGTCGGGCGTCGTCACCTCGACTGTGAGGCGATATTTGTGGCCGGGCCGGTGGATGCGGATCTGGTCGCCGATCACGAGCACGGCCAGGAGTCCGAGCAGACCTGCCCATTTGCTGATGAAGCTCAAACCGCCCCCGTTGTTCTGTCCTCACCGCTCTGCACCGTCGGCTTGCCGGCGTCAAACCAGAGCGTTGACGTGGTCTTGATCGGAAGCGCGTTTATCGAGAGAGTGCGGCGCCCTTGGCCCCGAAAGGACCCGATGTGACCCTATCCAAAAATGAACGCTCCCTCACTCGCAGCGAACTGGCCCGGGATCAGGCCTGGGCGATCTCGGTCGGGGGCATCGGCATCGTGCTGTTCACCGCGCTGCTTGTCTTCACCTGGTATTTCGCGGCGACCTTGCTGCTGATCTTCACCGGCATGCTGCTCGGTCTCGGCCTCAACGCGCTGACGATCGCGCTCGGTCGCCGCGTGCCTCTGCCGCATGCGGTGCGGCTCGCGATCGTCTGCACCGCGCTTGGCTTGATGCTCGCCGGCATCGCCTATCTCGGCGGCGCCACCATCGCCGAGCAGGCTTCGCTGCTG
Source organism: Bradyrhizobium sp. CFUWI (assembly GCF_056429085.1). Classification (NCBI taxonomy): domain Bacteria; kingdom Pseudomonadati; phylum Pseudomonadota; class Alphaproteobacteria; order Hyphomicrobiales; family Nitrobacteraceae; genus Bradyrhizobium; species Bradyrhizobium sp. CFUWI. The sequence continues at coordinate 92,484 of NZ_JBWJZE010000015.1, forward strand.
AGCAAGACCCTCAAGTCGCAGCTCGCCAATGTCAGGTCGTTCCTCGACAACCACGGCATCGACACCAGCTTCTTCGATCTCGGCAACGGCGGAGCCGATTCCGCGGTCAGTCCGCCGGCGGAGACGAGCCCCCCACCGGCGACGCCCTCACGCAGCGCCTTGCCCGGCGCGGGCGCGCTAGCCTCCAGCGGCGGCGCGATCGTGAGCCAGACCTTCAAGGTGCTGCTCGGCACCATCCACGGCGTCGGCAACATCTTCATCGTGCTGTTCCTGGGCTTCGCCTTCGCCGCCCAGCCGGCCGTCTATCACGACGGCCTCCTGTTCCTGGCGCCGGCCAGGCACCGCACCCGCGTCACCCTCATCATCGACCGCATAGCCGAGACCCTCGAGCGCTGGCTGATCGCGCAGATCATCGTCATGCTCGCGGTCGGTATGGTGACCTTTATCGGCCTCGCCCTCATCGGCATTCCCGGCTCGTTCATCCTGGGAATTCAGGCCGGCCTGCTCGCCTTCATCCCGACCGTCGGGGCCATCATCGCCGGCGTCATCGTGGTGCTGGCGAGCCTTGCCTCGGGCTGGATCCCGGCCCTGTCGGCCTTTCTGCTCTTCATGGGCGTGCACGCCATGGAGAGCTACGTGCTGACGCCGGTCCTGCAACGGCAGGCGCTGGACATCCCGCCGGCCACGCTGTTCGCGTTCCAGATCCTGCTCGGCGTCGTGTTCGGAATCTGGGGCCTGGCCCTGGCGCTGCCGCTGGTCGCCATCGCCAAGGTCATGATCGACCATTTCAAGACTTATGAGGCGGCGCCGCTGATGGAGGCGGCGTGAGGCGGCCCGCCTCGGCTCAGGTCGTCAGCACGGTCTCGGTGTGTTCGACCTCGGGGGGCGACGCGAAATACTGGCCGACGAGGCCGCGCCATTCGGTGAAATGCTCCGAGCCGCGGAAATCGACGGTGTGGTTCTCAAGCGTCGCCCACTTCACCATCAGCCGGTAGCGTTGCGGCTTCTCGATCGACTTGTGCAATTCGAGGCCGTGAAAGCCCTTGGAGCGGCCGAAAGCGGCCTTGGCCTTGGCGACGGCGGCCTCGAAGTCCTTCTCGCTGCCCGGCTTGACGTCGATTTGCGCGATCTCGGTGATCATCGGTTTCCACCCTTCTTGTTCGATGGGCGTGTCTAGCGCAGCCGGCGAAAAAGAAAAAGGCGCCGAAACGGCGCCCTGGTCGGCCCAAATATGCAGATCGCTCAGACCAGCAGCAGGACCGTGCCCGCCACGATGAGGACGCAACCGGCGAACAGCGCGAGCGGCCAGGTGCTGCGGCGGCTTTGCGTGTAGCGGCCCTGCGCGCGGCGCTCGGTGATCAGCGCGCTCTCGTATTCATCCGCGGTCGAGAACAGGCAGGCGAAACCACTGCGTGCCGAGGCCGCAGCGGCTTCGAGCGACATCAGGGCGGCTTGCGGGTTCTGTCGACGGATCGATTCCATGACCGCAATGGTAGGGATCGAATGGTAAACAGAGCATTACCGCAAACGCCGCCTCGCGTCTCAGGCGGTGGCCGGCCGCGCCTGCGGCGCACCGACCCGCGCGGCGCTCTGGCGGCGCCAGTTCTCCAGCGACAACGGCAGCTCCTCCGCCGCCTCGACGCGGTTACGGCCGCCGCGCTTGGCCTGGTAGAGCGCGGTGTCGGCGGACGCCAGCAGCACTTCGAGCTCGGTGCCGGCAGGCCCGCCGGCGACGCCGATGCTGACGGTGGTATCGACCGGACCCTCATCGACCACAACGCCGGAGGTCTCGAACGCCTCGCGCACGCGCTCGGCGACCAGCACGCCCTCCTCCAGCGAGCACGGCAAGAGCGCTGCGAATTCCTCGCCGCCGATGCGGCCCGACAGGTCGGAGATGCGTAAATTACTGACGACGACGGTCGAGAACAGCTTCAGCATCTCGTCGCCGGCGGGATGGCCGAAGCGGTCGTTGATCGACTTGAAGTGGTCGATGTCGAAGATCATCACGGTCACGGGGCGCCCGGCCTTGGCCTCGCGCTCGATGACGCGGCCGCAGGCCTCGGAGAAGCCGCGGCGGTTGAGCATGCCGGTCAGGGGATCGGTGGAAGCCGCGGTCCGGTGCGCGGTCACCGTGCGCTCGGACACCAGCATGAAGATCACGAAGACGGTGCCGACGGCATAGAGGATGAGCTCGACCGCGAATACGGTGACCCAGATGCTGCCGGAGAAGCCGGCATCGTTCGGGCGGAGGATGCTGCCGATCAGGATCGGCAGCATCAACACGCAGCCGTGCATCACCGGCATCACGAAGGCCGGCCAGCGTCGTTGCAGGCTCTTGCGCCGTTCGGTCCAGAGCTCGCTGGCGGTCAGCGCCGCATAGACCGAGACGATGCCGGCACCGACGATCATGCGCAGCATGGATGCCGCGGGATCCAGCAATGTCACGGCGGCGATCCAGGCGAGCGCGCCGAGCACGAGACCCGGCCAGTTCGGCTTGCGGCCATGGAAGACGCGCGCCGCGTTCCACACCATGCCGCAGGCAACGAAGCCGACGGCATTTAACGCCAGATAGAGATGCGGACCGAGTCTGTCGCCGGCCGCGGTCCATAGCGCGACGGACGCGGCACCGAGCAGATAGGCGGTGCCCCACCATTTCAGTGCAGGGCTGTTTTCCTGCCTGCCGAAAAACACCATCATCGCGCCGAGCAATGCGGCAACCATGGTGGCGACCAAATAGAGCGTGATGCTATCGAGCGACATCATGTCGGCCCCCTTTAGATCATAGCAGTTACGCGATCGGCACATCCGATTTGCGCGCCCTTCCGAAGGCGACGCTAAGTCTGGCGAGTTCCATTCAGGTTTTCGCGGGAGGCCAAGTTTTCCCGAAACACGCCCTCAATTTGCATACAAACGAGCAGCAAAAAGGGCGCTGAAATCAGCGCCCTTTTGCATCTCATTGAAGCCGCTTTCGCGGCGAATGCGACCGAAGCGATTAACGCTTCGAGAACTGGAAGGAGCGGCGGGCCTTGGCCTTGCCGTACTTCTTGCGCTCGACCACGCGCGAGTCGCGGGTCAGGAAGCCGCCCTTCTTGAGCACGCCGCGCAGCTCCGGCTCGAAATAGGTCAGCGCCTTGGAGATGCCGTGACGGACCGCGCCGGCCTGGCCGGACAGGCCGCCGCCGGCAACGGTGCAGATCACGTCGTACTGGCCCGAACGCTGGGCCACGGAGAACGGCTGCTCGATCATCATGCGCAGCACGGGACGGGCGAAATAGACCTCGACCTCGCGCGAATTGACGGTGACCTTGCCGGCGCCCGGCTTGATCCAAACGCGGGCGACCGCGTCCTTGCGCTTGCCGGTGGCATAGGCGCGGTTGAACTTGTCGACCTTCTTCTCGTGCTTGGGCGCGTCGGGCGCGACCGCCGTCTTGAGCTGCGAGAGCTGGTCGAGCGATTGGATGGATTCGGCCATGTTATGCGGCCCTCGTGTTCTTGCGGTTCAACTTGGCGATGTCGATCTTCTCGGGCTGCTGCGCCTCGTGCGGATGATCGGCCCCGCCATAGACACGCAGGTTGCCCATCTGCACGCGACCGAGCGGGCCACGCGGAATCATGCGCTCGACGGCCTTCTCGAGCACGCGCTCGGGATGCTTGCCCTCGAGGATCTGGCGCGCGGTGCGCTCCTTGACGTGGCCGACATAGCCGGTGTGCTTGTAATAGGTCTTCTGCTCGCGCTTGCGACCGGTGAGGACCGCATGCTGCGCATTGATGATGATGACGTTGTCGCCGCAATCGACGTGCGGGGTGTAGGTCGGGAGGTGCTTGCCGCGCAGGCGCATGGCGACGATGGTGGCGAGACGGCCGACGACCAGACCCTTGGCGTCGATCAGCACCCACTTCTTCGTCACCTCAGCCGGCTTTGCCGAAAAGGTTTTCATGTCAGAGTTTCCGTGGACGGGGAGCATCGGCGCGAACACCGCACCGGACTGCGCGGGTTCTAGTGAAGAGACGCGCCACGGTCAATGCCCAGCGACGTAAATTATATATGTAATATCAATTGCTTATAAATATGGTGCTATATTACCTGCAAAAAGCTCAAACATTTGGAATGGAATAGGTCGAGGTGACATGGGCGATCGGATCGGGCGAAGTGCCGGACAACAGCTTCACCTCCCCGACCGCCAACCGCTTGCCGAGCTTGAGCAGCCGCGCCTCGGCCAGCACGTCCTGGCCGGGCAGGCCCTTGCGCAGGAAGTTGATGTTGAGATTGGTGGTCACGGCGAGCCCGACCGGCCCGATCGCGGACAGGAGCACCACATACATGGCGAAATCGGCCAGCGCCATCAGCGTCGGGCCGGACACGGTCCCGCCCGGCCGCAGCATCCTTTCGCTGTAACGCTGCCGCAGGAGGCAAGTCTGGCCGTCCGCGCTTTCGATCGTGATGTCGTCGCCGCTAAAGGCCTGGGGAAACTCGTGACGGAGGAACTGCTCGACCTCTGCCACGCTCAATTTCGCTAACGCCATGCCGTTCCCCGCCCTCGCTTCGCTTGCCCTGTTACATTAAGTTATCTGTGTCATCCAATTGCAATCATTTAGCGGAAATCGCGTCAATGTCCGTCACGGCCGCCCGCGCCCCCTCCCCGCAACCGCCGATCCTGCTGCGCGAGACCGCAGGTCCCATCGCGATCCTGACGCTGAACCGCCCCGCCGCGCGCAACAGCCTGTCGGCCGCGATGATCGCGAGCCTGCATGCGGAGCTCGACGATATCCGCGACGACAAGGCTGTCCGCGGCGTCGTGATCGCCGCCAACGGCCCGGCCTTCTCGGCCGGTCACGACATGAAGGAGCTCACCGCGCGCCGCACCGATCCCGATCGCGGCCGCGCCTTCTTCGCCGAGATGATGAATGCCTGCAGCGCCATGATGCAGGCCATCGTGCATCTGCCGAAGCCCGTGGTCGCGTCCGTCCAAGGCATCGCGACCGCGGCCGGCTGCCAGCTGGTTGCCAGCTGCGATCTTGCGATCGCATCGGAGGACGCGAAGTTCGCCACGCCCGGCGTCGACATCGGCCTGTTCTGCTCGACGCCGATGGTGGCGCTGTCGCGCAACGTCCCGCGCAAGCAGGCCATGGAGATGCTGCTGACGGGAGAGCCTGTCACGGCCGAGCGGGCCCGCGAGATCGGCCTCATCAACCGCGTGGTGCCCGCCGGCACCGAACTCGGTGCCGCGATCGAGCTCGCGCAGCAGGTCGCGCTGAAATCCGCCTATACCGTCAAGCTCGGCAAGGAGGCGTTCTACCGCCAGGCCGAGATGAGCCTTGCGGACGCCTATCGCTATGCGGCAGAGGTGATGACCGAGAACATGATGGCGCGCGACGCCGAGGAAGGCATCGGCGCCTTCATCGAGAAGCGCAAGCCGACATGGCGGGATGAATAGAATTCGTCATTGCGAGCGAAGCGAAGCAATCCAGAATCCCTCCGCAGTGACAGACTGGATTGCTTCGTCGCTTCGCTCCTCGCAATGACAGCAGCAAAGAAGATCCAATGAACCACGACGCCTATCCCGACAATTACATCCGCGGCATCCTCAACAGCGTGAAGTCGATCGCGATGGTCGGCGCCTCGCCGGTCAACGTGCGGCCGAGCTATTTCGCGTTCAAATACCTGGCGCAGCGCGGCTACGACATGATCCCGGTCAATCCGGGCCATGTCGGCAAGGAGCTGCTCGGAAAACCCTTTGTCGCCTCACTATCGGACATCGGGCGTCCGATCGACATGATCGACATCTTTCGCAACTCCAGCCACATCATGCCCGTGGTCGAAGAGGCGCTCACGCTGGATCCGCTGCCGAAGGTGATCTGGATGCAGCTCGGCGCACGTGACGAAGCCGCGGCGGCGAAGGCGGAATCGGTCGGTATCAAGGTGGTGATGAACCGCTGCCCCAAGATCGAATATGGCCGCCTGTCGTCCGAGATCTCCTGGATGGGCGTGAATTCGCGCACGCTGAGCTCCAAGCGCGCGCCGGCACCAACGCAGGGCATGCGGCTCTCCCTCAATCGGATGAGTGTCGGCGGCGGCGAGACCGCGGCATCCGATCGGGCCGCCAAAAACAAGAACGAGCAAAGCTGACGCAATCGCGAAGGATTCGTTTCGCGAACGCGGCAATGCCTAGCAAGATCACTCCGAACTGACGTGGCGCCTTGACGGCGAGCGCGGCGCCCATCAGCATGCCGCGCGATTTCAGGCCACAAGAACAGGACGCCCTCAATGAGCGATCGCCTTCCGGGATTTTCAACCCTCGCCGTGCATGCCGGTGCACAGCCCGACCCCACCACCGGTGCGCGCGCGACTCCGATTTATCAAACCACCTCGTTCGTGTTCAACGACGCCGACCACGCCGCCTCGCTGTTCGGCCTGCAGGCATTCGGCAACATCTATACCCGCATCGGCAATCCCACCAATGCGGTGCTGGAAGAGCGCGTCGCGGCGCTCGAAGGCGGCACGGCCGCGCTGGCGGTGGCCTCGGGCCATGCCGCGCAGGTCGTGGTGCTGCAGCAATTGCTGCAGCCCGGCGACGAGTTCATCGCCGCGAGAAAGCTCTACGGCGGCTCGATCAACCAGTTCACGCACGCCTTCAAGAGCTTCGGCTGGAACGTGGTGTGGGCCGATCCCGACGACATCGCGAGCTTCGAGCGCGCGGTGACGCCGCGCACGAAAGCCATCTTCATCGAATCCATCGCCAACCCCGCCGGCAGCATCACCGATATCGAGGCGATCTCGACGGTGGCGCGCAAGGCTGGCGTGCCGCTGATCGTCGACAACACGCTGGCCTCGCCCTATCTGATCCGCCCGATCGACCACGGCGCCGACATCGTCGTGCACTCGCTGACGAAATTTCTGGGCGGTCACGGCAATTCGCTCGGCGGCATCATCGTCGATGCCGGCACCTTCGACTGGTCCACCGGCGGCAAATATCCGATGCTGTCGGAGCCGCGGCCCGAATATCACGGCATCCGCCTCCAGGAGACCTTCGGCAATTTCGCTTTCGCGATCGCCTGCCGCGTGCTCGGCCTGCGCGATCTCGGACCGGCATTGTCGCCGTTCAATGCCTTCATGATCCTCACGGGAATCGAGACGCTGCCGCTGCGGATGCAGAAGCACTGCGACAACGCCAAGGCGGTTGCCGAATTCCTCGCCGGACATCCGGCGGTGGCCTCGGTCAATTATGCGGGCCTGCCGAGCGACAAGTACAACCGGCTGGCCCGCAAATACGCGCCGAAGGGCGCGGGCGCCGTGTTCACCTTCAGCCTGAAGGGCGGCTATGACGCCGGCGTCAACCTGGTGTCGAAGCTGCAGCTGTTCTCGCATCTCGCCAATGTCGGCGACACCCGCTCGCTGGTGATCCACCCGGCTTCGACCACGCACAGCCAGCTCGACGACGCTTCCAAGATCAAGTCCGGCGCCGGCCCCGACGTGGTGCGGCTCTCGATCGGCATCGAGGACAAGGAAGACCTGATCGCAGATCTGGAACAGGCGCTGGGGGCGTAGTCGCTGTCGTTCCGGGGCGCGCGAAGCGCGAACCCGGAACCTCCACATAGCATCACCATCTCGAGATTCCGGGCTCGGAATGACGGTCGCTTTGGCGACCGTCAGTTAACAGTCATTAACCATATCTGCCCCATACATCGTCCTTGGATCGCCCCTTTGATTCGGAGCCGACGATGCTGCGCTGGATGGTGCCTGCCCTGACAGTGATGCTGACGGTCTCGGCTGCCGTTGCTGCCGACTTGCCGGCCACGCCGAAGCGGCGGGCCGTCGCGCCGCAGGAGCCGCCGCAGGTCTATGTCGAGACCGATCCGGATGCACTGATCTCGCCGGCCTATGGCGTCGGCAGCTACATCCGCAATCTGCCCGGCACACCGCTCCTGCCCGGCTCTCACACGCTGCCCGGCTATTACGGCCGTCCTTGGGACTACGACTATCAGGGCGCCTATTACGGCGGGAAGCAGGTCGATTATTTCTGGCGCCTGCCCTATGCGTGCGGTGTTTACGGCTATTGCTGATCAGTCGGCCGATGTGATCAGCCGGCCTGACCGACCGGAACCGCGCGCGGCTGCGCGTGCGTCTGCTGGCGCGAAGCGAGCCGCTCCACCTGCATCACCGCAAGCGTCAGCACCGCGATCGCGACCGCCTGGTGCGACAGCGCAAGGTCGATCGGCACCTGGTTGAGCAGCGTGAGGATGCCGAGCACCGCCTGCACGCTCACCGCGGCGAGCAGCCACAGCGCCCCCGCCGCGCCTGCGCGCGCGCGCACCGCGTCGATTGCGTGCAGCAACGCCAGCACGAACAGCGCATAGGCGGTCATGCGGTGCTCGAACTGCACCGTCAGGACGTTGTCGAACATGTTGCGCCACCACGGCGTCTCGAACCACAGCCGCTCGGCCGAGGGAATGAACGCGCCGTCGATCTGCGGCCAGGTGTTGTAGGCGCGGCCGGCGCGCAGGCCCGCGACCAGCGCACCGAAATAGATCTGCACCAACGTCACGACCAGCAGCAGCGCGCTCATGAACCGCAGCCGCGCCGGCGCTGCGATCTGCGGCCGCTGCTCGAGCCGCCGCACCGTCCAGACGATGCCGGCGAAGATCAGCAGCGCGAGCAGCAGGTGCGTCGCCAGCCGATATTGCGACACCTCGACCCGTTCGGTCAGTCCCGAGGCGACCATCCACCAGCCCACCGCACCCTGGAGCCCGCCGAGCGCGAACAGCAGCCACAGCCGGCGCTTCAGCTCACCGGACAGACCGCCACGCCACAGGAAGAACAGGAACGGCAACAGATAGGCGACGCCGATGAAGCGGCCGAGCAAGCGGTGGCTCCACTCCCACCAGAAGATCTCCTTGAACTCGGACAGGCTCATGCCTGCATTGAGCTCGCGATATTGCGGGATCTTCTTGTAGGCCTCGAACGCCTCGGTCCACTGCGCCTCCGACAGCGGCGGCACGCTGCCGGTGACCGGCTTCCACTCGACGATCGAAAGGCCGGATTCCGTCAGCCGCGTCGCGCCACCCACCAGCACCATCAACGCGATCAGCGCGGCGACGGAGATCAGCCACCAGCGCACGGCGCGATGCGGGTTTGTTGGAACGGAATTCGTCGTCATTCAGGGGCAAAACCAGGGCTTGAACCGGACTGCGTGCCCCTTATAGTCCCCCGCTCCCGCAGCGCAAGTTACGCGACAACAGCAAGCTCCCGTCATGACGATCCGCACCCGCAAGTTCCTCGGCGCCATCCTGCTGCTGGTGCTGGCAACGGTCTGGGCCCTGCTCGGCATGGCCGCAGCGCAGATGCCGTGGATTGCCGAGTCCGGCTGGCGGCAGGCGATCTACTACGTGGTGGTCGGGATGGGCTGGGTGCTGCCGGCGATGCCGATCGTGAGCTGGATGCAGCGTCCCGACCGCGTCAAGTCTGGCCGGTAGTGCTGCCGGTCGGTTTCACCGGCGCAAAGGCAGCGCCCGACACCAGGACGCGCAACATGCGCAGCGAGCGCACGCGGCCGTCCCAGGAGATCCGCGGCAGCGCGCGCAAATTGGTCCGTCCCTCCGCATCCACGATGCCCGGGATGGTCGACACCGCGCTGGCAAAGCCGGCCTCTTCAGCCATGATGACATGACTGCGCCGGAACGAGGCGCGATCGCCGAACGGAAAGGCGAAATGCCCGACCTCGCGGCGGAAGGCGGCTTCCGCAACGGCCTTGCCCATCGTCATCTCCCGCAGCGCCGCACTGTCCTTCATGTTGGCGAGAACAGGATAGTTCACGGTCGCGCTGCCGATCGTGACGAGCGGATCGGCAGCGAGCTTCGCCAGATCCTCCCAATCCATCGAAGCCTCGCGCGAGAGTGCGGCAAGGTCGATCCGGTAGCGCGTGCAGAGATCGGCGACCGCCGCCGCCAGATCCGCCGGTGACAGCGAGCGCAACCAACTCTCGAGATGCGCAAACAGCGCCTGCTTCCCGGCCCGATCGGTGACGACGAAGCGCTGCTCTTTCTCGCCCATCATCAGGTTGATGCGGCTCTCGCGCGCGATCACCTGTTCGAGCCCGAGCCACCAGGCCTGTCCGACGCCGTCAGGAAACGCGGTGGGCACGTAGATCGTGAAGGGCACCGCGTGATGTGCCAGCACGGGGTAGGCGAAATCGATGAGATCCTTGGACGCGCCATCGAAGGTGAGCGCCACGAAGCGCCGCGGCTCCGGCAACGTCACGGCGCGCCGGCAGACCTCGTCCATGCCGAGAAAATCGTACTCCCAGCGCTTCAGCGCGCGAATGGCGCGATCGAGGAATTGCGGCGTGATCTCGTGCGCGCGCAGCGGCTGAAACCCGCCGCGCCGCGGGCGTACCCGTTCAAGGCGCAGGATGGCGCCGGCACCGCGGCTGCCCAGCGCGGCCCGGCCGGTGAACCAGGCCAGTTCGAGGCGCAGCCGTTCCAGCCATCTGTCGTCGGAGGCCAATATCCCCACCTTTTAGCCTCACCCTTGAGCCTCACCCTTGAGCCTCACCGTTGGCGCCCTCAAGGCGCCCGTTCCCGCTCCCATTGTCCTTACCCTTTGTTGACCTTTCTTTGCAAAGGTCGGCCACAGGCCGATTGGCGTCTATTTCTGATTTCTCGACAGGTTTCGCGAATGACCATGGCTGCGGCGATGCAAAGCCGGACGGCAGAAGCGCCAGCGCGGTCGAAAGCGAGCCGTATCGCGCAGGTCGACATCGTCACCGATCTCGACGCCGCCGAGGCGGTCTGGCGCAGCTTCGAGGAGCCCGGCCACCTCTACACGCCCTATCAGCGGTTCGATCTGCTGAGCCCCTGGCAGCGGCTGGTCGGCGCGCGCGAGGGCGCGCGCCCCTTCGTCGTGATCGCCCGCGACGCCGATCGCAATCCGCTGCTGCTGCTGCCGCTCTCGCTGCGCCAAGGCCACGGCGTGCGCACGGCCTGCTTCATGGGCGGCAAGCATACGACCTTCAACATGGGCCTGTGGGACGCCGCCTGCGCCGCGCAGACCAATGCCGCCGATCTCGAGGCGCTGCTGGCGCCGCTCCGCCAGCACCTCGACGTGCTCGCGCTGACGCAGCAGCCGCTGCGCTGGCACGACCAGCCGAACCCGTTTGCGCTGCTGCCGCGACAGAGCGCCATCAACGGTTGTCCGCAGCTGGTGATGGAGCCGGGCGGGCCGCCGGCATCGCGGATCAGCAATTCGCTTCGCCGCCGTCTCAAGAGCAAGGAAAAGAAGCTCCAGGCTCTCGCCGGCTATCGCTACCACCTGGCCACCACCGACGCCGACATTGCCCGCCTGCTCGACTGGTTCTTTCGCGTCAAGCCGGTGCGGATGGCGGAGCAGAAGCTCCCGAACGTCTTCGCCGAGCCCGGCGTCGAACAGTTCGTCCGCAGCGCCTGCCTTGCGCCGCGCGGCGAAGGCCGCGTCATCGACATCCATGCGCTCGAATGCGACGACGAGGTGATCGCGATCTTCGCCGGCGTCGCCGACGGCGAGCGCTTCTCGATGATGTTCAACACCTACACGATGTCCGAGCACGCCCGCTACAGCCCCGGCCTGATCCTGATGCGCTACATCATCGACCGCTACGGCGAGCGCGGCTACCGTTCGCTCGACCTCGGCATCGGCTCGGACGATTACAAGCGGATGTTCTGCAAGGACGACGAAGAGATCTTCGACAGTTTCGTCCCGCTGACCTCGCGCGGAACCCTCGCCGCAATGGCGATGTCATCGCTGAGCCGCGGCAAGCGGCTGGTGAAGCAGAACCAGATGCTGTTCGACCTCGCCCGCCGGCTGCGGCAGGCGTTCGGGTAGACTCCAACCTTTCGTGAGGTGCTGTTCCTTCTCCCCTTGTGGGAGAAGGTGGCGCGAAGCGCCGGATGAGGGGTTCTCTCGACTCGCTAGACCTCTGATGAGGGTAGAAACCCCTCACCCGTCTTCGCTTCGCGAAGCCACCCTCTCCCACAAGGGGAGAGGGTTAGGGGCAAAGCGACTTGTCCGCCGTAGCTCGAAGAGCGAAGGCGGAAGCGTGCCCACGTCTTCTGTCACTATATTGGATAGGTGTGGGCACGGCGCGAGCGCGCCTTTGCCCACCCTACGATTCCGAGCGCGGAGAGAGAGAGCTAAAAGCCTACGCCGCCACCACGCGCGGCGCTTCCGTCGCATTCGACGGCTGCACCGGCTTGTTCAGCATCGTCACAGCGCTGAAGCCGACGGCCCGGAGCTGCTCGCACATCAGCGCGCGCGCATCCGGCGTCATCGCGGCATCGGGCACCACGACGGCGCGGGCATGCGCCGTCAGCAGCTCGGCCGGAAGATCCGAAGCGCTGCCGGCATCGATCAACACGTGATCATAGGCGCGCAGCAGCGCGTCGATGGCGAGCGTCACCCGCGGCGATTGCAGCAGGCTGCGGTCGAAGCCGGGACGGCCGGCCATGACCAGATGCAGCCGCGACAGCTTGTCCCGGGTGATAACTTGCGCGAACGACGCCTCGCCCTGCATCAGCTCGGCAAGGCCCGGCGCCGAAGCATCGACGGACACCGCGGCGATCGTCGGCGAGGACGCGGCGAGATCGACCACCACGACACGCGCCTCGCGCGCCAGATGCCGTGCCAGCGTCAGCGTCGACAGCGTGATGGCTTCGCCTGAGGCGGTGCCGAGCACGGTGACCTTCTTCGCGGCAGCGCCGGCGCCGCGCAAATCCTCGGCCAAACGTTCGATCTCGATGAATTCGGTGACATCCGCATCGGTCGTCAGCTCCTGTTGGAGCGGCGCGCGCTCCACCGGAGCGGGCTCGATGCCGGGATCCGAGGCTGGCGCGACGGCCGGTTGGACCGTCGGCTCCCGCCGCGCCGGCGCCTGTGCCGGGAAAATCGCCGCCACCGCGCGGGGCGCGGTCTGGCGCAACAGCTCGCCGGTGACGACGACGCCGGACGACAGCAGCAGCGTCGCGAGCGTCGCGATCAGCACGATCGGCAGCTTCTTCGGATAGGCCGGCGTGTTCGAGACGATGGCGCGCGAGATGATGCGGCCGTCGGTCGGCGCGGTGTCGATGGTCTCGCGGGTGTTGGCCTCGCGGTACTTGGCGAGATAGGTCTCGAGCAGATCGCGCTGCGCCTTGGCCTCGCGCTCGAGCGCGCGGAGCTGGACGTCCTGGCCGTTGGTCGAGGCCGCCTGCTTCTTGAGCTGCTCCAGGCTCACGGTCAGGCCGTCGACCCGACCGCCGGCGATCCGCGCGTCATTCTCCAGCGAGCGCGAGATCTTGCTGGCCTCGTCGCGGATCTGGGTGTCGAGATCGCCCAACTGGGCTTTCAATTCCTTGATGCGCGGATGGTTGCCGAGCAACGTCGAGGATTGCTCGGCAAGCTGGGCACGCAGCGTCACGCGTTGCTCCGACAGCCGCCGCACCAGCTCGGAGTTCAGCACCTCCGCCGCCTCGATCGGCTTGCCGCTCTGGAGCATTTCCTTGATCAGCCGCGCCTTGGATTCCGCATCCGCCTTCATCGAGCGCGCATTGTTGAGCTGGGTGTTGACCTCGCCCATCTGCTGGTTCGACAGCGTGGTGTTGTTGGTGCCGATGAACAGGCTCGACTTGGAACGGAAGTCCTCGACCCTGGCCTCGGCCTCGGAGACCTTCTTGCGCAAGCTCTCGATCTCCCCGGCGAGCCACTGGCTGGCGTTCTTGGCCTGGTCCTGGCGGACCGCCTGCTGCAGCACGAGATAGCCGTCGGCGATCGAATTGGCGACGCGCGCCGCAAGCTCGGAATCGGCGGATTGGAATTCGACCACGATCACGCGCGACTTGTCGACGGCGTAGGCCTGCAGGCGCTCGTAATAGGCATCGAGCACGCGCTCTTCCGGCGTCATCGAGAACGGATCGCGGCCGAGCCCGATCATCGCGGCCAGCGACTTCAGCGGCGAGACGCCTTGCAGCACGGGATCGAATTCGGGACGTTCGGCGAGCTTGTTCTTCCTGATGATCTCGCGCGCGAGATCGCGCGACAGCACGAGCTGCACCTGGCTGGTGACGGCCTCGGCGTCGAGCGCCTGGCGCTCCTCGGCGCGGTCGCTGTTCGGGCGCAGGAATACGTTTTCGCGGCCATCGATCAGGATGCGCGATTCGGACTTGTAGCGCGGCGTGACGAGATTGACGGCGGCAATTGACGCGACCAGCGCCAGCACCGTCGGCACGACGATCCAGCCGCGCTTGCGCGCCAATGCCGCTCCGAGCGCGTGCAGGTCGATATCGCCGGCTTCAACTTGCGCCTGCTTCGTGACGATCGGCGCAGGCGTTGCTTCAATCCTGGGCTCGACCTTGACTTCAGCCTTGTCAGCTTTGGGCGCGACTTCGGCCTTCGGCTTTGACACGGCACGCGCAATTACCGCCTTGTCCTTGCCGGCACGCCAGAACGCTAAACGCATCGAACACTCCCGCAGGGCAACGCCACCAAGCTACCGCAACCGGCGCGATTACACTCCATTAAGGTTGCCGCTGGGTTAATCGCAGCGGCGGCGATAGCCGCAACGCGCGCTCGTCACCGTTTGTTAACCACGAGGGCCCTTAATCCATCTCGATATTTCCAAGGAATAGTTCGGCATTCGCCGTCGAGCGCTGGTTTTGATACATGCCTCCCTCTCCTGACCGGCCGCTTCGTATCCTGCACGCCGTGCGCGCTCCGGTCGGCGGCATCTTCCGCCATATCCTCGATGTCGCCAACGGCCAGGTCGACCGCGGCCATCATGTCGGCATTCTCGCCGACAGCCTCACCGGCGGCCAACGTGCCGACAAGGCACTTGCCGAGCTCGCCCCGCGGCTGAAGCTCGGCGTGCACCGGCTAGCGATCCGCCGCGAGCCCTCGCCGGACGACGTCCTGGTGTGGCTACGCATGCGGCGCCTGATCGCCACGCTGAAGCCCGACGTCATGCACGGCCACGGCGCCAAGGCCGGCGCCTTCATCCGGATGCGACGACGCTCCGACGACACCATCCGCATCTACACGCCGCATGGCGGCTCGCTGCATTATCCGCTCAACACCTTCAAGGGCGAGTTCTACGCGCGGCTGGAGCGCGCGCTGATGGATTCGACCGACCTGTTCCTGTTCGAGAGCGCGTTCGCCCGCGACACCTATCAACGCATCGTCGGCACCCCCAAGGGCGTGGTGCGTTGCGTCTTCAACGGCGTCACGCCCGAGGAGTTCGAGCCTGTCGTGACCGCCGACGATGCCACCGACCTCTGCTATGTCGGCGAGTTCAGGCACATCAAGGGTGCGGATCTCCTGATCGATGCCGTGGCGCGCCTGCACGAGGGCGGCAGGAAGGTCACCTTGACGCTCGGCGGCGACGGCGAGGAAATGGCGGCGCTGAAGGCGCAGGTGGAGACGCTCGGCCTCACCGATGCGATCCGCTTCATCGGCCACGTCAAGGCGCGCTACGGCTTCTCCAAGGGGCGGCTGCTGGTCGTCCCCTCGCGCGGCGATTCCATGCCCTATGTCGTGATCGAAGCCGGCGCTGCCGGCATCCCGATGATCGGGTCCAGAATCGGCGGCATCCCCGAAATCTTCGGCGCCGACAGCCCCGCTCTGTTCGCGCCGAGCAATCCCGAGGCCATGGCGGAAGCGATCGCCGCAGCGCTGAACGATCCGCAGACCACCGCACAGCGCGCCGCCACCTTGCGGGAACGCATCTCCGCGCATTTCTCGCAAGCCGCGATGGTCGACGGCGTGCTCGCCGGCTATCGCGACGCATTTACCGATCACTAACCATTCTTACGACCCGCTTTAGAGAATCTTCCGATTTGTTCGATAGTCCAAGGTCCAGGGGATGCTCGCCCGGGCGCTCAACGCCGTGCCGCGGGCTTTGGAATGGACGTGGACGCCCGTGGAACCGCTCAACGCACGCTCGATGCTCGACGCCGCGACCAGCGCTGCGGCGAAGCCCGCTGACCAGTCTTTCGTCGAGCGCCGCCGCCGGCTCTCGCCGGCAGCGCTCGAAGTCGTCAACCAGAAGGTCTCCCGCGCCTATTCGCCGATCGTGATCGCCGGCTTCGTGCGCCTCGCCGACTTCGCGCTGCTGAGCCTCGTCGGCATCGCGCTCTATATCGGCTACGTGATGCCGCTCTCCGGCTTCAGCTGGGTCTACCCGGCGGAGGTCGTCGCCGTCGCGGTCGCCGCCGTGGTCTGCTTCCAGGCCGCCGACCTCTATCAGGTCCAGCTGTTCCGCGGACAGCTGCGGCAGATGACGCGGATGATCTCGTCCTGGTCGTTCGTCTTCCTGCTGTTCATCGGCATCTCCTTCTTCGCCAAATACGGCAGCGAAATCTCCCGGCTATGGCTGGCCGCCTTCTACGTCCTCGGGCTCGCCGCCCTGATCGCCGAGCGACTGGTGCTGCGCTCGCTGGTGCGCGGCTGGGCGCGCCAGGGCCGGCTCGACCGCCGCACCATCATCGTCGGCTCCGACAGCAACGGCGAGCAGCTGGTCGAAGCGCTGAAGGCGCAGGAGGATTCCGACATCCACGTGCTCGGCGTGTTCGACGACCGCAACGACAGTCGCGCGCTCGACACCTGCGCCGGGGCGCACAAGCTCGGCAAGGTCGACGACATCCTCGAGTTCGCCCGCCGCACCCGCGTCGATCTCGTGCTGTTCGCGCTGCCGATCTCGGCGGAGACGCGCATCCTGGAGATGCTGAAGAAGCTCTGGGTGCTGCCCGTCGACATCCGCCTCTCCGCGCACACCAACAAGCTGCGCTTCCGGCCGCGCTCCTATTCCTATCTCGGCGAGGTGCCGACTCTCGACGTGTTCGAGGCGCCGATCACGGATTGGGATCTGGTGATGAAATGGCTGTTCGACCGCGTCGTCGGCAGCCTTGCCCTGCTCGCGGCCCTGCCGGTGATGGGCCTCGTCGCGCTCGCGGTGAAGCTCGACAGTCCGGGACCGGTGCTGTTCCGCCAGAAGCGCTTCGGCTTCAACAACGAGCGCATCGACGTCTACAAGTTCCGCTCGATGTACCACCACCAGGCCGACCCGACCGCCTCCAAGGTCGTCACCAAGAACGATCCGCGCGTCACCCGCGTCGGCCGCTTCATCCGCAAGACCAGCCTCGACGAGCTGCCGCAGCTCTTCAACGTGGTCTTCGCCGGCAATCTCTCCCTGGTCGGCCCGCGCCCCCACGCGGTGCAGGGCAAGCTGCAGAGCCGGCTGTTCGA
This sequence comes from Bradyrhizobium sp. CFUWI, assembly GCF_056429085.1. Lineage (NCBI taxonomy): Bacteria > Pseudomonadati > Pseudomonadota > Alphaproteobacteria > Hyphomicrobiales > Nitrobacteraceae > Bradyrhizobium > Bradyrhizobium sp. CFUWI. Next base: position 109,726 of record NZ_JBWJZE010000015.1, read on the forward strand.
CGAGGCCGTCGACGGCTATTTCGCCCGGCACCGCGTCAAGCCGGGCATCACCGGCTGGGCCCAGATCAACGGCTGGCGCGGCGAGATCGACAACGAAGAGAAGATTCAGAAGCGCGTCGAGTTCGACCTCTATTACATCGAGAACTGGTCGGTGCTGTTCGACCTCTACATCCTCCTGAAGACGCCGATCTCGCTCCTAACCAAGAACGAGAACGCGTATTGAGTTTCCGTCATGCCCCGGCTTGACCGGGGCATCCAGTACGCCGCAGCTCCGGCCGTTCTTCTGCAACGCGCGCCGCGGAGTACTGGATCGCCCGGTCAAGCCGGGCGATCCAGCGGAAGTTGTGGCGTACGAGTTGCGTAAGCGTATGAGCAAGTGATGGCGTATGCGGCGACAGCCGATGGAGTGAAACTGGCCGCGCCCGGCGTGCTGGCGCTGCAGCGCGCGCTGGTGTGGCTGGTCGGCGCCTCCGGCGCGGTCGTCTTCATCGAACCGAGCCCCTACGAGATCGTGACGCTGCTCGCCGCCGTCACGTTCTTCGCCACCGGCCTTCGCTTGCGGCTCGCGCTGATGCCGCTGATCGCACTGCTGGTCCTGCTCAATCTCGGCTACACCATCAGCGCGATCCCGCTGTTCGAGCAATCCGAGGTGGTGAGCTGGATCGCGACCTCCTGGTACATGGCGGTGACCGTCGTGTTCTTCGCCATGGTGATGTCCGAGGACACCGCGGCCCGGCTCGACATGCTCCGCCGCGGGCTCGTGGTCGGCGCGATGGTGGCTTCGATCCTGGCGGTCGCCGGCTACTTCCACCTGGTGCCCGGCGGCAACGACCTCCTCACGCTCTACGGACGCGCGCGCGGCACGTTCAAGGACCCGAACGTGCTCGGCGCCTTCCTGATCCTGCCGGCGCTGTTTGCGCTGCAGAGCGTGGTATCGGACAAGCTGGCCAAGGCATTCCGCAACGTCATCGCCTTCGCCATCATGTCGCTGGCGATCCTGCTCGCCTTCTCGCGCGCCGCCTGGGGCGGGCTGGTGCTGACCTCGGCCTTCATGCTGGCGCTGATGGTGCTGACCGGACGCACCAACGCGCAGCGCTCGCGCATCGTCGTCATGGCGGTCGTGGCCGCCGTGCTGGGGCTGGCGCTGATCGCGGTGCTGCTGTCGTTCGAGTCCACCGCGGAGATGTTCAAGCAGCGCGCAAGCTTCGGCCAGAGCTATGACGAAGGCCGCTTCGGCCGGTTCGGCCGTCACATCCTCGGTGCGGAGATGGCGCTCGGCCTGCCGTTCGGCATCGGTCCCCTGCAATTCCACCGCTTCTTCCCCGAGGACACCCACAACTCCTATCTCAACGCCTTCATGTCCGGCGGCTGGCTGTCCGGCGTGTGCTATCCCGCGCTGGTCTTCACCACCGTGATCATGGGCTTCCGCCACATCTTCGTCCCGGTGCCCTGGCAGCGCGCCTATCTCGCGATCTTCTCCGCCTTCGTCGGCACCGTCGGCGAAAGCTTCGTGATCGATACCGACCACTGGCGGCACTTCTGGATGATGCTGGGCGCGATGTGGGGCATGATCGCGGCCGCACAGATCTACAGGATCAGGGCCGACGACGAAGCGCCTTCAGCTTGAGATAGGAACGCTCTCTCGAGGCTGACAGCTTCTGGAGCGTCGCGGTTCGGCGCCGCATTGTCGTCCAGGATATTCAAATGGACGTTGCGCAAAGGTCTGGTCAGGCATCTGCACTCACTTCCTGTTCGAGCTTCTTGCGCAGCGCCTTGATGAGGCGGCCGGCGGTCTTGATCTCTTCTATCGGGAGACCTTGTACCAGCGAGTTGATCTTGGGGGCATACAGGCGGATGGCAGCGTCGTAGGTCTTCAGTCCCTTGTCGGTCAGGACCACGAGATGGGCGCGGCGATGATGTGGATTGAGTTCAAAGGTGACGAGCCCTTCATGGGCCAGGTCATTGACGATACGCTGAACATTCTGGCGGTTAGCGCCGAGGTCGCGGGCGAGCCAGGCGACCGGCTGCGCACGGTCCGCGCCAACGATCGCCCCCAGAATCTGCCAGCGGGCGCTGGTCAGTCCGAGTGGGGCTACCAAGCGATCGCCCCACGTCAAGGTCAGGTTATTGACCCTGAATAGGTCGAGAATGAGATCGGTCATGGCGTCACCCGCCGGAGATCGCTTGATAGCGCGCATATTGACTCCATAAATCCCTATTGACACCATCATGTCAATTAGGCTATCGCTGGCGCCGACTTCGACACCATGATGTCATATTGGACCAGACGCGAGAGTTTGTCATGCCCGTGATGCGCCATGCGATCCAGCCGACCCCACCGAATGCCGTTCTGAGGCCGCCGCTTCTCGGAGGCGCGGGCCCGATTTCCGCGCCGCATGAAGCGGTAGCCGCGGACATCTTGCGTCATGAAACGCGCCCCGCAGAGGGCCGGGTCACGTTCGCGGCGGTCGCATCGCGCCCACCGGGGTCGCCTCGGGGCTCGAACGATAACCAGAAGGGAAACAGGCCGTGATCAAGATGATTCATCCCGTTGCAGGCGGGACCGCGCTTCTCACGATCTCGGCTTTCTGGCTCTCTACTGCGTTCAGCGAGCTCTTCGCGTCCCAATCCGTCATCACTGCCGTCAAGACTGCCATACCGTGGGGCTTTCTCGTGCTGATCCCTGCGCTTGCGGCGACGGCCGGATCAGGCCTTGCGCTGTCACAGGGACGGCGGGCCGGCCTGATCGGCGCGAAGATCAAGCGAATGCCGCTGATCGCGGCCAACGGCCTTCTCGTGCTTGTCCCGGTCGCTTTCTTTCTCGCACACAAGGCGAAGGCCGCCGAGCTCGATGCAGTCTTCTATGCGGTCCAGGCTCTTGAGCTTGTCGCCGGAGCTGCGAACATCACCCTGCTCCTGCTCAACGCGCGAGACGGCTTGAGAATGAAAGCCCGGTCCTGCAACAGGTGAGAAAGCGAAGGCTTACGTCTCCACCCCGAACGTCAACCCGGCGTGATCGACCAGCCGCTTGATCAGCTTGTGCTGCATCGCTGCGCCCGGCGTCCAGATCCCGTCCGGAACATCCTTCGCATCACGCAGCAGGCAGATCGCGCATTCGGAGATCATCTTGGAGGTCGAGCCGTAGCCGGGATCGCGGTCGCCGGTGACGCCGGCGCGGACCTGGCGTCCGTCCGGTGCGATCGCGACGTAGAGCAGATCGAACAAGCCGTTCTCGCGCTCCTCCTTCGACGGCCCTTCGCCCGGCTTCGGCGCGTTAGGACCGGTTTTCTCGGCGTTGGCCGCCATCACGCGCTTTGCGTTGGCCTCGCCCTTCTCTCCAGGACCGGTCAGGACCATCTCGTCGTAGACGAAATCCTTGCCGTAGGGAAAGCCCATCAGCATGTTGGAACGATGGACGTTGCGGGTGTTGATCAGCGCCATCATGAACGGGGCGGCCCAGGATTGCAGATCCTCCTCGTAAGCCGCCCTATTGCCTTTGGGCTGCTTCGGGCCGGTGAACCCCGGCGTCAGCGCAAAATGGTCGTTGAGAATGGCGACGAGGCTGAGGTCCTTGGCGACCGCATCGAAAGTTGCTTTGGCACTCGCCGCGGTGCCGCCTGACAGCGTGCCGCGCATGTCGCGCACCCGGCCCTTCACGCGCGCGGCCGGCGCGCCGAACACGCGCCTGGCTTCTTCCTGCACGAAGAACGTGCCGAGCTCGAACGGCACGGAGTCGTAGCCGCAGGAAAACACGATGCGCGCGCCGCTCGCCTTGGCCGATGTCTCGTACTTGTCGATCATCTGCCGCATCCAGACCGGCTCGCCGCAGAGATCGAAATAATCCGCGCCCGCAGCGACGCAGGCAGCGAGCAGATCCTCGCCATAGAACTGGTACGGCCCGACCGTCGTGATGACCGACTTCGTCTGCGCCACCATCGCCTTCAGCGACGCGGCGTCCGACGCATCCGCCACGATCAGCGGCGTGTCGGCGGGCGCACCGATGGCCTCGCGCACCGATTTCAGCTTGTCCAGGCTGCGGCCGGCCATCGCCCATGTCAGCGACTTGTCGTCCTTGTATTGCGCCGCCAGATATTCGGCGACGAGCTGGCCGGTGAAACCGGTCGCGCCGTAGACGACGATGTCGAATTTCGCAGAGCTCATGCTCGTCCCTTACTTTTTCGCGTAACTCACGCCCATGCCGGCACGGACGTCGCTTTGGATGCCATAGGGCGGGATCGGATAGCGCAGACCATTTTTGGCCAGCGCCTTCATGCCCTCGATCGCCTTGGCGAGATGCGCGGGCTTCAAGGCCATCAGCATCTCCTCGTCCGGCACGCCGCCATAGCGCCGTTCGGCATAGCATGGCAAGGACAGGCTGGGCTCCCCGGTCTTGAGCGCCCGCCCCCAGGAATCGGCGCAAGCGGTCTCACCGACCACGCCCCATTCGAACTTCTTGTAGCCGGTATATTGCAGGCCGTTGATCAGGATGATCATCTGCCCGGGCGTCGCATAGACGAGGCAGATGTCGGGCGGATCGAGCCGGCCGCTCGCGAGCGGACTGACGGCGAGCGCCTGATATTGGCCGAACGGAACCACGTCCAGCGCCTCCTGGCGCTTGCGCGCATCCTCCGCCGTGCCGTGCCAGACCCCGACATAGTTTTCGCCGGCGAGCCATTTGTCGTCCTGCGGGCTAAGCCCGATCACCGCGCGGCACTGGCTACCTACAAGATCGTCGGCGGTGATGCCGACGGTCCAGCCCAGCCGCGCCGCCATGCTGACGATCTGGTCGGTGGTGTGGATCGCATTCGGCCGCCGGATTTTCGGGATCGCCTCCATCTCCGCCGCTTGCGCGAACAGCTTCATGCCGATCACATTGGTCTTCAGCCGCAGCAGGCTGTTGAGATCGGCGACGATGCCGGCAAGATCGATGCTGTCTGCACTGTGCTGTTGCATGGCTTCCTCCGGCCGCAGCGATCGTGCGCCGCGTATTCTTGTTTTGCGGTTCTCGTTCTAGTCCTTCGCAGGTCCCGGAAGCAACTCGTCGGTCCTGCCCATCAGGCGGTACGCCACGAGGCCGATCCACTCGCGGACGGCCACTTCGGTCCGTCGCAGCCCGTCCGCGGCCATGTTGGTGAAGGAGAACAGATCGTCACGTCCGCCCATCCGCCAGTCGACCGGATAGGCCTCGACCTCAAATCCGGCCTTGCGGAAGATTCCGATCGAGCGCGGCATGTGGAAGGCCGACGTCACCAGAAGCCAGCGCTCGCCCGGCTTTGGCGACACCAATTTCTTGGTGAAGATCGCATTCTCCCAGGTGTTACGGGAGTCACGTTCGAGGATCAGGCGCTGCTTCGGTATGCCGAGTTTCTCCAGGATCGGCGCGGAGTAGTCGGCCTCCTTCGCCTCGGTCGAGAGCAGGTTCGCTGAGCCTCCGGTGAAGACGATACGCGCGTTCGGATAGCGCTGCGCGAGCTCGGCCGGCGCGAACAGACGATCGGCGGCGTGCGCGACGACCGGCGTGCGATGCGCCGCCGACAGGTCGGTGTCGACCGAGCCGCCGAGCACGATGATGCCGTCGGGCGCCCCGCGCGAGGCATCCCACACCGGAAAGCGCGATTCCAGCGGATAGATCAGGAGATTGCCGAGCGGCGAGAACGCCGCCAGCGCCAGCAGCACGAGCGTGGTCGCGGCCAGCCTGCGGCCGAGCGCGGCAAAGCGCGTCGCCATCAGCACCAGCGAGACGATGCCGAGCTCGACCAGAAGGTTGATCGGCAGCAGCGCGGTGCCGATTGTCTTGGACAGAACGAAGAACAGGGGCGCCTCGCGGGAATGAGCTTGCTGGTCTGCGCGGGGCTTGACCTGCCCGGCGATCTTCAGAAAGCTTCTTGAAAGAGGATCGATCGCCGGGTCAAGCCCGGCCTGATGAAAGCGACCGGACGCGGCAAATGACCCATCACCACCTGCATTCCAGCCCCAAGACCTGCCATTGGGGCTTTTTCGAAGCCGCGCTGAAGCCCGTCCTCACCGTCGCGAGCGGCGATGAGGTGACGGTCGACACCATCAGCGGCGGACCGGACATGCTGCCTGACCGCGACAAGTTTCACATTCCCCCCGAAATGTTCGAGGTTCATGCCAGCAACGAGCGCATGCTGCCCGGCCACATTCTCACCGGTCCGATCGCGGTCGAGGGCGCCGAGCCCGGCGACGTGCTCGCGGTCGAGATCCTCGACGTTCAGCTTCGGCAGGATTGGGGCTGGAACATGATCAAGCCGCTGGCCGGCACCCTGCCCGACGATTTCCACGAGACCCGTATCCTGAACATCCCGCTCGACCGTACCAGGATGACCGGCCGCATGCCGTGGGGCCTCGACCTGCCGCTCAAGCCGTTCTTCGGCGTGATGGGCGTATCGCCGCCGCCGGCCTGGGGACGGATCTCCTCGCTGATCCCGCGCGCCACGGGCGGCAATCTCGACAACAAGGAGCTCGGCGCCGGCGCGACGCTCTATCTGCCGGTGTTCGTGCCGGGCGCGATGTTCTCCTGCGGCGACGGCCACGGCGTGCAGGGCGACGGCGAGGTCTGCGTCACCGCGATCGAGACCGCGCTGCAGGGCCGCTTCCGCCTGACGCTGCGCAAGGATCTCAGGTTCGACTATCCCCGCGCCGAGACGGCGACCCACTACATGACCATGGCGATGGACCCCGACCTCGACCAATGCGTGGTGCGCGCGCTGCGCGACATGATCGCGCTGCTCGGCGAGACGCGAAACCTGTCGCGCGAGGATGCCTACACACTGTGCAGCCTGGCCGCCGATCTCAGGGTGACCCAGACCGTCAACGGGTCGAAAGGCATCCATTGCATGATCGAAAAGGCCATCGTGCACGGCTGAGCTCGGCCGCTCCTCCCGACCTGCTGACGCCCCCGCCGCCGCCCGGCCTGCCGTGCGGCGCGCCGAGTCGCGTCTAATTTCCTGTGCGATTCCAACACGCTGAGCGTCAAGCGCAGCATGCATTTGACTTCCACCCCTGAACCTAAATAGAGTCTTAATCGTTACTTTTATGTACCCGAGTAAGAGGCTAGCGTTCGGGCCATGGCCACCGAAAAAGCCGAGACTGACCGCATTCCCGTAACCCTGGCGCTCTCGACCATCACCTACCTGGAGAAGCTGGTGAGACAGGGCACCCACGGCACCAGCGTTCCCGGCGTCGCACGCACCCTGATCGAGGAAGGCATCCGTCTCGCCATCAAGGACGGTCTTCTGTCGATCCGCGACAATGGCAGGACGTGAGCGCACTCGGTACGTGAGGCGAACGGATCTCGAGGCGGATGGCCGACATCTGCAACCTGGGACCGTTTACAAATGCCTGTTCTCTCACCCACCTGGACCAACGAACGCATCGAGCTTCTGAAGCGGCACTTCGAGGCCGGCCTCTCCTGCCGCGAGATCGCCGCCGATATCGGCGTCAGCCGCAACGCCGTGATCGGCAAGCTATCCCGCCTCAACCTGACGCGTGGCCGCACCGGTGACGAGCGCAAGGTTCAGGACAGAGGCGCAGCGCGGGCGAAGGCCGTGCCGCGGCTGCAATACGAGATGCTCGCCACGATCTATGGCGACACCGACGCCCCCGTGGTGACGGGTCCGATCGACGAGGCGAATCGCTGCTCGCTGCTGGAGCTCGCCGAGAATCGCTGCCGCTGGCCGATCTCGACGCCGGGCGCAGACGATTTCTGCTTCTGCGGCAACACGGCGCCGGACGGGCAGCCCTATTGCGCCGGCCACAGCCGCCTCGCCTACCGGCCGCCCACGCGCGCCCGCGCGATACGCGGCTGACGTCGCGCGCATCTCGACGACAAAAAACCTCCGGCGGGGCATCGCCGGAGGTTTCTGGAGGCTTAGCATGAAGCTAAGAGCCGCAACTTTCGTATCTGGCTGAGTGCTATATAGCTTAGTAGCTCAAGTAAGTAAATAAATTTGCCGCGATCGAATCGCATGGCTCGCCTTCGTGTTCCGCAACGGCCGTTCGATTTTCCGAAGACCACACCTGTGAAAAAGCCCCGGCGGTTTCCCGCCGGGGCTCTCCATCGATTTGCGCGATCGATGATCAGAAGTTGCGCTGAGCGCGGAGCAGCATGCTGACGGAGTTCTGATCCTTCAGCTCGTACACGGCCGCCGGCTTGGCTGCGCTGGCAATGCCCGGGCTCACGATGTTGCCGGAGTACTTCTGGTCCAGACGCGACCAGCTCACATCCGCAGTGAACGCAAGGCCCTTGACCGGAGTCCACACGGTATTGGCACCGACGACCGCGAAGTTGAAGTCCGGATTACAGGTGGCACCGGCAACGGCAATCGCTGCGAAATTGGTGCAGATCATTGCCTTGCCCGCATCGCCGTACCTCAGCTGGGCATAACCACCGTACACTGCGCTCGCCCAATTCGGGCTCCAGTTGTGGGTGTAGCCACCACGGACGCCCCAGGTCTTGACGGTATCGATGCCGGTCCCGGTGCCGAAGACGCCGTCGGCAACGCCGGCGAAGCCAGTGCTCTGATACGCCCCGTTGCCGCTACCGCTGAACATGAAGAAGCTCTGCGGGAACAGGCTCTGGAAATTGTAACGGGTTGCACCGTCCGTATAGACGGCCTGCAGGTTGATGACGTCGCCTGCGCCGGTCGGGATGTTCTTGATCGACAAGGCACCCTGCACAGCCCAGCCCCACTTGTCGGACGGGTGACCGCTGACTTCCGTCGCGCCGTAGTAGCCGGCATGGATGTCATGCGCCGCGACCGAGATCTGGGCCAGACCCCAGGCCTGGTCGACACGAACCTGACCGATGATATCGGGCGAACGCGTGCCGCCCCAGGCGTTGGCACCATAGACGCCCGTCACGAACTGGGCGGCCGTGCCCGACGACACGTTCCAGAGGTTCGACTGACCATTGTTCGCCGAGGTCTCGTCTTGCAGCGCGAACGAAGCAGTGATGCCTTGGCCGAAGTCAGCCGTGTAGGCAACCTGGTTCACGCCGTTCACGTGGTTGGAGCCGCCCGGAATGGTATCGGGACCGCCCGCCGGATAGCTCTGCCACGGAGCGTCGAAGATCGAGACGGTGCGGCCGAAGGTGAAGCCAGCGAACTGGATGAACGCATGGTAGAGGCCGAGCCCCGGGTTGCCGGTCGAGAAGGCCGACGGATTGCTGCCAGTGACGTTCGACGAATCATAGGAGAATACCGCGTCAGCATAGGTACGAACAACGCCGTACTCGGTCGCCGTGCGGGTATCGATATTGAAGTCCAGACGAGCGCGGCTGTAGTAGTAGTTCGTCAGACGGTTGTTCGAGCCACCGTTCACGGTGGTCGTGCTGTTCCTGAAACCGTAGTCGCCGCCGCCGCCGAGAAGCATGTCGGCGCGGACGTAACCACCCAGCTTGATGCAGGTGTCAGTGCCCGGGATGTAGTAGAAACCTGCGCCGTACAGCGAGCAGATCCGCACGTATTCGACCGCCTTGGCCTTCACGGGGAGATCAGCCGCCTGAGCTCCACCGACGGCGATCAGTCCCGCCGCAGTGCCGAGCAATAGGCTCTTCACCATTTTCATTCAAAACCTCCAAGTTGCTCATTTTACGGAGACTGGACCGTGAGGCCCCCCAGATCCCCGTCTCTCCAAATCCGCTCGGCCACTTTGCGCTTCGGACACACTCGCTTTCGACGCGAGGGACGTGAGCGAACCACCTGCAACGGGACGATCGAGTACCCCCCACCGCCACGAGCAACATATCTGCGCCATTCAACTACACAAAATACTTTATCTACTAAGCTTTGTGGTTTCGCTAAACCTGTGCCCCGCGCGCAACACCCCGGGGTCCCAACCGATCTGCTGAGTTGATCATATTTGTAGTTTTCGTGACACAATTACCCTGCCCTGCACTTGCGTCAGAGCAGGCTTGCGTGGACTATGGCCTTCCATGAACACCGGCCTGAACAACGGTTCACGGGAGTGACGCTGTGTCCGCGACGAGGAAAGAAGGAGCGCGTCTGCGCTCGACCGGCAATCTGGATATCATCAGGCGCTTCACCTGGGAGATCTCGTCGATCAACATGTATCTGGAGGAATTACGTCAGTTCTGGGCGAAAACGCTCGGCATCAGCGGCCCGCAATGGCTGATCCTGATGGCCATCTCCGACCTCGACAAGGACGACGGCATCCCGATCAACGTCGTCTCCAAGCTTCTCCACGTCGATCCGTCCTTCGTCACCACCCAGTCCAAGCTGCTCGAGAAGAAGGGCCTGTTGCGCCGTCGCCCCTCGCCGACCGACGCCCGCGTGGTGCGGTTGTCGCTGGCCGAGAAGACGCAGAAGCACATCGCGAGCCTCAACGAGCAGTACAAGACGATTCGCGAATTCGTCTTCCAGGAGTTCGACGAGGACGAACTGACCGAATTCACCGCCAAGCTCGCGACGCTGAAGAATCGCCTCGAGAAGGCCTGCGTCCGGATCTCGCTCGACTTCTAGCACCTCAAGGCGGCGCTCAGATTCGCCGGGCGACGGCGCCGAGCCGCGATTCGAGCCAGTCGAAGATGTATTCGTTGGCAAGGCTCGGATTGTCCGCATGGGACTGCGCCGCTCCGGTCTCGGCCGCCGTGAACACCTTCAACATCACATCCGAGCTGTCGAGCCGGGAGCTTTGGACGATCTGACGCGCCCGGTCGGCCTTGAGCCAGCCGTCCTCGCCGAGCGTGATCAGCACCGGGCAGTCGGCGCTGGAGGCCATCAGAGGCGCATGCGGCACCGGCACGATGCTGACGTCGCTCAGCGCGAATCGGCTGGCAAAGAAGGCCCGCTCGTGCAGGTCCCACAGGCCGCCGTCGCAAACCGCGGCGGCAAGCCGCGGCTCCTGCAACACCGCGCGCGCCACGAAGGATGAGCCCCAGCCATCGGCAATGATGCCGACGCGCGCGAAATCGATGTCGCTGCGCCCCTCCAGATAGTCCATGACGCAGGGAATCGCGCCTTCGAGATCGCGGCGCCGTAACAGCGCCTCGATGTATTCGTCGCGCTGCTCGCCGAACAGATCCAGCGCCAGCAGCGAGAATCCGCGCTCGCGCGCGTGCGGCACGAGCTTGAACAGGAATTCTTCCTTGCGGTGGCCGGGCTCGCCGATGCAGATCACGGTCGGCGCTCGCACGTTGCCGGACGGCGCAGGGACGAAGTAGCCCTGCAGCGCGTGTCCCTCGAGCCAGGGAATGGTCACGACCTCGCCCGCCGGGCTGCGCGCCGAAAGGTAGCGGCGCGCGCATTCCTGCATCGCAAGCACCGCGACCCAGCGGCGCTCGTCACCCTGCTCCAGCGGCATCGCCGCCGCGCCATAATAGTTCATGGCCCGCAGCCAGTTGCGCTGTGCGCTGGCCATGTGGCCTTCCGCGAAGGCAGCCTCGGCGCGCTGCCGGTTGGCTTGCGCCAGCTTCTTCCACTCGCGATGCCAGGAGCTGTCGTCGCCCCGCTTCAGCTGCCGCGCGATCATCAGGCATTCGGCGATGGTGGCGCCGCCCTCCTGGGCCGCGGTCAGCAGCCGCGTGAACTCGGCGGAGATATCCTCTCGCTCCGGGCAAAGGGTCCAGTCGTCGGAGAGGCATGCGGGCATCATCGGGAGCTGCGCTCTTTCATCGCGTTACCCCTGACTGACTAAACTATTTTTGTTCCCCGACCAAGGCGCCGCGCGCGGCATTACAGGCGTTCAAGATCAACATCGCTTGAACGACGATCCATGACGCATGCATGACATTCCAATCCGGCATAGGCGGCCGGGGACTGGCAGGAGGTGGCACACGAAATCTCCCGCGCACCTCTTGACATGATGGCTATCATACCTCAACCGGCGCGCATTCGCCCCCGGGCAGCCTCAGCCGAGCCGCCAGCCGACCTCCTGCGTAAAACTTTCGTAGAAGGCGCGGTCATAAGCCTGCTCGGGCGTTGCGCGCACACGCTCGTCCAATCGCTTGGCGTCCTCGCCGACGAGGATGCGCCAGCGCTCCGCCTTGACGCCGTCGAGAATGATCTTGGCGGCCTCGGCCGCCGTCGTCGGCGCATCCTCCAGGAAGCTGCGGGCGCGCTCGGCGAACGCCGCCTGGATGTCCTCGTCCGACATCCTGTCGGCATCCGGCACGCCGGCCGCGACCATGCGCTTGCGGGTCAGCGCGACCTCGTCCTCGCTCAGCCGCTCCGACCCGTCGGCGCTCTGCATCTTGCGCGAATTGGAGACGATCGAGGTGCCGATATGGCCGGGCATCACCACCGAGCATTTGACGTGCGGCGCGTGCAGGCGCAGGTCGTTGATCAGCGCTTCGGTGAATCCCTTCACCGCGAACTTCGCCGAGCTGTAGGCGGTGTGCGCCTGGTTCATGCCGATCGAGGCCCAGAAGCCGTTGACGCTCGCGGTGTTGACGATGTGGGCCTCGTCCGCCGCCACCAGCATCGGCAGGAAGGTGCGCACGCCGAGATAGACCCCGCCCCAGCAGATGTTGAAGGTGCGCTCCCACTGCTCGCGCGTGTTGGTGAACAGGCTGCCGCCGCCGCCGATGCCGGCATTGTTGAACAGCAGATGGATTCGGTCGGTCTTGTGCTGCTCGCCGAGCTCGTCGCGAAAACGCTTCAGATGATCCTCGATCGCAACGTCGGCGACATGGGTCGTGACGCGCAGGCCCTGCGGCAGCTTCTCGGTCTCGCACAGCCGCTTGGTCTCGGCCATCGCCGCTTCCGAGACGTCGCACATCGCGACGTTGCAGCCCTCGGCGACGAGCTGCCGCGCGAGCTCACGCCCCATTCCCGTGCCGCCGCCGGTGATGACCGCGATCTTTCCTGCAAAATCCTTCATGGGACTTTCGGCCCCTCCCTTGTCGGTATGTTTCTTCGTTACAGCGCCGCCCGCCGGCGCGCACAAAATGTAGCAGCGCCGCACCGGCAAATGAAAGCGGATCGGCAATGCAACCTCCGGCATCAATTATTTCGGCGCGCGAACTATCGGCCGCTCCGGTGCGATCAAAACTATTGCTGGCGCAACCTCGCCCGCAGCCCATCCTTCGAGACGCCCGCCGTTGGCGAGCCCTCAGGATGAGGGCAGAGTCCGCTGCGCTAGTTTCAAACAAGCACCGATGCCTCAGCCTCATCCTGAGGCGACCGCAGAAAGCGGTCGTCTCGAAGGACGAGGCGCTTTGCGCGCGGTCGTCGCCAGGAAGGCACGTGACATAGCCGGGCCGTTGCGAGGGAGCGGCCGCGTCGCCGGCGCCACAGTCAGGCATAAGTGCCCGGTTCCCGTATTTGTCCGGCTTCGGTTTATGGGCAAATTTTTTACAATCCGAATCGCCAAATGGACTCCGGACGCTGGGTCGAGTCGGCCAGGCCAGCGTGTTGTTTGCGTGTCACAGGCTCTGGCACTCCGCTTGCATCCTCTACGTGGTCCAAAACGACCGATGAGGTGACAGGAATGTTCGTGACCGTCGTAGCCGTGCTCTGCCGGCTTAGCGCAGCCAGCTCAGGCAGTTGCGTCGAAGAAATCGTGACCGACAGCAACATGACGCCCGAGATTTCGATGATGCAGTGCGCGATCGGCGCACAGGCCCCCCTGGCGAAATGGATGGGCGAGCATCCGATCTATCACGCCAACTGGCGCCTCGAGCGCTTCAAATGCGTGCCGGGTCATTACGAGATCAAGGGCCACGCCTAGGCCCGTAGAACTACTGATCCGAACACGACGGATCGAGGAAACGCCCACCTCGCCAGGCCCGATGACACAGCGCGCGCGCTTTGCTCGGACTAAATTACCATGCATAGCGGGGCTCTCCGCGGGCCGCTTGACTCAGGTCAATACCCCGCTGGCCTCAGCGCGCCAACATTGTTGTATTGCCTGCCATCTAGCGTGAGCGATCTCGGCGGAGTGCTGGGTCGCGGACATCGATCGTGAATCGTTACACGATGGAAAGCAGAATGAAGCTCGCGCTTGCGCTGCCACCACCGCAACGTGATTTGCGTCTCGACCTGTTTCGCGGCCTCGCCAACTGGGCGATGTTTCTCGGCCATGTACCCGGCACGGTGCTGGTGTGGTGTTCGTTCCGAAATTATGGATTTAGCGACGGGGCCGACCTGTTCGTGTTCATCTCCGGCTACACCTCAGCGCTCGTTTATACGCGAAAGATGGAGCGAGGCTTTGTGTTCGGAACCAGCAGGCTATTCAGGCGCGTGTGGCAAATATACACCGCGCATATCCTGCTATTCATGATCTACCTGGCTTCTATCCATTTCCTGTCGGATAGGTTCAACGCGCCTGATCTGGTCGATCTGTTCAACGCCGGACCGGTCACGAACGCGCCGATCGAGATGATGACGCAGGGGCTTTTGCTGAGATACAAGCCTCTGAATTTGGACGTGCTGCCGCTCTACGTCGTCTTAATGGGCCTGTTTGCTCCGATCCTCTGGTTGATGTTGAGATTTCCTGACGCCCTCATGATCGGGTCGGTGCTGTTGTATCTGGCTGCGCGGCAATTCCATTGGAACCTGCCTTCCTATCCGTCGGGAAGCTGGTACTTCAATCCGCTGGCGTGGCAGCTTCTGTTTGTCACGGGCGCATGGCTCGCGTTGACGGGTGCGGGGCGGCTGCATTTCCTGCTGCGGTCCAGGTTCGTGCTGGTTGTTGCGATTGCCTATTTGATTTTTGCGGCGCTCATGACGTTAGCTGCTCACCAACCTCAGCTCCGGGCCTTGTTTGCGCCTGCCTTGTTCGAGTTTTTCAATCCCAACGACAAGACCAATCTGGCGCCCTACCGCTATCTTCATTTGATGGTGCTGATTATCCTTGGTGCCCGGTTCATACCGATCGATGCGCGCGGGCTACGAGCCACCATCTGGCAACCCTTGGTGAAGTGCGGCCAGCAGTCCCTCGAAGTGTTTTGTGTGGGCATTCTCCTGGCCTTCATCGGGTACTTCATCCTGCAGTTTGCAGGGAACGGCATCCTCGCTCAACTGCTCGTCGGAGCCGCAGGAATCGCGATCATGACGGCGGTTGCCTACTACAGATCCTGGTCAAAGCGAGTGGAGAAATCTTCACATGAGAGTCCGGTAGATGGAAAGAGGGCGCCTGAAGTCACCGGTCCCCTCGAGCATCTTGTACTGCGCGGCGCCGGAAGGGCGGCGCAGGTCGCTCGCGGGACGGATACGCAGCAGCCGCCGCTAACAGGACTTTGACAACCGCGCCGGCCGTCACCTTCGCGATCGAGGCCCACCGCATCGACTCGAATCTGCACCGGGTGCTCGCCGAGCAGATCCCCCGCACCGGCCAGCTCAAAGACGTCGAGGCCTTCAACCGCGAGGTCCACACGCTGGTGCGCACCGATCTCGAAAGCCGCCGCAAGGAGATGCGCAAGGTCGACCTCGACGTCGCGACCTTCATCTGCGTCAGCGCGATCGAGGCGGTGGCGCATAACACCGTGCTGCATGGGGCCGAGATGCTGTCGAAGAAAACAGTGGCGACGCTGGTGGAGGAGACGATGCGGTTGGTGGTGGGGTATTTGAGGTAGAGGGCGTCAATGCCCAACGCTTGCGTTGCATATGCATCGTATCGTGCATAGGGTTCCCAACCCATTGACATAGATTGGGAATCCGCCGGTGTCTTTGCCAGGAAGTGTTGCAAGCCCGCTACAGCAAATCCTGAACACAGGCGTAGCATTCGATCTGGCAGGTGGGCGAACACGTCGATTCATTGAACTCGTTAGTCTGGGGAGAAACTCACATGAAAAAGGTAATGGCGGCTGCGGCCGGAACATTGGCTCTCGCTCTGGCGGCTCCCGCCAGCGCGGCGGATCTTGCCGCGCGACCCTACACCAAGGCTCCGGCCCCTGCGGTCGCTACCATCTACGACTGGAGCGGCTTCTACGTCGGCATCAACGGCGGCGGCGGCTCGGCCCACAAGTGCTGGGATTTCGTGACGCCGGTGACGGGCACTCTCGTGGGTGAGGGTTGCCACAATGCGACGGGCGGCACGGTCGGTGGCCAGGTGGGCTATCGCTGGCAGTCGACCAGTTGGGTCTTTGGCCTGGAGGGCCAGGGTAACTGGGCCGACTTCAGTGGCGACAACGTAAGCTTGGTCTTCCCTGGCTCAGGGCTGATTACTGGCGATCGCAACCGTTCTCGCATCGATTCCTTCGGACTGCTCACCGGTCACGTCGGCTACGCCTGGAACAACGTCCTGTTTTATGTGAAGGGCGGTGGCGCAGTGGTCGGCGACAAGTACGACATCTATGCCGCTGCCGGTACGCCGGGCGCTGGCGCGCTTCTGGCGTCAGCCAGCGAAACGCGCTGGGGTGCCGCCGTCGGCGTAGGCCTGGAGTTCGGTTTTGCGCCGAACTGGTCCGTGGGCGTCGAGTACGACCACATCTTCCTCGGCCACCGCACGATTAACTTCACCACGCCGGCAGGCGTCTTCTTCGGAAGCGACCGGATTGGTCAGGATGTCGACATTGGTCTGGTCCGGTTGAACTACCGCTTCGGCGGCCCGCTCGTCGCCAGGTACTGATTAGCTCCAATCGAGACGAATAAAGGCCGGCTCTTTGAGCCGGCCTTCTGCATTGGGAGCTCATATGACCAAGACTTACCGACAAGTCCCCACTTCGGAGATTGCCGCTGAGCTGAACAAGTCATTTCGCTTCAGCTGAACCTCACACAATCTGCAAGGCGATCGGCCAGACGCTCAAGAATTTCAACGTCGCAGAAATCCCGAAAGCAACCGGGCTGCCGCGCACTGCCGACCACCGAAGCAGCCACCCGCCGCCGATCGTCGCGCACGCGGCCCCGCCGGCGCGCGCCCTACGCCCGGTCAATCCGCCCCAGAAATGATTTGGACAAATGGTCGGAGCGAGAGGACTGAGTCTCCGTTGTGGGGAATTTGTAGTGCGAGAGGAACCCTTCATTGAGCGGGCGCGCTGGTTGATCGATTGGAGGTTGTCGCGTAGTGTCCGGACCTCCAGAAGCAGACCTCCATGTTCAATCTCAATCCCGCCAAGAACGGAACTTCGATGGCGCTGGACGCGCTCCGCGCGCTCGCGGCGCAGGCGGTCTGCATCGGACACGGAATCTCTTTCTTCATGCCGCAGCTACGCGGCGGCGCGTTGCCTCTCCCGCAAAACGTCGGCGTGCTGCTCTTTTTCGTGCTGTCCGGATTTTTGATCAGCTATACTTTGGTCGAGAGATCTTCCAGAGACGCGCAGTACGGATTTTCTCATTTTTTCATCGACCGCTTGGCCCGTATTTATTCAGGGCTGGTACCCTGCTTACTCGCCATCGCCGCGATCGACGCGTTGACACTGCATTTGATCGGAGATGCGACTCTCGCTGCCAGCTACAATTTTAAGGCGTTCGTCGCCAACATCTTCATGATCGAGACGTACCGCGGTCCGCTCGAGCATTTCAGTTTCTTGCGGGCGTCAACATTCGGATCAGGCAGTCAGCTGTGGACGCTCGTCATCGAGTGGCACATCTATCTCTTTGTCGCAGCACTCTTCTTCTTGGGCGCGCGGCCTCAAGCAGCGCTCCTGCTCATCCCTGTCGCCCTGTTCTTTGGGCAAATCCCCATCCACTACATTTTTGGCGCGCTTCAGAACGATGGGCTCGGCCAATCTTTGTTTCTGTTGTGGCTCGGAGGCGCCTACGTCTACTTTCTCGCGCGCCGCGGTTGGCTCCCGCCTCGCAAGGTCTCGCTGGCGATCGCCGTGGCATCTGCCGCGGCCTACTTCATGATTATGCGGCCTTATGCCGAGTATCAGCCAAGAACCTATCCTCTCCTCGTTCTGTTCTTGTACGGGATCGTTGGTGCGACGCAGGCAACAAAACCTTCCAGCTCGGCCGCCATCGTGCAGACGGTTCGGTTCTTTGCCGGATACTCCTTCACGCTGTACCTGCTCCACCACACGATCATGTATCCAGCGTTCCTGCTCTGGAAGGACGGGGGATGGATCGTTTTCGGATGCACCGTCGTCCTGGCCAATGTACTCGCAGCAGTGCTCGCCTCGGTGACAGAGATGCGGCACAAGCAGCTTGCGAGCTATCTGTTTTCCGTGCAGGAGAAGTTCGCGGTCGCCCCCTTGGGCAATCCGCGCTCGCGCAATTAGGTCCTCAGGTTTCTGCCGGCGTAATCGTCGCGAAGCGCAACTGTCGGAAGCGGGCCCGAAGCCGGCGGTCAATCCACCGGACAGATGCTTTGAAAGAAATGGTCGGAGCGAGAGGATTTGAACCTCCGACCCCTAGTCTCCCAGACTAGTGCGCTAACCGGGCTGCGCCACGCTCCGAACGTCGTTCCATTAGCTAGGATCGGCGCGATGCGCAAGGCGAGGCCGCAGCATTTTGCCGTCCTGCCCCACAGGTTCGGAACTGGCCGCAGGCGGTCCGAATACCGTCCCTACCCGTCCTTCAGCGCCTGATCCAGCATCTCCTTGGCTGCGACGAGGTCGGCGAGCGCCCGGCCCAGCCGTTCCCGGTCCAGCGCGCTGGGGCCGGCGGGCGTGGCGGGGGTGACGCCCTTGCGGAAGGTGGTGAGGATTTCCTCGTCGTCGACCTCGGTGAAGCGAAAGTCGATGCCTTCCTCTTCGTCGCCCTGGTAATCGTCATCGTCGGTGTCGGTGACGCCCTTGATCGGCGCCTCCTCGTCCTCGGGCTCCATCAGGCTGGCGCCGATGGCGTCCTCGATCGCGCCGAACGAGACCGCGGCGGCGCTGTCGGCGAGGCCCTGCACCGATTTGACGCCGTGCTCTTTCAGGATCCGCTGCACCCCGCGGATGGTGTAGCCCTCACCGTAGAGCAGCCGGCGGATGCCCTTGAGCAGGTCGACGTCGTCGGGGCGGTAATAGCGGCGGCCGCCGCTGCGCTTCATCGGCTTGATCTGGGAGAACCGGGTCTCCCAGAACCGCAGCACGTGCTGCGGGATGTCGAGCTCCTGCGCTACTTCGCTGATGGTTCGGAACGCATCCGGCGCCTTGTCCAAATGCCAGTCCTTTCCGAAAGGCGGTTACGCCTCGGGTTGTGCCTTGCTGCCGTCGCCGTTGGTACGGTGCTGGGCGTTGATCCGCTGCTTCAGGATCGCCGACGGCTTGAACACCATGACCCGGCGCGGCGAGATCGGCACCTCGGTGCCGGTCTTCGGGTTACGGCCGATGCGCTGACCCTTCTTGCGCACCATGAACGACCCGAACGAGGACAATTTCACCGTCTCGCCCTTCTCCAGGCAGTCGGTAATCTCCTTCAGCACGAGTTCCACGAAGGCGGACGATTCCGTGCGCGACAGGCCCACCTTCTGGTAGACGGCTTCGCACAGGTCGACTCGCGTTACGGTTTTACTTTGATCGGTCATCGCCCTGCCCCACATCACGGCGAACAATTGTTGTCTGAAATTATGAGCTTACGATACAGCGGTCAACAGCGCTCATCAATGCAGGCGCATCGATAATCGCGACTGATTCCGGCAAAATTTTACCGAGTGTGGCTCTACCAGCGCACCAGCGCGGAGCCCCAGGTGAAGCCGCCGCCCATCGCTTCCAGCAGCACCATGTCGCCCTTCTTGATGCGGCCGTCCTTGCGCGCCACCGACAGCGCCAGCGGAATCGAGGCGGCCGAGGTGTTGCCGTGACGGTCCACGGTCAGCACCACCTTCTCCGGCGCGATATGGAGCTTGTGGGCGGAGGCGTCGATGATTCGCTTGTTGGCCTGGTGCGGCACGAACCAGTCGATGCTGTCGGCATTGAGCCCGGTCGCCTGGAAGGCATCGACGATGACGTCGGTGATCATGCCGACCGCATGCTTGAAGACCTCGCGGCCCTCCATGCGCAGATGGCCGACGGTCTGGGTCGAGGACGGGCCGCCGTCGACGAACAGCTTTGCCTTGTGGCGGCCGTCGGAGCGCAGATGCGTGGTCACGACGCCGCGGTCGGTGGCGGCATTGCCGGGCTGCTCCTGCGCCTCCAGCACCACCGCGCCGGCACCGTCGCCGAACAGCACGCAGGTGCCGCGGTCGTTCCAGTCGAGGATGCGCGAGAAGGTCTCGGCGCCGATCACCAGCGCGCGCTTGAAGGCGCCGGTGCGCAGGAAATTGTCGGCGGTGGCGAGCGCGAACACGAAGCCCGAGCAGACCGCCTGGAGGTCGAAGGCCGCGCCGTGGTTGATGCCGAGCGCGTTCTGCACGGCGACGGCGGTGGCGGGAAAGGTGTTGTCCGGCGTCGAGGTCGCCAGCACGATGAGGTCGATCGACTGCGCATCCATGCCGGCATCGCTGAGTGCGGCCTGCGCCGCCTTGATCGCCAGATGCGAGGTGAACTCGCCCTCGGCCGCGATGCGCCGCTCGCGAATGCCGGTGCGCTGCACGATCCACTCGTCGGAGGTGTCGATGCGCGCCGCCAATTGGGCGTTGGTCACCACCTGCTCCGGCAGATAGGAGCCGCAGCCGAGCACGACCGAACGAATTTGAGTCACGAAACAGCCTCCTGCGCGGCCTGCACCGAATTGAGTGCACCACCCTCGCGGTTGAGCATCTGATTGATCTTGTTCAGGAGATCGTAGTGAGCCATCTCATAGCCAACATCGATCGCATAGGCAAAGCCTTCGGCGCTGGTTCCGCCGTGGCTTTTGACAACCAGTCCGTTCAGACCCAGGAACACGCCGCCATTGGACTTGTTCGGATCCATCTTGTCGCGCAGGGCCTGGAAGGCGCTGCGGGCAAAGAGATAGCCGAGCTTGGACAGCCAGCTCCGCTTCATCTCGTCGCGGAGTAATTCGGCCATCTGCCGGGCGGTTCCCTCGGCGGCCTTGAGAGCGATGTTGCCGCTGAAACCTTCGGTGACGATGACATCGGCCAGCCCCTTGCCGATGCCGTCACCCTCGACGAAACCGATATAGTCGAGCTCCGGCAGGTTCCTGGCCCGCAGGATTTCCCCGGCCTCGCGGATTTCCTCGTGCCCTTTGATCTCCTCGGTTCCGATATTGAGCAGCCCGACCGTGGGCCGCTTCTTGTCGAACAGCACGCTCGCCATCGCGGCGCCCATCAGTGCGAGCGCCACCAGATGGTGCGCGTCGCCACCGATGGTGGCGCCGAGGTCGAGCACGGCGGACTCGCCGCGCCTGGTCGGCCAGATCCCCGTAATCGCCGGGCGATCGATCCCCTTCAGCGTGCGCAGGTGGAAGCGCGACATCGCCATCAGCGCGCCGGTATTGCCGGCGGAGACCGCGACATCCGCCTCTCCCTTCTTCACCGCGTCGATGGCAAGCCACATCGAGGACGTCTTGCGGCCGCGCCGCAGCGCCTGGCTCGGCTTATCCGACCCGCTGACGGCCACGTCGGTGTGGATGATCTTCGAGGCGGCCTTGAGCTGGGGGTGCCGATCGAGCTCGGGCTCGATCCTGGCGCGGTCGCCGACCAGCAGGAATTCCGTGTCGCGATGCCTGCCAAGCGAGATGGCCGCGCCCGGAATGACCACGGCGGCGCCGCCGTCGCCCCCCATGGCGTCAAGCGCAATGCGAACCTTGCTTGGCATAAAAGTCCTGGAAAACCTGGTCTGGTGCGGTCCTGAACGAGCGGGGCCGCGGAATGGGTTCGCCACGGACATGGCGACCGGTCAGGCGCCACGCCGCGCCCCGACCGGGGCGCGACAATAGCGTTTTGTTATCCCGAAACAACCTCTTGCCCCCAGCCTTTTGCTTTCTGGGCGATCCCGTTGAGAAACCCCTGAATCCGCAAGAAATACATCGAAATCAGCTAGATAAGAGATTCTTTGAAACCATCCGGGCAAATGCCTCGCGCGCCCTCGCAAGGCGATCCGACATGGAAAGACCCACCTATTGGCCTTTCTTCTTGTCCTGCAGCGCCTTCAATGCGGCGAACGGATGGTCCTCCGGATCGAGTGCGGTGACGTCCGCCTCGAACACGGCCCCCTCCTTGCGCGGATACGGGTCGATGGCGAGGAACAGGGCATCGGTGGCGACCCGGCCGAGATCGATGATGCCACCCACGATCGCTTCCGGCGGATCGGCGACCTCAGGCGCCTCCGAGTCGTCCTCGCCCTCCTCGATCAGCTCGGCAAGGCGCCGCGCCTCGGGCTCGGGGGCGAACATCAGGTCCACCTCCTCCTCGATCTCGCTCTCGATCGGATCCAGCGTGACCACGCAGATCTGGCCGACCCTGGCCCGGACGGTGCCGGTCACCTGAACCCGGCCGCCGCTCCTGGGCACCACGTCGAGGTCGGCGCTGGCGAACAGGACCTCCCGCACGCCGCCGACCTCAGCGATGGCCTGCCGCTCGCCGGCCGAGGCCTCGAGCTTGCGATGCAGGCCGGTGTCGGGGATCTGGGCAACGATGACAGGTGCCCGCCAAGGATCGGGCTGGGATCCGGTCGCTGGTCGGCTCATGGCGTGACATCCTCGGGAAGCGCTGGGGGAAACCGAAACGAGGCCCGCAGCAGCGCAGCCTCGTCGGCCCGGCCGAGAGCAGCCTCACTGGCCCGCGCATAGGCCGCGAGCCGCTCCGCCTGGTCCAAGCCGGTCCCGTTCAAGATATTCTTGCAGATCGCCTCTGCCAGGGCCTTGCCGCCGGCCTCCATGGCCTGGTCATAGGCCTGGACGCGGCCATAAAAGGCCTCGCCGAAGGCCCGCATCCGCTTCGGCACGGTCTGGTCGCCCACCCCCATCTCGCGCAGATTGTCGTCCATATCCTCGCAGAATCGGTCGAACAGCACCTGCGACAGCTCGGTGGCGCTTTGAACCGTGCGCAGGCGTCGCAGCAGCAGCCACAGATGCAGCAGCAACAGATCGAAACGTCCGTTAACCGTATCGGGCACGGCCAAGTCGCGGTAAAATATGGGTTCTCGCGCCTGCGTCACGATCATGCCATAGATGGCTTCAATGGTGCCCGGAGGGGTTAGCCGGGGTTTCCTGAAGTGATTGAACGGCCAAAGCATTGTGGTTTCCGCAAGCGGGCGCGCGCGTGTTGCATTCAGAGCCTCCGCCCGGTACTTCAGCGCCTCGCGCGACGCAAGGGGACGGAATCAGTTCCGCTATGACGACAACGAACCAGACCAGCCTGCGCGCGAACACGCGGCGCGGCCTCCATGCACGCTGGCGCGCCTTGCGCATGCTCGCCGCCGCGACCCTGGTCGGCGCTGCGCTCGCGGGCTGCACCGGCGAGCAATTCCAGAAGGGTTACATCCTGCCGCCCGGCGCGCTGGAGCAGATTCCGATCGGCGCGAGCCAGGATCAGGTGCTGATCGTGATGGGCACGCCCTCCACCGTCGCCACACTCGACGGCGAAGTCTTCTACTACATCTCGCAGCGCTCGGAGCGCCCGGTCGCTTTCATGAACCAGAAGGTGGTCGACCAGCGCGTGATTGCCGTCTATTTCGACAAGAACCGGCGCGTGCGGCGGCTGGCGAATTACGGCCTGCAGGACGGCAAGATCTTCGACTTCATCAGCCGCACCACGCCGACATCGGGTCAGGAGATGAGCTACCTCACGCCGCTGTTCAAGCTGCTCAGCTTCAACTGAGTCTCGAAGGCGTTTTCGAGCGACGTCGCGGACCGGCTCGCCTCGAGAAAACGCTGCAGGAGCTGCAAGACAAGTATCTGGAGCGCCTTCCAATTCCGCCGGAAGGTAAATCGCCCTCGCCTGCGGCGTCGTGCCGCCCTCCGTGCGTCGCTTGCGATCCCGCGCGACTTGCCGTCGCATCCGCGGTTCCCTACGCTCCCTGCAAAGAAAGAAACAGGGAGTGGATTCGTGCCTAAGATTTTTTCCCGACGTCGCGTGCTTACCGCTGCTGCCGGCCTTTCGGCCGCAGCGATCCTGCCGCGATCGAGCTTTGCGGACTGGAAGCCGACCGAGACTGTCCGTCTGGTCGTGCCCGCCGCAGCCGGCGGCTCGACCGACGTGATGGGCCGGCTTCTGGCCGCGCATCTGCAGAACGCATGGGGCCAGTCGGCCGTCGTGGAAAACCGCTCCGGCGGCGGCGGCACCATCGGCACGGCCGAGGTGGTCCGCGCCAAGCCTGACGGCCACACCATCCTGGTCGGCAATCCGGGCCCGAACGCGATCGCCTACAGCATCTTCAAGAATCTCACCTACAAGCCGGATCAGCTTCAGCCTGTGACCAACATGATCCGGATCCCGAACATCGTGTCGGCGCATCCGAAGACCGGCATCAAGTCGATCCCCGAGCTGATCGCCTATCTCAAGGCCAATCCGGACAAGCTCAGCTACGCCTCCTCCGGCGTCGGCCAGAGCCCTCACCTCACCGGCGCCTGGTTTCTCCAGCTCACCGGCCTGAAGATGACGCACATCCCATTCCGCGGCGCCGGCCCCGCGCTCCAGGCCGCGCTTGCCGGCGACATCCAGATCCTGTTCGACAATCTCTATCCGACCCTGCCGCAGGTGCAGAGCGGCACGCTCAACGGCCTCTGCGTCACCACGACCGAGCGCAGCGAGCTCGCGCCGAACCTGCCGACCATGCGCGAGAGCGCGCCGGAACTGGCAAATTTCGACGTGTCGTCCTGGTTCGCGGTGTTCCTGCCGAAGGGCGTCTCGCCGGAGGTGCTGAACGCGCTCAATCTTCAGATCAAGGCGATGCTCGAGCGCGACGACGTCAAGAAGCAGATCGCTGCCATGGGCGCCCGCGCCGACTACAGCACGCCGCAGCAATTCGCCACCTTCGTGGACGCCGAAACGAAGAAGTTCGCCGGCATCATCCAGAAGGAAGGGCTGCAGATGGACGTGCAGTAAACGTTCGCACTCACGCTGTCATTCCCCGCGAAGGCGGGGAATCCAGTACGCCGCGACTTATCCGTATCCCACGATGGCCTCTGGAATACTGGATCGCCCGCCTGCGCGTGCGATGACAGTGAGATTGAGGAGACAACAAAAACCCCGCGGCTCGCACCGCGGGGTTTTCTCTTGTCTCTTTGACGCCCCTCAGTGCGCCAGGACCGCCAGCAGCAGCAAGGCCACGATGTTCGTGATCTTGATCATCGGATTCACCGCAGGTCCGGCCGTATCCTTGTAGGGATCGCCGACGGTGTCGCCGGTCACCGCCGACTTGTGGGCATCGGACCCCTTGCCGCCGAAATGACCGTCCTCGATGTACTTCTTGGCGTTGTCCCAGGCGCCGCCGCCCGAGGTCATGGAGATCGCGACGAACAGGCCCGTCACGATGACGCCGAGCAGCATGGCGCCGACTGCGGAGAACGCCGCCGACTTGCCGGCCGCGCCGCCGCCCGCGATCAGATAGATCACGAAGTAGACGACGATCGGCGACAGCACCGGGAGCAGCGAGGGGATGATCATCTCCTTGATCGCCGCCTTGGTCAGCAGGTCGACCGCCTTGCCGTAATCAGGCTTGTCGGTGCCCTGCATGATGCCGGGCTTCTCGCGGAATTGGCGCCGGACCTCCTCGACGATCGCGCTGGCCGCACGGCCCACGGCCGTCATGCCCATCGCGCCGAACAGATACGGCAACAGGCCGCCGAACAACAGGCCCACCACCACATAGGGGTTGTTGAGCGAGAAGTCCGGATTGACGCCGGCGAAGTAGGGATGCTGCGCGGAGCGGGCAACGAAGAACTTGAGGTCCTCGTTGTAGGCCGCGAACAGCACGAGAGCACCAAGACCGGCCGAGCCGATCGCGTATCCCTTGGTCACCGCCTTGGTGGTGTTGCCGACCGCGTCAAGCGCGTCGGTCGACTTGCGCACCTCCTTGGGCAGTCCCGCCATCTCGGCAATGCCGCCGGCATTGTCGGTGACGGGGCCGAAGGCGTCGAGGGCGACGATCATGCCGGCCAGCGCCAGCATGGTGGCAGTCGCGATCGCGATGCCGAACAGCCCGGCGAGGCTGTAGGTCACCAGGATGCCGGCGATGATGACGATCGCAGGCAACGCGGTCGCTTCCATGGAGATGGCAAGGCCCTGGATCACGTTGGTGCCGTGGCCGGTGACCGAGGCCTGCGCGATCGACTTCACCGGACGGTAGTCGGTGCCCGTGTAATATTCGGTGATCCAGATGATCAGCGCGGTGACGACGAGGCCGACCACGCCGCACTCGAACAACGCCATGCCGGTGTAGTTGACGCCCTCGAGCTTGCCAAAGCCGATCAGGTAGTAGATCACCAGCGCGATCCCGATCAGCGACAGCACGCCGGTTGCGATCAGGCCCTTGTAGAGCGCGCCCATGATCGACTGGCTCGGCCCGAGCTTGACGAAGAAGGTGCCGATGATCGAGGTGATGATGCAGATGCCGCCGATGGCGAGCGGCAGCGTCATCATGTTGGCGAGGATCGGCGTCTTGGCGAAGTAGATCGCCGCCAAGACCATGGTGGCGACCGCGGTCACCGCATAGGTCTCGAACAGGTCGGCGGCCATGCCGGCGCAGTCGCCGACATTGTCGCCGACATTGTCGGCGATGGTCGCCGGATTGCGCGGATCGTCCTCGGGAATGCCGGCCTCGACCTTGCCGACGAGATCGCCGCCGACATCCGCCCCCTTGGTGAAGATGCCGCCGCCGAGACGGGCGAAGATCGAGATCAGCGAGGCGCCGAAGCCGAGCGCCACCAGGGCGTCGACGACGACACGGCTGTCAGGCGCAAGCTTCAGCGAATGGACCAGGAAGGCAAAATAAAGCGTCACCCCCAACAGTGCGAGACCCGCGACCAGAAGGCCGGTGATCGCGCCCGCCTTGAAGGCGAGCTCGAGGCCGCCGGCAAGCGACGTCGTCGCTGCCTGGGCCGTGCGCACATTGGCGCGGACCGAGACGTTCATGCCGATGAAGCCGGCCGCTCCCGACAGGATGGCGCCGATGGCAAAACCAATCGCGACATAAAGACCGAGGAAATAGGCAAGCAGCACGAAGATGACGATGCCGACGATACCGATCGTGGTGTACTGGCGCCGCAGATAGGCCTGTGCGCCTTCGCGCACCGCCCCTGCGATCTCCTGCATGCGCGGCGACCCCGCATCCGCGCTTAACACCGAAGACGTCGCCCAAATCGCGTAGACGACGGAAAGCACTCCGCAGAGCACTATCAACCATAATGCTGTCATGTGATGTTTGCCTCAGATCCTTGATGTACCCCCGGCGCCTCTTGTTGTCCGTTGTACGGTGTGGCGCCTTGATTTCGAACAAAGCCGCCCCTTGCCCAAAAGGGGCGGCCTCAGTCGGCCGCGAGCTTGCCAAAATCATATTGAGGGTGCAACGCCGGATAAGGCCGAAAACGCCGATCTCGGCAGGTATTTAGAACCAAGTGCTGAGAACCAGGATGCCGCTTTGGAGCGATTCCTAGAAGTGGCTGTAGGACAGCCGCGTCAAAGCCAGTTCCTGGCCCTGCCCGTCGAGGAAGCGCGGCCTCTCCTTCCCCGCAACGATGCTACCGATCACCGCGACGGCAAGGCCGGCCGCCCGCCCCGCGGCGATCAGCGCATCGGCTTGCGCCGGCGGGACCGTGCACAGCACCTCGTAATCGTCGCCTCCCGCGAGCAGTGTCTCGATGCCAACGACGTTGCGGGCGACCAGGCTTGCTGCCGCGGCCGAGAGCGGCACGCTTGCCACCTCGACACTGGCTGAGACCCCGGACGCCGCGCAGAGCTTCACCAGATCGCCTGCGAGCCCGTCGGAGACATCCATCGCCGCGCTCGCATGATCGCGCACGGCCGGTGCCAGCACATTGCGCGGCTGCGGCACGCGATAGCGCGCGACCAGGGCCTCCTTCGCGGCGGGACTGCTCGCGAGCGCCATGGCAGCCGCGCCGCCCTTGAGCACGTCGAGGCCGAGCGCCGCATCGCCGATCGTGCCCGTCACCAGGATGCGATCGCCCGGCCTCGCGCCGGTACGGCCGACCATCCGCCCCTGCGGGATGCGGCCGAAGGCCGTGATCGAGATCATCTGCGGGCCCGGCGTCGAGACCGTGTCACCGCCGAGCAGCGGACACGCGAATTCTCTTGCGTCTTCGCCCAGCGCGTCCGCAAAGGGCCGCAGCCAGGCATCCTCCTTGCTGCGCAGCGCCAGCGTCAGCACGAAGCCGGCCGGCATCGCGCCCTTGGCGGCGAGATCGGACAGGTTCACCCGCAACGCCTTGCGCGCGATGGTGTCAGGCGGATCGCTGGCAAGATAGTGCACGCCCTCGACGACGGCGTCGGTGGTGACGACGATGTCGTCGCCGGACGACGACAGCACCGCAGCGTCATCGACCAGCCCGAACGCACCGGGATCGGTCGCCAGCGGCTTGAAATAGCGCGCGATGAGGGAATCTTCGGCGGAGGCTTCGTATTTGTCCTGCGTCAAGATAGCAGATCCGTCATCCTGAGGTGCGAGCCCTTGCGAGCCTCGAAGGATGCACGGCCGAGGTGCGGCCTCAGCGGCACGCCGCCGCCCTTCGAGGCCTCCGCTTCGCTCCGGCACCTCAGGGTGACGGCTACGGCGGAAGTCATCGTCTCAATTTACCCCCGCCCGAACTCGTCGCCGCGAAACTGGCGGCCGATCTGGTCGAGCACGGCGTTCACCATGCCGGTCTCCTCGCGGTCGACAAACGCGTTGGCGACGTCGACATATTCGGAGACGACGACGCGGCCCGGCACGTCCTTGCGATGCTCCAATTCGTAGGCCCCCGCCCGCAGCACCGCGCGCAGGATCGCCTCGATCCGCTTCAAGGGCCAGCCCTTCGAGAGCGCCTCGTCGATCAGCGGATCCAGCTTCTTCTGGTCGCGCACGACGCCCGAGACGACGTCGCGGAAGAAGGCAGCTTCGGCCGGCAGATACGTGTCGCCCTCGACCTCGTTGCCGAGCCAATGGCTTTCGAACTCGGCGAAGATGTCGTTGATGCCGGCGCCCGCGATATCCATCTGGTACAGCGCCTGCACGGCCGCGAGCCGCGCCGCACCGCGCCGGTTCGCCTTCTTCTCGGCAGGGCCTGCCGGCTTCTTGGTGTTGTCGACCATGGGCTCAGGCCTGCGCCAGGCGGCGTTTGATGCGCAGCATCGCCAGCGCCGCGCGCGCGGCATCGCCGCCCTTGTTGAGCTCGCTGGCGCGCGCCCGCGCCCAGGCCTGCGCCTCGGTGTTGACGGTGAGGATGCCGTTGCCGAGCGGCAGCTGGCGCGCAACCGCGAGGTCCATCAGCGCCCGCGAGGATTCCTGCGAGACGATCTCGAAATGAATGGTGTCGCCGCGGATCACGCAGCCGAGCGCGATGACGGCGTCATAGGGCTTGCCCTTCGCCGCCGCGGCATCCACCGCAATGGCCACCGCGGCCGGAATCTCCAGCGCGCCAGGGACCGTGATGACGTCGTGGTTCAAGCCGGCCGCCTTCAGCTCGGCCACCGCGCCGTCCAGAAGCGCATCCTGGAGATCGTCATAGAACCGCGCCTCGACAATCAGCGCGCGCGCGCCCGAAATGTCGGTCTGGTCCTTCAGGGGTGCGCGCCGCGCGTCTGCCATCGTTAAGTTCCGTTCTAGAGGTTGGCGCGTTATGTAGTCGCCGCAGGCGGGTAAGCCAAGTTAGAAACTGCCATTCCGGGGCGATGCAAAGCATCGAGAATCTCGAGATTCCGGGTTCGGCTCTTCGAGCCGCCCCGGAAAGACCGGCCTTGCCGTCACTTCATTTCCGTCAGTCGCGCCGCGTAGCGGGCCATCAGATCGACCTCGATATTGACCTCGTCCCCCGCCTTCCAGCCACCGATCGTGGTGACCGTCAGGGTGTGCGGGATGATCAGCACCGAAAAGGTCGCATCCTTCACCGTATTGACCGTCAGCGAGACGCCATCGAGCGTGATCGAGCCCTTGGTGGCGATGAACCGTGCCAGCTCCCGCGTGGTCGAGAGCTCGAACCGCGCCATATCGGGCAGGTCCTCGCGGCTCAGGAGGGTCGCGATGCCGTCGGCATGACCGGCGACGATGTGGCCGCCGAGCTCGTCGCCGATCTTGAGGGCGCGTTCGAGGTTGAGCTTCGTTCCGACCTTCCAGTGCCTGGCGGTGGTCAGCGCCAGCGTCTCGGCCGCGGTATCGACATCGAACCAGGTCCTTTGCTGAGAGTCCCTGCCGTCGGCAACGCCGGAGGCAACGACCGTCAGGCAGACGCCGTTGCAGGCGATCGAGGCGCCGTCGGCGATGGTGGTCTGATCATAGCGGCAGGCGATGCGCAGCCGGTGCAATTGCCCCTGCGCCACAGGCGTGAAGCCGACGATCTCGCCGATATCAGTGACAATGCCGGTGAACATTACGCGCGCTCGTAGATGGTGAGAGTATCCTTGTCGAATGTTTCGCTAGCATGAACCTTGTAGGCCTGCGACTGCGTGATTTTCGACAGGGGCAATGCATCGAGCGCATCGACGCCGCCACTGCCCACCGCTTCCGCGCCGCGGAACAGCCAGATCTCGTCGACGAGGTCGGCCGCGACGAACGAGGACGCCACCCGGCTACCGCCCTCGACCATCAGGCGGGTGATGCCCTTGCCGGCCAGTGCATGCAGCACGGCCGGTAAATCGAGCCCGGAGGCGCCTGCCGGCGGGACGCGGATCACTTGCGCGCCGGTTGCACCGAGCCGCGTCGCTGCTGCGGCTTCCGCAAGCTCAGAACCAACCACCCAGAGCGGCGTCTCGCGCGCGGAGCCTATCAGCCTGCTCGCGCCGGGAATCCGCAGGCTCTGATCGAGCACCACGCGCACCGGCGAGCGCGCCGCCATGCCCGGCAGGCGGCAGGTGAGAAGCGGATCGTCCGCCAGCACTGTGCCGATGCCGACCAGGATCGCATCGCTTTGCGCCCGCAGGAGATGCACCCGATTGCGCACCGCCTCCCCCGTGATCGCGACCGGCTTGCCGCCGGCCGCACCGATCTTGCCGTCGGGCGAGACCGCGAGCTTCAGGATCACATGCGGGCGCTGATCGCGGATACGGCGGAAATGCCCGGCATGGTCGAATGCGGCTTCCGCCGCGCACAGGCCCACGTCCACATTGATGCCGGCGGCGCGCAGGCGCGCATGCCCCTGCCCCGCGACCTCCGGATTGGGATCTTCGATCGCCGCCACCACGCGCTTGATGCCGGCCGCAATTACTGCATCGGCGCAAGGCGGCGATTTGCCGAAATGCGAGCACGGCTCCAGCGTGACGTAGAGCGTGGCACCGCGCGCGGCTTCGCCGGCCCGCAGCAAGGCTTCAGGCTCGGCATGCGGACGCCCGCCCGGCTGGGTCCAGCCGCGGCCGACGATCACGCCATCCTTGACCACGACGGCACCGACGGCCGGGTTGGGCGAGGTGCGTCCCTGCCCACGCTTGCCCAGCGCGAGCGCAAGCTGCATGAAACGAAGATCGGCGTCCTTGGCCTCGCGGGCCTTCTGCGCGAACTGATCTTCCAGGATGCGGAAGATCATTTGCGGATCGCGGCGAGCCGCGCTTCCTCCTCGCCGGAGAGCTCGCCGAGCACCTCGGCGAAATCCTTGGCCTCGCGGAAATTGCGATAGACCGAAGCGAAGCGCACATAGGCGACGTCGTCGAGCGTGCGCAGATGCTCCATCACGGTCTCCCCGATCACCTCGGAGGAGATTTCCGCTTCGCCCCCGGTCTCGAGCTCGCGCACGATGGTGGAGACCATCTTCTCCACCCGCTCCGGCTCGACCTGCCGCTTGCGCAACGAGATCTGCACCGAGCGCATCAGCTTGTCGCGGTCGAACGGCACGCGGCGGCCGTTGCGCTTGATCACCGTGAGCTCGCGCAGCTGCACGCGCTCGAAGGTGGTGAAGCGGAAATTGCAGGCGACGCATACGCGCCGCCTGCGGATCACGGACGAGTCCTCGGTCGGACGCGAGTCCTTTACCTGCGTATCGAGACTGTTGCAGTTCGGACAGCGCATCCGCTTGCCTTGATCAGTTTGTCTTGACCTTACTGATAGATCGGGAACCGATCGGTGAGCGCCTTGACCCGTTCCTTGATCGCAGCTTCCACCAGCGGCGCCTTGCCGTCGGCGGATTGCGCGATCGCATTGAGGACCTCGGCGATCATGCCGCCGACCTGCTGGAATTCGGCCACGCCGAAGCCGCGGCTGGTCGCGGCCGGCGTGCCGAGCCGAATGCCCGACGTGACGAAAGGCGACTCGGGGTCGAACGGGATGCCGTTCTTGTTGCAGGTGATAGCGGCGCGGACCAGCGCCTTCTCCGAGACGTTACCCTTCAGGCCCTTCGGCCGCAGATCGACCAGCATCAGATGATTGTCGGTGCCGCCGGAGACGATATCGAGACCATGGCCCTTCAGAGTCTCGGCCAGCGCCTTGGCGTTCTCGACGACGTTCCTGGCATAGACCTTGAAGTCCGGCCGCAGCGCCTCGCCGAAGGCGACCGCCTTCGCCGCGATCACGTGCATCAGGGGACCGCCCTGCAGGCCCGGGAAGATCGCCGAGTTGAGCTTCTTGGTCAGCGTCTCGTCATTCCACAGCATGAGGCCGCCACGCGGACCGCGCAGCGATTTGTGCGTCGTGGTGGTGGTGACGTGGGCGTACGGCACGGGCGAGGCATGTACGCCGCCGGCGACGAGCCCGGCGAAGTGCGCCATGTCCACCAGCAGGTAGGCGCCGACGCTGTCCGCGATCTCGCGGAAGCGCTTGAAGTCCCAGGCGCGCGAATAGGCCGAGCCGCCGGCGATGATCAGCTTCGGCTTGACCTGCTCGGCCTGCTTGGCCACCGCATCCATGTCGATGATCTGGTCTTCGCGGCGCACGGTGTAGTGCGCGGCCTTGAACCACTTGCCGCTCATGTTGACGGGCGAGCCGTGGGTGAGATGGCCGCCGGCCGCGAGATCGAGGCCCATGAAGGTGTCGCCGGGCTGCAGTAGCGCCAGAAACACCGCCTGGTTCATCTGGCTGCCGGAATTCGGCTGCACGTTGGCGAAGTTCGCGCCGAACAGCTTCTTGGCGCGATCGATCGCGAGGTTCTCAGCGACGTCGACCCACTCACAACCGCCGTAATAGCGCGCGCCCGGATAGCCTTCCGCGTATTTGTTGGTCATCACCGAACCCTGCGCTTCCAGCACGGCCCGGCTGACGATGTTCTCGGAGGCGATCAGCTCGACCTCATGGCGCTGCCGGCCGAGCTCGCCCTTGATGGCGGCGGCGATTTCGGGGTCGGCCTGCTCCAGCGAGGCGGTGAAAAACGAATCGGGCGCGGAGGCGGTCTTGGGTGCGGTCATCTGCGAATATCTCCACCGCCGCGGCCTTTTGGCGGGCTGCGGGCGGGTCTGGTGTGGCGGTCGGAAGCACGCGCGATCTACCACATCGCCCGCAACAGGCCAAGCATTTGCGGGTCGGGCCTGATATTTATGCCAGATATGGTGGAGAGTGGAGGTTTTCGGTGATCGGGCTGGGCCGCTGCGCCCCCACCCGCCTTAGTCGGAATGGGGCCGCTTCGGGCCTTAGCTGGTCATGCCCGAAGCCGCGGGCTCCGGCAGAAGGCGCATCACAGCCCCGTATACCCCGCCTTGACCGGGTCCACGCTGCCGTCGAGCTGGCGCAGATAGGTCAGGCCGCACACCGTCAACCTGTGGGGGTCCTTCTCGCCGGCTTCCATCAGTGTGGTCAGGTAGTTGGTCACCTTCATGCGCGCCTCCTCGCTGGCCGCGGCGGTGCGGTTGGCGAGCAGGTCATAGGTCTGCATGATGCGGTCGATGGCGGCTTCCATGGCACCCTCTGGTTGGTCGATGGTTTGAGATTGTTGATCAGGCAACCGCGCGGGCCCCGGACTGCGCCTGGAATTGGGCGATGGCCTTATTGGCGAGCCTGATCCTGTTGAATTCGCCCTGCTGGAGCAGCTTGATGATGATCCCGAGCAGGTGTTCGTCGGTGACGAGCGTATCCGGGATCGTGCCGGAGCGGCGAAGGTAGTTCGCGGCGATGGCGTAGGCCTCGCTCACGAGTTCCACGTTCATCGCCTGAAGCCCGCGCTCGACCAGCATCGCCCTGTCTCCGATCCCGAGGGAGATAAGCCCTCGGCCCGGAACTTGTTCCGCGCAGCCGCGGATTTTTTTCGCAGGTGCAAAAATGGAAACGCACCGGCCCCGGGGCAATTCCGGGCCGGCGCGCTGGGGAAGTCAGGCACGTTCGGGCAGGCTTGCCGGTCTTGTTGCGGGCCGGCTTGACCTTGGTCCCTTCGGAAAGCTCAGAGGCGATAGAGGATCTGGTCGGTCCAGAACCGCTCGAGGCGATGCAGCGACTTGTTGAGGGTCGAGAACTCCTCGCCCGAGATGCCGCCGACCTGCTCCACCGTCTTGACGTGCTTCTGGTAGAGCGCATCGACGATGCGGCGGACTTCCTGGCCCTGCGGGGTCAGGCGAATGCGCACCGAGCGGCGATCGACGCGCGAGCGCTGATGATCGAGGAAGCCGAGCTCGACCAGCTTCTTCAGATTGTAGGAGACGTTGGAGCCGAGATAGTAACCGCGCGTGCGCAGCTCGCCCGCGGTCAGCTCCTTGTCGCCGATGTTGTAGAGCAGGAGCGCCTGCACCGAGTTGATGTCCGCACGGCCGCGGCGATCGAATTCGTCCTTGATCACGTCGAGGAGCCGGCGATGCAGCCGCTCCACCAGAGTCAAAGCTTCCAGATAGAGCGACTGCACCGAACCCTGCTGGCCGGAGACGCGCTCTGCGGTATCTGCCGCAGTTGCGACGGCTTTCATCATGACACTTCCCCTGTTGTCGTTTTTGTCGACACTTATTCGACGAAACTTGTGTCCCGCCTGATAGGTGCAACTTAAGGGGCTCGTTTGAAGATCGGCTTAAATAAGAGAATAAAGAGATCATGAATTTAAGACAGTGAATTGCGGATTAAGCCTGTGCCACAAGTACTTTTCGAAAGCCTCTGTTGACCTTCGCAAGGTCCTGTTCACCCTCCGTCCGCCCCAGTTGTCGCATTCCAGAACAGGCCCGCCTTGTTTCGAAACGGGCGCGTAACAGCTGTGGCGGAACCGGCTGGTCAACGAAAACTTACCGCAAATTTTAGGCAACCAGCGGTCAACCAAACGCAACACTCTCGTGTCCCGGACGAGCGCTCGTGTCCCGGACGAGCGAAGCCAAGATCCGGGACCCAGGAGCCACAAACGAGAACGCGGAGAGATGGGCCCCGGCTCTGCAATGCATCACGCCGCAAGTGCGGCGCGCTGCGCTGCGTCCGGGGCACGAGCGCGCGTTGCGGTCGTCCGCGCTACGGCGGCCGTTCGCGCGCGGCCATCCAGGCAAGCGCGAGATAGGCGGCGAGCATGAAGGCTTCGACGCCGACGACGACCAGGCTGCCGCCGTAGATGCCCGGAAACATCAGCTCGATCACCGCCATCGACACCACGGTGGTCAGCCACACCACTGCGCCCCACGGCGTTGCCAGCCACAGGCCGACGGCGGCGACGAGCTCGATCACGGCAAAGTAGACGGTCGCCGCCTGCCAGGCCATGGACTGGTTCTCGAACGCCTCGTCCTCGCCGCCGACAAAGCCCGTCACCTGCGCCCAGTGATAAAGACCTTTCAGGATCGACAGCAGCGCCATCACCCGCAGGAACAGCACCAGGCGGCGCGTCCAGACATTGTCGTCGGACTCGGCCCGCTCCGACGAGATCGCAGCGACGGAGATCGCGTTGTCTCTGTTATTGTCCCTGGCGCTGTCGCGGGCCGCATCGCGGGTGGAGATCTCGGACATGGTCCCCCTTCTGGCTGCTTCGGCCCGCAAAATCAATCGGCTGCCCCCTCCTTGCGGCAGGTCAAGCCGCGGTGACGGGAACCGTGCGAGCTGGTATAAGAATAATTCCAGCCGGAGGAAGAGTGATGGCGATCAAATACGGACGTCCGATCGAATTGCGCGAGGTCTCGCGCCACGAGGGCACCGCGGTGCCCCATGCCCTCGATCTGACCGTCCGGCCGCGCCGCAACCGCAAGGCCGAATGGGCCCGGCGCATGGTGCGGGAGAACGTGCTCACCACCGACGATTTGATCTGGCCGCTGTTCCTGATCGACGGCAACAACAAGCGCGAGCAGGTCGCCTCGATGCCCGGCGTCGAGCGCCTCAGTGTCGATCAGGCCGTGCGCGAGGCCGAGCGCGCCGTGAAGCTCACCATCCCCTGCATCGCGCTGTTTCCCTACACCGAGCCGTCCTTGCGCGACGAGGAAGGCTCTGAAGCGACCAACCCGAACAACCTGGTCTGCCAGGCCGTGCGCGCGATCAAGAAGGAGTTTCCGGAGATCGGCCTGCTCTGCGACGTCGCGCTCGATCCGTTCACCAGCCACGGCCATGACGGCCTGATTTCCGACGGCAAGATCCTGAACGACGAGACGGTCGCCGTGCTGGTGCGCCAGGCCCTGGTGCAGGCCGAAGCCGGCTGCGACATCATCGCGCCCTCGGACATGATGGACGGCCGCGTCGCCGCGATCCGCGAAGGGCTGGACCGCTCCGGCCTGCTCGACGTGCAGATCATGGCCTACGCGGCCAAATACGCCTCGGCCTTCTACGGCCCGTTCCGCGATGCCATCGGCTCGGCCAAGACGCTCACCGGCGACAAGCGTACCTATCAGATGGACAGCGCCAACAGCGACGAGGCACTGCGCGAGGTCGAGCTCGACATCACCGAGGGCGCCGACATGGTGATGGTGAAGCCCGGCATGCCCTATCTCGACGTGGTCCGCCGCGTGAAGGACACCTTCGCGATGCCGACCTTCGCCTACCAGGTCTCGGGCGAATACGCGATGATCGCGGCCGCCGCGAACAACGGCTGGCTCGACGGCGATCGCGCGATGATGGAGAGCCTGCTCGCCTTCAAGCGCGCCGGCGCCGACGGCGTGCTGAGCTACTTTGCGCCGAAGGCGGCGGAGAAGCTGCGCGCCCAAGGATAAGGTGCCGTAGGGTAAGGTGCCCTAGAATGGGCAAAGCGACTTGTCCGCCGTAGCTCGCAGAGCGAAGGCGGAAGCGTGCCCACCAATCCATCGTGCAGAACAGCGAGCAATGGTGGGCACGGCGCTACGCGCCTTTGCCCACCCTACGGCAGCTGCGTGCGCGGCTGCCCCGCCCCCGAATCGCCGGAATATTTCGGCTTGTTAATGTCCATGCACCCTTGGCACGGAGATGGCCTATTCCCATGTCTTGCCACGGGGTTTTCCCCCTTGGGAGGACGGACCATGTCGTACGACTCGGGCAATTCAGGCGCCTGGCGCAATGACGGCGGGGTGCAGCCGCACGCCTACGACCCCTATCTGCAGCCGGAGCTGTTCCGGGGCGTTGCGACGCGGCGGGTGTTCGCCTTCCTGATCGACATGGTCGTGATCTCCGTGCCGGTGATCCTCGGCTACATCTTCATCGCGTTGTTCGGCGTGGTTACGCTCGGCATCGGCTGGGCGCTGTTCTGGCTGGCCTGGCCCGCCTCGGTGATCTGGGCCATCGTCTATTACGGCGCCTGCATCGGCGGTCCTTCGTCGGCGACCATCGGCATGCGCCTGATGGATCTGGAGCTGCGCACCTGGTACGGCGCGCCAGGCTATTTCGTGCTCGGCGCCACCCATGCCGTGCTGTTCTGGGTGACGGTCTCGTTCCTGACGCCTTTCGTGGTGCTGGTCGGCCTGTTCAACGGCCGCCGGCGGCTGCTGCACGATTTCGTGCTGGGAACGGTCGTGATCAACAATTCCGTCCGCGCACCGGTGCCACAGGGCGCCAGAAGCTGGTGATCAAGAACCTGTCAACCAGGAGCGACTAAAGCTGTCTGATCCGACCCGCCGAGCAGACCGATTGACCAAGGGCTTCCGTAGCGCGATGCTGACATTCACTTCGGAGGCCCACGACGTCCCTTGACCCAGCACTCGCGCGACACCCCCCAATTTTACCTTACGGCGCCCTCCCCCTGCCCGTATTTGCCGGGCCGGCATGAGCGCAAGGTGTTCACGCATCTGGTGGGGGACCGGGCCGGCGACCTCAATGACCTGCTGACCCATGGCGGCTTCCGCCGCAGCCAGTCGATCGCCTACCGGCCGGCCTGCGACCAGTGCCGCGCCTGCGTCTCGGTCCGGGTCGTCGCCAACGAGTTCCGGCCCTCGCGCAACTTCCGCAAGGTGATGGCGCGCAACGCCGACATCATCGGCGAGCAGCGCAGCGCGGTGCCCACCTCCGAGCAATATTCCGTGTTTCGGGCCTATCTCGACGCCCGCCACCGCCACGGCGGCATGGCCGACATGACCGTGCTCGACTACGCCATGATGGTCGAGGACAGCCATGTCGAGACCCGCATCATCGAATACCGCAAGCGCGGCCCCGACAGCGGTGTCACCGGCCGCGGCGAGGAGCTGATCGCCGTCGCCCTCACCGACGTGCTCAGCGACGGCCTGTCGATGGTCTATTCGTTCTTCGAGCCGAGCCAGGTCAGCCGCTCGATGGGCACCTTCATGATCCTCGACCACATCGCCCGCGCCCGCCGGCAGGGGCTGCCTTACGTCTATCTCGGCTACTGGATCGAGGGCTCGAAGAAGATGGACTACAAGGCCCGCTTCCTGCCGCAGCAGCGCCTCGCGCCCTCCGGCTGGCTGCGCATCGACGCGCAGGGCGATGCGGCGTCCGAGCCGCAGGATTGAGGCGCGGTCCGGAAGAGCGCGAAGCGCCTTCCGCAAAGGTCATTCGCAAACAACAACCTCAAGCGCGTGCGATGAAGTTCAGCGCTGTGATCCCCGGCAGAAAGAAGTAACCCCCGCCGAGCGTCTGCGTGAAGTGTTGCAGCGAAACCTCGCCGCCGCTCGCCTGGCCGGGAATGGTGAAGGCCTTCGGGCACGGCTGCGACCCGACGATCGGGTCGTCCTGGCTCTCGAGCGCTCCAAATCGCCGGTTCTGCAGCCAGCGCTGGTGGATGAACTCGAACTGCCGCTCGAGATCCGCATTGCAGGCGATGAAGAAAATACCTTGGCGGCCCGACTTCTCGCGATAGGGCCGCCCACGCCGCAGTAGCCGGTGCAGCTTCGACGACTTGATGCTCGACTGAACGTCGATACCAAGTGAGTCCCGGGGATTGGAGCGGCGCACATGGGCGCCGTTGGGACACATGAAACCGTTGGCGTCCTCGACGCGATAGCGGAATGCATCGGCGACCGAATCCGACACAGGCACGGCCGGATCGCCTTTCCACGACAACGGCAGCCCGTTCTTCCGGCGCCCCATCAGCTTCTCGCCGGCCGAGACGCCGTTCGCCGCTGCAAAGTCCGTATTCGCGGCTTCAAACGCCTCGAAGGCGGCCACATCCTGCTCGAATTGACGTACGGCAAGGTAGCTTCCGTTCAGGGTGAACTGCCCGCTGGCACTGGTCCATCCCTCCACGTTCGGGCAAAAGGTCAGCTCGTCGTACTCGTTGCGATAGCCCAGGATGAATTCGCCCGGCTCCACGACCCGGTCGTCATAGAGATCGCGAGCGCCCTCTCGCGCCTGCTTCAAGCTCTCGCCATCCTGGTCCCTGAGGCCCCGGATCACTGGCTGGGCGAGCCCATCGCGAAACCCGAACGGCTCACGCAGCTTGCCATCCCCGTCGAAGAAGTCGGATTCCTCCCCCACCTCGATAACGGAGAAGGCGTGCGGATCGATCGCGGGCAGCCGCGAAGCTGCGCCGCGCGTCTTCCATTCCGCCAGCAGGATGTGCACCACCTCGCCGCCGCCGGGGCCTTCGCGATCGGTCCAGGTCCACTGCCGGTATTCGTCCCGCAACAGCTTGGCGCGCAATTCGCTGCCCATGCCGCTGCGGAACGGCGTCGGAAACGGATGTTCGCTGGTTTCCCGGCAGCCCAGCTTCGTCAGCCCCGAATAGGTGAAGCCGATCGCGACGACGGCATCGAGAGGCTCCTTCTGCTGCTTCTCCTGCTTCGGCTTGCCAACCTGTTCTGCGCTGGCGACCAGGCCGGTGTCGAGCAGCCGCGCCAGCCATGCCTTCGCGAGCCTCTCGTCGAGGATCGTCAGCAGCCTGAAACGGCTGGTGGTGAGCGAGCCGAAGCCGCTCTTCAACATGCCCTGGATGTCGTGGCTTTGTTCGGAGAGACGTGGAGCGTACCTCATGTCTCGATGGCCCTCATGATCAGATCGTCATTCTTCTCGTTGCGCTCGCCGAACAAGGCATCGCGCAGCCCCGTGGCGAGATTGATCTGGTCGACTGTCCGGTTGCAGGCGTCGAAATGGTAGAGATGCGGCAGCATGCTGTCGCGCGCATAGGACTTGAATCTCAGTTCGCACTTCACGCCGCGAAACACCACGAAGCGCGTCGGCGGAAAGCTGCGCGGCATTGCGATGCCGGGCTGTCCGGGCAGCGCCGGAGCACGTGGACGCAGCTCGGTCCAGCGCCAGGCAAGCGTGGTGCCGACGGCCGCGCCGTTGATGAAGTCGTCGAGATAGCCGCCGAAATTGCCGTCGTAGTTCGAGCAGAACAGAAAGCGGCGACCGTTGTCGATGACGTGCCAATGCCCGAAATGGATGCCCGGCGCGTTGCCGAGCCAGCCTTGCGTGAAGAACACGCGTCCGGCAAACGTCACGATCCGCAGCGCCACCCGGATGCACCAGGCGCTCCACCATTGCGGACCGCGCAGCTCCGTAAGGCTGAACATATGCTGGGTTCCATCGACCAGATCGGCCTCGCATCGCTCGATCGACGGATGGATCTGCTGGGCGCGCGGAACGTCGTCCTCGAGCGGATGAAAGAACTGCTCACTCAGCTTCTTGAACCGGCGGTTGAGCCGGTAAGACAGCGCACCGATGCAAAGCACCGCGGCGATCGCGACGACGGCGATCCCGGTGATCTGCAATCCGGTCAGCTTTGGCAGCTTCGGTTCGACGACATGAGCCATATAGTCCGGTGCCACCGCGTAGGCCAGCGGCGCGAACGTGTAGGCAAGGGCGCACGCGGCGACGGCCAGCAGCAGCGGCACACCGATCAGCCAGCCACCCGCATAGGTGGCCAGCGACGAGAGCGTCTGGGTCGGCCGATCGAGCTCCTGCTGGACGCTGTTCAGCCAGCGCCTCCAGGACACGAATTGAGCGGGCAGCGGCACCAGGAACAGCCAGACCAGGAATGCGATCAGTGCGAACGCCAGCAGCCCGTGCCAGCTCATCGTCAGCAGGCATTCGGTCGTCTTGGTGACGGCGTCTTCGATGGCCCGCCCCACGTGCCCCGGTTCGCCGAAGAACCAGTTATAGGCCCGCGGAAGGGCCCAGACGATTCCGAGCACGACGAACCACAGCACGATCGCCGCCACGGGATAAGCGAGCTTCGCACCGCTGCTCGCCCCCTTCCCGCGCCAATAGGATCGCGGCGCGCGTTTGACCGCCCACTCGAAACGGGGATTGGCGTAAGCCCACCGCGCCAGTGCCAGGGCGAATGCGGTGCGGTCGTTGCTGTATTTCGGCTTCAGCTTTCGCGCTTCGATGCGCGTCTGATCCAGCAGGTCGCTCTCCATCCTGATCTGCCGGACCGAACGGTCGCGCGCGCCGACGAAGCCGCCGGCGGCGATGCTGTGCCAGCTCATCAGCTGGTTCAGCAATTGCTCCTTGTCCTTGGCTGTGGGCACGGCGACATGGGGAGCGACCATGCCGCCGAACAGCGTCCACATCGCGCCGTCGGGATGGTAGACGAGGCGGTACAGCAGATCGTAAGGGCGCAACCCCTCCTCCACCGCAAGCTCGAGCACGAGCACCGGCTGCTGGTTCGGGGCGCCAGCCAAGGCCGGAAGCAGCCCGATCGAGGCGAAGTGCACCACCGCGACGTCCTCCAGCAGGGCATCCAATGCATCGTGATGCTGCTTTGGAATTTCCGCTCCGCCGCCCCAGCCTGGCGCAACGATGCAGATCATCTGCTGCCGGACGATCTCGAGCATGACCGTGTTCTCCGCTCACTCAGGTGGTACGCATGCGCATGCGCAGCATCAGCGGCCCGTCATAGGCGATGGCCTTGCCTTCACCGCGCGCCAGTTGCAGCCGCGGCAAGGTGAGCAGGCCGATCAGCGCGCTTGTCAGGATCTCAACCGCATGATCCCGCGCGGGACATTGGCGGTAGCCGTATCCGAACATGAGATACCGCAAGGCATCGTTCTTGCCCCAATCGCGATCCGGGCAGAAGCGACCGCTCTGGGGAACGGCGCTGGGATCGAACATCGCTGCGATCGACAGCAGCGAGACCTTGCCGCCGCCCGGACATCCGGCGTTGTATCGCGCTCCGGTCTCCATTTCCGTGTCGCGCGGCACGTCGCGCGCCAGCAGCGGAAAGATCGGCCGGAAGCGCATCAACTCGAGCACATGGTTGCGCACGATCTTGCGAAACTCGGGATCGGTCCAGACGCCGGGCTCGCCGAGCTTGCCGGCCTTCGATCGCAGCTCCTCGTAGACCTTCGCGCG
This sequence comes from Bradyrhizobium sp. CFUWI, assembly GCF_056429085.1. NCBI lineage: Bacteria > Pseudomonadati > Pseudomonadota > Alphaproteobacteria > Hyphomicrobiales > Nitrobacteraceae > Bradyrhizobium > Bradyrhizobium sp. CFUWI. The sequence continues at coordinate 152,120 of NZ_JBWJZE010000015.1, forward strand.
TCCCAGCAGCTCCTGGACGATAAGGGCTCCCGACTGAACGGTGACAGGATGCGATATCCAGGCAAGGCCGACCGCATTCCGTTCAATGTCCTCGGAGGCGCTCTTGACGCCCCAGGCGGCGCCGATCGGGCCGCTCACGCGATCGATCCGCGCCTGCAGCGCATCCCCGCAGGCTTCGGCCCGTCGCCGAAGATCGAGTGTCGCCAGGCTGCCGGCCAGGAGTTGCCCTGCGACATAGCGGATTTCGAGCATGTATTGTCGTTGCAAGCCTTCGTCGACATCGCCTTGTGCGGAAGCGGTCGTCGACCCCGCCACCACCGCGCCCGTGGCCGCGCCGAACAGCGGCCGCATGGCGTGGAATACGACCCACATCAGGTAGTCTTCGATCAGGTCGAATGCGCCCGCCCCGCGCCCGCTCAGAGCCTTGATCCGTCGCTGCGCCTCGGCATCGGAATCGGCGGGAACGTCCAGCGACGCCAGCCGCGCATGGACCAGATCCCGATCAGCCGAATAGGTCGGGCCGGGGTCCATCCCGATGAGATAGTCGCCAGACACCATGTTGGCGGCATGCGCCGTGTTGGAGAAGCTGCGCGTCCGCGTCAGCACGTCCTTGACGGCACTGGCGCGCGCCGCCAAGCCGAGCCGGCCTCCGACCGAAGGCCAGTGTCGAAGCAGTGCGCCGAATGCGCGCAAGACGGTGGTGTGCCGGTTGAGCCAGCAGAACAGGCCATAGGAGAGACGGCGGGCTCCCGGTGGCAACGCGTCGGGTTCATAGGTCGAGAGTTTCATGCTGCATACCCGTCCTTCCGCCCATCTGCGAGCGCCGCGGCGGCCTGTTTGCGATAGTGGGGCATGCCCAGACGGTCCGCCGCCTCGGCGGCTTGCTTGAAATTCGCTTCCGCGCCTGTCAGATCGCCCGCCTGCCGCAAGGTTTCCGCCAGCTCGTACAGAGCTTCGGTCTGGTGGCCGTATTCTTCGACGGTCTCCTCGACGGCCTTGCGACCGACCGCGATCGCATCGTCGAGCCGACCGAGCTTGCGATAGGCGACGCCCAGGCTCACGCGCATGAACGTCCTGCCGTAGGGCCCGGCAGCCTCGTAGATGCGGTCGGCGAACCCCTTCTCCAGCATCGTCGCCGCCTCGGCGGCCTTGCCGTTGCGCGCAAGCGCGCTGCCGAGAACGCCCGTGCAAACCGAAAGCATGGTCGGGACGTTGTGCGTCACGCATTGCTGCACGCCCGCGCGCATCAAGGTCTCGGCAGGATCGAGCTCCATGCCCTCGATCCATATCTGCGACTGGACGGTGTCGATCAGCAGCCGGGAATAGGGATGGTTGATGTTCGACAGGATCACGTAGGCCCTGGCACAGAACGCGTGGGCGGTTGCACTGTCTCCCAGTCGCCAGAGCGTGCTGGCATGAAACGCATACAGATTGACGATGGGAATGGCGGCCCATCCGGATTGGACGACATGCGCCGACAATTCCGGTCCGTAGTCAGAGAGCAGAACCTGGCCTTCGACGGCGGCCTCTGCATATCGACCGAGAGCGTGGAGGTGCATCAGGCGGGTCTGATGCGCCGCCATCATCATGTGGCGGCGCTGCGCCAGGCGGGCCGCCTCCAGACCCTGTGAAGCATACCGCAGACCCTGCTCGAAGCGTCCGCGCATCCACAGGAACACCGCCGTCTCGGTCGACACCGCCGCTCGTGCGCGCTGATCGTTCAGCTGAACCGCGATGGCTTCCGCACGCTCCATATTGCTGAAGATGTCGTCGATCTGGCCGAGAGCCAGCATCGCCCCGATCGCCTCCAGCCGAAGCGCGAGTTCCAGGGTCTGCGCAACCGAGGCGTCATCGACACGGCGGGCGGCCTGAAGTCCCTTCTCGAACGATTGAAGGGCCTCCTGATTGGCCGAGCGCGAGATGGCACGCGCCATCGACTTGACGGTGAATCTCGCCGCCTGCTCCCATTCCTCCCCTTTGAAGGCATGGTGCGCCAGCGCCGGCGCGATATCCGCCTCAGCGGCCCCTGGCCGCGCATGCAGCGCCAGGAAGGCCTGCCGGTGCAGCGCCTTCAGCCGCGCGCGCGTGAGAGCGGCGAGCACGACGTCGCGCACCAATGCGTGGCGAAACGCGAACGCGTGCTGCTCGAGCGAACCGCGCGCCTGATCCGGCCCCGCCAACAACCCGGATGCAACGCACAGACCCAGCAATTCTTCTGCACGCCCCAGGTCCACGGCCTGCATCGCGGCGATCAGTTCGCGCGTGATGGGGTCGCCAAGGATCGCCGCGGCTTCGAGCGCGGATTTGGCGGCTTCGGGCAGCCTGTCGACGCGCGCACTGATCACCGCGGCGATGGAGCCCGGCACGCGCAGCTCTCCGGGCGGGCGCTGCAGCCGGTATGCACCCGGCGTTCCCTCGAGTGATCCGTCGTCGATCAGCGTAATGACCAACTGCTCCAGGAAGAATGGATTGCCGTCGGCGCGCGCGACCAATTCGCTCATGATGCCGAGCACGGACAGTTCATCCCCCAGCAGGGCGCGCGCGAGCCTGAGCATCTCGCCGTCGCGGAGAGGCTCGATCATCCGCTCTGCAAACCACGGTGCCTCGCGCCACTGATGGTCGAAATCGGGTCGATAGCTGACGCAGACGAGGATCGGCAGTCCCTGAAGCTTTGGAAGCAGGGCCTCGAACAGCCGCCGGCTCTCGCGGTCGGCCAGGAAAACGTCCTCGAGCACGAGCACGAACGGGCCCGCCTGGGCGCGTCTGCGCACGAGCCATAGCAATGCCTCGCCGATGCGACGTCGCCGCTGCACCGGGTTCAGCGCCAGCCAGGCCTGATCCGGTGCCGCAAGATCCAACAGGTCATTGATCGCCGCGAGATGTGCGGCTGCCTCGGGGGCCCATTCGGCGACCAGGGTTCGCCCAACGGATTGTGCATCCGTCCCGCCTGTTTGCGGCAACCGGGCCAGGCTCGCGATCAGGTCCGCGGCGGTGCTGTAGGCGCGCGCGCTCGCATAACCTCTCGCCTGCGAAAGGCAGACGTCGATGCCCTGATCTGCAAGCGCGGCGATCCAGTCGGCGATCAAGCGGGACTTGCCGATTCCGGCATCGCCGCACAGCCCGACCGTTCGCATCACGCCGGTTCGAACGATGTCGAGATCCCCGGCCAGCATCCGCAAGGAATCCTCGCGGCCGACCAGGGGCGCCCAGCGCTGCTTGCGCGTCAGCGGCGCCGCCGCCGAGCTTTCGGTCGCGACCACGACCTCATGGAGTTCGACCGGACCGTCCAGCCCTCGAACCGAGCGCATCCCGACCGGCCGCGTGTCGATCTGCTGCGCGACGAGGCGCTGCGTCGCGGCACTGATCAGAATGCCGCCGGGCGGAGCCATCTTTTCGAGCCGCGATGCAAGGTGAATCGTCTTGCCGTCTGCTCCGTAGTGCGACCAGCCGTATTGTCCGACGACGCCGACCAGGACTTCGCCCGAATTGATGCCGACGCGCAGCATCGGGCTGGCCACGCCCTGAACCGCGTGGCCGGGAATGGTTGCTCGCTGCATCTTGAGGGCGGCAAGGCACGCCCGCAGCGCGTGATCCTCCTGCGCCACGGGTGCGCCGAACAAGGCGACGAGCCCGTCGCCGAGCAACTGGCTGACCGTGCCGCCATAGGTCCCGACCGCCTCAGCCAAATGGTTCAGCGCCTTGCCGAGATAGTTGCGGGATTCCTCGGGGTCGGCGTGCTGGAGCAGGGATGTCGAGTCACATACGTCGACGAAGAGAACGCTGACCTGCTTGTTTTCAGTCAGCATCTGTGACCGAACCGCGGTGTAATCGTGCAGCGGAACAATCCGCGCCTCGCGGTCAAGTGTGCTGGCAACCGATGCAGCGGCGGGCTGCTCCACGGCACGATCGAGGCGCGCGCCGCATTGAGAGCAGAAGCGGTGCTCGCGGGAAACACGGGCCGAACATGCGGGACACTTGGTCACGGCACTACACACTCATCAATGATTTCAACGCAGCAATCAACGCTTTCTGGCCTGATCCTCGTCCCTCCCCGGACGTGAACCCGCGCAGTCAAAATCAGTCCATCGAACCAATGGCCTCACCATTGGCTCCCGCGCGCCGACGTCGCGCACAACCCATAGACGTAACCGGAGAAAATGCGGCGCACTGACTCCGGCGCGGGACCGCCGATTATCCCGCCGGGAGAAAAATCAATCCTGAAAAACGCAATGTCATAACAGGGCCCATGAGCAATCTGCGGCCACTAGCAATTGAAGGTAGTATAACCTCTTCGCACCAATTGAAAAGCCGTAGTTCGCGGGTGCGCGGCGAAAGCCGCCGGACGGCGCGGAACTCGGGAGGGCTCGCGGAATGCGCGCACAAGGGGACGGCCGGGCTCGCGCGGGAGCCAACCCGTTGCAGGGCTGCCGCTCCAAAGGAGCAGGCACCCCCTGCACTCATCCAAACAACGTATCGAACAACAGCTTCAGGTTCAGGACCACGATCACGCCCGCGACGATCCAGGCGATCGTGGCGACGTAGGCTGGAATCGCGAACTTCCCCATCTTGCGGCGGTCGGAGACGAAGCGGACCAGCGGGATGACGGCGAAGGGCAATTGCATCGACAGCACGACCTGGCTGAACACCAGCAGATCCGCCGTGCCGCGCTCGCCATAGATCGCGGTGACGATGATCACGGGGACGATGGCGATGCCGCGCGTGAGCAGGCGGCGCGCCCAGCTCGGCAGGCGCAGATCGAGAAAGCCTTCCATGACGATCTGGCCGGCGAGCGTCGCCGTCACCGTCGAGTTCAGGCCGGAGGCGAGCAGCGCCACCGCGAACAGCGTCGAGGCGATGCCGAGACCCAGCAGCGGCGACAACAGCTCGAACGCCTGCCCGATCTCAGCGACATCCGAATGGCCGCTCTTGTGGAAGGTCGCGGCTGCGACGACGAGGATTGCGGCGTTGATGAACAGCGCCAGCATCAGGGCAATGGTCGAGTCCGTCGTCGCCCATTTGATCGCCTCGCGGCGGCCCTCGTCGTTGCGCTCATAGGCGCGCGTCTGCACGATCGAGGAGTGCAGATAGAGATTATGCGGCATCACCGTCGCGCCGATGATGCCGATCGCGATGTAGAGCATTTCGGGGTTGGTGAAGATCTCGCTCTTCGGCATGAAGCCGCGCAGCACCTCCGCGACCGGCGGCGCCGCGGCCGCGATCTGGACCGCGAAGCAGACCGCGATCACCGCCAGCAGCGCGATGACGAAGGCTTCGAGGAAACGGAAGCCGCGGTTCATCAGGAGCAGCAGCAGGAAGGCATCGAGTGCGGCGAGCAGCGCGCCGCCGATCAGGGGAATGCCGAACAGGAGTTTCAGCGCGATCGCGGTGCCGATGACCTCGGCGAGATCGCAGGCGATGATCGCCGCCTCGCAGGCAACCCAGAGCAGGAAGTTCACCGGCGGCGAATAGGTGGCGCGGCAGGCCTGCGCGAGGTCGCGGTCGGTGACGATGCCGAGCCGCGCCGCCAGCGATTGCAGCAGGATCGCCATCAGGTTCGAGAGCAGGATGACGGAGAGCAGCGTGTAGCCGAACTTGGAACCGCCGGCGAGGTCGGTCGCCCAATTGCCGGGGTCCATGTAGCCGACCGAGACGAGATAGCCCGGGCCGACGAAAGCGAGCAGCCGGCGCCACTGGCGGCCTGCGACCGGAAGGGCGATCGTGGCGTTCACCTCGGCGAGGCTCTTGGTGACGGGCGCGTCAGCGCGCCAGCCGGCGGTGTCGGGGGTCAAATCAGGGGTTCTGGCATCCATACGACGAGAATACCGAAATCGAGGCTTATTGCAACTCATTTGCAACTGCATCTGGTGGCATGGGTTCTCGTCCTGGCGGTCTCCGCACCCTTTGTCGGGAAGCGGGTGGGTTTGGCGGCCCTCGGCGCCGAATACTGGCGCCAATCCGACTTTGCAGGATATGAGCCATGTCAAACCCGCCTCGCCTCCCCGACACCTTCAGCCGCCTCGCCTGGTCCAACCTCGCGGCGCAGTCGGCCGAACAGATCGCCTTGGCGGCCGCCCCCATCGTCGCGGTGCTCACGCTCGGGGTCGCGGAAGGCCAGACCGGCCTGTTGCAGACCGCGCTGACCCTGCCCTTCGTGCTGTTCGCCATTCCCGCCGGCCTGCTCGCCGACCGCATCTCGCGCCGCTCGCTGATGGCAGGAGCCGAGGCGCTGCGGGCGGTGGCGCTCGGGACCATCGTGCTGCTGCTCGCGCTCGGCGCGCTCAATCTGCCGCTGCTGGCGCTGCTCGGCTTCGCTGCGGTGTGCGGCACCGTCGTCTACAGCGTGGCCGCGCCGGCGCTGGTGCCCTCGCTGGTGAGCGCGGAGCTGTTGCCGGCAGCGAATGCGCGGATCGAGCTGGCGCGCACCGTCGCCTTCGCCGGCGGACCCGCGCTCGGCGGCGCGCTGGTGGGCTGGTGGGGCGCGAGCCCGGCCTTCGGCTTCGCCGCGGCGCTGTCGGCGATCGCGGTGGTGCTGCTATCGGGCATCTTTGAACCCGCCCGCGCCCCGGCGCCGCGCCGCCATCCGTTGCAGGACATCCGCGAAGGCGCGGCTTTCGTGTTTCACCATCCGCTGCTGCGGCCGGTGTTCATCACCCAGTTCATCTTCAACACCGGCTGGTTCCTGCAGATCGCCGTGTTCGTGCCCTACGCCGTGCGCCATCTCGGCCTCACCGCCGCCGGCGTCGGCACGGTGCTGACGATGTACGGCGTCGGCATGGTGATCGGCGCGCTCCTCGCCACCCGGGTGATGCAGCGCATCGCCTTCGGCACCGTGGTCGGTCTCGGCCCGGTCGCCGGCCTCATTGCCGCAATCGTGATGGCGCTGACGGTGCTGGTCCCCTCGCCCTGGCTCGCGGCCTTGAGCTTCTTCCTGCTCGGCGTCGGGCCGATCCTGTGGGTAATCTCGACCACGACGCTGCGCCAGTCGGTGACGCCGCCGCGCCTGTTGGGCCGCGTCTCCGCCATCAACATCATGAGCTACGGCGCCCGCCCGCTCGGCTCGGCGCTGGGCGCGGTCGTCGGCGGGCTCTTTAGCGCGGAAGCGTGCCTCTATCTGGCGGCCGCCGTGTTCGGCGTGCAGGCCCTGGTGATCTGGCTCTCGCCGGCCGTGGCGCTGGACCGGCAACCGGACATGGTGGGGGACGAGGTCGCGGCACGGTGCTGACCCCACCCTCGTCATTGCGAGCGCAGCGAAGCAATCCAGAATCCCACCGCGGAGACAGTCTGGATTGCTTCGCTGCGCTCGCAATGACCGAACAAGCGGAAACAGCGAAGCCTAATTCGCCAGATAGCGCTCGTAGCTTCCCGTCACCGGCTCGCTTGCGTCGACCTCGGGATCGAGGGTGTAGAGATCCTGCGCACGGCCGATGCCGCGCAGCGCATAGCGGCCGGTGGAGACGAGATAGCGGCGTCCGGCGGCATCGAGGCCCTTGTAGAACTCGGATGACGCCAGCAATTCGCGATCGACCGAGCGGCTCATCGCGGCGATGCGGCTGACCTCGTTCACGGTCGGACCCACCACGGTGAAATCGAGCCGGTCCTCGCTGCCGATATTGCCGTAGAAGACCTGCCCGACATGCAGGCCGATATAGGCTGTCGTCGTCGGCCGCCCCTCCGCCGCGCGGCGGGCATTCAGCGCCGCGATATTCTTGCGGAACAGATGCTCGGCACGGAGCGCCGCCCGCCGCGCATCCGCCATGTCCTCACCCCAGAACATCGCGAGCACGCCGTCGCCGATCAGCTTCAGCACATCGCCGCCGGCCTCGTGGATCGCGTCGATCACGGCCTGCGCATAGTCGTTGAGGAACGGGATGATCTCGTCGGGACCGATGCTCTCGCTGATCCCGGTCGAGCCGCGCAGGTCCGAGTACCAGAGCACGGCATTGATGCGCTCGGTGACGCCGCGCGAGATGCGCCCGCGCAGCACCTGCTCGGAGGCGTCGCGGCCGAGATAGACCCGGCCGAGCGTGCGCACGATGTCGACCTGCTGTGCCGACTTGATCGCAAGACCGAGCACGGGCACGAGATCGCGCAGCGCGGCAAGCTCGGCCTCGCTGAAGCCGTCGTCCCGCCGCGTCGTCCAATAGGAGTAGAGGCAGTCCATCTGCCCGAGCGCTCCGCTCTCGCCGAAGCGGTGCACGAAAGCCAGGAAATGCCGGTGGCCATTTTCGGCGAGGTCGCCGATCTGCCCAAAATCCAGCGACGGCGCCTCGGCGAGATCGATCACCATCTCGTCGTGGCCATGCTCGAGCAAATGATAGAACACCGAGCGGCGCCAGTTCTTGGCCGCGTCGCCCTCCGCCGTCGAGCCGTACTCGATGACGTCGCTCTCGTTGCTCGGCGTATCGCTCCAGCGGAACGCGCGGCCTTCGTAGATCGGATGCAGCGTGTCGATGATCACGAGGCCGCGCGACAGGTCGAGCCCTTCGTCGCAGCAGCGCTCGCAAAAGCCGCGGAGCAGTTCCTGTTCGGGCAGGCCCGTGAGCCCCTGGCTGGCGATCCAGTTTATCAAGGAAAGGCGGGAAGCTGTTTGCATGCGCTATTATGGCGTGCATTCGTGACGGGCGAAAGGCGCAGAGCCGCGCGCGCAAGGCTCCCCGTCCCGCGCAGGTCGAATATGCCGAGGTTGCGGTTGACGCCCTCGCTGCACGGACGGCAAATGCCGACGATGAGGATCTTGCCGGCCAGAATCGGAAGCACGCGCGGATGAGCCAGCGCCAGCTTCCGATCATCCTGGCGCTAGGCACCACGCAGACCCTGGCCTGGGCCTCCAGCTATTATCTGCCGGCGCTGCTCGCCGATCCCATGGCGCGCGACCTCGGCGTCTCCTCCAACTGGATCTTTGGCGCGTTCTCGGCCTCGCTGGTGATCTCGGCGATGCTCGGCCCGCGCATCGGGCGGCAGATCGACCTCGTCGGCGGCCGCCAGGTGCTGTCGGCCTCGAACCTGACCATTGCCGGCGGTCTGGTGCTGCTCGGGGTCTCGCAGTCGGTCGCGGTGATGGCGATCGCCTGGCTCGTGCTCGGCATCGGCATGGCGATGGGACTCTACGACGCCGCCTTCGCCGCGCTCGGGCGCATCTACGGCACCGAGGCGCGCCGGCCCATCACCGGCATCACGCTGATGGCAGGCTTCGCCTCCACCGTCGGCTGGCCGCTCACCGCCTGGGGCATCGCCCATATCGGCTGGCGCGAGACCTGCTTTGCCTGGGCCGCCGCCAACATCCTGATCGGCCTGCCCCTCAATTTCTTCATGCTGCCGGCGATCAAGGGCGCCAAGCAGGCGGCGGCCGCGGCCGCGAAGCCGTATGTGCCGCTCGACCGCACCATGCTCCTGCTCGCCTTCATCTTCGCGGCGGTCTGGACCGTCACCGGCGCCATGGCCGCGCATTTCCCGCGCATCCTCGAGACCACAGGCGCAACGCCGGCCGAGGCGATCGCGGCCGGCGCCCTAATCGGCCCGGCGCAAGTCGGTGCGCGCATGTTGGAGGCCGGCTTCCTCAGCCGCTTCCACCCGCTGTGGTCGACGCGGCTTGCCTGCCTGACCCATCCGATCGGCGCGGCGATCATGGCGATCTTCGGCGGCGCCGCGGCAAGCGCGTTCGCGCTGTTCCACGGCTCCGGCAACGGCATCCTGACGATCGCGCGCGGCACGCTGCCGCTGTCGATCTTCGGCCCGAAGGATTTCGGCTACCGTCTCGGCATCATCGGCGCTCCCGCACGCATGGCGCAGGCGGTGGCGCCGCTGGCCTTCGGCCTCTTGATCGATCTGATGGGCGCCAAGGTGCTGATCGTCTCCTCCGCGCTCAGCCTCTCGGCGCTGGCGGCACTGTTCCTGATCCGCACCAGGCCGCGGCCGGATTGACCGGGCCGGAGCTTTCGCGCACAACCGAGCCATGAGCGACGACAACAGCCCGCCCCACACCTTCAAAGGCCTGCTGCGCTGGGCGACCACGCCGCCGCAGGCCTGGGGCGTCTACCTCCTCGCCGTCCTCCTGGTCTGGCTGCTCGCGTTCTATGCCGGCACGCTGAAGCCGAAGCAGACGCCGGAGCCAAGCCCGCCCGCGGCGACCGCGCCGCGAAGCTGATCGCGGGATCCGCGGTCATATCGAGGGACGAGGCGCTTTGCGCCGGCGGCGCCGCAACGCATTTGCGATCGACTTGGTCAATGCGGGCAGGTCTCGACCTCCACCGTGACGTGGCTGAGGCCCTTCAGCCCGGCGAGCCGCCGCTTGTAGACCGCCGGCTGCTTCGGCTCGTCCGACACCACCGAGAGCAGCACGGCACAATGGCCGGGGCCGACCTGCCACAGATGCAGATCGGTGACGCGGTCGTCGCCGACCTCCATGCGCGCGCGGATCACCCGCTCCAGCTTCTCGTCGGCCCGCACGTCGAGCAGCACCGCGCCTGACGACTTGACCAGGCCGAACGCCCAGCTCGCGATCACCACGCTGCCGATCAGGCCGACCGCGGGATCGGCCCAGACCCATCCCGAAGACATGGCGACCGCGAGCGCGGCGATCGCCAGCACCGAGGTCGCGGCATCGGTCATGACATGGACATAGGCCGCGCGCAGATTGTTGTCGTGATGACGATGCTGATGGCCATGGTGATCGTGGTCGTGGCCATGATCGTCGTGATCGTCATGTGCATGGCTGTGGCCGTGCTCATGGCCGTGGTGGTGATCATGGCTGTCGCGCAGCAGCCACGCGCTGGCGAGGTTGACGCCGAGGCCGAGGACGGCGACCGCCATCGCCTCGCCATAGACGATCGGCACCGGATTGATCAGCCGCAGCACGCTCTCATAGGCGATCTCGACCGCGATCAGGCCCAGGATGATCGCGCTGGCGAAGGCGGCAAGATCTCCGAACTTGCCGGTGCCGAAGGTGAAATGCGCATTGCCCAGATGCCGGCGCGCGAAGCGGTAGGCGAAGGCGGCGATGCCGAGCGCGGCCGCATGCGTGCCCATGTGCCAGCCGTCGGCGAGCAGCGCCATCGAACCGAACAGCGAGCCGGCCACGATCTCGCCGGCCATCATCACCAGCGTCAGCACGACCACGAACCAGGTGCGCCGCTCGTTCGCGTCGTGCTTCTCGCCCAGGAAGGCGTGGTCGTGGGTCCATTGTTCGACGGAATGGGAATGCATCGAATTCTCCCGAAGATTCAGGTCTGTCGGCGCGCAATATAGACGGCGGGCACCAATTTTCTAAGGTCCAATCGTCCCGCGGATTGACAGTGCAACTTAGTTTCGGTGTAATCTGCGCCATGGGGATTTGAGCGATCTCCCCACGAGGCGACAAGCCCAAGCATCGCGTCCCGTTCGGTTGTTGCGAGGACGCACCATGTCTACATTCACGACCATATCATCTGACAAATTGGCACGGTTGATCGGCACCGCGAATACGCCTGTCCTGATCGACGTGCGCACCGAGGAGGATTTTGCCGCCGACCGGCGGCTGATCCCGGGCTCCATCAAGCTCAGCCACGAGAATGTGACGGACTGGGGCGGCGACTTCGCCGGCCGCCGGGCCGTCGTCTCGTGCTTCCGCGGTGAGAAGCTTGCCCAGGGCACAGCGGCCTGGCTGCGCCAGCTCGGCGTCGAGGCCGAGACGCTGGAGGGGGGCTTCGAGGGCTGGAAAGCGGCCAAGCTGCCGCTGCTCGACGCCCGCAAGCTGCCGCCACGCGATGCCAGGGGACGCACCGTGTGGGTGACGCGGGCGCGGCCGAAGGTCGACCGCATCGCCTGCCCCTGGCTGATCCGCCGCTTCGTCGATCCAAACGCGGTGTTCCTGTATGTCGCTCCTTCCGAAGTGGTCGCGGTCGGCGAACGCTTCAATGCGGCCCCGTTCGACATCGAGAACGTGTTCTGGAGCCACCGCGGCGAGCTCTGCACCTTCGACGTCATGATCGAGGAGTTCGGCATCGCCACCCCCGCCCTGCTCCGGCTGGCGACGCTGGTGCGCGGCGCCGACACCGCACGGCCGGATCTGGCGCCGGAGGCGCCCGGCCTGCTCGCGGCATCGCTCGGGCTGTCGCGGATGCATGACGACGACCTCGAACAGCTCGAGGCCGGCATGACGCTGTACGATGCCTTCTACCGCTGGTGCCGCGACGCCACCACCGAGACCCACAACTGGCCGACCAACAAGGTGAAGGCGTAATGGACACCCGCAACGTCCAAGCAGGAGCTGATGCCGGTCACGGCATCAGCTTCAACGAAGCCTTCCGCGTCTGGCTTCGCGTCGCCTGTCTGAGTTTCGGCGGGCCCGCGGGCCAGATCGCGGTGATGCACCGCATCCTGGTCGAGGAGAAGAAGTGGATCTCCGAAGGCCGCTTCCTGCATGCCCTGAATTACTGCATGCTGCTGCCGGGCCCGGAAGCGCAGCAACTCGCCACCTATGTCGGCTGGCTGATGCATCGCACCGCCGGCGGGCTGATGGCGGGCGGGCTGTTCATCCTGCCCGGCATCATCGCCATCATGGCCTTGAGCTATGTCTACGCCGCCTTCGGCAATGTCAGCTTCGTCGAGGCGCTGTTCTTCGGGCTGAAGGCCGCCGTGCTCGCCATCGTGGTCGAGGCCGTCGTGCGCGTCGGCAAGCGCGCGCTGAAGAACCGCATCATGATCGCGCTCGCAGCCATCGCCTTCGTCGCGATCTTCTTCTTCGCGGTCCCCTTCCCCATCATCATCATCGCCGCCGGCCTCATCGGCTATGTCGGCGCGCGAGCTGGCCGGCCGGAATTCGCGCCGGCCGGTCACGGTCCTGGCGGCAGCGGCGCCGCGATCGACAGCATGCTCGGCGAAGCCGTGCCCGAGCACGTCAAGCCCGACACCGCGCGCGCGATCCGCGTTGGCGCGCTGTGGCTCGCGCTCTGGCTGGTTCCGGTGATGGTGTTGTTGCTCGCGCTCGGGCAAGGCAGCGTCTTCAGCCAGATCGCGCTGTTCTTCTCGAAGATGGCGCTGGTCACCTTCGGCGGCGCCTATGCGGTGCTGGCCTATGTCGCCCAGCAGGCGGTCGAGCACTATCACTGGCTGAAGCCGCACGAGATGCTGGACGGCCTCGGCATGGCCGAGACCACGCCGGGCCCGTTGATCATGGTGCTACAGTTCGTCGGCTTCATGGCGGCCTATCGCGACCCGAGCGGGCTGTCGCCGATGCTCGCGGCCACGCTCGGCGGCCTGCTCGCGACCTGGGTCACCTTCACGCCCTGCTTCCTCTGGATCTTCGTCGGCGCCCCCTACATCGAGCGCCTGCGCGGCAACATAGGCCTCGCCGGCGCGCTCAGCGCGATCACCGCCGCGGTGGTCGGCGTGATCCTCAACCTCTCGATCTGGTTCGCCCTGCACACGTTGTTCCGCGAGACGGTGCCGGTGCAGGCGTTTCCGCTGAATTTTGATATGCCGGTGCTGACAAGCGTCGACATCCCCGCGCTCGTGCTGGCGATCGCGGCGGCGACGGCGATCTTCCGGTTCAGGCTGGGAATGCTGACGGTGCTGGCGGGCAGCTGCGCGGCGGGTTTGGCGCTGAGGCTGGCGGGTGTGATTTAGGGCAATCCGGCTGCCATGACCGGTAGGCATCGAGAGGTGATGTTGCAGCCGACAGCGCTTCATGGCCGCTCTGGGGCCAGAAGCTGCCATTCAACGCATCGAAAGTGGCCGCCATCGGTGAGCGATCCTAGTGTGCTCTGCGAAGCGTTTTGAGAACTGCCTTTGTGTCCTCGATGTACTCTTGTACAACCTGCCGGGCTTCATCGTCGCGGGATCGCTTAGGAGGTTGAGGGCATTCTTTGCGGAGTTCTTTGTCAGACATAGGCTCACGCGAAGTGGAGAGCGGCGTCCTTAGAGGCAACCTCAGTTCTTCGTTAAAGGCTTCGGCGGCTGGTCGGCTATGGCCTCTACGTCAACGGGAGGAAGCTCGCCAGTGCGGTCTTTTATGTCTGCCGCGCGCTGCACCAAGCCAGCAGCCACCTTGGGATCCTTTGTGGTTTTTGCCATGCGCAGCAACGTCGCTGCGGCCTCGCGGGCGAAATGGTTGAAACGTGACACGATGGAACATCCGGACGCTTTGACGTGGGATGATTCAAGGGACCGAAGTTTGTTCCGAGTTCGGTGTAAAAATGCACACATGCGACAAAAACGCCTCAGCCCGGGGGCTGGGCCGGCTAGGCCTTCGGGTGTCGGCACCACGCTGTTTCAAATCGTGATCCGATACCGCCGTGTCGCAGGCGCCGAACAAATCCTCCAGTTGGTATGTGCCGGTGAATAGAGGGAGACCGCTTCAGCGGCCTCCCTCTTGTCGATGGGAGCGGACGGAGCGGGGTTTATCGCTTCTCGCCACCACTCCCTAGTTCGCGCAGACCTTGATGGTCTTCATCCCGCTCTCAGCTTCGGTGCGTGTCTTGAACGCCTTGCCGTCGCCAACAACGACGGTGGTAGTGGTGGTCGGCTTCTTGTCCACGATGGTGCACTTCTTCGTGGAGGTGTCTTGCACTACATAAAATTCCGTCTGGGCGTAGGCGGCGCCGGTCATGATTGCAGCGGCAGCCGCCGAAATGAGAAGCTTCTTCATGGTCGTCTCCTCCATTGTGAGTGTGTCCCTACGCAAATTATCGAGCGGCGTGGATTCTCCACGGCTGGAAACTACGTCTCGGGTTCACTACTCTGTAGAGATACTAAAGGGACGACATGAACGCAGGCCGAACAGGCAGTTCAGAGATCGTTTATCGCGAGGTTACCGATCTTCGACTCACAGGCGCACCATTCCCGACTTCGGGCTTGGGTCAGAAGGCCAAAGACTCAGCGCAAGCAAATCTCGTCCGTTGCGCCCACTAAGCCGACCATATTGAGGGTTGTCGTCACTTCGCTGATGTCGCGTCGATTTGGCGCTGCGACGGACGCTTAACGCAGGAACGTCCTCGTAGCTGCCGAGTTAAGCGGCCAAAACCACCTGTGAGGGAGACAAAGTCATGGCCCGCGCAACAGCCCACCCGGATCATCACTGCATCTCGAGCGAAGACATTCAGGGAACCGAGGTGTATGGAGCGGATGGAAAGAATATCGGTGAGATTGATCACCTCATCATCGACAAGGTGTCAGGCCGCGTAGCTTATGCCGTCATGAGCTTCGGCGGATTTGTTGGCTTGGGTCACAGCCACTACCCCATTCCCTGGAGCGCTCTGAGGTATGATACGTCCCTCGAAGGCTTCCGAACCAATATCACAGAGCAACAGCTCAGGGACGCGCCGGAGTTCAGCGATGACTCCTGGGAGGATCGAGATTGGGAAACGCGAACTCACCGGTATTACGGGACGCCCACTTACTGGGAAGGGCGAGGCGGCCTGTGAGCTGGCCCCGGTTGTCTGAACAGAATATCCGCGTCGATAAGTGGAGCCTCTGCCGGGGTTAGGCTGCCGTGCGGAGCGGCAGCGGGGTGAAGTAGGCTTGATCCGGTGTGCTGCCGTCAAGGCT